>AQYM01000028.1 GCA_000380705.1 Crenarchaeota archaeon SCGC AAA471-B05
TACCACTTTGTCAAGCAAATATTATATGGTAAAATATAACATGACTAATTTTTTATTGGTTGATACAATAGGTTTTGCTTTTGATATCGACCCCTTAATAATAGGCTCTTTTGAACTAACATTAAAGGATATTACCAGTGCAGATCTAATTCTCCTAGTAATCGATTCAAAAGATNAAAGAAATTTATTTGAAGAAAAGATAAAAACCAACTTAGAGATACTCAATAAATTAAAGATAGAAGAAGATAGAATACTTCCTGTTTTAAATAAAGTCGATTTAATAGATAAAAGCGAATTAAATGAAAAAATTAAAATAATAGAAGAATATTTATATAACGATCCTTTATATGTATCTGCTACAGAAAAATATAATTTAGACCTACTTCTGCATACTATAACTAAAAATTTAAGATTTTAATTTTTATTCTATTTTTATTTTCTTAGTTTCTTTAGATTTGCCTTTTTTAGTTAAAGTTACTTCTAAAATTCCATTTGAATAACTGGCTTTCGAAGTATCAGGTTCAACTTCATGGGTTAACTCAACTTCTTTGTAATACTTTCTTGGTCCTTTTGTGGAAATTATTAGTTTATTATCTACAACTTCTAAATTAATATCTTCCTTTGAAACGCCGGGAACTTCAGCTACTACTCTAATCTTATCTTCTTCATTTATAACATCTACCAAAGGTTCGCGTTCTTCAGAGATTTCTATAGGTTTAGTAAGTCTTCTTGAAGGCCTTATATTACCAAATTCTCTAATTATAGGTTTTCCATCAGGTCCAATTGTTATTGAATAACCATATACAAAAGGTCCAAAAGTTCTGAATGTTTTTTTTCCTTCTTTGAAAGGTTCTCTGAATTCGTACTCTCTTTCAAATTCTCTGAACGCTTCTTCAAACCATCTTTCTATTTCTCTAAATATTTCATCAAATAGAAATCTTCTTCTCCTCCTCCAAAATGGAAACTCTTCAAATTCGTCTTCCGCCATATTATTTTTTATATTTGACTTATTAATAAATTTTTTAAGAAAATATTTATGAGAAATTTATCAATTGAAATAGTTAACTTAAATAAAAGATTTAATGAAAACTTCGCTTTGAAGAACATTAATTTACAAATATTCGAAGGAGAAATTTTGGGATTACTTGGACCAAATGGTTCAGGTAAATCAACCTTACTTAAACTGATATTGGGAATGATTAAACCTGACTCGGGTAGAATAACAGTTTATGGCTACGATTCAGTCAAAGATTCTTTAAAAATAAGAAAAATATCAGGTTATGTTCCAGAGGATGTTAGACTTTACGAATTTTTAACAGGAATAGAATATTTAGAATTTATATGTAAAATATACGAGATAGATAATACAAATTTAATTTATGATTATTTAAAAATTTTTGAAATTTATGATAAAAAAGATGAAATGATAGCTAGTTATTCATTGGGTATGAAAAGGAAGATAGCTATAATAGCAGCACTTATACATAAACCTAAACTATTATTACTAGACGAACCTTTAAATGGACTTGATCCAAAATCTGCCAGAATATTTAAAGATATTATACTTAATTTAAAAAAGACGTCGACTATAATTTTTAGTACACATATTTTAGAAATTGCCCAAGCTATATGCGATAAAATAGCCATATTGGATAAGGGTCAGTTAATTAATATGGTCAGCATAAATGAAATATTGGAAATTTCTAAAAACAAATCTCTTGAAGAATATTTTCTAAAGATTACTGGAGGAGATGAGATTAAAAATTTGGTTGAAGTACTGTTAAAGTGAAAAAAATTCTACTTTTAACAATTGTAATTTTAAAAGGAATTACAAGAAAGAATAGTAGGAAAGGATTATCCAGCGACCCAAAAATTATCTTATTTATAAATCTAGTCATTTTTCTTTTAATTTTCTCTTCAGTTTATCTAGCTTTAAGTATATTGAAAGAAGAAACATTAATAACGGCTAGATCAGCTTTAAATGAACTAATTATAAACATTCCTTTTTTCATTTTCATCATGTTCATCCTTGTAGGAATATTATTAATCTTTGAAACAGGAGAAAGTATATTTGATGTGGAAACTATAAATTGGATACCTATCAAACCTTATGAATATGTGGTATCTAGTATAATTTCTACTATGTACATATATTCTTTTCCGCTGTTCATACTTACAGCATTAATTATACCGTTTTTAATTAAATTTCAGGCATTCTTTCTAATATTAATCTTTATTCTGGCTTTACTCTCTTCAAAATTTATGGCATTATTATTTGTAGAAATAATAAAAATTTTCCTAGAAGCTTCATTTTCAAAAATTAAAAGGATTAAAGGAAAATATTTGATTAATTTTAGATTATTTTTAATAATAATTATAAGCTCGATATTTATAGTGATCACAAATCCTTCATTAATACAAAGATTTTTATTTAATACTAAAAATATAATCGATATTACATGGTTTTTACCTTTTAATTGGCCATCAACTTCATTGAAATTTTACATAGAAGAAAATTACATAGGAGCATTAATTAATATTTTACTTACGATAATTTTCTGCTTTTCCTTATTAGTCTTAGCTTCTTTTTTAAGAAACAAATATTGGGTTTTAGAAAAGCCTTCGATAATTATTGAAAAAAGAAAGAAAAAAGATTTTCTTAATAAAATAATGAAAGAAAGTAAAATTTCTGCTTTGATTATTAAAGATTTGAAAGCATACGTTAGGAAAATGGAATTGATAAGAACTTACTCACCTATTCTTGGATTGGTGATCCTTTCATTCTTCATAAGTTCTTCATATCAGATTTCTTTAATAATACCCACAATAATAAACTTAATAATATCTACTGCAGCAATAGGATACGAAGGAAGATCAATTATAAATATTTATTATTTACCCATTAGTTACAATGAATATTATAAATCAAAATTTATATTTATAATATTCATATCGTTTATTTTATCTTTAATTACTATTTTAAATATTTATTTTATTTTATATTTAAATTTATTATATTTATTTATATTATTTTGTTTTATATTTTTAATTAGTCTTTTGACTTCAAAAATAGGATTAACTATAGGATTGAAATACCCAAAATTTGAGGAAACAAAATTAAGTAAAATGATAAGTCTTAAAGGAGCATATCTATCTTTGATAATAGGTGGAATAATTTATATATTTACAATATTTTTAATAAGATTAATATTGAATTTACAAATTAATTTAATATTATTTTTACTTTTAATTTTTACATTAATATTTTATTTATTATATATAGTATTAAATAAAATTAATCTTAATCTTTCTAAAAAACTTTTAGAGGATGTATCTAAAATTTAAGATAAAATTTCTTCAAAATTTAAGGGAGGAATTCTTTTAATATTTAATTCAAAAATTCCTTGGGCTAATATAGGAAGAGCTATGGTTGCATCACAATAACATGTTACTTTTAAAGCTTTATCGCTTATTTTACCCCAACTTACCGCTTCTTCTAAAGTACAACCTGACAAGCCTCCCCATTGTGGCGCATCTGTAGTAATCTGTATAGCATAATGATGTGGTTTAGTTCTATTTTCTAGCATTTTGTATAATGGAGCAAGTATTGTGGAAATTTGTACAAAGTCTTTTGGTACTCCTCCCCCAATATAAATTACACCGGTTTTTTTACTGTTAGCTATAATTTTAGCTATTTCTTCCAAATCTAATGTTGCATCAATGGAAATTAATTTTCCTTTATTTTTCTTAAGATGTGCCAAAGCTATACCATAACCGCTATCCGAAATAGCAGGAGAATAAACAGGTACTTTTTTAACATAACATGAAGTTATAATACTATTTATTCCTTTGTTATAAAGATAATTACCAAACTTCCAAAGAAAATTCCTTGACGAATAAACACCTTCAGGTAAAGTGTCTGCAAATTCCATAATTAAATTTTCCATTTTCCTATAATCATCTTCACTTGCAAAGACATCGTAAAATCTATCTATGTTATATTTGTATAATTCAGAATCGTCTATGTTAGTAGAACCTTTCCAATAACTAAAACCCATAGCTTCATATATATCTTCAGATATATTAGCACCTGTAGAAACAATAACATCTACGTAATTATTTTCAACAAGCCATTTAATTATTTTCCACATACCTGCAGTGCTCATTGAGCCAGCTAAGCCTAAAAATATAACTGTATCTTCGTCCTTTAACATTCTTTCCCAAACATAAAATGCTTCGCCTAATTTTCTTCCCTGATATGCAGTGTCCTTTAAGTCTTTAAGCAATTCGGATATGCTTCTTTTCTTTATTTCGAAACTCCTTAATTTTTCTACGAAATATGGATTCTGCATAATCTTAAAATAAGATGAAATAATAAAATATTTTATTCAGCTAAAACCGGAATAAACTGTTGTTTCTTTACATTGAAAAGTCCTTTATCGCTTATTTTAAGTTCAGGAATCACAAGTAAAGTCATGAATGATAATGTTATGAATGGATTTTTTAACTTACAACCATGTTCCCTAACCTTTTCATGAAGTAAATTCAACTTTTTTGCAACCTCATCGGCTCTCTCTGTACTCATTAAACCAGCTATAGGTAAAGGTAATAAATATTTTGAGGTATAATTTACTAAACATAAACCTCCTCCGCTTAAAATTAATTCATTTACAGCCTTTACAATAAGTTTATCATCATCACCTACCGCTACTATATTATGAGAATCATGGGCTATGGAAGAAGCTATGGCACAATTTTTTAAGCCAAAACCTTTTATAAATCCTGTACTAACGTTATTTTTACCATACCTTTCTACTACAACTATTTTAAGAATATCCTTTTCATTTTCAGCTTCAACAAATCCTTTTCTAGGCTTAATTTCTTCTATTAAGTGTTCTGTTATTATTTGAGCTTCAATGACTCCTATTACGTTGACCTTGACGTTTTCTTTATCTGTTTTAATCTTTATTCTATTCTCTTCTAAAAATTTAGTTTTCATAGTATTCCCAGTTTGCTTTGGGTTAGCAATAAATAATGGTTTACCTTCTTTAGCTACAAGAAAACCGTTTATATATACTTCGATAGGTGTAAAATTATCCAAATTTTTAATTATAACAAAATCACCATAATCGTTTTCCCTTAACAATCCTACTGGCAACTTATAATGCAGTACAGGATATAAGGAAACACATTTTAAAGCTTTAATTGGATCAATATTATATTTTAAAGCTTCGTTTAAGAGCAAATCTAAATGGCCCTTTAATAAATCTGTTACAAGTATATCATCAGTTACAAAAAAGCATTCAAAATTTTCCTTTACTAATTTTATTAATTCTTTAAAATTTTTTGCAACCGATCCTTCCCTTATCATAATTTTGACTCCTAATTTTGCTTTCTCCAATGCTTCATCATAAAGAACGCTTTCATGATCAGTAGAAATACCAAATGAAATGTATTTTTTCAACAACTCTCCACGCAATAAAGGAGCATGCCCATCTATTACTTTACCTAGTTTTTTTGCAATATTTATTTTATTTAACATTTCTTCATCTTCGTTTATTACTGAATAATAATCCATAACCTCTCCTAACGCTACTATTTCATCCATTTTCAATAACATTTCAATTTCTCTATGGGTTAAAACCGAACCGTTTGTTTCAAAAACTGTAGCAGGAACGCACGAAGGAGCTGTAAAAAAAATCTTTAATGGTGTACCTTTAGAATCGTCTATCATATATTTTATTCCTTCAATACCCAAAACGTTGGCTATTTCATGAGGATCTGAAACTGTTGCTACTGTACCATGCGGTATTACAACTTCTGCGAACCTGCTAGGACACAATAAACTGCTTTCGATATGAATATGTGCGTCAACATACCCAGGTAAAATGTATTTATTATATTCAACATTAGTTTTTTTTACGCTTAATATTTTATTATTTTTAACTAAAATTTTACCTGGATAAATATTCTCGTTAAAAAGATCTATAATATTACCCTCTATTTCTAGCATTTCAATATATCCTTAGATATTTTCCTAAACTCTTTACTACAAAGTAAGCTACTAAGATACTTATAGAAGCTTGAGTAATGTTTATAGGAGCTTCAGCAATGGCAATATAACCAAAAATCATTAATTCATATAAATAATAACCGAGAACCATTTCAGAACCTGCTATAATCATAGCACTAAGAATAACTATATCTTTAACGTACTTCGATTTTCTTATAGAAAGAAACACACTAGACACACCTAAAACACTGTAAATTAAACCTATAGGAAAAGCAAAATAGTAATAATCAATCGGAGAAAGGTTTCTTATAGGATCGCTATAGTTAACATTATAAAAAACATATAAAGAAATAATCATAGTAAAAAACCCAATAAACATTATCGAATAACTTACATGTAATGGTTTTCTTACCAAATATTTATACACAACGCCTGCAATTAATCCTTCCAAACCTTTAATAACAAAAGTACCTGGGACAAACATGTAAGCTGCGAAAGAAGCATCAGATAAAGCTGAGCCTATTGAACCTGCTAAAAATCCAACTAGTGGACCAAATAATATTGCAGAAATAAATATTACTGCATCTCCTATATTAAGGTAACCACCTGGGACGGGGCTTTTAATAAACTGACCAGAAAAAAATGTAGTAACATAAGTTAAAGCTATAAAAATAGCCGTAATTGCTATATTTTTACTATTCATAATAAATAATTCTTAAATTATTTACTTAAGTTTTACAAAAGTTTTATTAACCTTATATGTTCAACTGAAATCTGAATACTATAACACTTTAATTTATTGTTAAAACTAAACTCTTTATTAAAATCCATAAGGTTTTTAAATAAAACGATATTATAGTATTAATGCTAGACCTTACAAACATATTTAACTATGTACTGGAATCTCTTCAAAATATGGGATTTCTTGGAATTTTCTTGATTTCTTTAATTGGAAGTTTAATCCCTTTTTTACCTTTGCCTTATCTGGCTTTTGTTGTTTTACTAGCTCAAAAGTTTAATGGTATAGATTTATTTTTATTAGGCTTTTCAGCAGGAATTGGAGGAAGTTTAGGGAAGTTAACTACTTATGGCTTAGGAGTATTAAGTTATAAAACTTTACCAGAAAACAAAAAAGAAGAACTAAAATTTTTTAACATGATAATTAAAAAATATGGAGTCATAGGAGTTTTTATTTTCGCCATAACTCCTTTGCCTGATGACGTCTTATATTTTCCTCTGGGTTTAGCCAAATACAATATTAAATATTTTCTAATTGCTAACATGCTAGGAAAAACTTTATTAGCTATTGGCGTAGCTTATTTATCAAAGTTTTATTTTGAAAGAGCCAAATATTTTTTAAGTAGTAATGATACCCTATTAACAACCATTATAGCTATAATTGCAATGAGTATAATAACTATAATATTACTTAAAATGAAATGGAAAATTACTTATGAAATATTACAAGAAGAGGGATGTAAAGGTCTTTTAAAAATTCGAAATATTAAAAGGATAATACGCTAGGGGTGGGATTCGAACCCACACGGGCGCAAAGCGCCCACCGGCTCACCCGCTTTGTTTCGAGGCCGGCGCATTGCCACTCTGCCACCCTAGCATTACTAATATAATATTATATAAAGGGAAAAAATAAAAATTAACCAAAGTCATTTTACTTTTTATAAAGATAACCAGTGTTTATGGAAATTCCTTTTAACTTCTTGTTATCCTTAAATGTAAAGTTTGTCATCCTTTATTTCATAAAGTTTATCATTATAATTAATAATTAGAAAAACTAAAACTTCGCTATTTAAGCTAGAAGTCAGATTAATATNCCACAAAGTGTCTCAGAATTCCACATTAATTTGCAATAAAGAATTCAGCTATAAATTTTTCGGTTAAATAAGCGAGATTTTTGCAAAATTAATTATCCGGAAATAAAGGCTATTATTATCTTTGAAATTAATGGAAAGTGCTGAAAGCCCCCTACAATAATATATAATAAATAAAGTTTTTATAAAAGCTGGAATAGTTTATCTAATTACCTTGATTTCTATTTTGATCAAGTTGCTTAATTTTTATTTAATTTATTGTTTTTTAAATTTATTCCCATAAATTCTAAAGAGTGGAGCTTTGTTCATAATAAGGCATTCCTTTTTGAATTAATTTTTGTAACAAAATTTCACAATCTAACATTTCAGGTAAAATTAAACCTGTTTGATTAATTTCTCCTTTATTTAACATTTCTACAATTATCAAAGGAAGAAGAGATGTTAAATAAGCAGTAGCACTTTCATTATATTTTTGATATGCTTCCTTATGAGTTAAGTATACATAACCAATATTTTTAACTTTTCTTCCGTCTTTAATACCTTTTGTTTCAACTAAAAGCATTTCATGTCCTTCAATATTACTAAAGTTTACAGGTTTAGGTAAAAGAGCTAAGAGAACAGATTTTGGACTAACCATTACTCCGTCAACTTCAATTGGATCGTCTCTTAGCAAACCTAGCTTTAATATTACTTTAATAATTTGATAAGTTTCCCGCGATAAAGCTAACTTAAAATCTAAGTATTTAATATCCTTACCTAAATACCTAGGTAAGGTCAAAGTTTCTTCGTGACTTATTAGATAAACTTTTAATTTGCCTACAGGAGGAGGGAACTCATAATCTTCTTCCAAACTTAAAGGTTGTTTCCTTTTAAATGTTCTATTTTCATAAATTACAGGTTTTGTAGAAAAATCAGATAAAAATACCGATGGTGAATAAGTAAATATTAGTTCATATCTTTTAGAATGAACCATTGAGCCATCTCTTATTCTAATTTCCTCTACAACATCTAGTTTATGAGCTAAGTGTTTAGCTATGATATTTGTTATTCCTGGCGCTAAGCCATAACATGGAAAAACACTTATACCAGAAATTCTGAATAAATCCTCGTTTTTTAATATTTCAAGTAAAGGATAATCACCTAATCCTAAGTCTAAGTAATTGCATCCAGTATCTATGCATATTTTAATTATGTTTAAGGTAGTTAATGAAGGTGGTATTGCAGCGATGGCTAGATCAACTCTGGTTAGTATTCTCGAAATAGCTTCTATGTTTTTTATATCCGTATTTTCTAAAGAAATTTTTTCGTTAATTAGAGAAGTTCTAAAATAATCCAAGGCATAATTATCCTTATCTACAATGATAAGTTCTTCTACAAAATCATATTCTATTAATTTTCTAGCCAAACTTTTACCCATATGACCAGCCCCAAACAAAGCTATTCTCATAACAATTTAATATTATAAAATGCTTATTTATATATTTTTATGGTAAAATAACATTATCAAATTTTAAATTAAGCCAAGATAAGAACCATTTATAAAAGTATAAAAAATATAAAATAATTATCTTTCAAAATTTGAAATTTTTATAAAGTATTATAAAAAATTCAAGGAAAAATTTGTTAAAAATTAATATTTAAAACTTTTATTTCAATTCTTACTTTTGAATTAGAAGATTTTAATTTTTTTATAAACTCTCTACTAAGCTCTGCAGAAGACTTATTTGCTCTTATAGCCAAAGTTCTCTCATCTATATAATCTGATTTTCTTATAACAATACTCCTATTACTCGTTAAAGTTAACATTTTTGAACCCTCTGCTTCAATTATTTCCTCTAAACCGTTGACAGATAACTTGATAATAATCTTTGCGCCATCCTTTTTTATTAGTTCTTTTAGTTTTTCGTTAAGATCTGAACAAGCTTTCTGAGATTTAACAGCTATAATACAATTGCCTCTTTTAGTTAAATAATCATCTTTGGTTATTTCCATGGTAGTCTTATGTGTAGCTTGAATAAGTTTATGCCCGTATGCAAAAAATTCATCCTTAATTTCCATAAAATTTAAATAATAAAATTTAACCATAAATATTGTGAAAAAAGAAGATTTTTATGTATTAAAATGGTCCGAATTCTATAGAGATATTTTAAAGTTAAGTAAAAAGATAAAGAAAGATAATTATAAGCCTGACATTATAGTAGCTATAGCCAGAGGTGGATGGGTTGTAGGTAGGATACTTTCTGATATATTAGAAGTAAATCAAGTAACAGATTTACATATAACGTTTTATACTAATATTTATTCCACGTTAAAAGAACCAGTCATATTAGAAGGTATAGGAAAAGATGTGAGAAATAAAAAAATTTTAGTAGCAGATGATGTAAGTGATACAGGTGAATCTTTGCTTAAATCGATAGATTACCTTAAATCTTTTAGTCCATTGGTAATTAAAACGGCTACCGTTTATGTCAAACCTTGGACAAAGCTTATTCCAGATTATTACACTAAAATAATTGATAAATGGATCATTTATCCTTATGAAGTAAAAGAAACAATTATGAAACTTAAAAATAAATGGGTAAATGAAAATAAAAGCATTGAATGGGTACAAAACAAGTTAATTGAAATAGGAATTCCTAAATGGCAAGTTAGAGAATTTTTAAAAGGCTGATCTTGGTATGCTTTTCCTTATTCATTCATGATTAAATCTTTTTATTTATAAAGACGAAAAATTAGAAATCTCAATAATTTTTGTGGTTGTCCTTTCTAGTTCGTAATTTCCGTATTAATTTTATATTTTATTTGAGTTTTTTTGCTGACTAACCGCCTTGAAAGGTGAGAATTTCCTCATCGATTCATGACTACGTCTTTTATATGAAAACAGTCGAGAGATTCAGAATATTCCCATTTGTTGGAATTTTATTTTGTTTGCCGTATATTGTTGTTTCTTTCGGATGGTACAATCTTAATAGCGACATTAACTTTGATTGCTTGATTGTATTTATCTAAAGAGAAAAGTCTTAAAAAATATAAATCTTACCACATCCAGAATTGGCTAGAGTTTAGTTTATTGTAAAGTTTTGCTCTTCACTTCGATGGAAAACTCAGTCTAACCATTTCTTAATCCTTATAGAAAAGTCTTAAGTTTAGTATTATTTTATGATTTAAAATTTGGATGACCTTTTAAAGTTTTTTAACAATACAATTATGAAAGAAAAAGCTGTAACGACAGTTATAGGCACATATATTTTTATTTTAATTTACATTTTATTGCTGGGTTTACAATTGTACGTTCAAAATTCGGGAATCAATGAGTTTAAAACTTTATGGGAAAAAATGAACGAAAAAATAACTATATTAGGATCGTTTAAAAATAAATATTACCCCAACAAAATTAACGGTAACGATCATCAATTAGGGAAGGTCTTATACAAAGATAATGAAGCCCTTATATTTAATTCAAAAAGTCTGGAAAAAGGATATAAAATGGAGTTAATATTCGAATTCGATGATATTTTTCTTAATACTTTTTATTATGAAGCCTTCTTAGAAATTAGTTTTTGGTATAATAAACCTGTTAATCAAAAAATTTATTTAATTAATAATAATTATACTATTTTAATAAAAGATTACAATTTTAGTATAAAAAATAATATATTAGATGATATAATTTATTTAAATTTTAATACATTAAATAATAATACAAAAATATTTATAAAAATAATAAGTTTTAGTGAAGACAAATTTATATTTTATTTAGATAAAATTTGCTTAAATATTTTATCAAATAAAAATCATTTTATAATATACATATTAAATGAAAGTAATTTGACAATAAATATTTTAAAAATAAAAATATTTAATGGAGAGAAAAGCGAGGAAGTTATTTTTAATCAAAAAATTGAACCATTACATATTATAAAAATCAACTTAAAAAGCGAAATAAATGCAGAATGGATAGAAATAAATACAGAAAGAGGAAATATTTTTTATTCAAAAATTATATAACCAAAAATAGTTTAATTTTCTATAAGAGAATAGAAAGCTTTCTCAAATTCTTCGAATAATTTTTCTTCGTTTATATTAACCAGTTTATAATTTTCTACCGATAATTTACCATTAACTATAGTATATTTGGCTTTGAGACCCGAAGAAGAAAACACCAAATGGGCAAGAATATGATTCTCATCGCTTAAATTCAGAGGCATAAATCTAATATTATTTAAATCAAATATTGCTAAATCTGCTATGTTTCCTTCATTTATTATACCCCCATTAAGTTCAGGGAAGAAAATATTATAACCACCGTAAGTAGCTAATTTAAATATTTCTTTTGAAGAAATTATAGCCGGATTACGATACATGTGCTTTTGTAATAAAGAAGAAAATTTCATCATTTCAAAAGGATCAAGACTGTTATTACTTGCAGGCCCATCTGTTCCTAGACATACTTTTATTCCTTCATCAATTAATTTTCTTATATTACATGTTGATCCTACACCGAGTTTCAAATTGGAAATTGTGTTCTGAACAGCAGAGCATTTACGATACTTTAATAATTTTATTTCTTCTTCATCAAGCCAAACAGAGTGAGCATATACTGTTCTTTCATTACATAACCCTATTTTATCCAGGAAATTTACTTCTCTTACACCATACTTTTTGATACATAATTCTTGTTCCGTTAAATCTTCAGCTACATGAATTTGGACTAATGAATTTAATTCATAAGAAAGTTCCGCAATTAATTTTAATAATTTTTCTGAGCATGTATAAGTAGCATGGGGTCCTAAAGAAGGTTTTATTAAATCGTTTCCTAAATTTTTAAGCTTGAAATAATAATCCTTAGCTCTTTTATATTGATTTTCTGTTTCATTTTCATTGAAAAAATCAAAAACTCCTTCACAAAGTACTCCTCTGAAATTTAATTCAATGTAACTTTGAGCAACGATGTCCATTTTGAAATACATATCCGCTGCGCCTGTAAAACCTGATTTTAACATTTCTGCTATAGAAAATTTAGAGCCGATGTAATAATGCTCATTTTTAAACTTTCTTTCCAGAGGCCATACTTTATTATTAAGCCATTCATGTAAAGGCAAATCCTCCGCAATTCCTCTAAGTAAACTCATAGGAGAATGTGTATGCCCATTAAAGAAACCTGGAATAACGATACAGTTAGAGCAATCTATAACTATACCTTTTTTACTTAGATTATTTCCTATTTCTTCTATTTTTTTATTATTAATTAGAATATCTAAGTTTTTCCTCATTTTATTAAATGCATCAAGGATTACTTTACAGTTTTTAAGCAATATCGGTTCCATTATTTTATAATAAGCTTTTATAAAATTATTAAGATTTGTTAGATAATGGAATACCAAGAAATTATTGAGATTATTGAATTAGTTAAAAAACATAATAACTGGAGGAAAAAAGAATGTATAAATCTTATAGCTTCAGAAAACGTAACTTCTCCTTTGGTTGATTTGGTTTATTTAAGTGATGCGATGCATAGATATGCAGAAGGATTACCGTTTAAACGTTATTATCAAGGAACAAAATATATAGATGAATTGGAAGAGAAGGCTAATGAAGTTTTAGGAGAATTATTCAACGCTAAATTTGTAGATATTAGAGCAATATCTGGTACAACAGCTAACGGTGCTGCGTTTTATTCATTAGCTTCGATTGGAGATAAAGCCCTAGTTGTACCAGTTTTTGCAGGATCACATGTAAGCCATACTAAATACGGGATATTGGGAGCTTTGGGTATAAAAGAGATTGAAATGCCTTTTAATGGAGAAGAAATGTGCATCGATTTGGATGCAACAATAAAGAAAATAAAAGAGGAAAAACCAAAAATCGTAATTCTTGGAGGAACTGTTATTTTGTTCGAACAACCGGTAAAGGAAATTAAAGAAGTTATGAATGAAGTTGGAGGTTATGTTTTATACGATGCAGCACATGTTTTAGGATTAATAGCGGGCAAGAAATTCCAAAATCCTGTTATTGAAGGAGCAGACTTAACTACAAGTTCTACTCATAAAACTTTTCCAGGTCCCCAGGGAGGATTATGTATGAGTAATAATGAAGAGGTATTTAAAAAATATAGAAAAATAATATTTCCCGTGTTTGTTTCAAACCATCACTTGCACAGAATAGCAGCAACAATTATCACAGCTTACGAAATGAAATACTTTGGCGAAGAATATGCGGAAAGCATTGTTAAAAATGCTAAGACTCTAGCTGAAAGCTTGCATGAATTTGGATTTAAAGTGTTAGGAGAGAAAAAAGGATTTACTAATACTCATCAAGTAATTCTAAACGTTAAAGAATTTGGAGGTGGAACTTACGTTGCTGAATTATTGGAAAAATGCAATATAATTACCAATAAAAATATGATACCAGGTGATACACCTGAAATGGTTAAAAACCCATCAGGTTTAAGATTAGGTGTTCAGGAAATGACAAGATATGGAATGAAAAAAAGCGAAATGAAGTACATTGCTGAACTTATCTATAAAGCTATAATTAAAAAAACCGATCCTGAATTAATTAAACAAGAAGTTATAGAATTTAGAAAGAATTACCAGACTGTAAAATATACTTTCGATATCGATATTAGCAAATTAACAGAGATACAAATACAAGCTTTAATTTGATTTTATGTATAAAAATTGATCCTTTACTTCTCTAACACCGAAAGCTACGTCAAAATATTCCTTATCTTTGGAAATGATTTTTCTAAGAATACCTTTGACATGTATAATATCGTCTGTTGTTAAAGAATCCATATAAAAGCTGTTATAAATCGTTAATTCTTCTATTTTTTCAAAAGGACCTGCCAATATTTCAACATTTTTTAAACTATATCTGAAAGGATAAAAGTAATTCTCAATAATCTCTTTTACGGTGGCGATTATTTCAATTTCGCTTATGTTTTTAATTTTTGTTTCTCCATATTTTTCTTTAATTTCATCATCAAGCTTNACAGGATTTATGGAAAAATATCTTCCTTTAAATTTGCATTTATACCATTTTCTATTATATATCACCTTTAAAGTCTGTAAATTCGATTTATATATTGCAACTTCATTTTCAATTTCAAATAATAATGGTTTAACCATTGCGTTCTCTTCCAATACCACTTCCTTGATCTTATCAGTATTTCTCCTTCCAAAAATAACAATATCTATATCAGAATAAATACTATTGGATAGACTAATTAAAAGAGAACCTGTAATACCAAAAAAATAGGAAGGAAGAGAGGTTTTATTTGTTAATATTTCCAATATTTCTATAAATCTTTTAAATAAATCTTTATTAATACTATAAGAAGCCCAATCATCTGTATAATATCTTTTTTTAATTTTATTAATATTGATCATAGGTAAATAAGTATCAAAATTATTATCAAAGATTAAATATTTATTAATTATATCTGAACTTATTATATCATTAATTCCATATCTTTTTAATACTCTATCATAATAGAAACCACTTTTAAACCAATAGGTTCCATAGTTAACTTTAATATATCTAGGTATACAAACTATGTAATCTTTAGGATGAACATATCCTATGACTTGGAAAAATCCTTCATCAGTTTCTAAAAAATCTTTATCTTTTAATAAAAACCTTTTAAGCCTTAACATTAAGAAGAAGCCAAATAATACTTGGAAGTTAAAGGACCATAACCTTCTCTAATAAGTTTTTTCTCTTTAATTAATTCTTCACATGCCCTAAGAACATCTTTTGATTTTACACGCATTTTTTCACCATAGCTTATTAACATAACTAATTTTCCTAGAGTCATTGGACCATAATTTTTTATATAATTTAAAACTAATTTTTTCATAAGCGATAAATCTTGATATTCTTCTATTTTATCAAATATATTTAAATTTACTTTAGCATAAAAGGTTTTATTTTGATCTTTAATTTCTAAGATTAATTCACATAATAAAGCAGAAAATCTATTAAAAAAAGTTAAAGGTAATTTTTCATTAATAATTAAATTAAAAATATTTTCTGAAGTTGATTCTATTTTAGGATGAAGAATTTTTATTTCTTTTTCAAATTTAAGATCTAAAATTTCTTTTAAAAATATCTTGGAACTATTTATAATTATTTTTTTATCTGATTCTAAAATAATTTTTTGATTTGAAGTGATATTAAGATTTATTTTTAATTTAAAATTATTAAAATCGAGAATTTCTTCTTTTAGATTATCTGTTTTAGTTAATACATATAATTCTTGTTCATAAATTTTCTTTATTTTTTGATCATATATAGTTAAATACCATGTTATCGAAAAGTTTTCACCATAATAAGTGGGTGGCATTTTTTTAGGTATGGGTATATAACATTCATAATTTTTAAACTTTGTAATATAATGGTAATGCACTATTTCCTTTTCCTTTCTTTTCTCGATACATGTTAATTCCGCAATATACCAGTATTTATTATTTGATTTCAAAGATAAAAGTTCACCAGTATACGCTATAAGCTTAGTATTTGACATTTTATACGTTAAATAAATAAGCTAGCTAATTAATTTTTAATCGATGGATGAGAAAAAAAGAAAAAAATACATAGAAAAAATAATAGAACTTATAGATGATAATGAGAATCAAAATGTGAAAATCTTGTTTTATTCAGATGAATACGTAATAAATGTTATGGATAAGCTTTATCAACGATGGAATAATAATAATCAAAATGGCATTCCTTTGGAATATGCAACAGATGAAGAATTATTAAACTTGTACAAAAGAGCAGCTTATTATCAATCTAAACCTATTTACTATAGTTACAATGTAATGTATAAAGATGAAACGAAAAAACAAAAACTAAAGATACCGACAGTATGGGATAAATTTAAAGAAATCTTTAAAAGGTTATTTTTAGGCGGAGCTAGCGCATAAATTTTAAGCTTTAGAAGACCTAATACTAATTATTTCAGAGAATTTATCAGGAATATTAATCGTATCCTCATATCTTTTATTTCCGCTATATAAATGACATGCTACGTAATGGTTTGGTTTAATTTCAATTAGCTCAGGTTCAACTCTTTTACATATTTCCATAGCAAAAGGACATCTTGGATGGAATCTACAACCTGAAGGAATAAAAACGGAGCTTGGTATTTCTCCTATAATTTTCAGTTCTCTCATTCTAAATTTATTTTCAGGATTAGGTTCGGGTACTGCAGCTATAAGAGCTTGAGTATAAGGATGGAATGGATCATCTATGACTTGACCCGCAGGTCCTATTTCAACAATTTTACCTAAATACATTATAGCTATTCTATTAGCTATATATCTAGCTGTTGAAAGATCATGAGTAATGTAGAGATAGGTCAAATTAAATTTTTCCTTTAAACTTTTCATCAATTCTAAAATTTCAGCCCTTATTGAAACATCTAACATCGATACGGGTTCATCAGCAACAATAAATTTTGGGTTTAATATTAAAGCCTTTGCAATAGCAACTCTTTGCCTTTGGCCTCCGCTCAATTGATGAGGAAATCTTCTCATAAATTCATCCGGAGGGACCAATTTAACTTCTTCTAAAATTTTGGAAACAATTTCCATTCTTTCAGTTGAAGATTTTGCAATTTTATGAATAATTAAAGGTTCTTTTAAGGCTCCGCCAATAGTATATCTAGGATCAAGAGTACCGTAAGGATCTTGAAATATTATTTGTACATTTCTTCTATAAGATTTTAATTCTTCTCCTTTAAGACTATTAACTAGAATATCCTTAAAAAATATATAGCCTTCTGTTACATCTATAAGTTTGAGAATAAGTCTTCCAAGAGTTGTTTTCCCAGACCCGGATTCTCCTACAAGAGCTAAGGTTTCACCTTCATATATAGCTAAAGAAACACCATCTACTGCTTTAGCATAAAGTATAGGAAGTCTTCTTATTGTACCCCAAATACCTCTCCTTATTTGAAAGTATTTTTTAACGTTAATTAATGTAACAATTTGATTTTCCATGTTAACCATTTAATCAAATAATATTTTTATTTTCCATATAAATGACATGCTACGTAATGGTTTGGTTTAATTTCAATTAGCTCAGGTTCAACTCTTTTACATATTTCCATAGCAAAAGGACATCTTGGATGGAATCTACAACCTGAAGGAGGATTCCTTAAATCTGGGGGTAAGCCAGGAATAAACTCTAATTTATTTACATCTTCTTTTAATCTTGGAATACTTCTAATTAATTTTTGTGTATACGGATGCAAAGGGTCTTTATAAATATCCATTGATTTACCATATTCAACTATTTTACCTGCATACATTATTGCTATTTTATCGGCCAACTCTGCGATTATACCCAAATCATGTGTAATTAGTATAATAGATATGTTAAATTTTGCTTGTAATTCTTTAAGTAAGTTAAGTATTTGTGCTTGAACTATAACATCTAATGCAGTTGTAGGTTCATCAGCGATAACTAATGGTGGTTTTAATAAAATAGCCATACAAATCATTATTCTTTGTTTTTGACCACCACTCAATTCATGCGGATATCTTTTTAATATTGAAGGATCGAGCCCTACTAGCTTTACAGTGTCCACGATAATTTCTTTAGCTTTACTTTCTTCTATATTTGAATGATATTTAAATACTTCCAAAAGTTGGTAGCCTACAGTATATACAGGTGTTAATCCATGCAATGCACCTTGGAAAATCATCGATATTTTTTTCATCCTAATTTTTGTTCGAAACTCTTCTTCAGAAAGTCTTAATATATCTTCTCCTTCGAAAAAAATATTACCTGAAACTATTTTACCTGGGGGCGGAATCAATCTTATAATAGAATAAGCTAATGTACTTTTACCGCAACCAGATTCTCCAGCTAGCCCCAATGTTTCCCCTCTTTCTATAGAAAGAGATACATCATCTACCGCTTTAACTATTCCTTTAGTTGTAAAAAAGTAAGTTTTTAGATTCCGTATTTCCAATAAAGGCATATTATAATCTTCTTATTCTTGGATTTAAAATTTCATCTATAGAATGTCCTATAAAAACAAAGGCGATCGATACTCCTGCTATTAATAATCCAGGTGTAATCCATAACCACCAATAACCATTTTGCACAGCAGCTACTTCAACTGCATGCCTTAACAGTTGTCCCCATGTTGGTAAAGTAGGATCACCTAAACCTAGATAACTTAATCCTGCTTCAGTTAAAATTGCACCCGGAACTCCTAATGCAAGATTTGCATAAGCATAGGGCATCATTTGAGGTATAATATGTCTAAATATTATTCTAGACGAAGAAGCCCCCAACGCTCTAATAGATTCTATAAAAGCTGTTTCCTTTAACTGTAAAGTTATACTTCTAGCTACTCTAGCCAGACCCATCCAACCAAAAACGGAGATTAAGAAAATAATAATCCATATTGATCTGTTAGGACCTGCTATAACTAATAAAAGTATTAATATAGGGAAGACAGGTAAAGCGAGAAGAACATCAACAATTCTCATCATCAATTCATCAACTTTTCCTCCTATATAACCTGAAATAGTACCATAAATTATTCCTATGATTACTGAAATTAATGAAGTAAGAAAACCTATCATTAAAGCTACCGGTGCACCCCAGACTATTCCTAACCAAAAATCCCTTTTATTTCCATCTGTACCCATCAAACCGTGCGTATTTCCGATAATCTTTATCTCGTATTCTTTGATTTTTACAATACTATCGGAAATTATAATTAACTCAAAATTATAATTACCTTTCAATACTTCTGCTGTAGATGGTCTTAAAATTCCTTTTTCTAGCTTAGAAAATGGTATATGGGCTGATAATAAATTATCTGAGGTGATAATTCCTTGAGATTTCATATATTCTTCACCCAGTTTTAAAGATAACCAATCGTAAAGTGTTTTTCTTAAATCCAAATCGGTGATTCTTAGTTGCGAAGAATTATACAACGTAATATCATATTTAATAATTTCTCCATCAGGTCTCTTTATAATAAGTCTTGAAATTATACCTTGATCCTTTTTATAATATTCAGCGTTTATGTAAATTATTAATCCCGTAGGTAAACCTGAATAATCATATTTTATGCTTGAAGATAAATTATAATAAATTAAACTGCCCATGTTTTTTTCATCATAATTATAATTATTCATGTCTAAAGTTGGAGCAAAAGGCTGATTTGTAATATACATGAACCATTCTGGAGGAACAAGCATTGGATTATCTTTCCACTTATCCTTCAATGCCCATTCATTTAAACCAAGAGGTGCAGTAATTGGTGCTAGAATGGATAATATTATATAGAAAATTAATAGACCCAAACCTATTAATCCTAATTTTCTTTTTAAAAATTCTGAAAAGAATTCTCTTATTTTTTCAATATACATTTTAGCCAGTTTTTACCCTCGGGTCAAATAATCCGTATAATATGTCCGCTATAAAATTAGCCAATATTATTAACAATGTGGAAATATAAAAGAAGGCTAAGATTATAGGTATGTCAAATTGCATTAAAGCTTCCCATATTAACATACCCATACCATTCCATTGGAAAATTGTTTCTGTTATTATGACTCCACCAAAAATTCCAGCAATAGAAAAAGCTATTATTGTAATTATTGGCGGAGCTGAAGATTTTAATGCATGACCAAACAAAATTTTATTTTCTGGTAAACCTTTTGCTCTAGCCACCATAATAAAATCTTCAGCCAATGTTCCTATTAATAAATTTCTAACTACAAGAGCCCATCCTCCAAAAGAAACTATTACTAAAGCAGAAACGGGGAGGATCATGTGTCTTAAAATATCAATATACTTCTCAAAATCTGAAGTATAAGTCCTTGTAGCGTCAACTATACCAAAGGCAGGTAATCTCCATTCATACGGAATTAAAGGATTGTATGCAAACAAATATTGTAAAACTAACCCTACCCACCATGCTGCAAAAGCATTACTAGTCAGTCCTATTATAATTATCGATTTATCCATTATGGATTGTGGCCTATTTGCAGCCATTAATCCTAACCATAAACCTAAAATTGTTGTAATTAATGTTGAGGTTCCAAGCAATAAAACTGTCCTAGGTATTCTTTCTAAAATTATAACGCTAACGTCTCTACTTCCGCTTTCAGCTGTAAGATAATAAGCTTTACCAAAATTAAAGGTTAGAAGATCATATAAAACTCTCCATATCCTTTCGTACCATGGTTTATTTAATCCATAAGCGTTTATATAATATTCGATTCTTTCTTTAATATATTGATCAGTTTGCTCAGGAGACATTTTTACTCCTCTTCTTATTAAATCGGTAACTTCCATTCTTACTATTTGTTTAATTTCTTGCATTTTAATATCAACATATAATGCATAGAACATTATGAAAGTCAATGTCATAATAACAATTATTATAAGGACCATATTCAAAGTCCTTATAGCTAAGTATTTATAAATACCCATAATTCTTATAATAAAGAAAAGAATATAAAAAAATTAATTTTAAAAAAATTAAGTAGCGGTAGGTTTTGGTCTTCTTAAGAAAATTACAGCGAGTGCAGCAATTATTGCAATAGCCAACACTATTATTATTATTTCAAAAAGACCAATTGAAGGTGTTGGTGTGGGTGTTGGAGTTGGTGTTGTTGTTGGCGTTTGTGTGGGTGTTGGAGTTGGAGATATAATAGTTTCTATCTCAGTTGGTAGAGGTGTAGTTGGTGGAGGTGTAGTTGGTGGAGGTGTAGTTGGTGGAGAAGTTATTTGAATAGCTGATACTATAAATTTGCCTGAGATGAATTCAGGAATATATGCATATTTTGAAACTGCATAAATCTTGAAGCTATATATACCTGGTGATAAGCCTGAGGTTGATAAGCTTATTCTAAAGTTACCATCTGAAACAAATGTAGCATCACCTTTTCCTATTATGTTTCCTGTTGGATTGTAGAACCAGTATTTAATTATCACATCCTGTGCTCTTGCAGGAGTTTGTAAAATGTTAATTTTCAAATCGATATTTACTGTTTCACCTATATTTACTGATTCTTTATATGATATATCAACAACTTTAATTAACCTCTCTTCACCAAAACCGCTCCATTTTTCAGGACCGAAAGGATATTGCCTATTTGCACTAACTTCAATTACGTTGTTTTGTTGATATTTAATCATAATGTACGGACCATTGCTAATGATTGCATGACCATACTGGGCTATGAAGTTACTTGACCTAGCGTATCTTTGTTTTGCTTCATCCAATGTAATTGGAGGTACAGGTAGCTGCCCAGCAGTTAGCGCATCTGGTATTTTATCGGCTTCGTAGAAACTATCTAAATATTGTCTAATTATAGTAGAATGTGTAGGAAAGATTGGATCGATCCACTCATTACCCCTTGCTTGTGCTTCATCTTGATACCATGATCCTATACCATCTATATACATTTGTTCCATTGCATACATTAATTGCCATGGAGTAGCAGTCCATGGTGTTAAAAATGCTGCAACTTCTGACTCATCAAAGAACCAGTAATCTATATATATTTGTAACTTAGTATCAGATATAATTTTTATTCCTTTTATCAAAGGAATATAAGGTTGTAGAGTTGAACTATATTTAGCACTATATCTAGCATCGTCAGGAGAAGCCTCATCAGACCATTCCCATATGAAATAGAAATTATATAATATATCGTATATATTCATTGGGCTTCCGTCATGCCATCTACTATAAATGATATCATATTCAACTGCCGATTTTGCCTTTAATCCAGGACCTACTTGTTTCCATTGATGAGTTTTTGCATCCCATATAATAGCATCCTCAGGAACATCTACTACAGGAGTTGTTGAAGTTTGAATTATTTTATAAGGAGTATGATAAGGAATAAGATCTCCATTATGAGGATCTCTTACCATGCTTGGAGCAGCTAATGTATTCCATATTAATACTGAATATAAATCTGTTAAGCCACCGATTGGATTAAAGGATCCTCTCGTTAAATATTTAACTCCTATGATTATAGGTTTCTCTGGACTACGTAGAGCTTCTATATTCCAGGCAGTAAATCTATTAGCCAATCCTCCTCCATATTCATTTATTACTCCTCTAACTCTTTCCTTGTTGTATACATATGCATCAAACAATTGGGTTAAGAAAATTCTTACCGATTCTTCCAAACCTATTTTCAGTGCTTTCCTTAACAATTCATCTCTTTCTTCCTTAGATGTGAAGTTGCCTTGGACTAATTTTTGTGTTATTTCATCGATGGTTTTATTTTCGTAATTCCAATAACCTGGTGTAGCCCAGCCTGGCATAAAACCTAGCCATGGAGAATAGAATTGTGCGACTGTTCCTTCTAAATATTTAATAAACCCAGCTGCACCCCATCCTTCAGTGTAAATATGCCATTTTAATTCTTTTGGATCTGAACCATATACATCATAGAAAGCTTTAATTAAATCGCCATAAATTTTTTCAACTTCCAAACCAATTTGGTTTGCTAGAAAAGCTGCAAATTGTTCACCGAATTGGAATCTTACCGCATCATCCGCTCTTATAAATATTTTTACTTTTATAAGTTCACCTCTATATCTCCATTTTCCATCAGGTCCTTTTACAGCTCCTGCCTTTTGTAAAGCTTGTTCAGCTAAAGATTTTGCAAGGCTTAAATCATCTTTTAATCCCATTTCTTCTACAACATCAGCAACAACCGGCCAATCTGGATCATATGAAGAAATACCTGATAACATCGGTGATCCGTATCCTACTAAAATTTCTGAAACCATAAAGTTTCTCATTGCAGCATACTGCATAGCTTGTCTAAATTCTTTATATTCAAAAGGATTGAATTTTCCTGTTACAGAGAATGGAACAGGATTGAATATTAAAGATGTATAGCCTCCTCTTTTGTTAAATACTACTACAACTCTTTCATCTTCTAGCAAAGATTTTATCGTACCAAAGGGGGTTCTAAAGAAATGTATATCAGTTCCTCCACGGTCACCGCCTGTTTTAACGTTTTCCATAGCTTGAGTATCATCGGTAATCTGTTTAAATATAATTCTATCACTTTTAGGTCCTTTTATTTCTTGTGCTGTTACGCTTTTACTAACATTTACAAAGTTTATTGCTAGTATGCTTACAAGGAAAACTGTTACCATTAAAAATGCAACTATTTTTGGCTTCATTGTTTTTTATTTTGTTTTTTTAACTTAAAAATTTAACCTGAATCCTTATAAAGAAAATTCTTTATGAAATATTTTAGAGAAAAATTTATAAATTAAAAGTAAATAAGAGGAATTTTATTACCATCAATGATGATATTTCTTAATAACAGTTAAATAAACACCAGCAAATGATAATATCGCTCCCACTATTACCATAAACAAGGAAGGAAATGCCAAATAAATATAAGGCTTCGTTATAAGTTGAAAAACCGCCTTATAGTTTATTTTAACTGGCTCCTTATTAAACATGAAAATTTCAAAGGAAAAACTGTTCAATTTAAAAGTTCCATTTTTATTAACAATGTAATATTTACTTTCATCTGAAAATGATATGTAAAAAGTTGAATTAGAAAAAAAGGTTATATTTCCGTTTTTTATGTAAGAAAAGGAAAATTGACTTTTATTTATTAAAGAAATTTCCTTCGATGAATTTTCTGGAAGTTCGGTCTCTCCAGAAATCATTTTTAATTCGCTAGTTTCTGTTAAAGAAAGAAAGGAGAAAAAAATTGAGAGTATAACTAAAGTTATACCGATTAATAATATAAATTTAGGATTTTTACTTTGCTCTTCCCAGTATTCATTCATTAAATTTAATTTAAATCACTAACTTAAAATATTTAAAATATATGCTTACAGAACTATTTGAAAAATCCCAAAAAATATCATTTGAAGAAATGGAAGAAACCATATTAAAAGCTTATAAATTATTGGAGAGCGAAAGAATATTGAAAGAGATAAATGGGTTGACTGTAAATGAAGACTTAATATTATGTAGTCCAGCTAATATAGAATATTGTACTATAATAGGTGACATTCATGGCGATTTAGATACACTACAGGAGATTTTAAAGCAAATAAACTTTGAAGATAGAATAAAAAACAAAAGAAACAAGATAGTATTTTTAGGGGATTATGGAGATAGAGGTGAAAAATCTCCTGAGGTATATTATGTTATTTTAAGGCTTAAAATTGAATATAAGGATAACATTATTTTATTAAGGGGTAACCATGAAGCACCTCCTGAATTAATGGCTTATCCTCATGATTTACCTTTATTTTTAATAGAAAAATTTGGAAATAAAGGACATGAAATATATTTGCAAATGAGAAAATTATTTGAAAAATTTTATTTGGCATTAGTAGTATTAGATAAATTTATAGTATTGCATGGAGGTATACCTTCTAAAGCATCAAGTCTTGAAGACATAGCTAAGGCTAGGATTATTCATCCTAAAAAATCTTTATTGGAAGAAATATTATGGAATGATCCTATGGAAATGGAAGGTATAGAAGATTCTTATAGAGGGGTTGGAAAGCTTTTCGGTATAGATATTACTGAAAAATTTCTAAAAAGAAATAATTTAATGCTTTTAATAAGAGGACATGAGCCAGCAAGAGAAGGATATTATATCACACATAATAATATGGTAATAACAGTTTTTTCAAGGAAAGGTCCTCCGTATTTTAATCAAAAAGCAGCCTTTTTGGATATAAAAATAGATGAATTGAACAGTAAAGAAGATATAATTAAATTTATTAAAGTTATTTGATGTCCCTAATGTATTTATAAAGCAATAATTGTACATATCCCGCTTTATTATAATATTTTTTATTAAAATAAAGACTTATTTCGTTATATTTTTTAAATATGTTTTTAATATTTACTTCTTTTAAAATATTTTTTAAATCATGATAAAAAAGTTTTAATAAAGCTCTGGCAACCCATATATCTATGGGAAAGCATTCAAGCCTTTTAAAAGAATATAACAGGATACAATCGGAAATTTTATTACCTATGCCCTTTATACTCATAAGAAACCTTTTGATTTTTTCTGTTTTTTCTTTTTCAAATTCTTCAAGAATTACTTCATCTATTTTACTACATAAATCAACCAGATAGAATGAACGAAAACCTAAACCTAATTTTAAAAAATCCTTTTCGCTAAATTTTTTGAGTTGAGATGATGTAGGAAAATCATACATTACAATGCTTCCTAATCTTAACTTTCTTTTAGAAAGTATAGCTAAGTTTTCAATTATTTTATTTATTCTTTTTATGTTATTATAACTTGAACAAATGTAAGAAATAGCACATTCCCATTTATTTTGTTTTAATAATTTTAACCCAGCATAATTTTTATATATTTTTTCTAGAGTACTATCTTTAAATATTTCAAAATAATTATTATTTAATCCTAAAAATTCTACCAAATCTTCTTCCTTAATTTTCCCAGAAATTCTATATTCGATGGTTTTATCATCTAATTGATTAAGATAAATTAGACTACTATAAGATACACCAATCCATCCCTGACCTAGCTTATACCATCTGAATATCTGACCTGAAGAGAAAGTATGATCTAGGTTAATAACGAAGTCACTTTTAATTATTCCCTTTACCATCAAGTTTTTATATTATTAAAAAGGAGTATAATTTGATAACTTACATAGATGGGTGAAAGTAGCTCGTATTTAATTATAAAGCATGTGTTAGTTTATTCAATTATAACATCGATAAGTGTAGCATTAGCTGAAATTATAATTTCTTTTCATACGAGGAGTTTTTCAATATTAGCAGACGCTATAGATGGTATAGGTAATTTTTTAGTTAGTTTAACAGTACTATTTGGTTTAAGTTATGCATTTAAACCACCAGATTTAAGGTTTAATTTTGGATATTATAAGTTTGAATCGTTATTTGCATTATTTGCTTCAATAATAAATGTAATAATGGCTTCTTTGGTAAGCTATTATACTATACTTAACTTTTATAAACCTCATAAAGTATACGATACGCATCTTGCTTTAATTATTGCTTTATTATCAGCAATAACCTCTTTTATATTTGCATTTTTTAAGCTAAAATTATCTAAAAAATTCGGTTTGCTCTCTTTAAAAGCTGATTCCGTTAATTCTATTAAAGATTCATTAGGCTCGATAATCGCAATATTAGGATTAACGTTAACAGAATTCAATTTTGTTATCTTTGATTTAATATCAGCTTTGATAATTTCTGGCTTAGTTTTCTATGTTAGTATTACTGTTCTTAAGGAAAGCTCACTTATATTGCTTGATGCATGCCAAAATCCTGAATTGCATGAAAAAATTAGGTCGCTAATCATAAAAGTTCCCCATATCAGAGATATAAGAGAAATAAAGTTAAGAAAAATTGGAATAGGGATTTTAGCAGAAATAGTTATAGAAATTGATGGAGAAATTGAGGTTAAACAATTAAAAGAAATATTAAAAATATTGGAAGAAATGATTAAAATAAATATAAAAGGAATAACAAAAGTAAACTTATTAATAAAATATTGAATTTATCCTAACAATATTTTCGCATGAGCTGCAGCCAATCTTGCCACTAAAACTCTGTATGGAGAAGCACTTACATAATCTAAGCCAACTTTATGTAAGAAAAATATTGAATCGTAATCCCCTCCATGCTCTCCACATATTCCTATTTTAAGATTTGGATTTGATTTTCTTCCTTTTTCTACTGCAATCCTTATTAGCTCTCCAACCCCTTCAACATCTAAAGATTCAAATGGATTTTTACTCAGTATTTGCTTTTCAAGATAAACAGGTAAGAATTTATTTTCAGCGTCGTCTCTACTGAATGAAAAACATGCTTGTGTTAGATCGTTTGTACCAAAGCTGAAAAAGTCTACAACTGTAGCTATTTTATCTGCAGTGATACACGCTCTAACAGTTTCAATCATTGTGCCAAATTTAAAAGGTATTTCTAAATTGTAAATATTTTTTACTTCATTATAAGCAGGTTCGATAGCATTCAACTTAACATACAATAATTCATTGTAATCCGAAACATTAGGTATCATTATCTCTATATTAACAGGAATCTTTTCATTTAATAATTCTGCAGCAGCTAAAAATATTGCCTTTGCTTGTGTTTTGTATATCTCAGGATAAAGTACTCCAACTCTAACACCTCTTTGACCCATCATTGGATTAGCTTCGCTCATTCTTTTTACGATATTGTATAATTTCTCCAATTCTCGCCTCCGTATTTCGTTAGAGGATTCATAAATTTCAATTAGTATTTCTTCAGGCTTGGGTAAAAATTCATGAAGAGGTGGATCAAATAATCTTATTGTAACAGGATAAGGAGACATTATTTTTAAGATTTCTTTAAAGTCTTTCTTTAACATAGGTAAAAGTTCTTCCAAAGCCTTTTCTCTTTCTTCTTTATTTTCTGCCATGATTACTTTTTTAAATATCTCTAATCTTCCAGGAGCTCGGAACATTCTTTCAGTTCTTAACAAACCTATACCTTCTGCACCAAATTTTCTTGCAATTTCAGCATCCTCGGGAGTATCGGCATTGGTTCTTACGCCCAGCTTTCTAGTTTCATCCACGTATTTCATAAATTCCTCAAATTCCTTTATTGGCTTCAAAATCTCCGTAGGTTGTTCTCCTAGATAAACGTTACCGGTAAACCCATCAATGGTAATAAGATCTCCTTCTTTTACTACAATGTTTCCTACGATGAAAATCCTTTTATTATAATCTATCTTTATATCTTCACATCCAACAACACATGGTTTACCTATAGCTCTTGCTACAACAGCAGCATGACTGGTCATGCCACCTCTAGATGTTAAAATACCAACAGAGGCATAAAACCCATGAACATCATCGGGCTTTGTTTCTTCTCTAACCAATATTACTCTTTCTCCTTTTTTATTCCATTCCACTGCAGTATCTGCATCAAAAACAACTTTACCAGAAACCGCACCTGGTGAAGATGCTAAACCTTTGGCAATTGGTTTAACTTTAATTTTTTTCTCATCTATTCTAGGATATAATAACTGTAATATGTCAAACGGTTTAATCCTTAATATTGCTTCTTCTTTAGTTAAAATTCCTTCTTTATACATATCTACACTTGTTTTAATTTTGGCTATAGGATTCATCTTCGCATCCCTAGTTTGAAGCATATATAATTTACCATCTTCTATGGTAAATTCCACATCTTGAACCTCTTTCGAGACTTTTTCTAAAGTCTTAGCATAGTTGTAAAGCTTTTCATATACTTCAGGCATATGATTCTTTAATTCTTGAATGGGCTTTGGTGTCCTTATTCCTGCAACAACATCTTCTCCTTGAGCTAACGTTAAATATTCTCCATATAATTCATTTTCGCCTGTAGAAGGATTCCTTGTGAATAAAACTCCAGTAGCTGAATTTGCATTAAGATTTCCAAAAACCATTGTTACAACGTTAACTGCAGTACCATCAGCTATGTCAGGAGTAATTTTATTTACTTCTCTATAAAACCTAGCTCTTGGAGATTCCCAAGAATCAAACACAGCAGCTATTGATAATTCCAATTGCTTCCAAGGATCGCTTAAAATTTTATTTATTTCCTCCTTTTTGAAATCCCCTCTATTAATTAATTCCTCCATTATGATCTTTTTATACTCCGAACATAATTCCTTTAAAGCATCACTATTTAATTCAGAATCGTATTTTACACCAAATTTTCTTTTTATTTCTTCCAACTTTTCATTGAATAACTTTTCATCAATTTTTAACACTATTTTTCCAAACATACTTAAAAAACGTCTATAAGCATCGTAAGCGAACCTTTCGTTATATATTTTTGCCAATCCTTCAGCTACTTCATCATTTATTCCTAGGTTTAATACAGTATCCATCATTCCAGGCATCGAAACAGCAGCTCCTGAACGCACCGAAACTAACAAAGGTTTGGAAGGATTACCAAAAGATTTACCAGTTTTATTTTCAATATATTTTATTCCTTCCTTTACTTCATCCATTAAACCATCAGGTAATTTTCTGCCATTTTCGTAATACATTTTACAAACATAAGTAGGAATTATAAAACCTGGAGGAACTTCCATTCCCAATTTTGTCATGAAAATTAAGCTTACCCCTTTTCCACCAAATAATTTTTTATTATTATGATCTGCTTCATCAAGGGTGTAAACAAATTTTATTCTTGAGCTCATTTTATTAAATAATAGATTAATAGCTAATATTTTTTATGTAAAAAGTGAAATGAATTTAAGTTTTACTAAAAAATATTTTAGGAGAAACTTGCTATGGAATTTAAAGAATTCGCTTTACTATGCGAGAAAATAAAGTCAACAACAAGTAAATTAGAAAAAATAAGTTTGCTTGGTAATTTTTTAAAAAGATTAGATGATGAAGAGTTAAAAGTTACGGTAAAATTTCTCTCTGGCAAAATCTTTCAACCTTGGATTAATAAAGAAATACAAGTAGGATATTCAACAATATTATCAGTTATTTATGAATTAAGCAAAGAAACAAAAGAGAACATTACAGATTTACTAACAAAAAAAGGAGATTTAGGAGAAGCCGCATACATTATCTTTAATAAAGGGAAAAAAATTAGGCCGTTTATAGAAAAGAAATTTTCGCTAAAAGAAGTTTATGAGCGGATAAATAAAATAAGTGAATTTAAAGGAGAGAAATCTTATTATTATAAAAAGGGAATATTAAAAGATCTATTTCTAAACTCTGAACCAATTGAAATAAAGTATATAATAAAAATAATAACAAATGAATTAAGGATAGGTCTTCATGAAGGATTAATAGAAGAGGCAATTGCTTATGCTTTTAATAAGACATCATCCCAGATAAAGGAAGCATTTTTAATTTTGCCAGATTTAAGCGAAGTAGCAGTTTTAGCAAAAAAGGATGAATTAAATATAAGTATAGTTCCTCTCAAGCCCACCAACTTTATGCTTGCAGAAGCAATGCAAAATGCTGTAGAAGTTACTAGTTATTTCGCTAAACAATTATACGTAGAATTTAAATATGATGGAATAAGGGCACAGATTCATAAAAAAGGCNATGAAGTCAAAATATTCTCCAGAAAATTAGAAGATATAACTTTTTTCGTTCCAGAAATCAAAGAAGCTATTAAAGATATAAACGGAGATTTTATCCTTGATTGCGAAATTATATCGTTTAAAAATGGTAAGCCTTTGCCTTTTAACATTCTTCAAAGGAGATTGCGAAGGAAGAATATAAACGAAGATTTAATAAAAGAGATTCCATTATACGCTATGGTTTTCGATGTGTTATATTTTGAAACGAAACCGTGTACTGAATTAACCTTAAAACAAAGAAAAGAAATTTTGTCAAAAATGAAATTAAAAGAACCTATATTCATCGTAGACTTTTTTATAGTTAAAACTCCTAATGAAATAGAGGAGTTATTTAAAAAAAGTATAGCAGAAGGATATGAAGGATTAATGATAAAGGATCCTGATTCCATATATACTCCAGGTAAAAGGGGGAAATATTGGATTAAATTAAAAAAAGAATTTGACACGATAGATGCAGTAATTGTTGCAGCAGAGTATGGACATGGAAAAAGAGCGGGAATACTCTCAGATTATACTTTCGCTGTTAAAGGTGAAAATGGTGAATTAAGAATAATCGGTAAGGCATATTCAGGTCTTACCGACGAAGAAATTGAGTTCCTTGATAAGAAGCTAAGGAGTTTAGCAATTCAAGAAATAGGTAATAAGATAATCGTAAAGCCTGAAATAGTTATTGAAGTTGGTTTTGATTCAATACAAAAAAGTGATAGATATGATAGCGGTTTTGCACTTAGGTTTCCTAGAATAAAAAAATTAAGATTAGATAAAAATGTAGAAGAAATTGCTACAATAGAAAAAGTAATTAGAATTTACGAAACCAAAAAGAAACTACAAGCTGACCATTCTTTATTTCAGACCGATTTCCTCCAATCCTAAAGTGAAGAGATTTTAATTTTTAAGCTTTAATTTATTAAATGGAAAAAATAAACTCTGAAATAAAATTGCTTCAGGATTTGTTAATTTNCCATCAAAATTACAGATTTCACGAGACAATCAATTTAATACCTTCCGAAAATATCTGTAGTCCAGAAGTAAGGTTACTTTTATGTTCTNATATGCTTCATCGTTATACTTCTTATGAAGGCTATTATAGAGGTACTAAATTTATTGATGAGGTGGAAAATTTTGGAAAAGAAATAGCTAAACAGTTATTTAAGGCAAAGTTTGTTAGTTTAAGAATGATTTCAGGTCATATAGCATTATTTAGTTTTCTTCTATTCTTTACTAAAAACGAAGAAAAAATTTTATGTATATCAGAAAAGGACGGGGGCTATCCTGGTTTATCCGATGAAAAATTACCTAATATTTTAAGATTAAAAACTATACATGCAGTAGTAAAAAACTATAAAATAGATGTTAATTTAACTATAGAAGCTATAAGGAAAAATGATATAAAAGTAGCTGTTTTAGGTTCAAGTCTAATCTTGTTTAGACAGCCTGTAAAAGAATTAACCAAATTAAATATCACTATAGGTTACGACGGATCTCATGTATTAGGATTAATAGCGGGACAAGCGTTTCAAAATCCACTTGAAGAAGGAGCAATTGCTTTATTTGGTTCTACCCATAAAAGTTTCTTTGGACCCCAAGGCGGAATATTTTTAAGTAATGAAGAATTGGAATTAGATAAATTTATTTTGCACAGATTGGTAGATAATGCACATTGGAATAGAATTGCAGCATTAACTTGGGCTATGATTGAAATGAAACATTTCGGGAAAAATTATGCTTCACAAATAATCAAGAATTCATACACGTTGGCAAAAAGTCTATATGAAAGAAAACTTCCGATTGTAGGATATGAGAATGGTTTTACAGAGACCCATATGCTCCTGATGACATTTAAAGATTATAAAACCAATTTAGATTTTGCTAAAAAACTAGAAATGGCTAACATAATAGTAGATGGAGGAATTCGATTAGGGGTTAACGAAGTAACAAGAAGGGGTATGAAAGAAGGAGAAATGGAAAGAATTGCTGAATTTATAGAAGGAATAAATAAAGGAGAAAACTTGGATGAAATAAAAAAGAGAGTTATTAAGCTTAGAAAGGAATTTGATGATATAGAATACAGATTTAAGGATATAAATTTGGATTATCTAATAGAAGAATTATTAAAATGAAAAAACCAGTTTTGTATATTATAACAATAATTCTGTTAATATTTATTCTTTTTATTTTACAATTATTTAACTTAGATAATAACTCAGTTTTTAAAGAACAAAATAATATTAATTTAAAATTATCTCAAATAATTTTATTTGTAATAACTTCAATAATTTTATTAATATCAGGTCTTCTTTTAGTTGAAAAATTAATATCGCAAAGAGGGAATTTTTCCTTTTAATATCAATTCTTCATCTTCTTCAATATAATATTTAAGATAATTTACCAGTTCTTCATAAATTAATAGTTTATTATTGACTAATGGATATGCATAAGGAAGGATTATTTCATGAAACTCATCTACTTTTATAGTCACGTTTTCTACTATCGGTATATCTTCCAGCTTTTTCCCTTCACTAATAAGTTTAGCTATATATATAGCTCCATCTATCGAAAATTGTTTTTTGCCAAGATTTCTCGATATACAATTGGGTAATTTAGAGGTTATATACTTATAGGTTCTTCCTTGGGGAGGATTATCACCTAAAATACCTCCCACTACAAGTATGTATCTAGATGCTTCATCAGGAATAAGTGTTTTTTCGGCTAAGGGATCTAGAATTATTATTTTGTTATGTAATTCCTTAAGTTCCAATATGCTTAAAGGCGTTACTTTGGCATATTTACTTAAATACTGAATGTAATTTTCATTTACATTGGTTAATAATAACTTGTCTTTACCAATGAGTTTAGACGAATGTTTTATTTCAAGTAATAACCAGTTGCTTACAAACTCCTCACATATTTCTATGATAAACTTGATTTCTTCCATATTTTTATTATCTAAAAACAATAATTTAAAATAGAATGGAAAGGTTTATGAATAAATATTATAATTTTATTAAGAATAACTACAAAAAGCTGATCGTTTTATGGTTTACAATATTTCTTATATCAGTTTTATTCACGAATAAAATAAACGAAATAGTAGTATACGAGGTAGAAATAATACCCCCAAATAGCATGTCTAAGATAACTATAGATAAACTAATAGAAGAATTTACTCAAAAGAATTATTCTATGCCATTTTTAAGTGTATTAACGGGTTATAACGTTTACTTGATTTTGAAAAACAATGAACCTTTTTCTTTTGAAACTAAAAAACTAGCTCTTGAAATAGAACAGATTTTTAAGAAAGAAATATCCAATGCTGAAATAGTTTATGTGTATTCCATTATTAGAAACATTCTTAAAAATATAACAGATAATAGCACTAATAAACTAAAGATTTTTTATAATTTAACTTTAATTTTAAATAAAGATATATTTTTAACTAAAAATAATATTACATTAATCTTAAATAATTATATTAAATTAGAAGAAAATTTAGCAAAAATTCTAAACTTTTTATATTATTTACCATATCTATATATTAAATGTTATAATTATACCTTTGAGGATAATATCAAAATAAGGTTGGAAAAGGCTCGTGAATGTTTATTAAGCAGAGTAAAAATTGAAGATCCTGTATTGGAATTATATTTTGATGAATATTATAAAAAACTTTATGAAAATTTAATAAATAAAAATTTTAATATCACAGAAACCACTGATAATATAATTAAAACTATTGCGCCAAAATATTTAGCTAATCTCATAGATAATTCATTGTTACAAATAATTTTGTTAAATACTTCAATAAAAAATTGGCAGGATCAAAATATATTAGAAAATATAATATTTCAATTTTTTGAAAAAAACTTAAATAATACTATAATTAAAAATGAAGAAATAATTTATTATATAAAAAAGATAAAAAATAAAGAGAAAAATATAGATGAAGTTGTTTATGAAATAGTTTTAAATTATATCAAAGAAAATTTTCATTTTGAAAATATATATAATATTAATATTGATAAAATTGTTTATGATTTAATAAGATTAAATACAACTAATGAAATAATTATTCTTGATTATTTTGCAAATTTAATATATAAAGAAATAGAGGAAACATACAGCAATCCTCTATTTTCTTTCACGGAGAACTTTAAAGATTTTCTGAAAGAGATAATTAATACCAATGATCCTAACCTCGTAGTGAATGAGATTATTACTAATAAAAGTATTCAAGAATATCCCATAAAACTGAAACAGAGAGTTGTCGATAGCTTAGTTAAGGATAATATTTTCATCATTATTTTGATATTTAAAAAACAACCATCTGATGAATTAATAAACAAGATAAATGAGATAAAAAATGAGATAAAAACAAAATACAAACAAGAAATTTATATCACAGGTATTCCTGCTATTTCTAACGAGCTTAAAAAAGCCAGTTTTATTACAATCCAAACTGTTATACCAATAGCATTAATTATCGTTTTTATCCTAGTTTCATTATACTTCAGATCTGTAATTACAGGTTTACTTTCTTTATTAATATTCTCAATCACGATAATAATAACTTACTTTCTAGTATACTTAATTGTCGGTCTAATAATAAACCATAAATTAAGCTATATTTCTCCTTCAATATTGACCGTCCTAATATTAGGACTTTGTAGTGATTATTTCGTATACATGATTAGAAGGTATAAAATAGAAAGGGAAGAAAACAAGGATAAAAATACGGCAATAAAGGAAATGTGTGTATGGAGTTCTCAAGGAGTCTTTATAAGTTCGCTGGCTGTTATGTTATCTTACTTAACATTAGCCTTTATGAATATACCATTATTTGGAGATGCGGCGTTGGCTAATGCTATCGGTATAGGGATAACATTACTGATAAATCTTACATTATTACCATCTATTGTAATTATTTTGGGAGATAGGATTATTTGGCCATTAAAAACCTTTAATAAAAAGCAAGATATTTCGTTATTTATTAAAATAGCTAAATTTAATGAAAAAAATAAGAAAAAATTAGCTTCTTTATTGGTATTTGTTACGCTTATAGCATTATACTATGTTTTCCATGTACAAACCGTTTTAGACATTCCTCCATTAATGCCCAATTCAGAAGTTAAAGAAGCTACAACTATTGTTTATTCAAAATTTGGTAGCAGTATAAATCCAATTTATATTCTGATAGAAACCGATGAGCAAATACTTACCAACTCTACAATAAATCCTTCTGTTTTAGATTTTGCGTATTCAATTGTACAAAAAATAAAAGAAGTTGAAGAAGTTACTAAAATTGAAACCATCGTTGCTCCTTTTGGTGATGAAATTAAAGACATTAATTCACTATTAAAAAATGAAACTTATAGGGAAACTTATTTAGAATCGATTAAAAGGTTCATAGGTAAATCTAATAAAAATTTCCTAGTTTTAGTAACAATAGATAAACAGCCATTTAGTATTCAAGCCATCGAAACTCTTAAAAAAATAAAGGAAAAAATTAACGAATTAAATCCAAAGTATCAAATTTATTTCGGTGGAGTTACTCAGACATCTCAAGATTCAAAAGAAGTTACAGATAACGCAACTCCTTTAATTATCTCTTCATTATCGCTAATAATAATGTTGTTATTATTTATTCAACTTTATTCTGTTTTAATTCCTATAAGGCTTATATTAACAATATCTTCAGGCATAATATGGGCTTTAGCATTACTTTATATTGTTTATAACATGTATCTTAGTCTTCCTTTAGTAAATGCAGTACCATTGTTCTTAATAGTTACGATGCTAGGCGTAGGNGTTGATTATGACATTTTTTTAGTTACAAAAGTAAAAGAAGAAAAAATAAAAGGTAAAGAAGACGAAGAAGCAATAAGAATAGCTTTAGAAAAGATAGGTACAGCGATAGTAGTACTAGGATTAATATTATCTATGACTCTTTTAACTTTAATGATTCCAGATTTCCCGTTAATTAATCAAATAGGATTTACAGTAGGACTAGCTGTAATTTTTGATTCGTTAATTATAATACTGTTTTTCGTCCCAGCTATTATGTTAATAGCTAAAAAATGGAATTGGTGGCCTTCCCGATATAGAAGAAACTAATATTTTAACCTAAAAATATCGAAAGTACTTTAGGGTATGATGAAGTCAGAAAATTAAAGAAAATTTTCAATAATATTATTTAAACAAATCTTGGTATAATTATTGTACCTTCCTCTTTATCCCCCAATTCAATATATTCACCTCTTAGATAAAATAATCCTGTTAACGCACAAGTTATAGCATCAAGCTCGTCATCACACATTTTATAATTGATCCCTTTTATTCCTATTGCTCTCAACCCCTCTCTTAGCTTATTTATGCTTTGACTTTTTCTTGGTATACCAAGAATATCTTGAGTTGCTCCAGGAAAAACTTCTATAACATTGTAACCCAGGTAATTTAACATAGATTTAAGTTTTATACCCCTTGTAGTTAATTTTCTCATAGGACCTAAAGTTATAGGGAAAAATTTGATGCCTAACTTTAATAATTCGACATCGCATAATCTGAAGTGAATGTTTGATTTTTCTTCTAAAGAAATACGACCTTTAGGCAAAGATAACGGTGCATCAATTGCCACAAGTACGGGTTCATAATATTTAATCTTTTCTAAAATATCCTTATCTTCAAAAACCAAAAATGTTTCTACTTCAAGATTTTCATTCATGATGCAAAAACCCGTAGGTCTTTTATTACTCGCTGCTAAATCTATACCAATAATTAACTTATCTCTACTTTGTTCATGAAATTTAACGTTTATTTGATGATTTAACTTTAAAGACATTATTACTATACAAAACAAAACTATAAAGTACTATATAAATACCTAAAGCCTATGAATTAATCCTAAAAAATAGATTTATAAAAATGAAATTAAAATAATTTACATCAGGTGTAAGTATGGTAAGGTATAAGCAGACAGAAGAAGTCCTTAAATTAATGGATAATCTAAACAATGTTAGAAACATAGGAATAATAGGTCATGTTGATCACGGCAAAACAACAACTTCGGACTCGCTACTAATGGCTGCAGGTATGCTATCACCAAAAGTTGCAGGTACAGCTTTAGCATTAGATTACGTCCAAATTGAACAATTAAGACAAATGACTGTTAAGGCAGCAAACGTATCTTTGTACCATGAAATAGAAGGCAGACCATACGTAATAAATCTAATCGATACACCTGGACATGTTGACTTTACTAGCCATGTAACAAGAAGCCTTAGAGTAATAGATGGTGTAATAATAATAGTTGATGCAGTTGAAGGAGTTATGACTCAAACAGAAACTGTATTAAGACAAAGCTTAGATGAAAGAGCAAGACCTCTCCTCTATATTAACAAGATAGATAGATTAATAAAAGAATTAAGATTAACACCTGAAGAAATACAAAAAAGATTACTTCAAATAATTAAAGAGTTCAATAGTTTAATTGAATTATACGCTGAGCCAGAATTTAAAAAAATATGGAAAATTGATCCTTCCAAAGGTCAAGTTGCATTTGGAGCAGCTTTACATAAATGGGGATTAACCATACCCATTGCTCAAAAGAAAGGTTTCAAATTTAGCGATATAATAGATGCTTATAACAGAGGAAAGGAGGCTGTCGAGGAATTTTCAAAAGAAGCTCCTTTATACGAGGCAATTTTAAGTATGGCCATTGAACATGTTCCTCCTCCACATGTTGCACAAAAATATAGAATACCTAAAATATGGCAAGGTGATCTTAACTCAGAGATTGGAAAGGCTCTATTAGAATGTGATCCAGATGGTCCTACAATACTTTGTGTAAATAAAGTAATTGATGATCCCCATGCAGGATTAGTTACAACAGGAAGAGTATTTAGCGGTAGAGTATACAGTGGACAAGAAATATATTTATTAAGAAGTAGAAGAGTTGAAAGAATTCTTCAAACAGGAATTTACATGGGACCGTATAGAGAAAACGTACCTAGTATACCAGCAGGAAATATAGCAGCTTTATTAGGTTTAGAAACAGCAAGAGCAGGAGAAACTCTTGTAAGTAAAGAATATGCAAACGTTATGGTTCCATTTGAAGCTCTAAAATATATAAGTGAAGCGGTTGTAACAATTTCAATTGAGCCTAAAAGAGCAACAGATCTGGTGAAATTAATTGATACATTACAAAAAATGGCGATCGAAGATCCTACGTTAAAAATAAAGATAAACAAGGAAACAGGGGAATATTTAATCAGCGGAATGGGCACCTTACATTTGGAAATAGCCTTATGGGATCTCAAACAAAGGGCAGGTAATATTGAATTTGTTACTGGAAAGCCTTTGGTTGTTTATAGAGAAAGTATAAGAGGAAAATCTCCTTCATTTGAAACAAAAAGTCCAAATAGACATAATAGGTTAGTTGTAGCTGTGGAAAGTTTAAATGAAGAAACAATTAGACTTTTACAAGAAGGAAGAGTGACAGAAGACCAAGACTGGAGAACAAGAGCAAAAATACTAAGAGAAGAAGCAGGATGGGATGCTGATGATGCTAGAAATATTTGGGCGATAGATGATAATTTAAATATTTTCGTAGATAATACAAAGGGTGTTCAATATTTAAAAGAAGTAAAAGATACGTTAATCAATGGATTTAGATGGAGTGTAGCAGAAGGACCATTGGCACACGAACCTATGAGAGGAGTATTGGTTAGATTATTAGATGCTACAATACATGACGACCCTGTTCATAGAGGTCCTGCACAATTGATGCCAGCCCTTAAAAACGGTATTATGGCAGCATTTCTTTCAACAAAACCAGTTTTATTAGAACCAATATATAAAATAGAAGTAAAAGTTGCTCAAGAATATATGGGGAATGTATTAAAAATAATTACCACAAGAAGAGGTAAGATATTTGCTGTTGAACAACAATTGAACCTTGCTTTCATAAGAGGAGAAATTCCTGTAGCAGAAGCCACTGATTTAGCAGATGAAATGAGAAGTCAAACAGCTGGAAAGGCATTTTGGGCTACAGAGTTTTATAAATGGAGTCCGGTACCTGAAAATTTAGCAATGAATATTATAATGAAAATTAGAGAAAGAAAAGGCTTGAAACTAGAGTTACCTAAAGTAGAAGATTACATTGAGTAAAATTAGAGTTTAAAATTTTCTTTTATATTAATTATAATAGAGCGGCCATAGTCTAGCCAGGTCTAGGACATCGGCTTCCCGAGCCGAGGACCCGGGTTCAAATCCCGGTGGCCGCATATTTATTGCAACGTTTAAGATATTATGAAGAATATAAGAAAGAATATATTTAAGGAAGCGAAATATCACTTTAATGGAATATTTAATACTTTGCGACGAGCAAGGAAATCCTATAGGAAAGGCTACAATTGAAGAATGTCATAGAGGAGAAGGAAAAAGGCATTTAGCTTTTGTAATTTTTATTTTTAATGAAAAAAAGGAAATTTTAATACAAAAAAGAGCAAAAAATAAAAGGTTTCCAGAATATTGGGAAGTACCAGCAAGCCATCTTTTTTACGGTGAAACATGGGAAGAAGCTTTATCAAGAACTTTAAGGAAAGAATTAGGCATTAACGAGAAACTCGAATTTAAAAGAATTTTATCTTTCAACTATAAATCCAAAGGAGAAAGAGAAGAAGACGTTGAAAATGAACATTGTGTAGTTTTTAGTTGTAAATATGATAAAACAATAAAAATAAATTTAAACGAAGCTTCAGAATATAAATTTGAAAAATTTAACGATATTAATTTAAATAAATATAAGTTTGCTGATTGGTTTACTATACCCTATAAGATATTAACCGAAAAATATAAAATAGAAGAATTAATTCCATGAATGGAGTTGCTGTAATTTCAGGAGCCTCAAAAGGTATAGGAAGGGTAACAGCCTTTGAGTTAGCAAGAAAAGGAATAAATCTTGCTTTATTGGCTAGATCATATAAAGTTTGTAAACAAATAGCTAAGAAGATAGAAAAAGAAACAAAGGTTCAAGTCTTACCCATATATACCGATTTAACTTTACAAGAAAGCGTTAAAAATGCTATTNAAATTATAATGGAGAAGTTTGGGAGAATAGATTATTTAATCAACTTAGCAGGATATCATTTGGATTTACAATTATGGAAGAAAAAAGTTCATGAAATATCTGAAGAAGAAATAATACGAATAATGAATGTGGATTTTTTTTGGCACATTTAGACTAGTTAAAGAATGTCTTCCTGTGATGATGAAACAAAGAAAAGGTGTTATAATTAATATATCTTCTATACCTTCGATAAGCGGAGATTTGGAAGGAACAGCTTATTCATTAGCTAAATCATTATGTATAATATTAACAAAGAATTTAGCTAGACAATATGGAATTTACAACATTAGAGCTTACACTATCGCTTTAGGTAGTATAAAAACTAGATCTACTTATTATCTTTTATCTAAAAAGGAAAGAAAAAAATTAGCCTTAGAAACTTCTTTAAAAAGGTGGGGTGAACCTATTGAAATAGCAAAACTTATTTCTTCATTAATAAGCGAAAGTTTTTCCTTTGTTACAGGGCAAACAATAATAGCTGACGGAGGTGTCTTAATGTGATAAAGAAAGAGAGATCGGCAGGAATTATAGTGTTTAAGAAGGAAAACAGTGAAATTTATTACCTATTATTGAGAGCAAAATTTAAAAGCGAATATTGGGAATTTCCTAAGGGATTAATTGAAGAAAAAGATAAAAATCCCTTAGAAGCAGCTAAAAGAGAGGTATGGGAAGAAACTGGAATTAGAGAACTTAAATTTATTAAAAACTTTATAGAGAAAATTAGCTACTTTTATAAAAGAAATAATGAATTGGTTAATAAGGAAGTAACATATTTTCTTGCAGAATGTTTAAATGAACAAGTTAACATTTCTAAGGAGCATGTCGAATATAAATGGGTAAGATATGAAGAAGCTAGAAAAATGTTACGCGAAAAATTAAGGGAAGTTTTGGATAAGGCTAATAGTTATATTAAAAGGCATCAAAAAGAATCAACTTTATTTGATTTTAAGTAAATTTTGATTTGTTTTCCATTCCATATATATACTAGATATTAAGACTTTTATAAAGAAAAATTTTAAAATAAACTACTATAATAAATAAATAAGTTATTAGCCCCCGTAGTTTAGCCCGGATAAGAATACTGGCCTTTCGAGCCAGGGATCCCGGGTTCAAATCCCGGCGGGGGCATAAAATTATGATAGAAGAAAAATAAGCATTATAGATACGAAAATTTAAATTTATTTTATTAATTTTTATAGTAGTAAAGCATAATCGGATATACTGATGAAGATGCTGACTGAACGGGAGAGTCAATCCTCAATGACCCCCACTGAGGGATAAAGTTATGAACCGATGAAATATGCTAAACGTTGGTGGGAAAAAAGAAAAATGCCTCGGTAGTTTAGCCTGGTTAAGAATGTAGGCCTCTCAAGCCTAAGATCCCGGGTTCAAATCCCGGCCGAGGCATAAATTTTTTATATTTCAAATTTAAGTTGTATTATTAAATGGTTATAAAGCATTCAAACGACTTAGTTAAACCTACAGGCGGAAGGAAAGGTAGTAGTAGAAAAACCAGGCGATATGAATTAGGAGGATTTCCTGTATTAACTACATTAGGTGAAAGAGTAATAAAAAAGGAAAGAGTATATGGAGGAAATATTAAGATTAAATTGGTAAAGGATAAATTTGCTAATGTTTATGACCCAAAAACAGGTAAAGTACAAAAAGTAGAAATACTAGACGTAGTTAAGAATCCAGCTAACGTAGATTATGATAGAAGGAAAATAATTACAAAAGGAACAATAATAAGAACAAAATTAGGTGAGGCTATTGTAACTTCCAGACCTGGCCAGGACGGAATAATAAACGCAAAACTGATCGTTAAATGAAAATTAACTCATCGTCGACAATAAATGAAAAAAAAGCGCGACTATTACGTAATTTGGCCAGCTTATTTTGAAATTTCCAAAAAAAGAAGGGAAGGAAGAAGAGTTAATTTGAAATTTGCAATAGATAGGGTTAAATTATCAGAAATACTTATTGCAGCAGAAAAATTAGGTTATAAAGCTGAAATACTACAAGATAAAGCTTATCCTAGATGTTGGTGGGAAAAAGGATGTGTAATAATTTATTCCAAAAAAGATAAAAAAAATGACCTTTTAAGAAAATTAGCTATAATGATAAAAGAACTTAGAAGAATTAAATAAAGTTTTTCAATACTTTCCTTAAAGACGAAAGGTTTTTATATTTAAATTTAGTAGAAAAATATCGACTTCTTATGAAACTAATTGGTGTTGTTTCCCACATAAGCAAAAGTAAAAAAATAATAGTTAAAGCTGAAAATATACCTAAGTTAAATTCAGAAACATTTACAGAAGAAAAGGAGCCTATAGGAATTGTTATAGATATAATGGGGCCTGTAAATAACCCATACATATCAATAAAGCCTTTCATTAAAGAGAATCTTGAAAGATTTTTAAATAAAAAAGTTTACGTAAAATGATAAATACATTACCGCCTAACATTTCTTGTAATAGTTGCAAAAACTCGGAGGTCGTTAAGGATCCAGTAACAGCTTCATATATATGTAAAAATTGTGGAACAGTTTTGCAAAATAAAAGCATAGATTTTGGCAGGGAATGGAGAATATTCTTTGAAGAAGAAAACCAAAGAGCAAGAACAGGAGCACCAATAACATTTGCTTTACATGATAAAGGAGTTAGTTCAGAAATTGTTGCTTATAACAATTATACAATACTTCAAAAAAGAACCAAAGTTTTGACAAGTGAGGAAAGAAGATTATATCATTCGTTTGAATTATTAGATAGAATAGCTTCAAAATATAACTTAAATAAAGAAGTAATTGAGACGTGTGCAATTATTTATAGAAAAACTATGAAAAATAATCTAATTAAGGGTAAATCGATTAAAGGAACTTTAGGTGTGGCTCTTTATTTTGCTTGCAAAATTCATGACATACCTATGACAATTAAGGAAATTTCAAGCATGTTAAATGTTGATAAAAAAGAAATTTCAAAATGTTATAAATTTGTTTTAGATATATTAAAAGAAGAAAAAGAATTAATTAATAAAATTAAAATAAATAATCCTAAAATATACATCGAAGAGATTGTCAAGGCTTTAAAATTAGATTATAAAATAGAAAAACAAGCTCTAAAAATATTAGAAGAAGCTACCAAAAACGGATTATGCTCTGGCAAATCCCCTAAAAGTCTAGCTGCAGCAGCTGTTTATTTAGCTTGTATAATGACTAATAATAAGAAAACACAAAAAGAAATAGCTAACTTTACACAAATTTCTGAAGTAACTTTAAGAAATAGATGTAAAGAACTTATTAAGGGGGTAGATGTAGAAATAATATTGTGAAAAAGGAAAAAGGAAAAATAAACGAGAATCAAATTCGCGAAAAAATTTTGGAAAAAATAAGGAAGGAAAAATCTATTTCGCAAAAAGAGTTATGGAAAAAACTTAAGCTTAAAAGCGAAATAGGTACACGTATTTTGCTTAAGTTAATAAGAGAAGGAAAAATTGAAAGAAATGTGAAATATGTTAATGGTAAAAAAATTTATTTTTTGAGTTTACCAACGCCTAAAATTAAAGTTATTCCTTTAAATGGAATTGAAGATACAGTTTGTTTTTCTTGCCCTGATATTAATATTTGTAGCGAAGAAGGTGAGTTAAATCCGATATCTTGTAGCAAAATGTCAAATTGGCTTGAGAGCGATATTTAAATTAAAAACTTTAATTTTGTTATAATGGATATCGAAACAAAAATCGAATTAATCAAGAAATCCCCCACTGAAGAAATAGTTACTGAAGAGGAATTAAGAGAATTGTTAAAAATAGAAGAGCACCCCAAACATTACATAGGCTTTGAAATTTCTGGCTTATTGCATCTTGGAACTTTGATAATCTGTGGAGACAAAATTAACGATCTAATCCAAGCAGGTATAGATTGTACGGTTTATTTAGCTGATTGGCATAGTTTTATTAATAAAAAATTAGGTGAGAAGTGGGATAATATAATTAAGGCTTCTAAATATTATGAAGAAGCATTCAAGTTCTATTGTCCTGGAGTTAAAATTGTTTTAGGAAGTGATTTTTATTACAATAATAACGAATACTGGAAAGATTTGGTTAAATTTTCTTCTAAGGTAAATCTCACACGTATAACTAGGTGTATATCTATAATGGGAAGAAGTGAAAAGGAAAATTTAAGTTTTGCACAATATATTTATCCTGCTATGCAAGCTGTTGATGTAAAATATTTAGGTCAAGATATAGCACATGGAGGAATGGATCAAAGAAAGGTTCATGTTTTGTGTAGAGAAGTTTTTCCTAAATTAGGATGGAAAAAACCTATATTACTACATCATCATTTAATTATGGGATTAGGTGAACCTGCAAAAAAAGAATTTAAGGATAAAATTGAACTAGTGGAGGCCTATAAAATGAGTAAATCTAAGCCATGGACCGCAATATTTATTCATGATACAAAGGAGGAAATCGAAAGAAAAATTTTAAAAGCCTGGTGTCCTGAAAAAACAACGGAAATGAATCCTATACTTGAGATTGTAAAATATATCATATTTAATAAAAGAAAAAGTTTTGAGGTTGAAAGAGAAAGTAGGTATGGAGGAAAAATTACTTATTATTCTTATTCTGAATTGGAAAAAGATTATATTAATGGCAATTTGCATCCTTTGGATTTAAAGAAAAATGTGGCAAGAATATTAAATGAAATACTTGAACCTATAAGAAAGCATTTCGAAACACCTTCTTTAAAAAAGATAGTTGAAGAAATTAAAAGTTTTGAGCCAAAGTAGTCAGTTTATAACAAAATATTAAGATCCCGTCCTTTCTAGGTGAATTAGTTTGATATTTTTTAATAATTTTCCTTTAGTGAAGAAAGATAAAGCTTTAATTCGCTAATAAAATTTTATTAAGAATTTCATATGCATGATCAAGAATTCCGAAAGAACCTTTTAAACATTCTTTTTCGCTAAACTTAAATATTCCATCAGGTTTAATGCCAGGTTTATAAAATATAAATGGCACTGGATCATCGCTATGAGCTTTTAAATATACAGGAGTTGAATGATCACAGCTTATAAAAATTATTAACTTATCTAATTCTAGGTTATTTATTAATTGACCAAAGAAGTAAGTATCTATTTCTTCTAGGGTTTTAACTTTAATTTCAAGATCTCCATCATGGGCTGGTTCATCTGGACCCTTGATATGAACATAAATAAACTCATAGCTATTAAGAAGATTTAGGATTAAATTAACTTTGGCTTTGTAATTTTCAGGATTTTTAATATATTCCATTTTATAACTTTCTATTCCTATTACTTTAGCAACACCAACTTCAACAGGCATTTCTGCTATTGCTGCTGCGCTTAAATTATACTTATCCTTAAATTTTTGGATATTAGGCATCGAAGAACCTGCATCCCGTAAAAGCAGAATATTAGCTGGTAACAATCCTTTTTTCTTTCTTTCCAAATTTATTTTGCTATTCTCCAAAACTTTTCTTGATTCGATGAAAAACTTATTGACAAGTTCAGCAGATATTCGTGATTCTTCATCAAATGCTTCACATAATTTAATTCTTTTATCAATAATTGCAGTAGCATGAACCACACTGCCTTTTCTAATATATGCAGGATCCAAGTTACTTATGTTTGAACCTAATTTTTTATCCTTTTTCTTAATAACCAATACACATCTATGTCCTATTGTATGTATAAGTTCATAATCGTAACCAATATTAACCTTAGATTTAATTTCTTTAACAAGTTCCCTTGCTTCAGAATCAGAAAGCGACCTCCCAACTCTTCTATCTATAATCTCGTCTCCCACGGCTGTAGCAAAATTGCATCTCAAAGCTAAGTCTCCTTCACTAATCTCGATTCCGGCACCTAAAGCTTCCAGAAAACCTCTTGCTACGTTTATTTCAAGAGGATTATATCCTAGAAAAGATAGAGCTGCTGCATCGCTCTCAGGAGAAATCCCCTTACCGATTGTGTAAACTAAACCTGCTTTAGAAATTTTAGCTATTTTTGATAAATTTTCCATTTTTGCTATTTCTAATGCAGTTCGAGGATAATTTAATCCATCCGAAGCTCCATCTAAAAGTATGAATAATATCTTATGAGTCATAAATAATCAAATATTTAAGTTAATAAAAATTTAATGAGTTCTTATTATAGGTGATAAAAATAGGGCATAAATAAAATAGAATTGCCAAAATACGTTTATACAGGTCCTTCAATCACGTCACAGTTAATCGAAATTCTCAATTCGGTAGGATTTAATAAAGGTAAAGTGATGATAATTACTGGCTCTAATTTTACAAAAAAAATTGGGCTAGATTTAGTAAAGCCTAAGATTGAAAGTGAAGGTATTGAAGTTATTAATTTAAGTATTGAAAATTTCGATGATTTAATAAAAAATCTTGAAGATAGGGTGAGTAAAATAAAGCAAAATAACATTAAGTTATTAATTGGTGTTGGAGGAGGAAAAGTTATTGATTGTACAAAAATTTTATCCTTATTTTCCAATAAACCATATATAAGTTATCCTACAAATTCTTCGCATGATGGACTTTCATCCCCTACTTTTTCTTTTATAGCTTATTTAAAACTTAAATCAAAGTATAATTTCGAATATAAATTAAGACCTCCCTTGGCAATAATAGCTGATACTTCAATAATAATACAAAGCCCAGCCGAATATATTTTTACAGGCATTGGAGATTTATTAGCTAAGATAACCGCTACAAGAGACTGGAGATTAGCACACTTATTAAAAGGAGAAGAATATAGTGAGTATGCTGCATCAATGGCATTAATGAGCGCAAAAATTATAGAAAAGAATATCAATGTTATAACTAAAGATAAAGAAAAAGCTGTATCAATAATAATAAAGGCATTAATAGGAAGTGGAATAGCTATAAGTGTAGCTGGGAGTTCAAGACCTGCAAGCGGTTCTGAGCATTTATTTAGTCATGCTTTAGATTTATTAGCAGACAAGGAAGGTTTTAAACCTGCAATGCATGGGATACAATGCGGAATTGGTACTATAGTTATGAGTAAACTACATAATCTTAATTGGAAAAAAATTAAGAATACTTTAAAGAAAGCAGGTTTACCTACTACTTCAAAAGAATTGCAAATTGAACCTAAATACTTAATTAAAGCATTAATGATGGCCAATAAGCTCAGGAAAGATAGGTATACTATATTAGGTGATACCGATATAAGTTATAATTCTGCGGAGAAACTTCTAAAAGAAACAGAAATTATTTGATTTCCCTAGTTCTTTTAATTAACGATAAAATGGTCTTTAGGTATTCAAGCATTTCTATAACATTAAATTTGGATTTTCCCTTTTTCCTATTAATGAAAATTATAGGGACTTCGGTAATTTTGTAATTTAATTTTTTAGCAATATATAAAACTTCAACTTGAAAGCTAAAACCACTGCTTTTCGCATATTTTATTATTTTTAATATTGAATCTCTTTTGTATACCCTAAAACCAGAAGTTATATCTGAGCATTTTAACATTAAAAACCATTTAGCAATTAAATTAGCAGTAATATGGATTAAAAATCTATAGAAATTCCAGCCTATTATTTTTGACCCTTTTAAATGTCGAGAACCAATTACAATTTGATTTGTGTTAAGTTTTGATATTAATTTAGGAATCTCATACGGATTATGGCTTAAATCAGCATCTATCGTAATTATATAATCAGCTTTAGAAGAAAGTATACCTTCCTTTAAGGCGCTACCTAGTCCTTTTTTACTTCCCCTTTCAATTAGTTTCACATTGGGGTATTTTCGTGTAAATTTTTCAATTATATCAATTGTCCCATCAGTGCTTCCATCATCTACTATTAATATTTCATAAAAATTAAAGCGAGAAGTTAAAATCTTAAGAAGCAATTCAATGTTTTCCCTCTCGTTATAAGTCGGTATTAAAATAGAAATCTTATAATTCACAATTTTTTATAAATAAACTAATTTTTATTTTTGTTCTTTTTTAAAAAAAGAAAGTAAAAAAAGTTATTTAAACGTTTACTTATATTATCTGGTAAAATTAAAGAAAGTCTTTTTAAATCATCTAATAATACTAATCTATACTTTCTAAGAATGTAAAAGTAAACCATTATACTAAGAATAACAATTAATGAGAGATAATAATATGGTATTTTTAATATATTGTTGGCTATTAAAATTGGAGAAAATATGAGCGACGATATTAAAGATATTTTAATATGATAAGCAATACCATAATCAATTTTCTCTTTATAATACAGCCAAATAGCTAAAAAAATAAAGTTAAGAGCGAAAATTAAACTTCTTCCAATCGATGCACCTAATATACCATACTGTGGAGATAAAATTTGAATAAAAATGACTCCTATAGATAAAGAAATCATTGATGAGTACATAACAATTTTAGTTTTGCCTAAAGCTAAAAAGAAAGCTAATATACTAATTATAGGGAAACTTATCGCAATAGTTAGAGTTACCATAAAAAAAGTAACCCAGCCTTCTATATATTTACTTCCAGCAAATAGATAGATTATTGGTTCTGCCAACATAGATATTAAAATAAGAAGCGGAAGAAAAGTTAAACATGCAAACCTTGAGATTGAAATTAAATAAAAATAAAATTCCTCTTTTTTATTTACATAAGCATAGGAAAAATAAGGAACGAGAACATTTGAAAGCAGCTGTGGAATGTTTATAAGAATCATGCTTGCAGTCATTGCAGTACCATATATTGAAAAATTTTCCAATTTAACGTTATATGCTACCTGATATCTATCAATGTAAAGGAAAGTATAGTTAAGAATCAAAGAAATATACAAAGGTAAAGAATAGTTTAAAATTTGTTTAATAATTTGAAGATTTAAAGTAAACCTTAATGAAACAATTCCTCTTGAAAAAAATATGAAAGATAAAATTCCTAAGGAATCACCTATAATCCAAAATTTTAATACCTCAAAAATGCTTCCTCCGAGATGAATAATAAAGGCAGCAGAGAGAAATCTCGCTGCACTTGCTAAAGAAAGAGAGAAAACCGCATTAAAAATTTTTAGATTGCCAATAAAAATCCCATAAAATAAGAATAAAAGTAAATTTAAAGAACCATCCAAAGCTACTAAAAACGAATAATATTGTAAAAAGGGTATCGGTAATAAAGGATAGACGATAATATAAACAAAGAAATACCCTATGGGTAAAGCAATAAGAAATAAGATTAATCCAAGCGTCAATATTAAATTAGATATTTCCGAAGAAAATTTAGTATTACCTAATTTTAATTTTTCAGCACAAAATTTTGGAGCAGCTTGATGTAATGCTAAACCGAATAAAACAGGAAAAAAATTAATAATAACACTAGCAAAAAGCAAAGCGCCTACTTCAAACATTGATAAAATCCTAGTTGCAATTACAATATAGACTATACCAGTAAGATTTAATACTATTATATAAATTAATATTAAAGAAGAACCTCTTAACATTTCTTGAAAATATTTCGTATCGTAAGATTCCATTTATTCTCTATATATAATACATTCTTAAAAACTTTGCTTAAATATTCGATTTAGCTAGGAATTATAAAACCAAGTCTTTCAAGTAGGAGGTAAATCGTGAAAACTTAAGAGATGTTTTCCAGCCAATAAGGACTATATGATAGCCCATCTGTTAATAAGCCTTTAAAAATGAGGGTGAAATAAAAGAAAGGCTCGCAAATACTTTTTAAACAAATTATAAAGAAGATTTTTGAAGAAACTTGCCTACTTGAACAATTCCAGTAGTAATTCGATTTAATAAGTTGGATTTATTTAATAAAATTCCTTTACAACATCCTTTCTTTAAAGATTTTATTAGATCTTCTTTAGTGAAATCTCTTAAATAAACAAAAGTAACACCATTGCCTATTTCTCTTAAAAGATGAGCATCGCTTCCTGCAGTAAATGGTTTATTGAATTTAATAGCGAGTCGGTGCGCCTTGAAATTTAAAAAATAGGGAGCACGAGCATTAAAAGCCTCGATTAAATCTACCTTTCTGATTATTTCATAAAAGACTTCATCTTTAATATTATGTCTTAAATAAGGATGAGGTAAGATTGTTACATAATCGCATGATTTAGCCAAATCTAAAACCTCAAGCATATTTTTGATTTTCAATCTTTCTCTTAATCCCAAAATAATCAAATCTCCATAATTAGTATAAAGTTCGATACCTTCTACTTTAATAATATGCGGGAAATCTTTGTCATATTTTTTTAGCAAAATAGAGCCAGCTAGCGTGTTATGATCGGTTATTGAGATAGCCTTTATGCCTTTATTCATTGCTACTTGTAGTATTTTTCTAGGATCATTTAATGAATCATGAGAATAATATGAATGTATATGATAATCCAACGAAACCCACATGGATTTCTTCCTTATTTTACATTATAGATACTTTTTAATAATTTTTTCTTTGAATGCGAGCAATAAAGAAATAATACATGATAAGGAATAAGATACGTTATATTAGTTAAAAAATTCTTATAGAATAAGAGTTTTACATATTAAAGCTAAGAAAATTCTTGCAGATAAAATTTCAAGAAAATTAGTTTAGAAGTTATTAAAATAACAAAGGAAATGAATTATAATGTATTAGTAGTAGAAAAATTGGATGCAATAATAAAATGAAAGAAATAGGTTATAGTTATTTAAAATGTTCTTGTGGTTATGAAAATGATATTGCAATAATAAATTTAAATGGAGATTCTCTGAACCTCTCGACTGTCCTTTATATGAGATATGTAACTACGAATCGATGAGAAGAATCTCACCTTTCAATGCGGTGAGAAGTCAGTTAAATAAAACTAATTATTGTTATATTATATTATTATATGAAATTATACGAATACGAGGCAAGACAAATCTTTGAGGAATTCAAAATTCCCGTGCCTAAATGGGGCTTAGCTTCAAATGTTAATGAAGCTTTAAAAATAGCTGAAGAAATTTCCTTTCCTGTTGTAGTTAAAGCACAAGTATTGGTTGGAGGTAGAGGTAAAGCAGGTGGAATTAAGTTTGCAAATAATAGAGAAGAACTGATAAAAGTAACAAATAATATACTTAACTTAACTATAAAGGGTGAAAAAGTAAGTAAAGTAATAATCTCTAAGTATATCGAGATTAAACAAGAACTATATTTATCAGTAATTATGGATAGATCTGCAAGAAAGCCTTTAATTCTTGCTTCAAAAGAAGGGGGGATGGATATTGAACAAATAGCAAAGGAAGATCCTAGGAAAGTTCTGAGAATATATGTAAATCCTTTAATTGGCTTACAGGATTTTATCATAAGAAAAATAGAAAAATTTTTAGAAATAAAGAATCTTAAAGATATAGTTAATTCGTTATATGAAATATTTGTGAAATATGATTGTGAATTAGCTGAAATTAATCCGCTAGGAATAACATATAATGGCGAATTATATGCGGTAGATGCTAAAATTATTATCGATGACTCAGCCTTATATAGACAAAAAAGATTTGGAGAAAGGATTGAAAGAGAATTAAATGAATATGAAATGATAGCAAGAGAATCGGGTTTCAGCTACGTTGAACATGACGGTGATATTGGAATAATAAGTAATGGTGCAGGATTAACAATGTCTACGATGGATTTAGTTCAATATTACGGAGGAAGACCTGCAAATTTCCTAGATATAGGCGGAGGAGCTAGTTCAGAAGTAGTTTATAAAGCTTTGCGTATACAATTAAAACATCCTAGAACTAAAAGTATATTTATAAATATTTTAGGCGGAATAACTAGATGCGATGAAGTAGCGCAAGGAATTATAAAAGCATTAAATGAAGTAAAGACAAGTAAAAAAATAGTTGTAAGAATGAAAGGCACAAACGAAGAAGAAGGTAAAAAAATGCTAAATGAAATAGGAATATATACTTATGATGAGATGGATGAAGCTGCTCAAGAAGCTGTTAAAATCTAAACATGGCTATTTTAGTAGATCAAAATACTAAGGTTTTGGTTCAAGGAATAACAGGAAGACAAGGTTCTTTCCATACTAAATTAATGTTAGATTACGGTACAAAAATTCTTGCAGGAGTAACTCCTGGTAAAGCAGGCCAAACGGTTCATGGAATACCAGTGTTTGATAGCGTATTTGATGCATTGGAGAAGTTTCCAGAAATTAATACTTCAATAGTATTTGTTCCAGCGAATTTTGCAACAGATGCAATATTCGAAGCTATAGAGGCTAATATAAAACTTATAGTAGTTATTACAGAAAGAATACCTATGCATGATGCGGTAAAATTTGTAAATTATGCTAAAATTAAAGGTATAACAATAATTGGTCCTAATTGCCCAGGAATAATATCTCCCCCGTATTCCAAAGTAGGAATAATGCCAGCCCATATATTCAAAGAAGGAAGAATAGGAATAATATCTAGAAGTGGAACATTAACCTATGAAGTAGCTTATAAAATGTCAAAGTTTAATTTCGGGATAAGTACAGCTGTAGGAATAGGAGGAGATGCAATAATAGGTACCGATTTTATAGAAATATACAATATGTTTCTTGAAGATAAATATACTGACGCTGTAGTTTTAATAGGAGAAATAGGAGGAGACCTAGAGGAAAGATTTGCAAATTATTATTCAAAACTTAACAACAAAAAACCAGTAGTAGCGTTTATCGCAGGAAAATCAGCTCCTGAAGGAAAAAGGATGGGTCATGCTGGAGCTATCGTTTCAATGGGAATGGGAAGTGCTAAGGAGAAAATTGAAGCATTTGTTAAAGCTGGAATTAAAGTAGCAGATAAACCTGATGAAATACCAAAACTATTAAATGAAGTATTAAAGCGATAAAGATTTAACATTATTTTTTTTATTTATTTAATAGTTTAATGCAAGAAAAATTAAAGGTTTTAGGCATCGATATAGAAAAGGGGTATTCAACTTCTAAAATTGAAACCCCTTTATATTCCTTAGCATTATTAAATGATAAAGGAGAAGTTTTGGATGTTAAACAGAATTTTACAATTTTTGATTTAATTCTTTACGTTAAAAAGACTAAACCGAAAATATTAGCTACAGATAATATATTTGAACTGGTAAAGAATGAAACAGACTTAAAAAGGCTTGCCTATCATTTACCACTTAAAACAGAAATAATTCAAATCACAGGTAATCCTTCAGAACCAAGAGAGGAATTAATAGAAATAGCAAAAAAAGAAAACTTATATACGGGCGGTAAACTTTCCCCAAAAGAAACAGCAATGATTCTTGCAAAATTAGCTTTGAAAGGTTACGGCTATAAATTAAAACTGCATGAAGATGAAACTATAATTCTTGTAAGTAAGAGAATCGAACCTTCAGGTGGGGGTATGAGCGAGAATCGGTATAGAAGAAATATTTATGCTAATATACTTCAAGCTATAAATTCAATTAAGACGATTTTAAACAGCAATCTAATACCTTATGATTTCTTTTATAATAAGAAAACTAATGAAGGAGGAATATTTGTTGTTCAAGATAATATAGAAAGAGTAAGAAAAATTATAAAACCATATAAAGGATATGGAATTCAAATAAGAATTTTTCCTTTAATAAGAAGAAAAATTCTCACAAAAGAAAACTTAAATCCTTCAAACCAACCTATAATTGTAGGTTACGATCCAGGCTTAACGGTAGGATTAGCTTTTTTGGATTTGGAAGGCAAGATTAAGGATTTGATTGCGATTAAATATACAGGGCTAGAAGATTTAAGATCATTAATAATTAAAATAGGCAAGCCTGTCATAGTAAGTACAGATAAAGCGGAAGTACCTTCAATGGTAAGTAAATTAGCTTCAAGTTTTGGAGCGATAATTTTCAATCCTGATAGAGATCTTGAAGTTAAAGAAAAGAAAAGAATAGCTCAGGAATTTGTGGCAAAAAACAATATTGAAAATATAAGGCTAGATACGCATAAAAGAGATGCTTTAGCTGCAGCAATCATAGCTTATAAAAGATACTCGCCTATATATGAAAGCATTAAAGAAGAGATAAGGAAATTGAAGTTAGACATCGAACCATGTTATATATTCGAGAAGGTGGTTAAATACAACAAGAATATTAAAGAAGCTATCGAAGAGGAGATGCAAAACAAATTGAAAGCGATTGAGAAAAATAAACAAGTTCTTATGAAAACTTCTGAAGAAAAAACTCAAGATATCGAGTTGCAAAACAAGATAAAAATACTCGAAAATGATGTAGAGTTTCTTTTGAGACAACTTAGGAATAAGGAGGAGGAAATAAAAAGATATGAAAAAGAAATCGAAAAACTTAAAGAAGAAAATTATTTAAAAATTAAGCAAAATAGAGAAATTTTAATATTAAAAGAACAAATCAAAATTTTAAATAATGAGATAAAAAAATTAGAATTAGAAAGAGATTACTATAAAAAATCCTTAGAAGAAATTTTGGCTAAAATAAAGGATGTAATAAATAACAAAATGATCATTTTAGAATTAAATGAAGGATTAGAAGAAGCAAGTAAAAAAGAAGGAACTATTAAAAACGTAATTTTGATTAAGAAATGCGTAAAATCTGAAGAGAAAATAATTCATTCATTAATTAAAAACAAAGTTAAATGCATTTTATACTTAGAAGAATTTAACAATAAAATAAAACAAAGCCTAGAAATGCAGGACATAATAGTAATACCAATAAGCGAAATTGAACACTACAGGGCAGGAAATATTTATTTTGTTAATAAAAATTCTTTGGATTTAAAAATAAAAGAAAGAGAAATTGAACTGAATAAAATACAAGATAAAATAAAGAAAGATTTGTATAACATTTTAGAAGAATATCGTAAACTTAAAATATAAATATAAGGTTTTTAGAGTATGAGATACGTTATAATTGAAGATTGGAATCAGTTCAAAAATTTAATAAATAATAGTAAAAGTAAAGTGATACATTACAAAATCGATAATGAAAATAGAAAATTGTTTTTACAAATTTTTATTAATGGGATAGTGTACATTTACAGATCAAAACCAGATTCTATTCCTTATCAATGTGGAATATTTGATGAAGTAGATGAAGAGGTAAAAAAACTTACAAAACCTGTAGCAATATCAAATGAAATAATAGGAAAAAAGATTACATATTTGGTAGGGGCCCAAAAAATAAGAGGATTTAATATGTGGTGTATCTACAGTGATTTTGGTAAAACAATTAAAGAAGCATTAAATAACGAACTGGCGGACTTTATTTTAATTGAAGGAAGCATTAAAGAAGTTTAATCATTATAATTTATTTTTTATTTTACTGTTATTGATGAAGAAGAAGGGACTAAGATATAAAGTATGTTATTCCCTCTTATAAATACTTTACCATATTTAACTTTGACTTCTCCATTATCATTAATTTCTTCAGCATCGACTAAAATTAAATTCATATTGGGGTCTGCGAGATATAAATTACCTCGTAAAATTGTATGGTCTTTCAACCATACAGTAACGTTATCTTTGACACATCTAAACATTAATTTTAATGGAGTAATGTGCTCTTCATTTGGGTTTGTTTTTGTAGGCATTTTACACTAATATTATACTTGGAAGATATAAAAACTTAATCAATTCGTAGTATTTTGGGATTTTTATATTTTATTTAATAATTTTTAAGTAGATGAAAGAAAAAGGTCTTTCATTAAGGGATATTGAGGGTATAGGACCTGCTACAGAAGCAAAATTAAAAGAAGCTGGATATTTAACGGTTGAAGCATTAGCGTTTGCTTCTGCAAAGGAAATAAGTGATGCTACTGGATTAAGTTATGAAAAAGCCCTAGAAATTACGGAAAAAGCTAGAAAATTATTAGGTTTTGGTTTTATTACTGCAGAGGAATATTATAAGAAAAGACAAAATATAGGTTATATTACAACAGGAAGTAAAGCTTTAGACGGTTTATTGAATGGTGGAATAGAAACACAAGCTATAACTGAAATAATAGGAGAATTTGGAACAGGTAAAACACAACTTTGCCATCAATTAGCAGTTAATATTCAACTGCCAAAAGAAAAAGGTGGTTTAGATGCAAATGCTATTTATATAGATACTGAAGGAACTTTTAGACCTGAAAGAATAATACAAATAGCTACACGTTTAAAATTGGATCCTCCCCAAGTTCTTAAAAGAATTTATTACACAAGAGCATACAATAGTGATCACCAAATGTTTGTGGTTGAAGAACTATTGGAGAAAATGTCCAACTTTAACGCAAGATTAGTTATAGTGGATAGTTTAGTAAGTCATTTCAGAAGTGAATATCCCGGAAGAGAGAATCTAGTTATAAGACAACAAAGATTAAATAAACATATCCATGATTTGCATAGAATTGCTATGCTCTATAATGCAGCAGTTGTGGTAACAAACCAAATTGTTGCTACTCCTGATGTATTTTTCGGTAATCCTAATAAACCAGTGGGTGGTCACATCATTGCGCATGGCTGCACATATAGACTATTAATAAGAAAAGGAAAAGAGAACCAAAGAATAATAAAGATATATGATTCACCTATGCATCCAGAAAGTGAAACGGTTTTCGTAATTACTGAAGGAGGAATAGCAGACGTAGAAGGGGATTAGATTCTCTTACGAAGTACAGAAATAAAATTGATTAATAAAATTAGAATGGTTAGTGTAACCAATAGAATTAATAATATATCTCCATATTTACCAAAACTACCGCTTATTGGTATAAAAAATAATACAATGACAAAGCTGCCTGATACTTCGTTTTTTGGTATAAAATAAGCCAATAAAATTAAAATTCCAGTTATTATTAAAGCCAAAGATATTACAGGGATTAATTGTTTCATCTTAATAGAGGAATTAAGAATAAAAGAATGGCTAAAATTGTTAACACAATTCCTGTAATAATGAGAATGTAACCCAATCTTTTATCATTTGAAAATACTATAGGAATAGGTCCTATCAGAATAAAACCACCCGCTTTTATATCAGCCTTTGAACTTCTACTTAAAGAAAAAACAACTAATAAAAAGAAACCTAGCAATATTATAAAAAGCGAAACTATTATTACCAAAACGTCATAATTCATATTTCTCCTAATTTTTTATCATAAAGCTTACATATATTAATGTAATCTTGTAATGTCCCTACATCGTAATATTCACCTTCAATATTATATGAAAAAACATTTAAGCCATTTTTAAGCAATTCGGTAACCAATTCATTCATATGAGAAATCGTATTTGGATTTATATAATCAAAAATTTTTGGTTCAGCAATATAAATTCCACTATTTACTTTTATTTTTATCTTAGGTTTTTCGTCCCACCTTTTAACTTTTCCTTCCTTTGTAGAAGTGATGACACCATATCTAATAGGAAAAGAAAGATCTAAGGTAGCTATAGTGAATGTCGATGAGGATTTTATATGAAAATCCACCATTTTTTTGAGAGAAAAATTAGTTATAATGTCGCAATAAACTATTACAAATGTTTCCTTAATTTTATCTTTCACAGCTAAAAGTTGTCCAGCAGTGCCTAAAGGTTTTGAATAAACGAAAGTTATTCCTTGAAAATCTTGATATATTTTTTCCATTATTCTTCCTTGAGAATTTGTTATTATGATAATTTCGTTGATATCGTTAATTCTTAACCAATCAATAATATGTTCAATTATCGGCTTATCACCCAACCTTAATAAAGGCTTAGGTAAAAAATAAGTAAAAGGTCTTAACCTTTTACCTATACCTGCAGCTAGTATTACACCTTTCATTATATAAAAAATATTAGTAAGAACTTATAGTTTTCATTTTTTAATTTAAAAATATAAAATATCTTATAAAATGCAAGAAAACGTTGTATTCCAAACAATTCCAACAGGTTCAAAACTTTTAGATAATATGCTAGGAGGTGGATTTTTATCATATACAATTAACGAGATTTATGGTGAAGCGGGTTCAGGTAAAACAATACTCCTTCATCAGATCGCTCTAATATGTTCTTATAAACTAAATTCTAAAGTTTTTTTTATAGATAACGATGGGACATTTAGAATAGAAAATATTATCAAAATAATAAAACGATTAAGATTGAATGATGAGAACTCTGTTAAATCTATCCTAAACAGAATTATTGTTGCCAAAACACTAAGTTTAAATGATTTTAAAGATAAATTGGAAATCATTGCAATGTTAAATGAAATGATTCCTTTGGTTATAATAGATCCTATTACCTATTATATAAGGAGCTTACCGAGAAAAGAATTCGAAAATGAATTAAAAAATATAATGTTTAAAATTAAACAAATTTGTGATAAAGGTTCATGTATTATTTTTTCTAACCAAGTAACTTTTAAAGATAACGATAAGCTAAAGCCTGTGGGTAATTATTTAATTGAAGATTTTATTCATAGGAGAATTTTACTTAAAAAGAATAATTCAATTATACAGTGCATAATTGAATTAGCAGAAAATAAAATTGAAAACAGACGTGGGATGTTTAGAATAACTGACGTTGGATTTATAGGTTTAAAAGAAAAAGTTTCTTATTATGAATGAAATAATAAATAAGGAAATTAGAAATGTATTAAAGGAATGTGTAAAAAATAAAAATTATAGCAAAATTGATTCTTTATTGAAAGATATTAAGATAAATTCAGATTATGAAAAGGGTTATTACGAATGTATTAGAGGATTAGTTGAATATATTACAAGAAAAAATTACGAGGAAAGATTAAAAGAATTTAACATATATAATTTAATTTTTGATAATAAAGAAGCAGTCTCTCAAATAATTAAAGAAGAATGGGACGATAGTCCATGGGAAATAGGATTTAAACAAGCATTAAAGGATATTCTAGAAAGCATTTAAAAATACTTATAAATTCAAACTATCCTACCCATAAAGTATATTTCATAAATGTGGCAATTAATACAAAGAAAACAAGCCAGCCTAAGATATAAACTCCAATACCAAACCTTAAAGGAGGTTCTGTTCGATTATTTAATATGAATTTCTTAATGAAGTTATTTGAAACAATTAATATTAAAATTAATATTAATAATGAAACAGCAGAAAATAAAGGTGGGATTAAACCACTTAAACACCCAGCTATAGCTCCGAAAAATGCTCTTGTATAGTATACTTTATTTAATGTTTTATAGTCGAGTTTATTAAAATCAGTAATAGGTGCCGACTTTGAAGACAACACTTAACACCCTTGATATTATTTTATTAGTTGAGAAATTAAAACCTTTTCTGATTGGTAGTTATGTAACTAAGATACACAATACTGATTTTGGTGTACTTATTGTAATTAAAACACGAGAAGAAAAAATTGAAATTGTAATCAATCATTCAGGATGGCTGTTTATGACAAAATATGAAATAGAAAAAAAAGAACCTGATCAATTTATAAAGGAACTTAGGAAAAATCTTGAAGGAAAGAAAATAATCAATGTAAGTGTTCCTTTCTTCGATAGATATATAGTGATTGAATTTGAGAAAGGATTTAAACTCATAATTGAGATGATGCATGGAGGTAACATTATTTTAACCAATAATGATGTAATCATAACAGCCTTAAAAATCAAGAAAGAAAAAAATAGAAACATTGTAAAAAACGAGAAATACATACGCCCAGAAATTTTTTCATTTAACCCCTTAAAAGAGGATCTCTCCAGCTATTATGATAAGATAATTAATTCTAAAGCTAACATTGTAGCTACGCTTGTGAGATTTTTTGGTATACCTGCAGAAATAGCAGAAGAAGCTTGTTTAGTAAGTAATATAAATAAAGAAACATTAGGTAAAGAAATCTCTCTTGAACAAGTTAAATTATTAGATAAAAAAATTAAAGAATTATGCACCGCTTATTTACAAAATAATAAATCTTATATTATATTATCTAAAAATAATGAATATATTAGTGTTACAAAATTAGAATTAAATATACATAAGAATTATGATAAAAAAATTTTTGATGAATTTAATGAAGCAGTCGAAGAATATTTTATTTATTTAAAGAAAAAAGAGAAAGAAAAAGAAAAAATGAAAGAAAAAGAAAAGAAATTATTTATTATAAATGATTTAAATAAAAAAATTTTAGAAATAAAGAATCAAATAGAAATAATTAATTCATTTATAAATTTATTTAAAGATAATATATTAGAAATCGATAATATATTAACTAATTCTCATAAAATAATAGAAGAGAAAAAATGGGATCGATTAAAAGATTTCTTATATTCTTCATGGCCAAAAAATTTAGGATCGATAGAAAACATAGATTTAAAAAATAAAAAAATAATTATAAATTATCAAAATATTCTAATAGAATTAAATCTTTTTTTAAATTCAACTAAAAATCTTGAAATTTTATATAATATAATAAAGGAAAATAAAAATAAAATAATAAAAATTGAAGAAAAAATAAAAGAAGTTGAAAAAGAAGTTAAAAAAGAAGAAATTAAAAAAGAAGTTAAAGAAAAGTTAAAGAAAAGCTGGTACGAAAGTTACCTTTGGTTCTATACCTCCAACGATGTTTTGGTTGTTTCAGGGAGGGATGCTTCCCAAAACGAAAGCTTAATAAAAAGGAAAGCAAGCGAAAATGACATTATCTTACATGCCGATATTCATGGTTCTCCCTTTACCGTAATTAAAGCCAACGAAAATAAACCTATTAGCGAGAATGATATATTTGAAGCAGCTCAATTTACTGCTTCCTATTCAAGTGCATGGAAAGAAGGATTTGGTAATATAGATGTTTACTGGGTAAACAAAAACCAAGTTTCGAAAAAGTCACCAAGCGGAACTTATTTAAGCAAAGGTTCATTTATGATTTATGGGAATAAAAATTATATAAGAAATGTTCCTTTATGCTTAGCTGTTGTAGTCGAAGATAATACGGTTAAGGTAATCCCACAAGTTACAGCAGAAAAAAAGTATAAAGAGTATATATTATTAATTCCTGGCAATTTTTCAAAAGAATATATAATTGAAAAAATAATAAATATATTAATAAGAAATAAAAAAAGAATTAATAAAAAACTAATAAAAGAAGAATTAATAAAAAATTTACCTAAGGGAGGATTTTCCATCTTTAAGTTGCATAATTTTAGTTGAGTCTTTGGAAAGCAATTTTCTGAGACGATAAAAATATAATCTTCTACGCCATATTATTATTTAATGAGTTCATTACGAGATGAAAGATTCACTCTGAAAGTCTTAGACATTATGGATCCAAATCCCGTTTTTATTTCTAAATCAATTACAGTAAAAGAGATCGCTAAAGTTATGGAGGAAAAAAATACAGAAGTTGTTTTGGTTGTAGAAAATAATAAATTAGTTGGTATTATAACTGAAAAAGATTTGCTAACTAAAGTTTTATCTAAAGGAAGAAATCCTGAAACTACAAAAGCTGACGAAATAATGTCCTATCCAGTTAAACATGTAGCTCCTAATACTGACATTTTACAAGCTATAACGTTAATGGTTAAAAATAATATAAGACGTTTAGTCGTTTTAGATAAAGATAAAATATTAGGTATCGTAACTGTTACTGATATTTTAAGAGTTGCTCCTTCTTACATAAGTGTTTTGCAAGAATTACCAAGAGAAACAGAAATTTTAAAGAGTGAAAAAACCATGCAAAACTATTGTGAAAGATGCGGAGAGTGGAGTGATGAACTTTTACAAGTTAACGATTTATTATTATGCGAACGATGTCGCGAAAACTTATAAATTTTAAAAGAGAAGAAAGCTATAACAGAAAACCATACAAGGTTAATGAAGCTTATGATAAAACAATAAAACCCTTATTTTATGATGAACTATTATTGAAAGCAAAAACTATATTAAAAAGCAAAGGATTAAGAGGGTTAATTATAACGGAATATGACTATAAGGTAATTGGGTACATTAGCAGAATAAAGTTAATTAAAATTGCTCCGAATTGCTCTACTATGTTAGTTAAAGATGTTATTGAGAAAATAAGTATGACAGCAAGAGAAGAAGATGAGTTAAAAGATATAGCTGAAGAAATGATTAAGAAAAATATAGACTGCGTACCAGTTTTAGATGAAAAGAATGGAATGAAATACAAAGGTATTATAACATTAGAAAATATTTTAAATGTTTTATCAAAGATCAACAATGACTTGCTTTATAACAAAATAAAAGATAAAATAGATGTTAAAAAAATCTATTGCAGGAATTCGGATACGCTTGCTTATGCTTGGAAAAAAATGATCGATAATTCTTTAACGGGAATTCTTGTATTAGATGAAGAAGATAATTTAATAGGTATACTAACTCAGCATGATGTATTATCTGTTAAAATACCAAATATTCATATAGTTCTTGATGATTCTAATTCCTCAATCCCAGTCAGTTCAGTTATGATGACAAAAAATTTAGTAAAGATGACAAAAAATAATTTAATAATCGATGTTATAAAAATAATGTTAAAACATAAAATAGGTAGATTACCTATCGTAGATGAAAACAATCCAAACAAGGCATTAGGAATGATAGATAAACAGACTTTGATACAATATCTGATTAACTTATTATAATTTCCTAAATTTTTAATATATTTTAATATTAATAAATTTATTTTGTTATTTTTATATAAGAGAATTAACTAATTAAAAAAATAATTATTTACATTAAAATTATATACTTAATTAAAATCTAATCTTTTAATTAAATGAATCAAAAAATTAATCATAAAAACCGATCCTACTTTATAACTTTAGTTGGTTGTCAAATTCTAGGTTTTATTGAAACAGCATCTTAGTATTTTTCCAGTTGCCAATTATAAAATTTAACCTTAATAACACCGATAAAGTTTTGCTATTAATAGAGGAAAAGTCTATGAAAAAGCAATAACATCTATTTGCAAGAAATTCATGCTATACATTTTAAATATTTTAAGGATTTAGGAGAAAATATTAATAGAATGTCAAACAGAAGTAAATTTTCAGAAATTAAAGTTTTAGATTATTCTTCCAAAGAAGTTTTCGTTATAACCCAGAATGATACGTTAAATTATGCAAGAAAACTTATGTTGAAAAATGGAATATCTAAATTGGTAGTTATAAATGAAGAGAATAAGCTTGTTGGAATAATTACACTTAGAGATATAGCAAGCATTTTAACAAAATTGGCTTCTTCCGGAGAGTTGGATTTGAATGCAATACTAGTAAAAAACGTTATGACTAAAAATGTAATTCAAGTTGAGCCTAACGCTTCTGTTAAGGAAGCAGCATTACTAATGGTAAAGAATAAAATAGGTAGCGTGGTTGTTACAGAAAATGATGAAATTGTTGGTATATTTACTAAAACGGATGTATGTAAAGCATATAACGATTATCCTATAGAAGAACTTAGAGTTAAAAGTGTTATGCAAAAGAAATTTACTACGGTAAATATTCTTTCAAGTCTTTGGAAAGTTATAGAAAAAATTAAAGAAGGAGAGGATCTCATAATCGTCGAAGACAATAAAAAGCCTGTAGGTATTATAACCTTGTCTATGTTAGCATCTTTAGATGAAAAAGATTTTATTAGAGGAAAAGTAAACTACTTAAGAGGAGGAATAAATCAAGAAAAAATAAAAACAGGTAATTTGGCGAGAGATTTTATGTTTAAAATAGATACAGTAATCTTTGAGGGAGAGAAACTCCAAAAAGCTTCTAATTATATAATAAAATTTAATATTCCTGCGATCCCAGTGGTAGATTTAACAGGCTCAATAATAGGTTTGGTTTCTAAAAATGATATAACAAAGGTTGTAGCATTATTATGAAATTTGTAGTGGATGGAATGCATGGAAAGGTTGCAAAATGGCTTAGATTATTAGGCTTTGATGTTTTTTATTCTGCGACAATTAATGATGAAGAATTAATTGAATTGACACAAAAAAATAAGGCTATTCTTATAACCAGTGACGAAGAGTTGTATTATAAAGCAGTTAAATTAAATTTACAAGCAATGTTATTAAAAATCAAAAAGAAAAATCAGATGTTAAAAGAAATATTAAAAGCTCTAAACATAAGCTATAACGATATAAATATTGGTTCAAGATGTATGATTTGCAATGCTTTATTAGTTAAAATTGAGAAAGATAAAGTAATCAATATCCTACCACAAAACATTATTGAGAGGAATTCTGAGTTTTGGTATTGCGAAAAATGTAATAAATATTATTGGTATGGATCACATTGGAAAAATATAGAAAAAGAAATAAAACAAATATTTATATAATGATGGGATTATCAATACAGCAGGGCTCTTTTTTAGTTAAGATAGCTAGAAAAGCCGTAGAAGAATACCTTAAAAATGAAAGGATAATTAAGTTAACCCAAATTGATCCTATATATAAAATAAAAAGGGGGGTTTTTACCACAATAGAAGAATATAAGATTAGCAATGGAATGGTAAATAAAGAATTAAGAGGATGTATAGGGTTTCCATATCCTAGTGAAGAATTAATAAATTTAACTATAAAATCTGCCATACTTGCAGCAACAGAAGATCCGAGGTTTCCTCCATTAGAATATGATGAGTTAGAAAAGGTTGTCTTTGAATTAAGTATTTTAACAGAACCAAAATTGCTTGATGTTGATAAGAAAAAACTTCCTTCAATGATTAAAATAGGAAGGGATGGCTTAATAATCGAAAGAGGACTAATGTCAGGATTACTGTTACCACAAGTTGCTGTAGAAAATGAATGGGATGCAGAAACTTTTTTATGTAATGCTTGCCTGAAAGCAGGATTAACTCCTGATGCATGGTTATTAAAGGGCACCAAAGTTTATATATTCCAAGCAGAAATATTTGCTGAACTTGAACCTAAAGGGCGAATTATAAAAAGAAATTTGTATAGAAATGAGTAATGAAAAAGAAAATATATTTATCGATAAATGGAATAGGCTATGGTCATGCTTCAAGAAATCTATTTTTAATAAAAGAACTACTTAAGAGAGGCTATATAGTTTACATTTCTACTTATAACGAAGGTTATGAATATTTAAAAAAATACTTTAAAAACGTTCACTTTTCAAAAGGATTTAATTTAATATTTACAGATGAAGGAATATTATCTGTAAAATTAACCATAGCAAAGCAATTTTTTGATTCTATTATAAAGTTATTTTTACAAATAATTAGCGAGATTAGGAATCTTATTTATATTAAGCCGAATTACATTATAGTAGATAGTAGAATATCTACAGCTATTGCTGCAAGATTGCTCAAAATGAAATTTGTTCTAATTTTAAATCAATTTTATGTAGAAATACCTAGAATAAAAAAAATGAATAAAATTATTAGATTTTTAAAAAGAATGGTGGAAAGAATATTATATGAGTTTATATTTACTATGTGGATTTATGCTTCATATTTAATAATTCCTGATTTGGAACCTCCTTATACCATATGCTCTTATTCTATAAAACTCAAAGAAAATAAGTATTTAAATAAATTAAAATTTATAGGTAATATAACTAACATAAATCAAAATACAAAAATAATAAAAAATAATAAAAAATCAAATAAAATAATTTGTACAATAATTTTATCAGGAAATTTGCAAGAAAGAAGCATAATACTTAAATATTTATTAAAAATAATTAAAAAAATAGAAAATGAAAATATATATATAAATATTTTAACAGGATTAGATTTTATAAATAAGACTACAATTAAAACAGCTACAATATACGGTTGGGTTAAAGATGAAAAAGAAAAATATAATTTAATAAACGAAGCTGACATATTAATAGTTACAGGAGGGCATACTACATTAATTGAAGCGATACAATACGAAAAACCGTTATTGATTATATTATTAAAAGGCCATACAGAAAAAATTAATAATTCTAAAAAAATAAAAGAATTAGAATTAGGAGAATATATATTTATAAACGAAATTAATGAGATTAATTTTTTAAATAAAATGATAGAAATATATAAAAATTACAAAAAATATGAAAATAAAATAAAATATATAAAACAACATTTAAAAAACGATTTAAATTTTATATTAGATCTAGTATATTATGATTCAAGATAAAATATTATATTCAATTTTTTTACCAGCTATCGTTCCTATAGAGATTTATAACAATGCATTATTGTTAGCTCCTTTAGATAAAGGTACTTGTATATACGTATTGGAAAACAAAAATGGATTAATTACTAATTGCAAAGATGAACAATTCTTAAATGAAACAAAAAAAATTTATAAAAAACTATTTAAAGAAAAAGATAAAGGATTATACGTATATTACGAAACGCCTATAGCATGGGAATTTAATACTTTTTATAATACTGTGGTAGGAATAAGTATAGCAAATAAAGCGTTAAATAAAGAAGAGATAATAATAAAAAATATTATAAAAGAGTTGATTGAATTTTTTAAAAATGAAAATATGATGGATTTAAATTTAAGATTTTATATAAATAAAGGTATGAATTTACTAAAATTATCCAATTTTTCTATAAAAAAAATAGATATTGCTACAACTAATATGCTTATAATTTCTATAACTAAATACATAAAAAATTTCAAATTGTTGAAAAAAGAAAAATTAAAAGAACTAATTAAAGAAAAAGTAAACGATAAAACACATAAAATAGTTAGTGAAAATTGTGATTTTATAGTATGTAAAAAAAGAGATTTGGTTGATATTTTAGAAAAAATAATAAACGGAGTAGAACCTGAAAGAATACTTATTTCACGTATATATAAAAAGGGAATTCAAGTCTATTTTTTCAGGTAAAAAAGAAAAATAAGTTTTTAATTAAAATATTAGTATGAGCTTACTCTATAATGAGATAGTTAATACTTATGAAAAAATATCTTCTACTACTAGCAGAATTATGATTACCGAAATACTGGTAAATTTATTAAAAAAAGCTTCTCCAGAAGACGTGGATAAAATAGTTTATTTGACACAAGGAAAAATATACCCAGATTACGTAGGTATTGAATTGGGTGTAGCTGAGAAATTAATGGCCAGGGCAATAGCTCTTGCTTCAGGAGAAAATTATGATAAAGTCATACAATTACTTAAAACTAAAGGGGATTTGGGAATGGTAGCCCAAGAAATTTTAACTAGGAAAAAACAAGCAGGAATACTTCAATTTATTCAAGAAGAAGAAAAGAAATTAACGGTTAGCGAAGTATATGATACTTTGGTAAAAGTTAGTAAAGCAAGTGGAGAAGGTGCACAAGATATAAAAATTAGATTATTAACTGGTTTATTAAAAAAAGCTACACCTATTGAAGCAAAGTACATTACAAGAACAGTAATAGGTACTTTAAGGTTAGGATTAGCTGACATGACTATTCTTGATGCTATAGCAATTGCATATCTTAAAAGTAAAGAATTCAGACAAATAGTTGAAAGAGCTTATAATTTAACGAGTGATTTAGGTTATGTAGCAAAAATAGCTTTAATTGAGGGAATCGAGGGTCTTAAAAAAGTAAAAATTAAGCCTGGTATACCCATAAGACCTATGCTTGCTGAAAGAGCCGAAACGGAAATTGAAATAATTGAAAGGTTAGGAAAAAGTTTTATAGCTGAATATAAATACGATGGTGAAAGAGTACAAATTCATAAAGAAGGAGATAAAATAACTCTTTTTTCTCGTTCGTTGGAAAATATAACTCATCATTATCCTGACATTATAGAAAAATTTAAAGATAAAACAAACGCAGAATCATTAATCGTAGAAGGCGAAATTGTAGCAATAAACCCTAATACCAACGAAATGTTACCTTTCCAAGAGTTAATGCATAGAAAAAGGAAATACGAGGTCGAAAAAGCTATGGAAGAATTTCCTGTGATACTTTATTTATTCGATATATTATATTTAAACGGCGAAGAATTAATAGATCTTCCTTTGCTTAAAAGAAAAGAAATATTAGAGAAAACTATAAAGACTGATGAATGGATAAGGTTTGCTGAGAAAAGGATAATAAACAATATTGATGAGTTACTTAAGTTCTTCGATGAAGCAGTTTCATCAGGATGTGAAGGAATAATGTGCAAATCTACAGCATCTGATTCAATTTATCAAGCAGGTTCCAGAGGATTTCTTTGGATTAAATTTAAACGTTCATATCAGTCAAAAATGGTTGAACCTATTGATGTATGCATTTTAGGAGGATTTTATGGTACAGGTAAAAGAGCAGGTAAATTGGGAGGATTGTTGGTAGGAATTTATGATCCTAAAAACGATGTATTTAAAACTATATGCAAGGTCGGAACAGGATTTACAGATGAAGATTTGGATAATTTACCAAAAATATTAGAACCATACAAAATAGATCATAAACATCCTAGAGTGATAAGCAATATAGAAGCTGATGTTTGGTATATCCCAGCTAAGGTAATTGAAATAATAGGTGATGAAATAACTTTAAGTCCAATACATACAGCTGCGTATAATTTAATTAGAAATGGAGTAGGATTAGCAATAAGATTTCCAAGATTTACAGGTAGATTTAGGGATGATAAAAGAGCTGAAGATGCAACAACCGAAGAGGAAATAATAAGAATGTATAAAATGCAATTAAAGAAAATAGAGGAGAAAAGTTCTTAATATTTTAAAATATTATAGATTGTTAAATGGAGGAAGATTATTTAAAAAAATTGGCTGAATTAAAACGCGAATTGGAACAAAAGAAATTAGAATTGGAAAAAGAATTGGAATTAATTAAATTTAATATAGCGCTTGTAGATAAGGCTCTTTCCAGTTCTAGTTTTGTCACGGCAGATGTTTTATTAAAGAAAGAAAAGGAGGAAATAAAACCTAGACCTATAAAAACTGAAGAAATAAAAGATGTTGATGAAACCTTACTTTTTACTTTAAACTATTACGAAAAACTATTGGAAGTTATACCCAATCCTTCTATTAAATTCAGAGAAGATGCTACTCCCTTTAAGAACTTTTTGATAAAAAAAGTTTTTGAAGGAAAAAGAAGCAGTGATATGGAAAGCGGTAAGGCTCCTGAGGAGAGTTTTGATTATGAAATATTCAAAGATACCGAAGGTAACATAACAAGTATAATATTAAAGAATGTAAACATTCATGATCAACAGGAAATTAGGAATTTAACAAATTCTATAAAATGGACTATGAAGAGAATTAAAGAAAAAATTAAAGGTGGAATATAGAATAAAACAAGTTCCATTAAAAAAAGCGATTCCTTTTAACGGTTTACCTTCTCTTTTTGTACCAAAAATTGATGCAACTGTTATAGCTGATATTCATATAGGTTATGAAAGAGAATTAATGGAAAAAGGTATTTTCTTGTTAAAAAATCAAGAAGAGGAACTTATATTACGCATCGAGGAAATCGTTTCAAACGTTAAATCCAAAAGGTTAATAATCAATGGTGATTTAAAGCATACATTTAAGAAACCAACTAAAAAAGAAATTAAAAGCATAGAAAAGTTCCTTTTAAAAGTAACAGCCTATTATAAAGAGGTAATCTTTACTAAAGGTAACCATGATACTTATGTTAAAGGTATTCTCAGAAATTATAATATTGAACTGTTAGATTACTTTAGCGAAAAATCAGTGCTTATATTGCATGGACATAAAGATTATGAAGAATTGGTAAAGGAACATGAAATGATTATAATAGGCCATGAACATCCTTCAATTCTTATAAAAAACGAATTTGGTCAAACTTTGAAGTTAATATCATTTATTTATTTCCCAACAATACTAGGAAATATATTAATAGTATTACCTCCATTCTCTTTGCTTGCCTCTGGAACGCCTATTAATTCTTATTTTATAAGAGAAAAATTTTTATCTCCTATAACTAAAAAATATGCTATAATTGAAGAAGGAATACCGTATGTAATTTATAAAAACTTAGGAACAATAGAATTCCCAAAAATTAAAGATTTAAAATGAAATTAGAAAGAAGGCTTTTCGTATCTCCACATCAATATATCTCCGTCTTGAATTATGTATGCATCAGCCCCTACTGGTCCTATAGCCCAAGTATTTGCTCCTTTTGACCAGAAGTACCACATCCAATAATGTGTGCCATTTTGTTCTTTCCCTAAAATACCTGTAACAAATTTCCCAAAACTGTACTCTTCATACGTAACTTTCCCGTTTGTAACATTCATAGTATATTCAAATAATGAAATTCCTGCGCTCGCTGTTTTATTATACCATATTTTTGTTCCATTTGAAAAATCTATTAAAAGAGATACTGTTATAAAAGTCTTAGGCGAAATTTGTTCCAATAATTTATTATATTTACTTATCGCATCGTTATACAATGAATAATAATAACCTGTGAGACTTCCTAGTATTATAACTAATATGATAAGTCCTATAGAAATATAAAACCAAGATGTTTTTTCAGGCATTTATCACACCTCTTAAATATAGTATATAAACTCCTGAATTGACAATTATTGGAATTAATATCGTATTAGAAATTTGATGCATTATTCCAAATGGATATGGAAAATTCATGGTTAATAGACCTAACCAAATCGAATTATACCATATTAAGCCAACCAGAGCATTGGTATATATATCATAAGCTAGTGTTGAAATTAAACTGAAAAATGCTAAAAGGACTAAGTTACTTTTATGATTTAATAATTTAACTGGTTTTATCATTTTCCTTAAAATTGAAGCAAAAATGACATAAAAAATTTCCCCCGTAATAACCATGAATAAAGTTAGTAAATTGAAACCATACGGGTTAATAGTACCATATATTAACCAAATAGTTATTGCTGAAAATAATCCATATTTTATACCAAACGCATAAGTTATAAGAAATACTATTGCATCCATTAATTTAACGTTAGGTAGCCATATAAGTGAATAATTTGTAGCCAATGCCATTGCTATAAGTATTGCTGAAATAGCCAAATTGGTTGTTTTAATTTGATACCAGAACATATATATATAGGATATTTTATCCAATATTTAAATATTACTTAAAATTATTAATAATTGATTAAAAATGGAATATACAATTATGAATGAATTGGAATTATTAGAGAAAATTGCTCAACCAGCTGAGAAAGGGGCTAAACCTTCTTTTACTTATATTGATCTGTTAAGATTGATAAGGTTAACTGGTCTTAGGGGAATAATCTCTAGAAAAATTATATCTGAAGAATTGAAAATAGGAGAAGGAAGCGTAAGAACAATGATTAGGAGGTTAAAAAAAGAGAAATTTATCGATACAATTAAGTCAGGAGTTATGCTAACTAAAAAAGGAGAGAAATTATACAATTTGCTAAATTCTATAATATTTTATGAAAATAAGCTAGAAAATGAAAAGTTAGGGAGATTAGTATTGAGCAAGAAAAATTATTGTATAGTTCTCAAAAATTTAATTACTAAAGTAAAAAGTGGTGTAGAAGAAAGAGATATTGCATTGAAATTTGGTTCAGAAGCACTACTTTCTATAATATATAAGAATGAAAAATTTATGTTTCCTGACGGCTATGAATTAAATTTAGAATATGAGGGTGCCTGCAAATATTTAACTATTATCGTAAAGGACTTAAAGGAGGGTTTAATAATAATCTCCTTCTCAAATAATGAACGAGACGCTATCAATGGAGCTTACGCAGTTATTTGGCATTTATTAAAGTTAAATCAACTTGCCCTAAAGTAGAGATTCTTATTAAGGTTCTGAGATTAATTGAATAATTTATATACTAAAATAATAAAAATCAATTACTATATTAGTTATAATAATACTACATAAAAAGGTTATATATAAAGTTATTTTTAATATATCCTTTTTATTTATGAAATTATAGATCAAAGAAATTATTAATAAAGATAAAAAATTAAAGAAAATTAAATACCATGAAAGTCCCTTTATAAAAAGCAGTAAAGAAAAAGGTAAAAAGAAAGCGAGTATTATATCGTACGTACTTATTCTAAAGATTTTTAAGTATATAGGAAACACAACCAGTAAAATTATTCCAGAGTAAACTATTAAAGGATTAGCTGTAAACATATGATAGGCTCTACCATCATAAACGAAATAAAACCAAGGATTTAAAAATAAGTAATCATAAAAATTATAATTCAAATGCCAAAATAAATGATAATTCAAGATCCATACTTGTAAATTTATAAAATCATGCAAATTATGTGAGCCATAATCCAAAAATCTATATTCTGAAGGTAGTATGCCTATGTTGGAATTGAAATGAAAAAAATATGGAATGTAAGTTAAAAAATAAATCGTAAAAATGATTATATACGATAAAATAGAAACTGTAATTTTCTCGATCAATTTTTTGAATGTAAAGAGGCTTAATAAAATAACCGAAAAAATCAAGGGAAAAAAGTTAAGTTTAGTCGAAATAGCCAATCCAACAAATAACGAAAAAAAGAAAAATTTTCTGTACTGGTCATTAATATAAAGGAAAGAAAACAAAGCTAAAAGAGAGAAAAACATAGCGAAACCATCAAGCATAATACTACGTGAAATTGAAAGATTTAAAGGATCCAATGCAAAAATTAAAGAAAAAAACAAAGCTAAAGTCTCCTTTGTATATTTTTTAATTATCATGTAAGCTAAAGGTATTTCAAAGGTTCCTAAAATTGCACTTAAAAGCCTAGCTCCTTCAATTGATGTACCAAAAATAATTATTGATAAAGAAATTAATAGTTTTCCAAGAATGGGGTGTTCATAATTTAAGTGGTTTGGAAATTGGATGTAAAATTTGTTATTAATTAATTGCGTATATAAAGGTTCACGTTGATCATAAGCATAATAAAGAGCTGCCCTATAATAAACTTCTTCATCAGGAAAAAATAATGGCTTAGAATTTAAATTATAAACTCTTAAAATAAAAGCTAAAATACAAATAAATAAAAATATTATTATATTAAATTTTTTCATATTTTAATTTCTGTTAATATATTATAAATTGAAGGATGAGAAAATATATAACTATTAATTTCTTGTATATTAATATTTTTTATAATAAAGTAATAAATAAAATTAATTATTTCATTAGCTCTATTTGAAATACAAGAAGCTCCCCTTATTATATTTTCTTTATCTAAAATAATTTTTAAATAACCATAGTCATCAAATAAAATATTTCTAATATCTTCATTTAAATTTATTTTGACTATTCTATATTTATTTTTATCTATGATATCCTTTTCCTTAATTCCTACTGAAGAAATTTGGGGTTGAGTAAAAATAGTGTATGGAATGATTCTTTTTTCATACTTACAATATTCTCCGGTAGCATTTAGAGCTGCAATTTTTCCTTGATATTTAGCTAAATTGGCAATACCGGCACCAATTATATCTCCTGCAAAGAAAAATTTTTTGTTATATGACAAAAACTCATCATGTTGTATAGAACCATGATTAAATAAATATATACCTTCTAAGTTTGGTTTCCAGCCAATACATGAAATTACAGAATCACATTTAATTTCGATATTTTTATCAGTTTTTAAAATATGCTCTCTATTATTCTTTTCTACTTTTATAACTCTTTGAGAAGTATAAATCTCAATTTTTTTATTGTTTATTAAATAATTATGATAATAAAAGGAAATGTCTTCATCTTCAATACTTAAAATTCTATCCTTTTGCTCTATTATGAATACTTTTGAACCTAAGTTGGAAAATATCTCAGCCATTTCTATTCCCTCGGGTCCTGCACCAATTATAGCAACTTTATTAGGTATTTCATCAAATTCTAAGATAGAATAACTATGAAGTACATTTTCATTACCTAAAATATTAGGAGTCATTGGTCTTGAACCAAAGCATATTATTACTCTATCTTCATTATCTAAAAATACTTTTTCATTTTCTATTTTCAAATATTCTTTATATATTTTTACTTCTTTTTTATAAAATTTTATATCTAAATTTGATAATAATCTCTCATAATATGATCTTGCATGATTAATTTTTTCGTTTAACATTTTTTTAATTAAATAAAAATTCTTGATTTTTGATGAAAGTTCAATTAAAATTTTTGACGGAATACAGGTTAGATTAAGATAATTTCCTCCAATATTAAGCTTATCGAAAATAATTACTTTGAAACCTCTTTCAGCAGAAACGATAGAAGCTTCTAAACCAGCTATTCCTGCGCCTAAAACATATATTACCATACTAATTATTCGTTTAAATTTTATTTTAGCATTAATATAAATATGGAAACGGAAGATCTAATTGAAAAGATAAGATCTGGAGAAATTAAGCTCTACGAAATCGAGAAATTTATTAATAATGATGTAAATAAAGCTTCGGAAATTAGGAGAAAATTTTTGGAACAAGAATTGAATATTAAGTTAGATCATTTAGGTAAATATTCGATAGATTTAAATCAGACTTTTAATAAAAATATCGAGAATGCAATCGGTTGTGTTCAAATACCAGTAGGAATAGCAGGACCATTAAAAATTAATGGAGAATATGCTAAAGGATTATTTTACGTACCATTAGCCACTACTGAAGGAGCGTTGGTAGCAAGTGTTAATCGAGGATGTTCAGTAATTACATCTTCAGGAGGAGCGTTTACAAAAATACTTTACGATAAAATGACTCGTGCTCCCTTATTTAAAGTTAAAAATATATCAGAAGCTATTAGACTTACTCAATGGGTAAAGGAAAATTTTGATGAGATAAAAAGAAAATTTGAAGAAGGTTCTAGGCATTTGAAGTTAATAAATATTCAGCCTTGGATAATAGGTAGAAATGTTTGGTTAAGATTTGAAGCTCAAACAGGTGATGCGATGGGAATGAATATGGTAACAATAGCCACCGAAAGAGCTTGTAATTATATTACTGAAAATTTTAAAGAAGCTAAATTGGTAGCTTTAAGCGGTAATTTATGTACAGATAAAAAACCGGGTGCAATAAACTGGTTATTGGGTAGAGGTAAAACAGTTTTAGCTGAGGTAACAGTACCAAGAGAAATAGTTAAAGAAAAACTTAAAACAACACCTGAAGAAGCCCAAGAGGTTGCCTTTAAGAAAAATATATTAGCTAGTGCTTTTGCACATTCATATGGTTTAAATGCTCATATAGCTAATATTATAGCAGCTGTTTTCCTGGCCACAGGTCAAGATGCAGCACAGATAACTGAATCGTCAATGGGAATAAGCTATGCAGAAGTAAACGAGGAAGGAAATCTTTACGTCTCAGTTTATTTACCTTCTCTGGAAATAGGTACTGTAGGAGGAGGGACTGGATTACCTACTCAAAAAGAAAGTCTTAGAATATTAGGTTGTGAAGGAGGAGGAAAGGAAAGTGGTGAAAACGCAAAAAAATTTGCAGAAATAATTGCAGCTACAGTATTGGCTGGAGAAATATCATTATTGGCAGCATTAGCAGCTGGCCATCTGGCTAAAGCACATATTAGGTTAGGAAAAGGTAAATAACTATTTATGCTTTATATAATAAAAAGAGTAATAAGAAGAAGTATTAATTCATGGCTAAAACCTAGAGTATTTTTATTGGAGTATGAAATTAACTATGATATAATCGGACCAATCTTTATAATAATTTTCTATTTAGGATTAAATTTCTTAAAACTAACACTAGCCGAAATTCTTAATAAAGGATCGATTTCATTTTTTCCTATTATATTAATATCATTAACATATTTTATAGAAATAATATTAACTTCAATTATATTATTAATATTATTAAATTTATTAAGAATTAAAATAAATTATTTAAAAGATTTTCTATTAATAATTTATTCTTTTTCTATTAAAAATGTTTTATTAATAATAAATATATTAATTTTTTTAAATATTATAGTTTTTCAATTAATAAATATTTATATTATAATTGATTATGTTTTAACACAAACAGGAGTTTTTTATTCTATTATGTTACAAGCTTATTATTTTTATTTAAAATTTACAAATATACGATTTATTCAATTCTTTATTTTTGCTTTTTTAACATGGATTAATGTTTATCTGTTACGTTATATCTTTATATACTTTATAATTGGAAGTTTATAACAAAAATTTTAGTTAAATCTTATTAATGAAAGAAAAAACTATAATTGATTGAAATGTTTTTATGGTTATGAAAACAATATGAGATATAATAATTAATTTAAATAAGACCTCTGAGCCTAGACTTTTTTCATGATAGAGATATAATAAAGAATCGATGAGGTGAAATATTGACTTTGTGACAGAAAAATATAAGAAAAAATTTAGTAATTAAAATTTTTGGAGAACGATCTATTCCTTCCCATCCTGAAAGACTAGACTTTGATTAAGTTAAAAATATTTCATGAAAAGTATATTTTTAAATGGTAACCAACCATAAAATAAAATGATATTTAAATAAAGGTAAAAAATATTTTAGATGTCTTCAAAAAGAATTACTTTAAAAGAAATAGAATGGAAAATAAATAATTTAAATGAAGAGGTTAAAAATGTAAAAGAAGAGGTTAATACAGTAAAAACAACAAAGGAAAAAGAAAACGAAGAAATTAAAAATTTGATAAATAAATTAGAAGAAAAGATCAACAAAACCGAGGAAAATATCAATGCGATATTTAACTACCTTCACCAACTTTATGAATATCTTAAAAATAACCACTAAATCTTGCCTATATAAGAAGAAGGTGTAGGACTTTTCATAAATTCACGTAATATGATAGTAGCATAACATCCTCTAGGTAAAGAAAAAGTAAGTAAAAGTGCATTGGTATTAAATATATCATCTTGGATTGGTTGAAAAATAATAGGGTGTATCAATTTCAAATCTATTCTTCTATAAGCTCCTTTTAAATATATTGTCTTTTCTTCGGTTAACCTTACTTTAAAATCAGAAGGTCTAACACCTTCTTCTATTAATACTGTGTTTTCTATTTCTCTTATAATCCCCCCGTTAAGCTTAACCTTGTAACCCATAACAGGAAGTACAATAGCAACTTTACCTTTTCGTATTAATTCTTGTGCCTTTTCTTTGCTAACATTTTTACCAACTTCAAAAACATAATTTATAGGACTTAGGTTATCCAAAGGAGCTATTAAATCTCCTTCGATTAAATTTAAACCTATAGAATTAATTCTTAAAGATAAAAATTTATTAAATAAATAAGAACTGTAGGATTCTAAAAATAATCTTAAAACGCTTGAGGGTAATTTAGCCAAAGCCTTTTCATAACTGGTTGGATGATGAAGTAAATACTCTAAAACTATCCTTTCGTAATATAAATTTGATGGTAAATACTTTAAAGTTTCTGCGGGATCATTAGTTTCGTCGTATATTTTTCTTGCTATTTTATTTTCTTCAGGTTCCAATGGATCGGGATTACCTACTAGAAATTTAACAGCTCTTTCAAAATCGTTTAAAATCAATGCTTTACCAATTTCATGAGTAAAAGGTCTAGGAATCCCAAAACGCTGATAACCAAAATAATTAGGTATTATAACATTGTTAAGAATATGAGTAACTTCCGAAGCGATTTCGTTAATCTTATCTTTCGGTAGATTTATGTTACGAATTATTATAGTAAAATGATTTCCCAAATGAGTACCTAGTCTTAAAGGCCCATATGAATATGAGGCAGCTAATATTTTAATTTTTTTTAACTTTAATTGGTAAATAAGTTCTTTTTTATAATTCTTAATTGAAACTAGTTGTGTTGTAATTGCTCTTTTATCTTTAACACCTGAAACACTTAAAAAAGAATGACCTATTCTTAAGCTATTAACAAGCGAATTAATTAATTCATATGTATTTAAATTCTTCTTTAAAGTAACAACATATAAATAATCACCTCTATCTGGGGTATTTAATTTAAAATTACCATCAACCTTAAGTATTGTTCCATCCCTTAATATTTCTTCCACAATAAAATCTTCAGGCTTATATTTTATTATGCCTAATAGAGGTTCGGTGGGAGTAATATAGTATTCAATACCCATCTTTTTTTCAAACTCATAAGATTCTTTCATTTCAGATTTTACGACTAAACTAGTACATTTTAGTTATTTAAATTTTTGATTTTAAGTTTTTAAGAGCATAATAACTTTCACATTGGCTTCCTCTCTAACCTAAAGTAAATTATTATATTAGACCTTATGCTGACTCACTTTTTATCAGTTCTAAAGTATGAGGACTTGTTATATGTAATAACTTCTGATTTGCAAATCAATAATGTTAACACCAACAAAGGTTATAAGTAATACTAAAGTTGCTATAATAAAAGCAGATTCAATCCTTATATTAGAATTCTCAAAGATACAACTTATTGTTAATGTATATGTATAAAATAGTATTGGTAAAAAAATCAAATAATAATAGATTATATTATTTAAAAAGAGAGAGTAAAACCATTGATAAAATATATAGTAAATATAAACAAAGATTATTATTGGTAGTTGAGCAAATATTAATGAAAAAATAAAATGTAAATGATTTTTTATTTCTCCTAAAATATATGTTAATAAATATATGAAAGTTATTATAAATATTAAATTCAAAAAGAAAATGATTATGTTATAATATGCTTGGATATCGCTAAGTATTAAATAAGGCGGAAATACAAAATATCCAAAAGGCAAAAGCCTAGTAAGAAAAAAACCTAGACCACCTAAACTTAATATACATGTTAATAAAAGGATAAACTTGCTAGGTTGTAACTTGTTAATAATCCTGAATAAGTTCAAAGGGAATAAGTATGGAAAAGATTGGACAAAATTCGTAAATTGGGATGGAGGTGTCGAAATACTTTTACTTTCATTTAAAAGAATTAAATATAACTTTTTACCCATTTCTGTTAAAGTGTATCTTCCATCGGAAGTTTTTTCAACAACGTCCTTTAACTTTTTTAAAGCATCATAGAAAGTTCCTGGAGAAACATTAAGCTGAGAAATTAATTCTGTAGCCCTAGCATATTTATTCTCTCCTAAAATTAAAATTGTCTTTCTTGCAGTTCTATTATTCATGATTTTATAATAAATAGCTAATAATTCATCGCTCAACTTAACTCATATAAGAAAAAAAATCAAAAAATAAAAATTTTTCTGTAGCTAATTATTGTTATTGTATCATGCTTAAAGAATATAATCCCAAAAGCATAGAAGAGAAATGGCAAAAGTTTTGGTTAGAGAAAAAAATATATAAATTTACAGAAGATAAAACTAAACCTACATTTTCGATAGATACTCCACCTCCTTATCCTACTGGTGAATTGAGTCCAGGTAATGCATTTAATTACGTCTACTGTGATACAGTTGCAAGATATGAAAGGATGAAAGGGTATAATGTTCATTTCCCAATAGGTTTTGATTGTCACGGATTGCCTACAGAAGTAAGGGTTGAAAATTTAATAAAAAAGAAAAAAAGCGAAATGGATTGGAAAGAATTTTACGATTTATGTGTGAAATATACAAAAATTTGGATTGAAGAGATGGAAAAATCATTTAAAAGATTGGGAATTTCGTTTGATTGGGATCTTAAATATGTTACAATGGATCCAGATTACTGGAAAAAAACTCAGCTTTCTTTTATAATATCTTATAAAAAAGGATATATTTACAGAGGAGAACATCCTGTATTTTGGTGCCCTAGGTGCGAAACAGCTATAGCTGAAGCTGAAGTTGAAGAAGAAATAATAAAGAAAGAATTACATTATATAGTTTATAAAATAAAGGAAAACGGAAGTATAACCATTGCTACTACTAGGCCTGAATTGATAGGAGCCTGTGTAGCCGTAGCTGTTAACCCCAACGATAGCAGATATAAAGCTCTCATAGGAAAAACTGCAATAGTACCACTTTATGGAAGAGAGGTTCCTATCATTGCTTCGGATGAAGTAGATCCCAATTTTGGTACAGGAGCTATGATGATATGTACTTATGGTGATAAAGGAGATGTAAGAATTCAAAAGAAAAATAATTTGCCTGTGATAGTTATAATAGATGATAAGGGCAGGTTTAATTCCAACGCTGGAAAAATTCTAGAAGGATTAAATATTTTGGAAGGAAGAAATAAAATAGTTGAGGAATTAAAAAGGCATGGATTCTTAATAAAAACTGAAATAATTGAGGGTGAAATAAGGAAATGTTGGAGATGCCATACTCCTGTAGAAATAATTCCTAAGCAACAATGGTTTTTCCGTTCCTTGGATCTATCTGAAAAAATTTTAGAATTAGCAAACCAAATAAAATGGATACCGCCTTATCAAATTAAAAGATTGCAAAATTGGGTTAATTCATTAAGTTGGGATTGGGTTATTTCTAGGCAAAGAGTATTTGCTACAGCAATACCTGCATGGTACTGTAAAAATTGTAATGAAATCATAGTTGCAGAAGAAGATTGGGTTCCAATAGATCCTAGATTGGAGAAACCTAAAATAGAGCGTTGCCCAAAATGCGGTTCTAGTGAATTCATAGGAGAGAAAGATGTTTTAGATACATGGATGGATTCAAGTATAACATGCGCAGTTCATGCTGGATGGCCTGATAAATTCGATCCTAGATTATTTCCTGCAGATTTGCAACCTAACGGATATGACATAATAAGAACTTGGGATTACTATTTGCTACTAAGGCATTATGTTCTTTTTAATAACATTGCATTTAAAATTGCACTGATAAACGGAATGGTAAGGGGGACTGACGGAAGAATGATGCATAAAAGTTATGGTAATGTTATACCTCTGGATGAACTCTTAGAAAGATATGGAACTGATGCATTTAGACTATGGGCTTTGGGTTCTGTTAAAGTTGGTTCAGATATAAGTGTGAGGTTTGAGGATTTGGATTATAATAAAAGATTCTTAAATAAGTTATGGAATGCGGCAAGATATGTAATAACATATACAAGAGAAGTAAAAGAAAAACCTAAAATAGAAAAGTTAATAGATCTTTGGATACTAAATGAATTACAAAACGTTATTAACAAAGTTAATAAATACATGGAAGAAATGGATTTCTTTAATGCTATAAACGAAATAAGGACCTTTGTATGGAACAAATTCTGTGATCAATATTTGGAAGCTGTTAAATATAGAACAGCTTCAAATGATGAGGCATCCTTTTTCGTTTTAAGATATGTTTTGGAAAAAATTTTGCTACTATTAGCTCCTTTTGCACCACATATTACAGAGGAAATTTATCATAATTTAAAGGAAAATATATTAACTATTCATCTAGAAAAATACCCTGAATATAGTGATATTAACGAGGAAATAATTAAGAAAGGAGAAATTTTAATAAAAACAATAGCTGAATTAAGAAGAATTAAACTAAGATTGGGTGTTTCATTGGCCAATAATTTAAGTGAAGTTAAAATTTATACTAAAAACTTTTATGATACATTAAAAGAAAACTACGAGGATATCAAATATACCTTAAGAATTAATGAATTGGAAATTGTAAAGGAAGGAGAAGGAAAATACAAAAGTGAAGAATTGGAAAATGTTAGTTATGATATAGTTATTTAATTATCCTTTTAAGAATACTTTCAAGGTCGAGATTAGTTTAGTGTAAAATGTAATTTTTTAATATTTAATTTTTCTCTATCTTTAACTGTATAATCAAAAATATTCTTAAATAATTTATAATGATAATCGGTGAATTCTATTTTCTTACTCTTCATATATCTTTTTGCTACCTCTATTGCAGATTCGAACAAAAATTCATAACCTTCGTTTTTTTCACCATTCCAGATTGTAAAACTTGGAATACTTCTATTTAAAATAAAATATATATGAGAAGAGAAACCTGCACTTTTTCCTCCGAATAGTAAAGAACCAATTGATACTTTTACATGATCAGCCAATATTACCCCTAGTTTTTTCATTCCCGTTTCTTCTTTATCGTATAAATTATTATATCTAATTGTTCCATAGGTATTCTTTAAGTTGGAAACAACGGATAATGCACCTATATTAACCCATTCTCCTAAATAAGAATCTCCTATATATGAATTATGCCTGCTATTTGTATAATCTAAAATTATTGAATTTGTAACTTCTCCTCCTATCACACAATTATTACCTATATAGGATCTACGAATATTTGCATTGGTAATTATTAAAGAATTTTTACCAATATAAGTAGGACCTTCAATTCTCGTATTAGCTTGTATGTATGTACCATCTCCTATGAAAATAGGACCTTCCCTTAAATCGAAAACAACATTAGGTTCTAAGTAAATATCACCATCGCTTACCAAGGTAAATTTTCCTACTTTATTATAGCTAATCTTTATTTCTTCAAAATTTTTGCTCAATATTAAAGTATCCTTAAATAACATTTCTTTATTGTACTTAATTAAATCGTATACCTTTTCTACAATTTTAGCCTCAGTATTAATTACATTATTAACCTTAGAATCTATACCTTGTTCTAATAAAGAATAAGTATAACCTACTACTTTATCATTACTTTTTATAATTACTCTTTTTTCTTTTTTTTGTAAAATTTTCCTTAGAAAATCTTCTTCAATTATCAAATTAGAAATTAAAACAATTGCATCCTCTTCGTTACCTTCAAATTTTTTATACTTATTTGGTATTAGATTATTAGAGGGTATTAAATAAACGTCATCTTTGGTTAAATTTATCAGCCTTTCATAATTAGAAAAAGCTCCTACCTTTAATTCGAAAGTATGACGGGATAAAGTTAAAGGAAATAGATTTTCAAACCCCTCTTCTTTTAAGATATAAGGCATATGAAATTATTTATAGTTCAAATTTATTAAATTTCCTTAATGAAGAGGATAGTATTAATTAGCATACTATTAATTATGATGGCCATTTTGTTTCCTAAAGTTTATGCTTATTCAAAAGTTCTTATAGAACCATTAGAACCAGAGAAAGGCATATTTAATATTATTATACTTAAACCTGATATTGAAAATGAAAAAGTAATAGTATTAGAAATATACGTAAATTCCTCGTTATACCGAAAATATTATTTCACAGGAAACGAAAGTTATCCTTTAACTATAGAAATACAATTAGGACGTCTTACAGGTTTAACTGAAATTTCTGCAAGGGCATATACCAATATTTCAGGGTGGGGTCCTTTGACAAAAATTTATACAGATAGTAGAGGAATAAGACAACAAGAAACAAATCTTTCAAAAGAAATTGCGTTCTTGTTAGGTTTAATTTTTTTAAGCGTCGTTGTTTTTTTTATCTATAAAGAAAGAAAGTCTACTCACCAATCCGTTAAAAGAAAACCTAAGAAAAAAATTTAATTAATTTATAGAGAATAAGGAGGAGTTCTTTCTTCTTTTTCTTCTCTCAAAAGTAATGAAGGAATTGCCATTTTTTCTTTATCTTTTATATAATTTAAGAAATCACTGGTGTGTTTTGCATCAAATTCAATTAATTCAATCATTATTTTCCATATTTTTTCTTGTATTTCTCTTAGCATACTTTGTGGCATTATGGTAGTTATTGCTGGATTATTTAACCAATTTTCAAAACCTTTTATTGTCCTACTTATATGCTGACAAGCAGTTTTCGAAGCGATCAATAAAGTCAATCTATCACCATCTTTAAAGCTCTCCATACTTTTTTTTGCTAACTCCAAAATTCTTTTTTGTTCTTCAACCCATTCTTGCATACTTCTAGTAAAGGCTGCACTGAATGCCATGATTATCTATATCTCCAGGATCCTATTTAAATTTAAAATTAAAAAAGTTTAAATGTACCTGAAAACCCAGGAATATTATATTCGAAAAATTTAAATCGGGTATAATCAAAAATAAAGTTATATGGGAGGAAGTTATATCCCTGAAGTACCCTTTGTACCTACCCCAGAAAATGTAGTAAGAAGAATGCTAAAACTAGCCAATTTAAAGGAAACAGATACCCTTGTTGATTTAGGTGCCGGGGATGGTAGAATCTTATTTATAGGCGCTTTGGAATTCAACGCAAATAAGTGTATAGGAGTTGAAATTCGGGCTGATTTTGTTAAAAACATTGAAGAAAAAATTAAGAAATATAACTTAGAAAAGAAAGTTCAAATAGTTCATGGTAATTTATTTGACTTCCCTCTGAAGGAAGCAGATGTTATTACACTATATTTATTAACAAGTGTGAATGAAAAATTAAGATCAAAACTAGAAAGAGAATTAAAGCCTGGAAGCAGAGTTGTAAGCCATGATTTTGAAATCCCAGGTTGGGTACCTACCAAAGTTGAGGAAGTTTACGATTCTGGAAGAACTCATAAAATTTACCTTTATACTATACCACCTGTAAAAAAACCATATTATTTTTAAATAGAGTTTTCAACCAAATTAATAAGTTTAATAAAGTCTTCTTCCCTATTTTTATTTAAATATTTTAAAATAGTCTTCTCATTTTGAAGTTCAATATACTTTTTAATAATCTGCATCTTAATTTTTATTCCTTCACTGTTCAAATAACCATGAGAAACGTAAAAGGAGAAATTATTTTTTGCATCCTGAAGTAAATAGATAAGTTCTTGAAAAAGTTTTTCTCTTTGTTTTTCCTTCTTTTCCATCTAAATAATATTTTTATTAAAAATTTATTTTATTATCTTATTCGCTATGAATGATAAAATCAGTCCTTTGGCTCAATCTCTATTAGATTTGCTAAAAACAAAAAAATCCTTAACAATAAATGAAATACTAGAATGGAGTAAAAGTAAAAACGTTAATAAACTAGTTTTGAGTACAATTATAGGAGAATTAGACGAAAAAGGACTTATAATACAAGTTGGAAGATGGGCTGGTTCAGAACCACTCTTTCCTTTACCTGAAAGAATTGAATTGAAAGAAATTAAGGAAAAAAGTAAAGAGGAAATAAAAAAAGAGGAAACAATATTAGAAAAAGATCAATTACAATATTTAGATAAAGTTAAGGAATATATAGCGAGATACTATAGCGTGGGAGAACTACGACTAAGGTTAGATTTCGCGGATAAAATAAAAGAAATAGATCCTATATTAAAAAAATTAACTGAAGAGGGTCTAATAGTTTGGGATAAAGAAATAGGAACAATAACCGCATCTGAAAAGCTTGTTGAAGAATATAAAAGACAAAAGAGATTTGTAGATTATTTTAAAGAATAATTTTCTTCATAATAATTGAATCCCAATATTTAAAGATAAGTTAAAGTTTAGCCATTTATGACTACAGAAAGTCGAGGAATTATATTGCATATTTTAAATATTTTCATAATACAATTAAACAAAGATTTAGTTTCAAGCTTAAGCAGCTACGAATATTGGGTTTCGTGAATGTTTATAAGCATATTTTATTAAACCTTCCCTTTCTAACATCTGTAATACTCTTTTAGCTTCACCCATCGGAACACCATATTTTTGACTAATCGACCATGCAGAAATATAAGGCATAGATTTAATTTCTTTTCTTAGTGAATCAAGCAATGAAGTTTCCATCGAAGTTAAAGTCATTTTAGGTTTTTGCTCCTTTTTTTCAGTAACTTGAGCTTTCTTTTGCTGAGCTTTCTTTAATTCTCTTTCCTGTCTTTTTGCTATTTGAGATATACCTTTCTTCCCCTTCCCTCCCATAACGTTTTAAAAATGTTAATAAAAGAATTTAAATTTATCTTTAAAAAATTAAGCATAATGAGTAAAATATCTGCAGTAATAGAAATTCTGGAAAAGTATGAGAAAGAGTTGGAAAAAATAAAGTTATACACTGAAGAATCAAAATTAAAGCTTGCTGAAGAGGCAGAACGTAAAGCTAGGGCTTTATCGGAAAAAATTATCAATGAATTTATTGAAGAAAATAAAATTTTATTAAAAAAAGAGGAGGAGGATGCAAGAAAAAAGGCTGAACAGATCAAAAAGAAGGGAGAAAAAGAATTAGAAGAAATTAAACAAAGAATGGAAAATAAAATAAGCGAAGGTATAAAAATTGTACTAGAAATTTTATTATGAGTAATTTATATGCTTCAACCAGAGCTAGAGTAAAAAAAGCATATCTTATATCTAGAGAGATATTGGAAGGTTTAATAGAACAAAAAACAATAAATGATGTCTTAGATATACTTAAATCTACCGACTATAAAAAAGAAATAAGCGAGTTGCCTCCTAATTTCAGATTAATAGATATTGAGCATGCCTTAAGAAGAAATTTAATAAGACATTTTAGTGAGTTAATAATAGCTTCAAATTTCTCTCCATTACTTTTAGCATATTTCTCCAAATATTTATTACATAATTTAAAAGTTATTATTAAAGGAAAAGCTTTGAATAAGAAGTATTCCGAGTTATATAACTCTATAATTTTAGAAGCTGAAGCCTTTTTAGGAAGCATTGATAAAACTTCCCATGCTAAATCCAAAGTTTTCCAAATATCCCTATTTTCATAGTATGATTGAGCTAAGAATTTTCTTTCAAAGACCTCTGCATATCTTAGATAAAGAAGATCTGTTGGGGTTAAACTACTTTCTCCTACTATTAAAGCTAATGCTCTAAGTTCCTGTGCTCTTGCATAAGAAGCGTATAATTGACTTGCTACTTCAGGATGATCACTTCTAGTTTTTCCTTCACCTATACCGTCTCTCATCAACCTGCTAAGACTCATCAAAACATTTATTGGGGGGTAAATACCTATTCTGTATAAGTCTCTACTTAGTACAATTTGCCCTTCTGTAATATAAGCAGTTAAATCTGGTATTGGATGACTTATATCATCATTTGGCATAGTAAGAATTGGCATTTGGGTTATACTTCCTTTTTTGCCTTTTATTCTTCCTGCTCTTTCATAAATTGTAGCTAAATCTGTATATAAATAACCAGGATACCCTTTTCTTCCGGGCACTTCTTCCCTTGCTGCACTAATTTCTCTCAATGCTTCTCCGTAGTTTGTCATATCTGTAAGAATGACTAAGACATGCATATCTTTTTCAAAAGCTAAATATTCAGCTAACGTTAAAGCTATACGCGGTGTTATTATTCTTTCAAATGCAGGATCATCAGCTAAATTTAAAAATAACGCACTCCTTTTTATTGCTCCAGTTTCTTCCAAACTTTTCTTAAAAAACGATGCTTCATCATGTTGCACTCCTATTGCTGCAAATATAACAGCAAATTCCTCTTCTTGACCAATTACTGTAGCTTGCCTAGCTATTTGTGCTGCAAGCATGTTATGAGGAAGACCTGCTCCTGAGAAAATAGGTAATTTCTGTCCTCTTATTAAAGTATTCATACCATCTATTGCAGAAATTCCTGTCTGGATAAAGTTTGTCGGATAATCTCTTCTTTCAGGATTTATTGGAGCACCATTTATGTCTAGATAATCCCTAGGAACAGGAGGAGGTAAACCATCTATGGGCTTTCCTAATCCATCAAAAATTCTTCCCAACATATCTTCAGTAACTGGTAATTCAAAAGTTTTTCCTAAGAACCTAGCTTTGGTTCCTTTTGGGGATAATCCTGTCGTTCCTTCAAATACTTGCACTATAGCTAATCCGAAACCTACTTCTAATACTTTACCCAACCTTGTTTCTCCTGTAGGAGTTTCGATTTCCACTAATTCATCATATGCTACGTTAGAAACATTTTCTATTATCATCAAAGGACCCTTTATATCTCTTACCGAATAATATTCGATGGAGGTAACTTTATGCATTTTACTCACTTATTATTTTATTAAAGCTATCTATTATTTCTTGATGTAATTTATCCAACTCTTCTGTTTTATCATTTGGCACTGTATACCTGCATCTCATAAGTTTAACTATTACCGGCATTGACCTTATTTTTGTCAAGCTAATACCCTTCTCTAAGGTTGCCTTTGCATTTTCATAAAATTCAACAAAGAGTTTAAGCATTTTATATTGTTTTTCTACGCTACAATAGCTATCTATTGGATCGAAAGCGTTTTGTTGTAAGAAACCTTCTCTTATCATTCTTGCAACATCTAATATTAATTTTTCATTATCTGGAAGAGCTTCAGGACCTAATAATTTAACTATCTCTTTTAATTCATCTTCTTTTTGAAGAATTTCTTGAATTTTTCTTCTCAATATTAACCAATTTTTCCCTATAAATTTTTCCCACCATTTTGCAATAGAATCTACATATAATGAATAGCTAATAATCCAATTTATTGCAGGATAATGTCTTGAATATGCTAAAGCGCTATCTAAACCCCAGAAAGTTCTCACAAATCTTAAAGTATGAACTGTTACAGGTTCTGAAAAATCTCCTCCTGGAGGTGAAACTGCACCTATTACTGTTACAGAACCTATCCTTTTATCTCTACCTAATGTCACTACTCTTCCAGCTCTTTCATAAAATTCAGCGAGTCTTGATGCTAAATATGGGGGAAATCCTTCCTCTGCGGGCATCTCCTCTAATCTTCCACTTATTTCTCTTAAAGCCTCTGCCCATCTGCTAGTCGAATCAGCTACCAATACTACATCGTATCCCATATCCCTATAATATTCAGCAATCGAAATCCCTGTATATATGCTCGCTTCTCTTGCGGAGATAGGCATATTACTTGTATTAGCTATTAAAATAGTTCTTTCCATTAAAGGTCTTCCGCTATAAGGATCTGTTAATTCAGGGAATTTTACCAATACTTCAGCCATTTCATTACCTCTTTCACCACAACCGATGTATATTACAACTCTTGCATCACACCAAGCAGCTATTTGATGTAGCATTACAGTTTTACCTGTACCAAATCCGCCTGGTATAGCTGCCGTTCCTCCTTTTGCTATGGGGAATAGGATATCTATTATTCTTTGACCTGTAATTAAAGGCACTTCAGGTTCAAGTCTTTCTTTATAAGGTCTTGGTCTTCTTACAGGCCATTTTTGATATAAGTTCACGCTATATTTATTTTCATTTTTGGTTATTTCAGCTATTACCTCTGTTATGTAATATTCGCCTTCTTTAGCAATATAAGAAACTTTTCCTTCAATTCCTATGGGAACCATTATTGCATGTTTAATTAATGGTGTTTCTTGAACAAAACCCAATATATCTCCTTCAACTACTTCCTCACCTACCTTCACTTTAGGTTCAAAAAACCATTTTCTGTCTGTTGGTAATGGATCTACGGTAACTCCTCTTTTAACAAAAAAACCAACTTTTAAAGCTATAATGTCAAGCGGTCTTTGAACCCCATCATAGGTTCTTCCTATTATTCCTGGTCCTAAAGTAACGGATAAAGGTTCTCCAGTTTTATAAACAGGTTCACCTGGTCTTAATCCACTGGTGTTTTCGTATACTTGAATTACTGCTTTATCTCCTGATACAGCTATCACTTCACCTATTAATTTATCGTATCCTACATAAACTACTTCGTACATTTTAATACCTTCTAAACCTTCTGCTCTTACTGTTGGACCACTTATCCAGCTTATTTTACCTACTTTACTACTCATATTATTCACTCATCAAAATTTTACCTAATTCTTTTCTTATATAATCTTTTTGTCTATTTAATCTTGCTTCTATTGTATTAT
>AQYM01000029.1 GCA_000380705.1 Crenarchaeota archaeon SCGC AAA471-B05
TATTCAGCTTCAACTGTTACTCTTATCACATCCAACTTTCCTATTTTATATTGATTTACTATTAGGTCGTATAATTGCTTGTTTAATTCTGAAATATCCCTTATTACAATATCTTTAGGAGCCAATTTACTAAAAGCTACCAACGCTACTCTTCTTAATTTATCTGCATATCTAGCTGCAATTATTAAACCAGTGCTTAATTCAAATTTATTTTTACCTATCGCAGACACTCTTACAGTGGTTTGTTCATATTCCTCAGCTCTTTCAATATCCCTTTTTACCTCTTCTTCCATCAATTAATATTCAAAAAATTTTTAAATAAAAAATTAATTATGTAAAATTATTCTAAATACTTTGGCGGTCTAGGATTTTTATCCCAGAACCTTGTATCATGACTTATTATTACTTTTGTATTTGGTCTTTTAGCCCAGAGCTTAATTTTCTTAATATTTGCTATATATTCTTCTCTATTTTCCAATAACCAACCTTTATTTTCTGACTCATATTCTTCGAATAGATGTACGAAATCTCCCGTGAAAATATACGTATTACCTGCATCTGTATCCACTTTAAGAATAACATGGCCTGGAGTATGACCCCCTGAATAATATATCTCAATTCCTGGAAGTAACTCTAAGAACTCTCCATCAAATATAAACCAATTTGCTCCTTTTAAAGCTATGATATCTAAGTCTATATATGCTCCTCCTTTATTCATCCATAACCTATAAAGTGCTGTCTGGAGTTCCTTTTTATGTACAATCAAAGGAGTATTATGGTCTTTAAATATGTAAGCTTGTCCTGCATGATCCAAATGTAAATGAGAGAATACTATGAAATGGACATCCCTAGTTTTTAAACCGACTTTTTCAAGCTGTTTTTCTATTGTATTTTCGTTTTTGTTAAAATTTGTTACTGGGAAAACGTTGAAAACAGGTTTGGGCCATTTTTCTGCAGCTTCAGGATGAACTCCTGTATCAAAAAGCACGTTTCCATCCTTATGCTCTATCAATGCTCCTGTAATAGGTATATCAATCCATTCAACTACTTTGGCTGTCCCCCTTTCCATTATAACTGCAGGATCTGGTATAAACCAGCCTTTTTCTCCTGCAAGCCATCCGTAATCTAAAAGAAATATTCTTTTTACTCCAGTTTTCATACCTCTACAATATTCTAAAAACATTTAAAATTATCTGATATCATTACTTCAGTTAATAATGGTTATATTATAAGTGGGCTTTATAATGATTACTTTACAACTATGCATTAATAATACTTTTGGATAATGAGTTCAATATTGTTAAATCCTCTTTCTTAAATTTAGTAAACTTGTAATCTTTATATATGTTTGCCTAATTTTTTTAAAATATTGTGGAAGGAAGAATAGTTAATTTTAGATTAGGTGGTAAAAGACAATATAGCAATCAAGTACTTATCTTAATTGAAGAAGCAATAAAAGACCCAAATATACCTTTAGGTAAAAAGGTAATCGTTAAGGACAAATATAACAACATTTATACAGGAAAAATAATAAAAAGGCATGGTAAAGGAAAAACTTACATAGCGATATTTAAGCCGAATATACCGCCTATAGCTTTAGGAAATAAGGTTGAAATTTTAGTTGATGATATCAGTTGACCCTCTGTTCTTCATTATATCAGTGGTGGTGCATTTCTTCATCGAAAAAATATTTTTGTTTTTAAAATAAAAATTTTTCTTTGTTAAAGATAAAAATTAATTATGTTAATAATTAGTTATAATTTCACAGTTCATGAAAATATAATTTTAAATAGTTTCTCTGGTTTTATAGTTCGCGGTATATTTTTTTCTCTCATTAAAAAAGAAAATCCTAAACTAGCTGACGAATTACATCAAAGCAAAAGTATTGCTCCTTATTCTACAAAACCTATTGTTATGGTATATCCTATGCAAAGAATAATTTATGATAAGATTCCTATGAATTCCTTATGTAAAATTTCCATTATAATATTAGATGAAAAAATTTCAGAAATTATAAAGGATTTTCTTATAAAAGCTGATGTAATTGACATTCTAGGTAAGCTTATTACTCTAAATTCCATCGAAGTTAAAAATGTTAGAGTAGAAGAGATATTTAAAAATGCAAAACCGTTAAAAAAATTCTCAATAAACTATTTAACCCCAACATCTTTTAGAAAATCGGCCATAAAGTGTTGTGAACATTGTTATGTTTATTCAATGTTAAAAAAAGGAGAAAGTAAAAGCAAAGAAGCTGTCGAAGAGATATCAAAAATTAAACTTAGAAGAGGCGCAGTAGGTGTTTATCCTGAATTATTACCTTTTATAAAAAACTTAATTAGACTTGTTAACAGATTTTTTCCTGTAAACTTTAATATTAAAGAATTTGAAGAATGGTTGGATTATGAAAGTATAGTCATTTCAGGTTTTCCTTCAGGTATAAAAACAATAAGAGTTTATGAACATAAAGTATCAAATAAATATGTAATAGGTTTTATAGGAAAGGTAAATTACTCTATAAGAGAAAAACTCTACAATGAAAATTATGCGCAAATTCTTAACGGTTTATTAAAATTAGCTGAATATACAAATATGGGTATTGGTAGAACTGCAGGATTAGGATGGATTAAAGTTGAAGAATACGAGGAATAACTAAATACTTTTATTCATCAAGCTCTTTATTTCTGAACATTCCATGTTTTAATAACTTTATAGATTGAAAATCTCGTCCTTTCGGTCAGGGAGGTAATAAGTTAAAACTTTATACCCAATCCATTTCTAGCTGAATATATATGAGAAATTTAGCTAAGAATCTATGGCTGACTTCCTTTCTTTAGGGATTTTCCTCTCATAAATTCTGAGTTACATCTTTCATTTAAGGAACTAGAATTCCCATATAAGGGAGTTAGAAAAATGAATGTCTTGTTATCCAAATAAACAGTAAGTTACTTTTTTGAAGCAAACAATATATAAAATCGAGTATTTTTAATATATAAAATTTTCGCTAAATTTTTCTATTTTTAAATTTTAATGTTTATGCTAAAAATATGCAATAAAAAGAAAAAAATTTATATACTAAATTAAGCGTATATTAATAATAGAGAAGCCATGGTAACAGCCTATTGTGTAAAGTGTAAGAAAAGCGTAGAAGTAAAGAACCCACAAGAAGTAACCTTAAAGAACAACAGGAAGGCTGTTAAGGGAACCTGCCCAACCTGCGGAGGAACAGTATTTAGAATAGGGGCTTTAAAGAAATAAATAAATAAAAATAAATTTTTTTTAGCTTTGTGTTTGTTTAAATTCTTCTACCTTCTTTCTTACAGCTTCATCTATTCTTCCTTGATCTTGTCTTACAAACCATTCTATTTTTAATTTATCGTAATCCCAAACTATTTTTCCATCCTTTATTTCGTAATCTATAACTATTCGTACCATATCTCCTTTATCACACTTTAATTCTTCTACAAGTATTTTGTACAGTAATTGATTTAGTATTGCTGAAGCGTAAGCTACATCCTCTTGTTTTATCAAGCCTTGACTTACAGCTTCCTTGGTTAAGGCAAACAATGTCCTCCTTACCTTATCTGCGTATGCTCCTGCTATAATACCTCCCGTATTTAAAGTGGGCATAAAAATATATTTTATATATTAAATTTAAGAATAAATACTTTATTATATTATCTTAAGTTTTTTACCACATTTCTCGAAAGCATTAAGTGCAAAATCTAGATCTTCCTTAGTATGATTAGCGTTTACAATAGTTCTAATCCTTGCTGTATTTTTTGGAACCATAGGATAAAATATTGGAACGACGAAAACTCCTTCTTCAAACAGCATATCTGCCAATTCTTTAGTAGGCTTATTTTCACCTATTATTATTGGTGTTATTGGAGTTTCGCTCATTCCTGTGTTAAATCCTAAATTTTGTAATTCTTTTTTAAAATATCTTGTATTTTCCCATAGTTTATCTATAAGATATGGATTTTCTTGGACTATTTTTAATGCTTCTAAACATGCAGCTGCAACGCCCGGTGGATGTGAACCTGATAGTAGATAAGGTCTTGCTTTGTTTTTCAAGAATTTGCATAATATTTCTGCTCCAGCTATATAGCCACCTATAACACCGAATGCTTTTGAAAAAGTACCCATTTCTATATCTACTTTTCCTTCAAGATGGAAATGACTAACAACACCTCTTCCTCCTTCACCTAAAACTCCTTCACCATGTGCATCGTCTACATATAAAATAGCGTTATAAGATTCAGCTAATTTAACTAGGTCTGGTAAAGGTGCTATGGTTCCATCCATACTAAATACCCCATCTGTAATTATTAGTATTTTCTTGAATTTTTTTGCATCAGTTTCCAGTATTCTTTCCAAAGTAGCTACGTCTCTATGAGGATAAATTCTTTTTTCAGCCCTGCTTAATCTTATGCCATCTATAATACTTCCGTGATTAAGTTCATCGCTTAAAATTAAGTCACCCTTATCAACTATTTGTGGAATACTTCCAAAGTTAGCAGCAAATCCTGATTGAAAAACCACAGCGGCTTCTCTTCTTTTAAATTTTGCAAGTTCTTTTTCAAGTTCTTCATGAATTTTCATGGTTCCAGCTATAACTCTTACCGCTCCTGTTCCCGCTCCATATTTCTCCGTTGCTTCTATCATAGCTTTCTTTAATCTAGGATGATTTGCAAGACCTAGATAATTATTTGAACATATCATTAAGACTTTTTTACCATCTACAATAGTCCATTGTTCGCAAGGAGCTTCTAGAACTCTTGTATGCCATATTAAATAATTATTTTCCATATCATCCAGTATTTCCTTCATAAACTGAAATTTCTGGGGTATAAATGATGTTGTCATAACATGATAATATCTTTTTATTATTTAACATTTTTTAATTATGAAGAACATTTAAGAATATGAAGGCTGTTGCGAAAGTTAAGGAAGGAATAGGACTGGATTTGGTAAACGTTGATAAGTCAGAGACTTTGAATGAAGATGAAGCATTAATAGAAGTCATTTCTGCATCGATTTGCGGCACAGATATTCATATTTATAATTGGGATGAATGGGCTAGAAAAAGGATTAAAATACCTAGAATTATTGGACATGAAGTTGTAGGTAAGGTTGTAAAGGTGGGAAAGAATGTTAAAAATTTAGTTGAAGGCGACATCGTTGCTTCCGAATCTCATATTCCTTGTTTAAAATGTTATTATTGCAAAACAGGCAGGATGCATGTATGTAAGAATCTTTCCCTATTAGGTATAGATGTGGATGGAGGTTTTGCAGAGTACTTTAAAAGTAAAGAAATTTCTTTATGGAAAATTAATTTGAATATAAACTATGAATATTGTGCTGTTTTAGAACCTTTGGGAAATGCAATTCATGCTTTATCCGAGGCAAACGTCGAGCTTAAAAATGTTTTAATAATAGGTTGTGGCCCAATAGGTTTAGCTACTATTTACTTTGCCAAAAAACTTGGAGCATTAAACGTTATAGGAGTAGACATTTCAGATTATAGATTGGAGCTAGCCAAAAAAATGAATGCAGATTATACAATTAATGCCAAATTGGAAAATGTGGAAAAAAAAGTTATGGAAATAACAAACAATGAAGGAATAGATATTTTTTTCGAGATGAGTGGTGCTCCTGTTTCNTTTGAAAAGGGATTAAAATTATTAAAAAATGATTCTTTGGCGATATTTTTTGGAATCCCTTCAATGCCTATACAAATTGATGTTACAAACATAATATTTAAAGAGATTAATATAAAAGGAGTTTTTGGTAGAAAAATGTTTGATACCTGGTTTAAAATGGAGTATCTTATAAATAAGCATGGTTTTCCGTTTGAAAAATTTATTACGCATAAATTTAAATTAGAAGAATTTGAAGAAGCCTTTACAACTATAATAAGCGGAAAATGTGGAAAAGTTTTAATTAAAGTATCCTAGTACAAACGGTAGGTATTGATGTTTTACTAGTTATAAAATCAACATTGAAAGTAATTCCGTAAATATTAGCTAAACCCCTTCCCTGCGCAAAAGCCTTTGCATTTGTTAAGCATGCTTGGCCATTTCTAATATCTATTTTGATATATGAAATCAAAGGTCCTATATTGCTAATATCCACAGGAATATCTTTAGCTATAAAGGATTGTTGAGGAGCTAAAGTAATTTGCTGGGAATAACTTCCCCTTCCTAGGTAACTTCCACTTCCTGCTTCATGTACATTAAAGGAAATGTTACTTATTGATACTGTAAAATTAAACGGATTCTTAACTATAACATCTACCGTAACTTTTATTGATTCTATTCTAACTGTAGGAGGAAATCCCCCTCTTATGCTCCATTTAATGTCTACAATGTTTATGTTTATTACATTTATTATTAATTTAGGACCCAGAAATACTACAGTAATTTCTTTAAAAGGCAATTTTCCTTTTATATCATAAATCTCTACATCCATTAGAATCTCTGAGAATTTTAACGTAACCTTCCCGCTAGATAATAGATTTTCTCCAAAATAAGCAAATCCTTCCTTAGAAATTTGAGCTTGTGCTCCTATGTATAAGCTAGCGTTACTTCCCGTTATTGTAATTTGATGGTTAATATTTCCTTGACCTACAATAACCCAATCTCCTCTGATTGGGACTTTTACCGCAAATGTTGCTCCTTTTATGTTTATTATTCCGCTAAAACCTTTTTTAATTGTAACATTTAGAATTCCTGTTCCATCTATTATTGGAGATTGAGATGAAGGTTTAATATTAAAGGATTTAATTGTAGCGTTAAAATCTATTATTATTTCTGCTTCAACTCTTATGAATAATGTTTGAGCTACAATTATTTCTACTGGCTTACCCCCAATTATTCCTTTAGCAGATACATTTGTACCATATATTCTAATTGTTTCACCCTTTATTATAGGACCTAAGGGGGTTAACGGATCTTCACCTAGTAAAGAAATATCAAAATATCCTACTATAAGCTTTCCTTTAACATTTTCCTCTATTTTAGTTAATTGGGCATACGCAAATCTTTTTAATGTAATTCCATCATGTAAATAAGCGGTAAGAGAACTAAGATGAACAGTCAAGTTATAATTAGGTGAATAGACTGAAACCTTTGCAAAAGCTTTTTTACCTGGTGAAAATGAAAAATCTGTAACTTGTACTATAACTCTTGGATAAAGCTCTGCTACAATATTAAACGATTTTGCAGTTAAATTTAAAGGTAAATTATATAACTTTATATAAATTATTGCATTTCTTATTTGTAAACTAATAAAATCTTTCTGTAGAGCTTCTTCTGCTATCCATTTTAGACCTTCGGTAGTTATCGTTACCCTTATTGTAGCTTCAAATGTCTTGTTTCCAGGCTCTGATATACAAACCAATGGTAATCTTCCTTCTTTATATTTTTCTACGGTAGTTACGTTTTTTGCTATTAGTGTATTACCATCTCCTGAGTAAACATCATATGTAATTTGGATTATACATATATCTGTTATAACTTTTGTAGTGACATTTAAAGTTGCATTAATATTTACTTCAAATACTCCTAATGAAGGTGAGGTTACCAAACCTGCGTAAATTTTTAAATCTATTAATGACAATGGAGTAACATCTATACTTTGGTTTACCTTAAAATTGATAGGTATTCTGGCATTTTTAACTTCTATAGTTCCGTTCATTTCTAATATTAGAAATTTTATTTTTCCTTGAGTTAAGAAAATTGAGGCTAATTTATTTGTTATCGGGTCATATATGTTAAGTTTGATATTTATCTTTGTTATTGTATAATCAGTGAATATAAAATCTTCAGCGTTGATTATAAATGTAATATTTGCATCTGGCGAATATATTTTAAATTGGGGATTAATTATTTTTAATTGAAGACCTTTTATATTTGATGCTTTTGAAATTAAATTTAAAGTTACATTCAAGGATTTTAAATCAAAAGTTGGTAATATCGAATAAATTTCCGCTTCAAAACTTATTCCAAGTGTTTCATAACTTACAAGTATAGGTATAGAAGGAGATGCGGTAATATTAAAATCCTTGTTTAATAACTTTATGCTTCCTTTAATATTTTTAATGGTGATTGTTACAGTTTTGTTGCTAAAGAACGTATAAATTAAACTGGGTAATCCTTCATCTGTTATAGACAATCTGAAATCAATATTATTTATAGTTTTATCTCTAACATCGAGATCTCTAATAAATCCTGTACCAACTTTTTCTCCTCCTACATACACAGTTAATTCAAGCTTGTTAATGTAAAAGTTAATATCGAATATGTCGAAAATTGAAAAATTCGAATCAACATTTAAAATTAAAGTATTGGGATTTTCAAAGTATGCACTATTTACTTTAGCATCTAAATTAAAGTTGAAATTTACTTGTTTTGAAGAATTAATGTTGATCTTTACATTATAATTCAAGAAATTAACTTCAGCGTATCCTATGTAAGTTATATTTGCTGATTTTATTGTTATTAGATCTGATAAGAATAATGATACATTTTCATTGATTGAAGCTTCTAAATTTATAAAGGTGATTCCTTCAGCAGGTAAAAATACTTCGTTATTCATTGTTGCTTTTCCTATCTTTATTCCTTTATAATATAAATCTCCATAAACTTTGTTTATTGTAAGATCAATCTCTGTAGGATTTTTTAACGAAATCCTTACTTTTGCACTCTCTCCTTCAACTGNATATATCCTTATTATATCTATCAGTGTCTCAACTTTAACCAATTCAAACCTTGCTTTCTCCTTTTTTATTTCAACGTTTAAATTAAATATATTAATAAATGGAATCGGTATCTTTACATTACCAGAATAATAAAAATTAGCATATCCTTGGCTCAGTAGTTCAGAAAGGAATTCTTCTAAAGCTTTACTTGGTTTTAATAGAACTTTAGTTTGAATAGTTAGATTCTTATGAGATGGTAAATTAATATTATTTATTTTAGTCATTCCAATTTCTCCAAAATCATTGAAAATATTTATCTCACCCTCTAGTATGTAAACATCTATTGAAGCTGTATTTTCTAAATTTACTAGAACTTTTAAGTAGTAATTTTCTCCTTCATTCTCATATCCTTGAAGTTTTATCGAATTAATCTTAGGTGAAGAATATAACATAGATGGAATAAAGTATATTATGAATGTTATTATTAACAGTATTATTATCGGAATAATTATGAATACTTTCCTTTTCATATTATTAAAATATTGCTTTTAATTAAAAATATTTTTTATGGGTAAATAACATTTATTGTTTCAGTTTTATATTCTAGAAATATTTTTAAAGAATATATTAATATACTTAGTCTTATTTCAGCATATGCGTTCATGTTTAAAGTTGATGTAGTTTCAGAATAATGTCTAGTTATAATGTTAACCCAATAAGTAGGAATTGTTACAGTAATATTATTTAGTATTCTATATGATTTTCCTTCGATTAATATATTTTGTATTTCTCCATATCCGAACTGTTTGTTGTCATATGCATCATAAACCTTAAAATCTGCAACATCTATATATATAGGAAAACTATATGGGTTGGTTATATTGACATCTATATAAACATTTGCATAGGATGAACTTAATTGGGTAACTCTTAACTTTATTAAATTTATTTCAATTGGTAATCCTTTATATTTGATTTCTAAGTCTATAGGAATATATCCTTCATAAAAATATTCCCCAATTTTAACTATTAAAGTAATATTTCTTGCATAAAATGGTACAATTTTTCCTTGTGCTAAAGTTTCTGCTATTTTATTTAATCTTGTTCCATTTTTTAATTCAATTTTAGCCAATCCTTCATATTCTGTTTGAGATATCCTTTTGAAATTACTTGCAATTCCTTTTCCTATCTCCAATCCTAGTTCATCTAAAATTATAAAGGTAGAATTATAAGGCTCAACATTTTCCTTTATTTCTCCTTTTAATAATTTAACGCTTATCATTATATCTGCAACACTTCCTGGTTCTTTTAATATGATATCTTTGATTGATACATTAATGTTGAAAAGTTCAATTTTAGGATTTAACGTTAGAAATACTGTTTTAGCAGTTTTTATTTCATATAAGTTTCCAGAAATTTCCAACTTTGTAGTTAAGTTAGATAGATAAACTGTTGCATTGTAACCGAAAAATATTTTGGATATTGCTTTGTAGTTTTTACCTAAGAGATCTATTTCTCCTTCTCCTTTTAGTACTCCTCCTTCAAGTTTTAAATTCTTAAAACTTAAAGAACCTAAATTATTAAGGTCCAAATCTCGGATTATTCCGTTTAGTTCTATAATATTAATAGGAACTTCTATACCATAAAGATTTAATGTATAAGAAATACTTATTTTATTTCCTGGTTGAATAATTCTTATTTTTTCAATTATAATATTTATCATAGGTAAAAACATTACGGATAAAGTAACATTTCGTATTTTAAGAGTAACATCAAAATTACCTATTTTAATTGATACATCAGCATTAAGTATTATTAACTCTGTTTGACCTTTTTCAAAGAAATCTTTTATAATTTTAGATAATAAATTATCAGAAATTTTAACTATTGAGGTAACATTTAAATTGATGGTTTCATTACCTTTTAATACTTTGTTTAAATTCTGCGTGAAATTCTCCAATACTTTATCCCCTTCTACTGTTAAGATTGTCAATAAGGCATTTTTAACAAACAAATTCTCGATAGTAATTTTAGAACTTAACTGTATTTCCAAGTCTATCTTAAATTTACCATCTGTTTGCGTTACTTTTTCCATTTTCGCTATTATGTTTAAAATATCCAAAGGAGATATTCGAAGATTAATTTTAATATTTGAAANATAATTAATTTCTTTGTTATAAACTTGTAGAGTAATCCACATTCTTTCTATCTCTAGATTTATATATCCTTCCTGCGAAAATCTTTTTATCAACGATTCAGTTGCTGGATCTAACGTATTTAATTTTACTTTTGATACAAAATTAGTTTGATTGGTTAAATCTATCTGAGTGATAATTGATTGGTTAAATCTAATCTTATTTTCGAAATTCAATTCTGCAATTAATTTTTTTACGATAACTGGTATACCAGTTATATTTATCGTATTAAACGTAAATTTAAATCCCACTTCCAAATTTTTATCGTTATCATTATATGCTAATGAATAGGGGATAACATTTATTTCTAAACCTGTTTTATACCAATCAAATTTAACATTAAATTTTTTCATGTTTAAATTAATTTCTTTATTAAATAAATTTAATTTTAAATTATTTATATTATCTAAAAATATATTAAATGATGTCTTATTTAATAAATTCTCTATTATTACATAAAAGTTTTCTTTCATCGGTAATATTAAGAATCTATTATAAATTTCATTATCTACCATTATAGGATCCAATATTCTAAAATCTGCTACATGTAAATTGTTTAAATATACGTTTCCTTCACCGTTAGTTATAGGTAAATTGTTTAATTTAATATTAGAAATATTGTATCCTTCTATTTTACCAATTATTTCAAATCTGTCAGGATATTTGAAGAATTTGGCTTCATTTAAATTAAATTTAATTTCCGTTGGGATCTTAGCTTCTTCTTCTATAGTCAATTTAGTAGGAATGGAGAAATTTCCGAAAAATAAATCGAAAATTGTCTCTAATTTGACCTTGAAATTTTTTGACAAAGAATATTGAAGTTTTTCTTCTATATTTTCCAAAGGTTTAACTTTCAATACTATTAATCCTTCTTTCCCACTTGTAAAAATAAATTCTTCGTTGGAATAAACAACGAAAGATTTTTGGTTATCGATATAAATAGAGCCGTTCAAATCTTTTATTTTAAAATCGCTTAATAAATTATTTTTAATCTTTGCTATCAGATTATCCTTAAATATGGAAATTGAATCTATTAACGACATAAATCTATCCTCGTGTATGGTTGCTGAACCGCTTACTGATACCCAGTAACTAAAGAATAAGATCTTTATATTTATGGAACCTGAATACTTAATATCTGCTTTACCCTTTGATAAAATTTCTTCTAAAACTATACCAAATGTTTCCTTTTCATTTTCTGTTATAGTTAATATTATTGACATTTCAGAATTTGAATATGGAAGAATTTCCAATTTTTGGTTAATCGATATTTTACCAAAATCTTTATCTCCATATTTTACTGTAAGGTCAGCATTTTCAATTGTCAATGGTAAAAATGAATAATGAGCAACTTTCGCTGTAGCTATTATTTTCAGTTTATCTTGATTTCCTAAAATTGATAGGATATTTATGTCTGATACAACAGGAACTGTTAAAAATACGCTTATTAAAGGCAATATTGCTAATATTATTATAATTGTTAATATTATAGCTATTATTTTCTTTTTATTTAATTTCATAAACCGTATTCTAAAGAAACTTTAATAATATCTCTTGAAGATAGCATTCCTATAAGCTTTCCTTCCTTATTTATAACAGGTAAATGTCTTATGTTTTTTTCCTTCATTAATAATGTCGCTTTTTCTAAGTTTTCATCGAAATAAATTGTTATCGGGTTTTTAGTCATGTGAGATTTAAGTTGCTCATTTAAATCTTTTTTTGAAGCTATCAAATTAATTATATCCCTTTCAGTAATTATTCCAACGATTTTATCATTATCAACTATTACAACGCTACCTACGTTATTTCTTGCCATTTTTTCTACCGCATCTATAACTTTTTCTTCAGGTTTAGCTGTTACTAGAATATCTTGTCTCATAAGATCTTTTACCAAGATTTTCTTCATATATTTAAAAATAATGTTATGAATATAAAAATATGAAAAAAGCTTTGATTTATTTTAAAAATTTATTTCCATGTAAAATATTAGAGAGAATAAATAGATTCGTTGTAAAAGTGATTATAAATGATAAAGAAGAACTTGCATATTTAACCAATACTGGAAGATTGAAGGATATTATATTTAAAGATGCTGAAGGTTTATGCTTAAAAAAAGAAGGAAAACTCAAATTTGTATTAATTTCTACTAAGGTAAACGATAAAGAATATACACTTATAGATACCAAATATCAAATGGTTTGCTTTGAAGAAGCTGTTAAAAATAATTATTTAAGTTGGTTAAAAAATGTTAAATTAGTTAAAAGAAATATAAAAGTTAATAATTCATTAATTGATTATTTATTTAAAAATGGAGATGAAATATATATTGAAGTAAAATCTGCAGTATTATTCGATGGTTATTTCTCTATGTATCCTGATTGTCCAAGTATAAGAGGAAGAAGACATATTGAGGAGCTTATGAAATTAAGAAGAGAGGGAAAAAGAGCAATGGTCGTTTTTATCGCTGGCCATCCTTATGCAAAAGCATTTAAGCCTTACTATAAAGGAGATAGAGTATTAAGTGAAAAAATTAAAGAAGCCTACTATAATAATGTTGAAATTCATGCTATAAGGATTCACTTAGAAAATGATGGTTATGTTTATTTAACTGAAGATAATTTGCCTATATTCATTTAACCTTTAGCTATGACTATTTCTTTATCATTTGCGTATCCAGAACCTATAATTATTACTGTATATTTCTCAAGTGGAATTATATTTTCATCCATCAATCTGTGCAATTTCTCTATTTTTTCAAAACTTAATAATCTAATTTCTCCATTAAAACTTAATTTAATAATTTCNTTAGGTTTAATAGCATAGCCTTTGTTTTCAATAATTTGATTCTTGATTTCTATTAAACTTTTGGGTAAAAACATTTCTCCCTTATAATTTACTAAGAAAGTTATGAAATTTATTTTAACCTTTTGAATTTTACCTATTTTAAATGTAGTTAATTTATATAATATGATTGAATTAATTATAACTGTTTTATTTGATATATTCTCTACAAAAATTTCCAGTTTATTATTATATAATGATATGTTTAAAATTTTAATTAAATTTTTAAATTCTTGGTTTATAATATTATAAACTAAAATATCTTTAATTGGTAAAATCCTTTTAGCTTTAATCATTTTTATTAAATCATTTTTATTAATTCCAGGAAATATTTCATATATGTTTATCGGATAAACTTTTGAAGTTGCATTGAATATCAGCTTAAATTCGTTTTCAAAAATAGGAATTAATTTTGGTATGACATGAATATTTATTACGTTTATCTCGTTTTCCTTTATGCTTATCGCTTCAAATTTTACGTTTATCTCGTTAGAATGAATTTCTGTTGTAACATTATTACCTAAATAACTAACTTTAGCTTTTTCAACAATTAAGCGTATTATATCTATCGCTTTAACTTTAACCTTGTTTATAGTTAAAACATATGCATAGTCTATAGCATTGATTAAATTTACTTCACCAGAAGAATTTAAAGAAATCCAGCCTTTTTCTTGATCGTGTATAAAAACATTCGAATAGGTTAAATAAATTCCCTCAACACCTTCAGGAATTAAAGGAGGATCTGTAATGGAAATCGCTAAGAAAGTTTCATTTAGCTTATTCTCTAGAGGAAATAAATTTATAATACTTATTATAATTATTGCTATTATCGTTCCTACAATTATATTAAGTAGTATTTTTTTTCTTTCTTCCATAACTTAAATAAGTTTTTAGGGAAATATATTACAATTCCTTTGAATTTTTGCTCAAAAAATAGAACAAATAAAATCCTAAAGAGAGTTATATTATATGGAATTAAAAGGCAAGACTCTTAAAGTTTACCTTTATATTTTAACGCATCAAAATGCTGGTGTAAGGGAAATTCAAAGAGCTTTAAAATTTAAAACTCCTTCTTTGGTTCAGTATCATTTGAACAAATTAAAGGAAATGGGTTTAGTTTATGAGGAAAAGGGTAAATATTATATTTCAAGGGAAGTTAAGCCAGATGTATTAAAAGACTTTCTTCGAATAGGTTTCATATTGGTACCCAGATTATTTTTGGTTGGAATATTTTATTTCGTTATATCTTTATATTTCATTTTAAAATTTTTAAATAATAGCTTAAATATAATTGATAATTATTTGCTTATTTTTTTACCTTTAATAATTTCTTTAATAATAATAATTGAAGGATATTTTGCTTATAGAAGATTAAAAGTTGATTAAACTTTTAAGGAAACAATTTTATTTATTGATATGAGCAAGTTAATAAGATTGGCGGTATTAAAGGGAGACGGCATAGGTCCTGAAGTTGTTGATGCTACATTAAAGGTTCTAGATACAATTCAAGATGTAGTAAAAGGTATTCAAATTAAATATGAATTTGCTGATGCAGGTTATTATTGTATTGAGAAATACGGGACAAATTTGCCTAAAGAAACTATCGAAATCTTAAAAAATACTGATTGTGTACTTAAAGGTCCTATGACAACGCCTGAAAAAGAAGGTATGCCTCCTAGTGTAGCAGTTCAGATAAGAAAAATTTTTGACCTATATGCTAACGTAAGACCTGCCAAAGTTTATCCAAGAACCAATCCTATAAATCCCAACGTTGATTTGGTTATAGTTAGAGAAAATACTGAAGGATTATATTCAGGTTTAGAATTTAAGTTGGGAGAATTTGCGATAGCATTAAGGACAATTTCAAAAAAAGGAAGTGAAAGAATAGGTCGTTTTGCTTTAAATTTAGCTAAGAAAAGGAAAAAACATTTAACAATCGTTCATAAAGCCAACATTTTAAGAGTTACCGATGGTCTATTTAGAGATACTATATTAGAAATAGCTTCAAGAGAATTTCCTGAAGTTATAGTAGATGAGGTACATATTGACATAATGACAGTAAACTTAATTAAAAGACCTCATGAATACGATGTAATAGTTTGTGAAAATATGTTTGGGGATATATTATCAGATGAAGCAGCCCATGTAGCTGGCGGAATAGGATTGGCTGCTGGAGCAAATATAGGAGAAAATTATGCTATGTTTGAACCTGTACATGGTTCAGCTCCTAAATATGCAGGTAAAAACGTTGTGAACCCAATTGCTACTATTTTAGCTACTAAAATGATGTTTGAATGGCTTAATTTAGCAAGGCCTGCAGAATTAATAGAAAAGGCTGTAATTAAGGTACTTGAAGAAGGTAAAACGTTAACATATGATCTCGGAGGTACATCTAAAACTTATGAAGTTGCTGAAAATATAGCAAATAAAATTAAAGAGTTAGCTTAATATTTTTTGTTTAATAAATTTTTATTATGAAAGGTGATTACTTCTGTTAATAGTAAATTAAAGGTATACAATACTTTAACTAAAAAACTGGAGGATTTCGAACCTTTGGAAGATAAAAAAGTAAGAATTTATGCATGTGGCTTAACAGTAAATGATTACATGCACATAGGTCATGCGAGAACTTATTTAGTATGGGATGTGATTGTAAGATATTTGAAATTCTTAGGTTACGAGGTATTTTATGTATCTAATATTACAGATATTACGATTGATGAAAAAATACTCAAAAGATTGGAAGAAGAAAAGATAAGTTTTCAACAATTAATAGAGAAATATACTAAAGCGTATTTTGAAGATAGAGAAGCTTTGGGAATAGCTAGGGCAGACGTTCATCCTTTAGCTACTCAACATATACAAGAAATGATAGAATTGATTCAGAAACTTATAGATAAAGGTTATGCTTATGTAGCTGAAGATGGAGTATATTTCAGTATTAATAAGTTTCCAGAATATGGTAAGCTTTCAGGTATAAAAGTCTCTGAACTTTTGGCTGGAGCCAGTGGAAGGGTAACTAAAGATGAATATGATAAAGAAAATATAGGAGATTTTGCATTATGGAAAAAAAACCAAAGAAAATGAGCCTTATTGGTTTTCTCCTTGGCACAAAGGAAGACCTGGTTGGCACATCGAATGTTCAGCTATGGCCATGAAATATTTGGGCGAAAGTTTTGATATACATGCTGGCGGAGAAGATAATATATTTCCACACCATGAAAATGAGATAGCTCAAAGCGAAGCAGCTACAGGAAAACCCTTTGTCAAATATTGGTTGCATACTAGACATGTTTTATTGAAGGGTGAAAAGATGTCAAAATCTTATAAAAGGCTGATATATTTAAGAGATGCGATAAAAAAACACGGAGCTTCGAATTTAAGACTTTTTCTTTTATCGACACACTATAGGAAACAATTAATGTATGATGAGGAATTAATTGAAGAAGCAAAAGTTCATGTGGATAGGATAAAGAAAACTGTTCAATTGTTAAATAGGTTCTCTATTAATGGAAGGGATGAAATGAAAGAATATGAAAAGCAATTAATTGAAAGTTCAAAAGAAGCGATGAAAAAATTTATTGAAAGTATGAACGATGACTTTAACACTCCTTTGGCTATTAAAGTTATAGTAGATTTTTCAAGACAGATTTTAAGTTATATCGAACAAGAAGGTATTTTAAGTAAGGAAGCATCCAGGTCTTTGCTTGAATTTTTTGATAACACTTGTAAAATAATCTTCGGTGATTTATATGAAAAAGAAATAAAAGTTAGATTGAATGACGTTATTATAAACTGGATTGAAAAGTTAATTAGGGAAAGGAATGAATTGAGAAAACAAGGAAAATTCGAAGAAGCAGATAAAATAAGAGAAGAGATAAGAAAGCTAGGAATCGAAGTTGAGGATTCCAAAAACTTTACATTCTGGTACGTTAAAAACTTAAATATATATAAGTAAAGGTTTTTCATGAAAACTTTAGAAGAAATAGAAAAAATCATCCAAATCACAAAGGATGTTTTGGAAAGAAGAAAAAATCCTTTTGAAATCGATGTAAAATCGCTTATTGAAAAAATTAAGGAAATTTTTCCTAAAATCAAAAACTTAGAGGAATATTTAAAAGATTCCGAAGCAATATACAATCTTTCGCAAGTTATAGATATGCAAAGTAATGAATTGTATTATAAATCTTCTTTTCTTTACTTTAACCCTTCATTATTAATCAGAAAGGCTCAACATTTATCCTTTATCGAATTAGGAAATATCCTAGCCTTTTGTTTATACCCAATTCTTTCTACCAATTTTATTAATACTCAAAGTTTAATACAAGCTTACGAATATTGGAATAATATAAAATATAAAAAAATTAATTTTATTAATAAAGAATACAAAATAGAAGAAATTCAAACAGAAAAAGTTAGTAAAAAAATAGAAGATAAGATTAAATCTTTGGAGAATTATTTGAATAAATTAGTTCCGATAAGGCTAAGTGATTTTATTAAGGATGAACCAAAAAATGTTGCGGAAAAGCTTTTCTTACTTTCCTTTTTAATTATTCAAGGTAAATTTTACATTGGTTTAAATGAAGAAGGGGAATTTATAATACAAAAAGAACCAAGCGATATTAAAGGTTCTTTAGTCTTCAATGTAAAAATATGAAGAAAAAAGATAAAATAACAGAAAAAAGAAAATCTACTCTATTCAATAAAATGAAAAAAGCTTTATTGCTAATATTAATTCAAAATAAATATATACCTGGAGTTAAGGGATGGGAATTAAAAAAACATATAGGCAGCAAATATCCCTACATTTTAAAACTCTTGGACAAAGAACTGGAAGATTATGGATTAAAACTAAAAATAGTTTTTGATGAAAACATAAAGGATGTTAATAATCCCAGCTTAAGTGATTATGATAGAGCACATATCTATATTATATCTTCAGAGCCTGTGTATTATAATCTCAAAGGACAGTTTAACATTGAAGAACTAGGATGTTTGGCAGCTTGCATAATTTTCTTAATTTCAAAGTCAAACAACGCAAACCTTCAAGAATTAATAGATTACTTATCTTCTAAAATACCTAAAATTAAAGTCAAAGGTTTTGTAGAAAAATTTAAGAGAAAAGGTTATCTCAAAATACAAAATAATATTGTTAGTTTAGGTTGGAGAACAAAAGCTGAAATAGATTTAGATTCCTTAATTAAACTTTTAGCAATATACGTTTCTAAATAAATAATATGGAAGAAGAGGAAATTAAGCTTACAGGTAAAGCTTTAATGGTTTATTTGTATGTGTTAAAGAAAAATAGGGTTACTTCTAAAGATGTTAAGGAAGATTTAGGATTCTCAAGTCAAAGCCTTGCAATATATTATTTGGAAAAATTATGGCAAATGGACTTATTAAATAAGGAACCAGNAGGTTATTATTCAATTAAAAAAAGATTAAACATTGGAATTTATTCATTTTATTTAAATATATATGGCTATTTTTTCCCAAAGTTTTTACCTTATTCTATATTTTTTACATTATTTTTTGTATTATATTTATTTTTTAAATTTCCACATTATGATATATTTGTTATAGTAATTTTATTAATAACAAATGGAATATTTTGGTATGAAACTATAAAATTATATTTAAAATTAAAAAGAATGTTAAAAGTAAAATACTAAAAAGATATCTCTTTTATTCTTTTTATAAAAAGATATATTATTGATGTAATTAGTACACTTAAAATTATAATTGTAATTAATATTATAATATCATTTGACATATCTTTGGTTTTTGATTCTTCCTGTATAAGTGTTCCTTTTTCACTAACTGTAGTAGTTGTTAAATTATCAGGAGTAAATTTAGTAGGCATTGTGCTTTCCCTTTCATAAGTAGTACGAGTTTCTCTTTGACTTTCCGTCATTAGCGTGAAAATTTGTATAGGGGTGGTATTAGGAATATACTGATAAAGTAAAGGAAGTAATAAGTTAAATGAAGTATCAGATGGAATATAGTTATAACTTAGATTTAATTTTTTAAGAACAACTAATATTTCATCTTCATCAGGTAAAACAAGCGATATTCCTAAATATATCTCTTGATAATTGTAATTCGGTGTAGCTAAAGGTATTTTATAAGCTAAAACGAAAAATGGATATTTCTTAGTTATTATTTTATTATCCCAGAATTTCCAGTTATTATCTATCGGGTTTAAAACTATTATTGAAAAATCCTTAGCTAATGTACCGTTTTCAAAAACTACTCTAACATTGTAAGATTTATCTTCATATTCCTTTATCTTTTTCAATACCATTTCAATTTCCAAATCTTTATTAAGGTTAACGTAAGAATAGCCAGCCATACCTTCATCGTTTTCTCTATTCATTAATGCTAAGATTACGTATTCTCCTTCATGCATTCTAATCATTACCTCATTTAAAGGATTATTAGAAATAACAAAGTTAATGATACCTTGAAGATTTCCTTCAAAAATACCCATTAATAATTCCTCTAGTTTTATTTTCTTATTTATGGCTAAAAATGAAATTTCTTTATTTATTTCTTTAACATTTATTTTAATTGTATAAGTTATTTTTTCTTTTTCAAGTTTTTTTACTATAAAATAATTAAAATTAGATGAATTATATTTTGGAATTTTTACATCTATAAAGTAAACGTTTTGCTTTAAGTTAGTTAATTCGAATAGCAAATCTGCTTGAGATCTTGGATTTATTATATAACTTTGGTTTATTTCTAATTTTGACCTGTAGTACCCAAATAAACTTAAAATTTGAATATTAATTTCGTTAGGATCAATCTTTATTTCTTTTAATCCCAAATTAATTATGTTTAACCTGATTCTAACAACTTCTTCTTCAAAGTAATAAGGTTTATCTGTACCAACTTGTATAATAAGGTTTGGGTTGGTTGACGAGGAAACCATAAAGCTTGTTTCCGTAATTAGGTTATAGCCTACCAGATAAGCTCTTATTGTATAAATTCCTTCAGCTTCGGCCACCCATTCAAATTCTTGAGAAAACTTTCCATTAGGTTCAATTTTTATTTTGGTAATAGTTTGAAGGAAAACGTTATTCTCGGAATATTTATATCTATAGCCATTATTTCCTATTATTTCAAAATCGAAAATTAGGGAAGAGTTGAATTGAAGTTCAACGTAATCTTTGTTGTAATTGTATAAAATTATGGTAATCTTAACTTTTTCGCCTGGTTCATACCAATATTTCTCTAACATTATGTTTAATTGAAGGTTGGCGATTTGAATGTTACTTATATTAATGAATAATGAAATTATAATTAAAAGTAATAGTGTCGTTTTCAATTCTTGCATATAAGGTAATTTTATCCTAATGCTTTTATTTCTAATTTTTTTAATAGGCTAAAATTTTTTTAAAAAAGAAATTTTTTTAAACATGAATGTTTTTATTTTAGTTTGTATGGCTCTTTTAGATATGCTTTTTTGGCTCTTTGTAATAGTCGTATCTAGTTATATGTTAGCTGAAGGAGCAGATAGATTAGGTATAAAAATAGGCAGAAGATTTATAGGAAGAACCGTGTTAGGAATTGTTACAACTTTTCCTGAATTTGTAATAGTATATTTTGCTGCATTGAAAGGCTATTATGATGTAGGAATAGGAGCGGTATTTGGAAGTAACATCTTAATGATCAGTCTTGGTTTATCTATAGCTGTTTTAATTGCTACAACCCGTTTATCGTTAAGACCTATGAAGGAGATTGAGACAGGTGTTTTCAAACTTGATTTTTATTTTATGCTTTTGACAGCGGTTCTTTCTGTAATTCTTTTCATAGATGGATATGATATTATGGATGGAATAATTTTTGCTTTTTTATATTTAATATATGTTTATTTTGCATATAGAGAATCAAAGGTTGAAAGAGAAGAAATTTCAAAATACGAATCTATTGGTAAATCTAAAGCTATAATATCTACTTTACTAGTAGTTTTTGGTGGAATAGGAATAATGATAGGTGGCGGGCCATTTACAGATAGTGTAAAAAATTTCTCAAACGAAGTAGGGATACCTGCAGTAATACTTGCATTACTTATCGCTCCCATAGCTGGAGAAATGCCCGAAAAACTTTCGTTATATGTATTAGCTAGAAAAGGCGGTAAAAGCTTGGAAATAACCATAGGCAATATATTTGGATCAAAAATTTTAAATAACACTCTTTTAATAACCACTTTTATAATTGCTGCGATAATCGATACAGGAAAACTAACAATAATACCTTCTCATGAAATAACCTTTATATCAGTATCATGGGCTGCAACTTTAACTATCATTGCAATGATTACTTTTGCTGATGATAAATTAAGTAGAAAGGATGGGTTGTTTTTATTAATGCTTTATATTATTACGTTAATTTTACAGTATTTTTTGATACCAATAGGACATTAACTTGTTATGCTAAATTTTTATTGTTGTATCTTCTTTACAATAGCTTGAAACTCTCATATTTTGCGGAATTGAGCCAGGTTATATTAATTATTCTCCTGCTATATTTGCTTGTTCTATCAAAACATAAGGCAAAGATGCACCTGCAAACCATTTCGCTTCTTTACTTATTTCAATGATTTTTTGGAAGGTTTCCTTTAAATTTAATCCTATTCCTGCTTGTAATAATGAATATTTAATTTCTCCATCTTCTATTAAAAATCCTTCATTTATCATTCCTGAAAATTCTCCGGTCACCACATTGGGATAATCGTAAGTAGTTTTAAGATAAATCCCTCTTTTAATTTCAGATATTAAATCTTCGTAACTTTTACTTCCTTCTTTTATTATTAAATTTCTTGAATCAATTCTTGGTAAATCTCTGAAACTCCATATCCCTCCTTCCCCTCTTACAGCATTTCCTGTACTTAACTTTCCTTCTTTGTTAGCAGTATAACTATCATAGAAATAATTTTTTAAAATACCATTTTCAATTATAATATTTCTGGATGATGGTGAACCTTCTGCATCAAATTTAAAAGTTCTTAAACCTCCTTCAAGAATTCCATCATCTATTACTGTGAATTTTTCATTTGCTATTTTATTTCCTATCTGATTACTTAAAAAACTTCTCTTTCTTTGTACAGTATCAGCATTAAGGGCTAATTTTAAGCTCATGCCTATTATGAAAAATGAAGCTATTGGATCAAGAATTACTGGAAGTTTAGAAGATTGAATCTTTATTTTATTTAAGCCTTTTATCGCATATTCATAAGCATTTTTAGTTATAATAGTTGGTTGAAAATTTTTAATTGTTCTTGATTCGTAAAAATCTTCGCTACTATTAAATTTGCCGTTCTCCTCAACTACTATAGAAGAATCAAAATGCAAAAATGTTCCTTCATCAAAACCTTCTATACCTAAGGAATTAGCTATTGCTATAACATGTTTACCTAAAGAAAAAGTTATATTTATGGATTTTATCCTTTTATCCAAGAGAAAATCTTCTTTTAAGACTTCTCCTATTATTTTTACTGCTTCTTCTACACTTAAATTAACAATATTTTCGTCAAATATTCCGTAAACGTGCTGGTATTTGGTTTTAGATGGTAAACTTTTAAATTCAGAATCAGGTGTTGCAGATTTGGCTTGTTTGTATGCTTTTTTTAAACAATTTTCTATTTCATTTGGATTAGTTACGTAGGAGAAACCTATTGAATTATTTACCACACATCTTATTCCAAAGCCTTCATCAATCACCTTTTTAGCTATTTTTATTTCTCCTTTTTTAACCGTTACGTTTATTGAATCTGTTAAAGAAGAAAAACATTCAACTTGATCACATCCTAACTTTTCTCCTATTTTAACAGCCTTAATGCAATTTTCTAAAATTTCTTCACTCACTCCAAACCACCTACAACTATTTCACTCACCCTTACATGAGGTCCACCATCTCCTACGCGAACCCATTGTCCTTCTTTTCCACAGAATCCTACACTTTCTATTATTAAATCTTTACCTACCCCATCAATCTTTTTTAAAGTCTCTAAAATTAAACCTGTTAAAGAAATATCCTTTATTGGATGCTTTATCCCCCCCTTTTCTATTATGTAACCATATTCACATTTAAAAGTATACTGTCCATTGCTGGGTATTACATAACCATAATGAAATCCTTTTGCATATATTCCGAATTTTACCTCACCAACCATTTCATCAAAACTCATGTCTCCTTTTTCAAAATAAATATTACTCATTCTTACCAATGGTTCATTTAAATAACTATCTGCTCTACTAGAAGCATTTATATTCATGTTTAATATTGAAGCTGTTTCCAAGTTATTTAAATATTCCTTCAGTATGCCTCTTTCGATAATTTTTCTTGGTCTTGCCATAAATCCTTCATCATCATATTCATAATATCCGAATGCTTTTTCAATTAAAGGATTATCTATTATTGTTACTTGTTCCGAAGCTATAACTTTACCTAACATTCCTTCAAGAACTGAATTTTTCTCAACTATTGAATCTGCTTCAGCTGGATGTCCTATTCCTTCATGTGCAAATACTCCTGTAATTATAGGATCTAAAATACAAACATACTTACCAGCTTTAACACTTTTAGCTCTAAGTTGCTCTATCGCTTTTTTAGCAGCGCTTTCTCCTATTTCCAATGCGTTTTTTTCTGTAATTATCTCGAATCCTCCTACACCTCCTTTTGATTCTCTTCCAAATCCTCGTACTCCGTTTTCTAATGAATAAGCAGTGGAACTTAAATAAAGATAATTTTCTTCTTTATATACATCGTTTCCCAATGAATTTTTAACATGTATAATATCTTTATTCTCGTTATAGTTTGTATTTGTGCTTTTTATCCTTTTATCGAGCTTAAACATACTACGTTCAATCTCTTTAACTAAGTCTACTTTTTCCTCTATTGCTACGTTATCGAAGTCTATTTTAGTTTTTATTATAGATCTTGCTTTATAGCTCTTAGAATACTTTAGCTCGTACTTTTCCTTAATTCTTTCAGAATTTGTCTTTGCCATTTTAAATGCTTTCTCGACTAGATTAAAAACTTGTTCAGTTTCAATACTATTTCCTGCACCAAAACCCCATGCGCCATTCATAAATATTCTTATACTTATTCCTTCATCATCTCCTGAAGAAATAGATCTCAATGACCCATCCACATATCTTATGGATAGTTGTGATTGCCTTACATATTTAGCTTCTATAAATTTCGCTCCTAATTTTAATGCAAAATCTATTGCTTTATCCAATATATCCATGATTATCTAACTTATTGTCCTTAATATATGTTTTATATTTAATGCAAAATCTAAAGTTGCTGAAGTTAGTTTTTGAATATCTGTATCTGTATGAGCATTTGATATTGTTCCTATATGACCTGGTAAGAAAAATATATTATGCTCTGTCATTAAGTAAAGATAATATAGATGCTGCAATTCCTTATCACATTTTAAAGCATCTTCATAAGAATTAACAATATCTACTTCTTCGTTTAAAAAATGTGTGAGAACAATGGAACCTATTCCTGTTGTTTGCGAATTTATGTTTGCTTCATGCAAAATTTTATCAATAGATTTCCTAGCTATATTTCCAAGTGTATTTATTTTATCATAAATAGAATCTTTGTTTTCATACAAATATTTTAAAGTTAAATAGCCAGCTTTCATACTTACAGGATTTGCAGAAAAAGTCCCCCCGCCTATTTTACAAACACCATTTTTTCTATTAGGATCGGCTAAATTTAATATCTCAGATTTTCCCGCAACTGCGCCTATTGGAAAGCCTCCTCCTATAATTTTGCCATACGTTAGTAAATCAACGTCTATTTTATAATATTCTTGTGCTCCTCCTAATCCNAGTCTAAATCCTGTTATTATTTCATCGAAGATCAATATTGCACCTACTTTTTCTGTTTCTTCACGAACTACGCTAAGAAAATCTTTTGTAGCAGGTATTCCACCTCCTGCACCTAATACTGGCTCAAGGATAACGCATGCTAAATCTTCTTTACATAATTTAAAAGTTTTTGTAAAAGACTCAATACTATTAAAAGTAAATGGTAACGTATATTTTGTTTCTTCTTCTAATATTCCTAAACTTTCAGTCTCCCATACATTTCTAGAAAGTGGAGTATTATAACCGTGCCATCCTCCCCTAACTTTTAATACATATCTTTTTTTAGTAAAAGCTCTGGCAAGTCTTATTGCATACATCGTAGCTTCGGCACCTGAATTGCAAAATCTTATTTTTTCAACGCTTTTTACGCATTTTTTAATCATTTCAGCTAACAATATAGCGTCCTCGCTAGGAACACCGTATATCGTACCGTTATAAATCTGCTCTTTTATTTCATTCATGATAAAATCAGGAGAATGTCCTAAAATTAAGGATGCATGTCCCATCCAAAAATCAATATATTCATTTCTATCTACATCATATATTCTATTTCCTTTAGCTTTATTAACAAATATAGGGTAAGGTTTATAAAATCTTGCATTATGATTTATTCCTCCAGCAAAATGACTTTTAGCTCTCTCAAATAACTCTTTTGATTTCCTTGTTTTTGAAATATATTTTTCAATAAGATTCATTATATTTATTAACTTGTTTAGATTAAAAAATCTATGGGAAAGGAAGAATTGGAAATTCCGAACTCATTAATAAACAGTCTAAGAATATCCATAGTATTTACATCTTTCTTTGTTATTTCAGTTATAATCTTAGCAATTGTTAATCTTTCTGTAGCAATTTTTTCTTTACAAGAATATTTATCATTTATTATTAGTTCAATAGTTGGCTTGGTTATAGCAATATTAACATTTTTATCTTTATTAATTATTTTAAAAATAAATAATTATATTGAAATAAAAGAAATAGACAAAATTTATTCTCCTTATTATATACTTATTAATGGAGTTATACTATTGATTTATAATCTAATAATATCTTTAGGGGCAATAGTATTATATTTTATAAATGGTGTAGGGATTTTAGAAATCATAACTAGTTTTATAATTTTTGGTTTCTTTGGTTTAATTTCAGGAATTTTTCAAATATTAGTATATAATCAAATTAATTCGTTTATTTCGTATTATAAAATACATTATGGAAAAATATAATAAAAGAGTTATTATTAATTTTAGCTTAGTTATATTTTTTATAATGACTGGTTTTTCTATGACAACACCAATTCTTCCAATCTTTGCAAGAGAATTGGGTGCAACAAATATTATTATAGGCTTAGTAATTTCTGTTTATGGAATAACAAGGGCTCCTTTGAATATTCCTTTAGGTATTTTACTTCAAAGAAGAAATCCATTTAATACAGCTATAATAGGCTTGTTTTTTGTTTTGGTTTCCTCAGTTATTTTATTTTTCTCACAAAATTTAATACATTTTGTTTTAGCTAAAATTCTCGAGGGTATAGGATTTTTAATTTACATTTTAATGGCTTTAAGAATACTGGCTGAATATACAAGAAAAGAGGAAAGGGGAGGAACGATGGGAATTTATACAACAGGTTTGTTGGTAGGTACAAGCTTGGGTCCTTTGCCAGGAGGTTTCATTTCAGAGCATTTAGGTATTAGATATGTCTTTTTAGCATATTTTCTTTTAGTGTTATTTTCTTTAATAATTATAATTATTACAAAAAAGAATATAAAATATAATACAAATTTAAATAATATTAAAATTGGTAATTTATTAAAAGTTATAAAAAATAAAAATATACTTATAGTTAGTTTTAGCGTATCCTCAATTTTTATACTTAGAACTTCTTTGATTTCAGTAATTTTACCTATATTAATATATGAAAAATTTGGTTTAAGTGAATCTTATATAGGATTAATAGTAAGTACTTTAGGAATTTCAAGTTTAATTACTACGTGGCCTAGTGGAAAATTAAGCGATAAAATTGGTAGAAAAATTAATCTTTTAACTTGCCTCCTATTTTCTTCCGTATTGGTAATGTTAATACCTTTAGCTAACAACTTCTTTTTTCTTCAATTACTTATTTTCATTTTAGGATTATTTCTTGGTTTTTCAGGACCATTTGCAGCATATATAGCTGATTTATCAACAAAGGAAACACTTACTGCTGCATTGAGCGTTTATAGAACTTTAGTAGATTTAGGTTTCTTTTTAGGTCCCTTTATAGGAGGTGTAATTTTAGAATTTTTTAATATAAGTTTCTTTTCTTTTCTATTTATTTCTTTATTTACTTTTGTATCGTTTATTTTAGCTTTAACGATAAAATTAGAACCTCAATGAGCTTCTTTCATATGCCTTCTGTAATTTCTTCTTCCTTCTATCCTTGCATTACATTTTCTACAAATAAAAGTTTTTGGACCCCTGGAACTTAAAGTTATATGTACAGGAGGCGGAGTTTTACAAACTGCCACATGTAAGTTATAATATTCTCTTTTTAACCTTCTGCGACAGCTAGGACAAACTCTTTTCATTAAATATTTTTTATTGCCAAATAAATATAAATTTTATGAAATTCGGTGTTTGTATTCCTAACTTTGGTATTGATATAGATAAACATGCTATAGATAAAGTTTCTGAAGCGGCTGAAAGATTTGAATATGATTCAATATGGACAACGGATCATATAATAGTACCAAAGAAAGAAAAAACTTTCATAAATACTTACGAAACAATAACTACTTTATCTTATCTAGCAGCTAAAACGGAAAATGTTTTACTAGGCACTTCTATAATTGTTCTACCTTTAAGAGATCCTGTTATTTTAGCAAAACAGATAGCAACCATAGATAATTTGAGCGAAGGAAGAACAATTTTGGGTGTAGGAGTAGGTTGGTTAAAAGAAGAGTTTGTTTTTCTTCAAAAGGATTTTAATAGAAGGGGAAAGATTACTGATGAATATATCAAAATTATTAAGGAAATATGGACTAANNATGAAATAGAATATAAAGTAGACAACGAAATAGTGAATTTTGTAGCTTTACCCAAACCTGTGAAAATTCCTAAAATTTTAATAGGAGGGAATTCCAAGAGAGCTATAAAGAGGGCTGCTAGGATAGGAGATGGATGGTTCCCAGTTGGTATACATTATAATGAAATTAAAAAAGGAAATGAAATATTGAACAAGTATTCTCCTTATAAAAAATCCATATTTTTAAGGATTTTCGTTAATATAGGAGGCAATAAAGTTGTATATAAAAGTTCTACAGGTGAACTAAGAGTTTCTTTAGGGGGCAGCGATAGGGAAATAATAAATGATATTGAAAATTATAAAAATGCAGGGGTTATTCATTTAGCATGCTGGTTTGGTAACGTTAAAACTGAAGAATTTATAGAGAAAATGAAAAAATTTAAAGATATAATGAGCACATTTAAATAATTATTTTAATTTGTTTACCTTTGAAATACCTTGTTGTTTTGTAACAATTATTATGTTACAATCGTTAAAGTATTCAAGTAAAGGATCGGGCGTAATTATTATAAATTGTAATTCAGGATCATTTTTTACAATTGAAGTAATAAGTTTTGTAGCTCTTTCCTTATTTAAAGGATCCATGTGAGTATCAAATTCATCTATAGCTCTTATAGGAGATTTCATATATTTTTGTAGGGATAATAAAAAAGCTAAGGTTGCTAAGGTTCTTTCTCCCCCGCTTTGAGAGTAGCTATCAAGAATTCTAGGAACTCCTTCTCTAAATCCTACTTTTATTTCCAAAGAAGCATTATTAATATCATCTAAATTATGTATTTCTACTTTACCTACCCCTTCAATATATTCAAGTATTTTAATAAATTCATTATTTATATCTTCTAATATATTCATTAAATTATTTTTCCAAGCTTTTATTCTTTCGTTTATTTCATTTAATAATTTACTTTTATTCTCGTTTATTTCGTAAGATTTCAATTTTATTTCTTCATATATTTTTTTATATTCGTTATACTTTTGAGGTATTTCTTCTGTTATATCATCCATATTTTTAATTTCAAATTGTATTAATTTCATTTCATCTTCGATTTCTTTTATATTAGGTCTAGGTTCCAAAAATTCGCTAGGTTTCTTTTTTTCTAAATCTTTTATTAGTATTTGCAAATTATTTATTTCATTTTTAATTTTGTTCATCTCATTATTTATTAAATCTAATTTAAATTCCGTTAAAACTTTTTCTGATTTATAATTTGAATAATTTTCAACTTCTAAAAATAATTCTTCTATTAAACTTGAATTTATTTCAATTTTAATTAATTTATTTTTTAATATATCAAATTTTTTTCTTGATTCATTTATTAAATTATTAAAATAAAATAATTTTTTCATTAATTTTTCCTTTTTATCATTTAAATTATTTTTTTCTTCATTCTTTTTATTTAATTCATTTAATACTTCTTTATATTTACGCCAAAATAGTTCAATTTTTAACTCGTTTAATCTTTTTTTCAATTCAATTTTTCTCTCATATTTTTCATACATTTTTTTCCAGTAATTTAAGTTGGTTTCAGCATTTCTTAAAGCCTCTTCTATACTTTTTCTACTTTTTTCAATTTCTTCCAATTTTCCTATAGCTCCTTGTATATTCCTTCGAAGACCTGAGATTCCTATAACTTCTTCAAAATAAATCAGTCTTTCTCTGGGATCTAATGCAACAAATTTTTCAATCATATTTTGATGCATAATAATTAACATATTGTTAGGATCTATTCCTAATTTCTTAAGATATCTTTGCAGTTGATATTTATCTATAATTTCTTGATTAAATTCAAACCAATAATTTCCATCCTTTCTTATTATTCTTGTTATCATAACCTGATCCAGTTTTGAATTAGGGAAAGGTCTTTTGTTTTGTCTTTCTGTATTATCTAAAATTAAGGATATCCTTGCTACTTCTTTATTGTAATTAATAAGATCACTCAATCGTCTTCCTCTTTCGGTATGTGTTTGACCTAATGCTACAGAAATTCCTAAGAGTATAGAAGATTTTCCACTCCCATTTGGTCCTGTAATTAGATTAATTCCTTTATACAAAGGTATTCTCGCATAATCATATGAAAGGAAATTTTCCAAAATAACTTCTTTAATATACGTTCTCAATTTAAATATATTTATAACATAAAATTAAAAAGTTTATGGTAATATCTGCTAAGATTTTTAATTTACCAAAGGAAAGTAATATGAACGAAATAAGAAGGAAAATATCTGATTATAAACAAGAAACTATAGAAGAAATTGATGGAAAAGCTCTTAAGTTAATGACTAATATAAAAAATTTAAAGGTAAGTGAAAATGAAATTGAAGCAATTTATCAAAAGGACGTAATAGTCTTTATAAATCAAAGGGGTTTTGTAAATCCTGTAATTAAGACCTTAGAAACACGAATTTCTTTCTTGTTTAATGAAAAAAACTATCTCATAGTTTTTAATAAAAAGAGGATTTGTAACTTGATTGCAAACGAATTAAGTAAACTTCTGTTTATAAAAATAGGAAAAATAAATGAAATAAATATTGATCCTAATATTTTTCAAAGATATTATGAACTCAATAAGGAAAATACGAAGGTTTTATTCTTTGATAATATAGATATCCCAGGAATAAGGAAATTATCCCTTTACGGGGAATCATTGGAAGATACCCAACTTTATTATGAATATCTTAAACATGGAAAAATATGGTATATAGTTTTTGTTCCTAAGATAATTCAAGGAACGGTTGGTCTTACTAGAAACGGTATTGTTGTATTCTTTGGAAAAATAAGTTTTGAGGAGTTTAAGTCGTTTGTAATTAATGAAGTAGTCAGAATAATTGAAGGCTCATTTTGAATATATTTTTTTCAACCTTTCATCTAACTTCTTTTCTTTTATATATTCCGCTATTTTTTCTGGAACGTATTCTTCCCAACCTAAGCCTGAGCTTATCATTTCTCTAATTTTCGTAGCTTCATACTTTTCTCTTTCAAAAAAAGGTATCGATTCAACCTTAATTCCTTTCTCTAGAAATAGTAATCTAGTTAGAGGATCATTGGAAAATACGACTTCAAAACTAGGGCAATAGTGCTGAACTACAGAAACCCATAGGTTATGTTGGTCATTTGTATCAGGTATTGAAGCGATAATGACTTTGTCTATTAGCTTATCATGGATAAGCTGGTTAGATATCATTTCTATCCTCTCGCCTACGGTAAAGGGATTTTCTTTTGTATGACTATGTTGGGCAGAACCTATGCCTAATATAACTCTGTTGCTTTTTTCTAAAATCCATTTGAGAGCTTTGTAATGTCCATTATGAAAGGGTTGAAATCTCCCAATATATAGAGCGCTACTATACTTCATACTTAGTTAAAAATTTATTTGCTTTATAAACTTATGGTTAATTCAAAATACCTAGATTACTTTTATTATAAAAAATTCAATATATGAAGAGAACTTTATTTAATTTTTTATGGCTAGATTTTAGTTTATTTTAAGGAAGATACTAAAGTCTTTTTAGATGTAAGTTTTTCCTTTCCTTCAATTATTCTTAGTAATTCTTTATATCTATTTCTTAAAGTTACCTCTGTTATATAAGCTTTCGATGCGATTTCTTTTTGTGTTATTGAAATTTTGGATAACTTTGCAGTAATATATATTGCTGCGGCAGCTATACTTATAGGATTCCTACCTGAAACAAGTCCTTTTTGTTTTGCTTGTTCAATTATTTGAAGAGCCTTAGTTTTAATATTATCGTTTAATCCCAAAGAATCAGCTAATCTTTCAATATATTTATTCATGCTCGGTTTTAAAACTTTTTTAACTTTTTGTGCTATTAAAGAAAATATTTCCATAGATTTTCTTTGTTCCTTTTTGTTCAAACCTATAGCTTTACATATTTCTTTCATTAGTACTGGATGTGAATCTTCTAGACATGCTGCATATAGTATTGCTGCAGCGAAGACTTTTGGGGAAAATTTTTTACCTATCTTTTTGCTTAAAATTTCTTCAGCTATATCTAAAGCACCTTTCAGAGTAGAATAAGGTAAATTTAGTTTCTCAATCCCTTTCGTTATTTCTTTCGTTAGTATTATCGTCCTTTCCTTTTGATTTACTTTAGGCATTTTAATCTATTTCGATTCCTGTTATGTTAAGCTTCTTTACCAATTCTTTGAATCTATTTCTTACAGTAACCTCTGTTACGTTAGCAGCCTTTGCGACGTCCTTTTGTGTTAATTTTTCACCATTTAAAGTAGCTGCAATATAAACTGCAGCAGCAGCTAACCCTGCAGGATCTTTTCCTGCAGTTAATCCTTTTTCTTTAGCCTCCATAATTATTTCCTTTGCTTTGGTATAGATTAAGGGTTTAACACCCAATACATGGATTAATTTGTCAAGAAAATCTATAGGATCTGCTATCGAGACTTTTATGTTGGCATCTTTAACTAAAAATCTATAGCATCTTGCAATATCTTTTCTAGCAGCATTATCTGTGTATTTTGTAAGTTCATCTAAGGTTATAGGAACCTTTAATCTTCTGCATGCTGCATAAAGAGCAGCGGCTACAACCCCGCTTATAGATCTGCCTTTAACTAGCCCTTTATTAATAGCAATCTTATAAATTAAAAATGCTTCGTCTTTCACAACACTGGGTAAACCCATTTGAGTTGTTAATCTTTCGAGCTCTTCCATTGCTTGTACAAGATTTCTTTCCATTGAAGAGCTAATACTCACTTTATGCCACTTCCTTAATCTTATCATATCAAACCTTTGCTTAGATGTTAACTTTCTACCAAAGGCGTCTTTTCCACTCCAGTCTATTGTTGCTGAAGTAGCTGAGGGGGTTATTAAAGATGACTTTATAGGTGGACCTGTCCTACTTCTCCTTTCTCTTTCTTCAGTTGTAAATGCTCTCCAATCCGGACCTCTATCCAATTTCCTTATAACAATTACTGAACCACATTCTATACATGTAATTTCTCCTCTATCATAACTGTAAAATAATCTTTTACTTTTACAATATGGACATTCTGAAGGTTCCTCTGAAGATAAAACCTCAAACCTCTCCTTTTTTTCTGTTGTGGACATATTCTCAACCTTTTTAATTGCAAAATAATTTCTAGTGGAACTAATATATAAGTTTTTCGGTCAACCAAAAATTTTTTCCATAAAATTTTATTTTAATAAAAAAAGCTTTTAAATAGCTGAAAAGAAAAAATAAAGCAAAAACATATATAGATTAATTAAAGAAAGAAGATATGAAATACATCGCTTTAACTATTGTTGCATTTTTAGTTTGTTTATCTTTAATAACTCCAGTAAATTCATATACAGTACCTGTTAAAAGGATGATAGCTGAAAAAGTAATTAATGAATTACCGTATGAGTGGTTCTATTCAATAAATTCTTATTTTTACCAAATTTCCCTTGGAATACAAGAAAGTAAAAGCGGTATTGATAAACTTTATTACATACCTGAAAATAATACGGGAAATTTACTAGAATTAACAATCGATTCTTATAATTATTTTATAAGAAAACTTGACGAAGGGAATATAAAAGAGGCGAATTATTATTTTGGCAAATTTGTAAGTTATATTGTAGATGTTTCCAATCCTTTTAGAATAGGTTCCAACTGGAATAATTCATTGGCTTTAAAGTTTGAATCTTTAATACTTAATAGTGACGTGGAAAAATTGAAAATAGATAAAAATTATAAAGCTGGTGGTTTAAAAGAAGAATTAAATAAACTAGCTTTATTTGCTAAAAACAAAATAAATGAACTTAACCTTTCTAATCTAGAGAAATCACAAAGGGATTCAAATTATGAAAAGGTGGTAGGAGATATTTTACAAGTTACGATAAACTTAATTTATGTTTTTACTTTAAAGGCTATTGAATCTCATAAAAGTAATGTAGCTTTTATTAATTTAATTTACGTTCTAGTTTTTGCTATAATAATTTCCTTCGTAGTGTTTTATTTAAATAAAGAAAAAATAAGAAAAATAATAAAGTAAAAATAATAAATATATAGTAATAGCTCGGTGGGGTAGCTGGCCAATCCTGTGGGGCTCTGGACCCCAAGACGTGGGTTCGAATCCCACCCGAGCTATAGAAATATAATTTATTTTAAAATAATTTTATAAGCTATAGAATTATAAATTATAATGTTATGGCAAATAAGACTACGATACAAATAGATCAAGAAACTCTAAAAATCTTAGAAAAATTAAAGAAGGAAAGGAAAGCTAAAAGTTATTCTGAATTAATAAGACAATTAATAAATGAAAGTAAAAAAATTGAAAAAAATGAAAAAGGTTCTTTGTCTAAAATTCCTTCTTTTGTAAGAGAAGAATATGACCGTGTTGATTGATACTCATGGGTGGATAGAATATTGGAAAGGAGGAGAAAAAGCAGAAGATATAGCTATTTATATTGAAGGAAACGAGGAAATAATTGTTTCAACGATCAATCTTTTAGAAATAGAATATTGGTTATCTAAACATTTTGGACCCAGTGTAGCAAAAAACAAGCTACAAGTAGTTATGAAGAGGAGTTTTGTTATTGAAGTAGATGAAGAAATTGTAAAGGAAGCTTCGAAACTGAGAATTACTTATAAATTACCGTTGATATCCAGCATAATACTTGCTACCGCTAGAAAATATAAAGCGAGAATTGTTACAGGAGATTCAAAGCTGAAGGATTACGATGAAGTAATATATATTGGAGACTAAAATTTTTTAAATTTTAAATAAAATGATTTAAATAATTTTATTATGGGATTTATAGAGATTTTAAATGAATTTTTATCTAAAGAAGGTAATTCGTTGTTGATAAAAGGTAAGCCGGGAGCTGGTAAAACTACGTTGGCATTAAATTTAGCCCTTAATTGTTTAAAAAATAATAGAAAAGTATTTTATTTTTCAACAAGAATTTCTCCTATTAAGCTTGTAAGACATTTTCCAAATTTTAAAGAAATTCTGTATTCCCAAATTGTTACAGTGGATTCAAGACTTATGGCTTTATCTACTTTCCTTGGATCGGCATTAACTTACATAAAGGAAGAGAAAAGTTTGGTTATTTTTGATAGTTGGGATTCGATGGTAAAAGAACAAGAAAAAAGGGAAAGGTTAAAAGCTGAAAAAGCAATATGCACAGCAGCTGAAGAATCTAAATCAAATCTTATATTTATTTCAGAAGAACCTGAATCAACAACGATTGATTATCTTGTGGATGGAATAGTTAATTTACATTATAATTTTTATAATGGAAGATTACTTAGACATGCAGTTATTAATAAACTTAGAGGCTTAAGAATCACGAACCCTATAATTTATTTTACTTTATCAAATGGAGAATTTAATGAAATTAAAAGTTTTAACTTATTTAATATAACAAAATTATCACCAATTAATGTTGAATTGAATGGAAAATCTATAAAATTTTTTAAAGAATTTGATGAAGTATTTCTCGATGGAATAAAATTTGGTTCATGTACTTTATTCGAAGTAAGTAATAAGAATGAAGAATATTGCTTATATTATTTACTTTTGCCTTTAATATTTGAATTGGCTAGGCGAGGAAAAATAATTTTAATGGGTTTATCTCTTGATACTCCTATTTTACTCTTAAAATCAATGTATAGTTTAATATTCCCAGAAGAGGAAATTAAAAGAAGAATAATATTTTCATATATTGAACATTTTGAGGATGAAATCAATAATATATATTTGACGAAAAAAGAATATTCTCCATCTTTATTTATTCATTTTTTAAATAAAATACCTATAAAAAACGAATCCGATTTTGAAAAATTTTTACAATTATTAAGAGCTATAAGAGAAAGGCTTGATATTTTATTCCTAATAACAAATAATAAAGAAATCTATTTTAAAAGAATACTCCCTTATTTTGATTATGGGATAAAAATTTTTACAAAAAATGAAAATATATTTTTATATAATAAATCTTTTGGTTCTAAAATATATGGTATAACATGGGATAAAAATCTTAATATTTTAAAATTATTATGTATTGAATAAAATGAAAATAAATAAGCAGGATATAATTAAAATAATTAACAATACGTTATACGATATGCTTGGGTATAATATAACCCAAGCTTTATATTTTCATATATGTAAAATAACTAATAAATCAATGAGTGAATTATCTAATGATTTAAATTCATTGATGTTTGGTATTCAAGAAATTTTTAAGGATGCTTCAAAATTTATTTTTGATGAAATTAAGAAAAGGATCGAGGTAACTTATAACATAAAAATGGAAGGTGAAGATTTTCTAAAATGGCTTAATGACATAACTTCATGAAAATTTTCTTTTAAAAAGTACGTATAAAATAAAATATAATAAGATGAAATCCCTAAATATTGCACTAAGGGTAGAAATTGAGAATTTGTTTAATGGTCCACCCAACTCATCGGGAGGATAATATTTGAATAAAAGTAATCCCCATTCTTTATAATTAAACCAAGTTAAAATAACTAGGCTGTTTAAAAAGTCGAATATAAATAACAATATAAATTTATCAATTCTTTGTAATATAAGCAAAGGCAAAATCATAAGTTGCATTTGTGGTGTATGAACATAATTGGAAAATATTACAGAAGCGATAAGTAAAAATGAAGTTTCAATCAATCTCTCTTCTTTGCATTTGTATTCCTTTAGGTTTGTATAATAAATTATTAGAAAAATAAATAAGGATGAAAGAATTATGGTTAAAATTTGGGCATTATGTTCCCAAGGGTTTTCGTAAAAAATTATCAACCATGATCCTTCTATATACCAAAATGCATGATACTGGTATTGCTGATATAAGATTTGTGGATTTAAATAAATAAAGGGTAAATAATAAAGCAAAACTAAACTGATTACTACGAAAATATACCCAATTGATTTAAAAATTGCATCTTTATTGATTTCTTTATATAAAAATTCTCTAAATATAGCCAGGAGAACTAAGGCGGGAAATATTTTGGTTGCTATAGCTATGGATAAGCAAAATGCACTAGCAATCAATCTTCCCTCGGTAAAAAATTTTAATGCTCTTATGGTAAAGGATATTGCAATTATATCCCAATTATATATTCCATAAACTAAAAAGCTAGGTAAGCCTAAAAGAAATAAGAGATAATAACTTTCTATTTTTAATTTTCTTGCAAAATAGTGAAGGTCTATAATCATCATATAACCTGCTAAATATATAGCTAAGGATTGGAATGAATAATAAACAAAGAGACCTGCAGGATTTATTTGATTTGAAAATAAAGGAGGATATAATAACCATGCAACGGCTGAGGAAATATAAGTCAATATTCCTACGATCACAGGATATTCAAAGAAATAGTTATAATAAGGTATTCCTAAGTAATCCTTCCCTATTCCTGAAGTAAAAAATTTTGTTGCAATATCGCTGTATAAACCTATACTTGACAAACCTGTCTGTGTAGGTAAATGAATAAAAAAAGATAGAAACATTATAGCTGTATAGAAAGTTACTATAATTCTTAACTCAGTTTCGTAGGGAAAAATTTTGCTAAGAATATTAATTTCTGGTATTTTAAATCTTCCTTTGAATAAATTTAAAATGAGATAATAGTAAAGCTTTAGCATATTATAAATATTAATAAAAAAATATTTAAAATATTTATAATAAAATCTCAAAAAATTCTTAATTTCTTCTTTATATTTTTTAGATTCTTCAGTTTTGGATGGGAAAAACATTGAATATATATTAGCAACAAAAATTACGTAGACCATAGGTATAAAAGAAAAAGCGTAAAAACTGTAAAGTGTTCTATTTCCTAAAATATATATTAAAACAAATCCAAAAAATAATCCTAAAAACCAAAGTGAAGGTGCTGCAAAATCTTTACTTCTATAAACTGTAAGATAAGTTGTAAATATTAAAAAGACAATCGCTGAAATATATAAAACTGGGTTAACAGAAGCTGAATATGTAGGATCAAAGTGAAAGTAAAATGGATTCTCATTTACAAACCATCCCCAAGGAGTTGAGGTTGGAGGTCCCACGGGTCTTGAAGTAGCATGCCATTTTAATGCTCCTATTATTTCGTTAATCCATCTTGAAAAACCCAGTTTAATTATTATCAATATATTTACTAAAAACCAAACGATGGTTGGAACCATGAATGAGATATAAAAGCTTTTAAATATATTCTCACCTTTAATTCTAAGAAAGATATATAATGCTAGGATTATGAAAATTGCAGGAAGTTTAACTGCTGCAGCTAATCCGATCATTATTGCACTAAGTAAATACCTGTTATAAACTGCAAAAAGCAAAGATAATGCAATAAAGAATGTCAAATGGACATCAAGAAATGCTATGAAACCCATATTATTCATTAATTGATCCAAATGTGGTATAACTGAAGCTGCAGCTCCAGCTATAGGATCAGTCAATCTTGTTACAATTAAAAATACAATTAAAGGAATTAAAGAACTAAATATTATAGATGGAATTCTCCAAGCTATAGGTTCATCGCGGTATAATAACATAGATGTTCCAATTATAATTTTCCCTAAAGGAGGATGTTCAAAGTTATAGTAATTTAAAATAAACTGTACATCAGGATAGGGAAAACCTGTGAAAAACATTGTAACGTTTTCAAGCGTAATTTCAAAGTTCGAATTATAAGGTACTTGGAAACATATTGCAGGAAATGCAGTATAAGTTTTATTGAGTTTACCGTTTACAGTTGAAATTTTTGACAAAATTATGTTTATTTGTTTATCTCTACTTTTAAAATCCGTAAATACAACAGTATAATAAACGTAACCCTTTGAATCTATATAATAAGTTTTAGTTCCATAAAAATCTCTTAATAAATTTCTTGCAGAATTAACATACCACACTTCATCGCTTACATATCCGTTACCTCCTTTCCAAAAAGCAGAAAGATTAGGATCAGAAGCTTTGTTGTAAAGTGAGTTAAAAAGAAAAACTGAAGAAATTATTGCGATCAATAATCCAAAGAAATATACTTCATTTTTTAGCATTATCACATTAACAATTTTTGAATATTTAAGATTTTAATATTACAACTTATTATTAGTAGAGTGATATATGATTCCTAACATTAAAAGAGTAGGAAACGTAGTATGGGAAATACCATTAGGATATAGAAAAGATATGCGAGTTCCTGTAAGAATATACGCTACTGAAAAGCTTTTAAAAGAAATGGATGAAATGGTATATCAACAAGCCCTAAATGTTTCAACGTTACCAGGTATACTTAAATATTCTTATGTTATGCCAGATGGACATAGTGGATATGGCTTCCCTATAGGAGGAGTGGCAGCTATGGATGCTGAAACAGGAGTAATTTCACCAGGAGGAATAGGTTTTGACATAAACTGCGGTATGAGATTAGTTTTAACAAATTTAACCTATAATGAAGTAAGACCTAAATTAAAAGAACTAGTAGATCTTCTTTTCCAAAGAGTTCCTGCAGGAGTAGGTTCAACTGGTTTTCTAAAACTTACAACAGGGGAATTTAAAGAATTATTGCAAATGGGAGCTAAGTGGTGTGTTGAAAAAGGATACGGATGGCCAGAAGATTTGGAAAGAACAGAAGAAAACGGATGTATTGAAGGAGCAGACGTGTCAAAGATTAGTCCCAAAGCAATTCAAAGAGGAATAGATCAAGTAGGTACATTGGGTTCAGGTAATCATTATTTAGAAATACAATGGGTAAAGCCAGAAAATATAGTAGATCATGAAGCTGCTAAAAAACTAGGAATATTTGAAAATCAAATAGTAATAATGTTCCATTGCGGTTCACGAGGTTTTGGTCATCAAGTAGCTACAGATTATTTACAGATATTTTTAAGCGTAATGGAAAGAAAATATGGTATAAAAATATTAGATAGAGAACTTGCATGTGCTCCGTTTAATTCAAAGGAAGGTCAAGATTACTTTGCTGCAATGAAATGTGGAATTAATATGTCCTTCGCCAACAGACAAGTAATATTACATAGAATTAGGGAAGTATTTTCAAAAGTTTTCAATACAGATCCAGAAAAATTGGGATTACATATGGTATATGACGTAGCTCATAATACAGCTAAATTGGAAGAACATATTGTTGATGGAAAAAGAATGAAAGTAATTGTTCATAGAAAAGGAGCCACGAGAGCCTTTGGACCAAATACCGAAGGAATTCCTAAGATATATAAAGAACTTGGGCAGCCTGTAATAATAGGAGGTAGCATGGAAACAGGTTCTTATCTTCTTTTAGGTACTCAAAAGGCTATGGAGGAAACTTTTGGTACAACATGTCACGGTAGTGGAAGAACTATGAGTAGAACCAAAGCAAAACAGTTGGTTAGAGGAGAACAGTTAATTAAAGAACTTGAAAAAAGAGGCATCTATGTAAGGAGTGTTTCATATTCAGGTGTCGCTGAAGAAGCGGGAATAGCATATAAGAATATAGATGAAGTTATCGAAGCTGTAGCTTTGGCTGGAATTTCACATAAAGTAGTAAGGTTCTTGCCTATAGGAAACATAAAAGGATGAAAGTTCCTTTAATAATAGTAACAGGATACTTAGGTAGTGGAAAAACTACTTTTTTAAGAAGGGTAATAGAAAACGTTAAGGATAAAAAAATAGCAATAATAATGAACGAATTTGGTGAAATAGTTATAGATGCAGAAATTATTAAAGGTAAGGCTGTTAATATGGTTGAACTTGCAGGTGGGTGTGTTTGCTGTTCTTTAACAGGTGAACTGGAATATGCAATAAAGGAAATTATAGAAAAGGTTAATCCTGATTATATTTTAATAGAAACAACAGGTATAGCAGAACCAGATGCATTAATTTTAAATATAGAAAATATAAAGGAAGTTATGCTCGATAACGTTATTACTATCGTAGATTGTGATAGCGTAATTAAATTTCCAGATATAGGTTATGTTGGTAAAATACAAATAGAGATGGGAGATTTTATTCTATTAAATAAAGCTGATTTGGTAAATGAAGAACAATTTAAATTTGTTGAACAAAAAATTAGAGAAATTAATAATAGAGCAGTTTTATTTAGGACTGTTTATTGTAACGGTAATTTAGATTACTCTTTATTTTTCGGGTATTTTATAGAGAAGGATATTAAAAACAAAACTCATATTCATCATGAAAATTTTGAATATTTGTATTTTGAATATGAAGGAAAATTTTCAAGGGAGGATTTTGAAAATTTTCTTTCCAATTTACCCAGTGAAATATATCGAGCGAAGGGTTTTGTTATATTAGATGACGAAAGTTATCTATTCAATTTTGTAGCTGGAAGGATTAATTTTGAACCTTTTAAATATAATAAAAATAAGTTGTTCTTTATAGGAGAAGGAATAAAAAAATATAAAGAAAAAATTAACGAAGAATTAAAAAAGATTTTAAAATGACAGGGAAATATATTTTCCGCGAAGATATAGCTATAGCAGACTTGGCTTTCGAAGTTTATGCGGATAATCTGGAAGATTTGTTTAAATATTCAGGTTTAGCCATAACCAATGCTATGATAGTAGACTTAAACAGTATAAAACCCGCTGTTATTAAGGAAATCGAGATGGAAAATGAAAATATAGAATTTTTATTGTTTAATTTTCTTCAAGAAATTATTTTTTATAAAGATTCTGAAAGATTACTTTTTAATAGGATCGATGTAAAAATAAAAGAAGAAGGTCAAAAATACATTTTGAAGGCTTTATTATATGGGGAAAAAATAGATATGAATAAGCATGAGTTATTGGTAGATGTTAAAGCTGTTACTATGCATCTTTTTGAAGTTAAAAAAATAAACGGTGAGTGGTTTGCACGTGTGATAGTTGATGTTTAATCTACTTTGATTTTTGTGGGAGTTACTTTCCTTTTAAGTGTAATGTTTAATATTCCGTTTTCGTATTTAGCTTTTGATTCCTCAGGAATTATTTCGTAAGGTAATTTTATTTTAAATTCATAATCTTCACTTCTGTAAGGCAATTTTCTTTCTAGTTTAGCCTTAATATAAACAATTCTCTCTGTAGAATAGATTTCTATTGAATCTTTTTTCGCACCTGGCATTTCTACAAATAATTCAAGTCTATCTGGATATTCTTCTATATGGTAGTTTTCTCCAACAATATCCTCACTTATTTTTTTAATAATAATTCCTGCAGGTCCACAAATAAACTTTAGTTTTGGTATTTTTATAATTATACCTTTGTTGACATCTATCCAATCATGTTCTTTATTGTCCATTATTAGACAATATGTCTAATAAAATATAAAAATTTATCTTTCCCTTTTCCCCTCTATAAATTCCTCGAGCATTTGTTTAGCTACATGGTCAGGATATTGAATAGGCGGAGATTTGAAGAAATATGCAGAAGGACTTATTAACACCCCTGTTATTCCTCTATCCTTTGCAATTTTCATGCATCTTATTGCATCTATAACTACTCCTGCACTGTTTGGAGAATCCCAAACTTCAAGTTTAACTTCAACATTAATCGGCGTATCTCCAAAACCCTTTCCTTCTATCCTTATATATGCCCATTTCCTGTTTTCCAACCATTGAACATAATCACTAGGTCCTATATGAACATTTTTTTCACCAATGTCATAGGGTATTAATGATGTTACTGCTTCAGTCTTAGATTTCTTTTTTGATTCTAGTCTTTCTCTTTCGAGCATATTTAAAAAATCAGTATCCCCTCCTATGTTTAATTGATACATTCTTTCGATTTTAATTCCTCTATCCACAAAAAGTTGGACTAAAGCTCTATGAAGTATCGTTGCTCCAAGCAAAGATTTTACATCATCTCCCATAAGTAAAACCCCTCTTTTTTCAAATACTTCTTGCCATCTTTTTTCTCTTGCTATAAATACTGGAATGGCATTTATGAAGCCAACCCTAGCTTCCAATGCTTGTTCTACATACCATTTTGTTGCAGCTTCTGAACCCACTGGTAAATAATTTATGACCATATCTGCTCCTGAACTTTTTAAAACATCTGCAACATCCACTGTAGGAGAAGGATGTTTTTCTATTATTTTGGATAAATATTTCCCTAAACTATCATGTGTCATACCTCTCATAACTTCAACACCTAATTTGGGAACATCTGCAAATTTTATTACACAGTTAGGAGGAGTAAATATTGCTTCAGAAAGATCCTTGCCTACTTTATTTTTATCTATATCAAATGCTGCTACAAATTCTATATCGCTTACATGATATCCGCCTAGTTTAACGTGCATTAAACCTGGTACAAAGCTGTTCTCGTCTGCATTTCTGTAATAATAAACTCCTTGTACTAATGCAGAGCAACTGTTTCCAACTCCTATTACTGCAACTTTAATTTTTTTACTCATTATATTATATTAAAATATAATTTTTTATTTTTTAACTGGTATAATAATAATAAAATAAAAATTGAGTAGCGAGGAAATCAAGAAAATCGGTATCGTACAATTAGCTATATTAATTAATTTAAAAGAGAAACCGATGAAGAGTAATGAAATTTTAAGAATATTAAAAAATTTAGGTTTAAAATCTAGAAGTTCGTTTTATGCGGCTCTTCACGATCTTGAAGATAAGGGATACATTTACAAAAAAATTTTAGAAGAAGATTCTTATTATTATTATTTAACAAATAAAGGTAAAGAATTCTTATCCAAACTTCCAATTTTTGTCAAAGAGATATTTCTTCCAGCTTTAAATCTGTACAGCTTCATAATAGATAAACTTGGTCTATATATTGAAGAGGAAAACTATGAGGAAAGTTTTGATGATTTAATCAAATATAGAGAATTCCTTATAAAAGAATTGGAAAAAGTTGAAAATAAAATTAAAAAATGGAAAAGAATTCGCTTAGAATAACTCTAATTAAATTTAAATTCTAATTCAATAATTTGATATTTAGGGGCCGTCGTCCAGCCTGGACTAGGATGCCGGCTTGTGGTTACTCGCCGGCCAAGGGAGCATTAAAGCCCAAAGCGCTGGTGGTCCGGGGTTCAAATCCCCGCGGCCCCATAGTTCTCATTCAATACTTTTAGTTAAACAAAACGCCAAAAAAGCTTTGGAAATGACAGAAAATTCTATGTTTTAAAAGAAGGAAGACTCGTTTGAGTTAAATTAAAAGAATGCATTTATCACCCTATGCTTAAAATCATATTTAGGTTAAACTTATTTTTGCTATTAATCATAAATAATTTTTCCGATTTTTTATTTTATGGTAGAATTATTTGAATGGGAAAGTCAAGATTGTGAAATAAATCTTTCGATAAGCGGAATTGAACCATTTAAAGATATTAATAAACTAAACAGAGATCCTAGAAAGCCTTCTTTAATTCTTGCTGAAAGATATGATGTAAATGAAGATAACATAACGATTGTTCATAGTGCTCAAGAAGGATTATTCTTTTGTCTATTATCTTTAAAACCAAAGGAAATATTCATTCCAATACCTTCCTATCCTCCAATGTTTGAACAAGCTGAACTTCTGGGAATAAAAGTAAATTTTGTAAATGATATCTATGATTTAAGTAATAAGTTTATTATATTATCCAATCCTAACAATCCGACCGGAGAAGTATATGACATTAATAAATTATTGAATAATGGTAACTTAGTCATTGCAGATGAAATATTCAAATACTTTGTCAAAGATGAAGAATATTTCGATGACAATCTTATAATACTATCTAGCACGAGCAAGTTTTTCAATATACACGAAAGGAAAGTAGGATGGATAGTAGCCAAAAAAGAGATTTCAGAAAAAATAAAACAAATTAAAGACCTGATTTCACCAGAACCGATTTACGATAAAGAATTAATTCAATATATTTATTTTAATTACGGTTTTTTCAAAGAAAGAAACTTATCCATTATAAAAACAAATTTGAAAAATATAGGTAATCTCGGGAAGTATTTTAAAATTGTTTATAATAGTTATATGCCAGTTTTAATGCTGGAAAGAGAAAAATTGGATTCCTATACGTATTGTTATAAATTATTAAAAAATACAGGCGTATTATTAACACCGATGAGTTTTTTTAAGAAAAACGATGCTATAAGATTATATTTAGGCTTAGGGAATCATTCTTTATTTGAAGATGCTATTAAAAGAATAGAAGAATTTAACGAAAGATATTTTAAAATTTCCACTTAATACTGCATCCAAAGGGTTTTGTTATAGGGTTAGATATCTCTTTATTGTTTCTTATAGAATATAAGGCTTCGTATAAATCTTTGCTTTTAACCATGTTAGGGTCTCTGCTATCGTCTATTCTTCCTTGATAAACCAATTTCTTTTTATAAAAAACAAAAACATGAGGTGTACAAATCGCTCCAAAAATTTTAGCCACTTCTTGCGTTTCATCTTTTAAATAATAAAAATTATAGCTTCTTTCTTTAGATATTTTGATCATATTTTCAAAACTTTCAATTGGATATCTGGTATCATCGTTTGAATTTATTGCTATGAATTGTGCTTCAGGGAATTCTTGTTGCAACTTTTTAACTCTATCTTCATAAGCTTTAACATAGGGACATTCATTCGACCAAAATATGATTACTATAATATCCTTTTTTATTTCTTCCACGTTTATATATTCTCCTGAGACGTCCTTCAGAACAAATTTTGGTAATTCTTCGCCTATCTTCATCTTCGGGTAAATTTGTTGCATATTAAAATTATTTTCTTAAATATTAATATTGTTATCGTTGAAATGATTGGTTTGAGATTTACAAAATTTAGTTTATTTATAGTTTTTTAATATAATATATTAAAAATTAAAATTATCTTTATATTTTTTTAATTTTTTATAACATAATAAATTACTCCTATAATTATACTTATTAATATCACTAAAAATAATATATCTATTAAAGTTCGGTAAATATTATTCTTACATTATTTGATTTCGCTGAAATATAAGTTTCTGATGTCAGTTAAATTAATATCCATTAATGAATCCTTATTCATGCCGATTCCAACTATACAAAGACCTACGAATATTTTATTTATCATGTATGAATAACCCGTTTGTTAATGAGAAACTTAAAATTATTTCTATTCTAATTAAGAAAATTAATAATACAGAAATGATTTTTTAAAGAAATATCAGCTTTAATTTATTTGTTATCAAAAAGCCAGTATGATTATAAGACGCTTGATCTTTTTAGATAGCATGAGTTTCTTTCAATTTAATTATATTTAAATTTTTGCTTCTTATAGAGTATTTTTAAAATAAAAATTGTTAAATATTTTTTAAAATTTTAATGAATTAACTGACTATTATGTTCGCCTAAAATTGGGGGAGGCAATCTTATTTTCTGTCTTTCTCCATTAAATTTTGCAGGAAACAATATTTGTTTTATTTTACCCAGTTTTTTATGTTCCACATCTGTAATTATTCCTGAATTAACTACATGTTGATCATTAAATACTTCGCTTAAGTTATATACAGGTGAACAAGGTATATCTAATTCGCTAAGTATTTTTAACCATTCTTCTCTTGTTTTTTCTTTAAACTTATTTTCTAAAACTTTGACTATTTCTTCTCTATTTTTAACTCTCGAAGCATTATCTTTAAACTTCTCCTTAATATAACTTAGATTCAATGCATCGCATAATCTTCCCCAAAATTTCTCGTTTGTTATAGCTACTGCTATATATTTTTTATCAGAGCATTCAAAAGTTTGATAAGGAACTATTGAAGGATGGGCAGAACCTAATCTAGCTGGTTCCTTTCCTGTCAACAGAAATATCATTGCTATGTAACTCATTGAAAATATTGATGTATCATAAAGGGAAACTTCTATATATTTACCTTTTCCCGTTTTATTTCTTTCTATTAAAGCAGCTAAAATTGAATTTGCAGCTATTAACCCAGCTAATATATCAAATATAGCAAATGAAGCTCTTACCGGTGGTTGGTTTTCATAACCTGTAGTCATCATAAACCCACTCATAGCTTGAATAAGCAAATCATAAGCTGGTTTTCCTTCATAAGGACTTCCAGTACCAAAGCCTTTAATACTACAGTAAATTAAATCTTCTTTGAACTTAATTAATGTTTCATAATCTATTCCCAATTTTTTTGGTACCTCAACTCTAAAGTTCTCTATTATTACATCTGATTGCTTAACTAACTCATATATTATTTTTCTATGCTCTTGTTTTTTCAAATCTAAAGTTAAGCTTTTTTTATTTCTATTTATACTTAAAAAATAAACACTTTCTCCGTTTATAAAAGGAGCCCAGTATCTTGTTTCATCTCCTTCAGGAGGCTCAATTTTAATTATTTCCGCCCCTAAATCTCCTAAAATCATTGTAGCAAAAGGTCCAGCTAAAACTCTCGTAAAATCTATTATTTTAATTCCGTTTAGCATATAGGTTATAATTTTTTATAAATTAATGAGCTTTTTAATTCCACCAATAATTCTTTTTCTGCAATTTCTTCTTTTCCAATTTCAGAAGATAAAATCAATTTCCATTTTCCTTCTGGTAATTTGAATTTAATATTTTCATTGCTTGAATTAAGTATTGTTAGAATTCCAAGATCTTTAATTATGAAAGCTACGAATTTTGTTGGGGATTTCCAAGTTGTTTCATCTACTAAATTTCCATCCTTATTTAACCATATAAATGAATTTATAATATATTCGCTCTTTGATATTTTATTTTCCTTTCTAAATTTAATAGCTTCCTTAAAAAATTTTAGAAAGTTTATTTTCCTTTCATCCAATTTCCAATCAAACCAACTTATTTCATTATCTTGACAAAAGGCATTATTGTTACCTTTTTGTGTCCTTGATAATTCATCTCCTCCTAAAACCATAGGTATACCTTGGCTTACCATTAAGGTTATTATCAGGTTTTTCTTTTGTTTTTCTCTTAAATTTAATATATTAATATCATTTGTAGGTCCTTCACAACCACAATTCCAGCTATAATTTTCTTTTTCTCCATCCTTATTCTCAAAGGAATTAGCTTCGTTATGTTTTTCATTGTAACTCACAAGATCTTCCAAGGTAAATCCATCATGACTTGTAACATAATTTATACTTGATGTAGCTTTTCTGTTTTTATTCATGAATATATCAGGAGAACCCATTATACGATTGGCTATTTCTTCATAGGTAACATTTTCTCCTTTCCAGAAACGTCTTACCGTATTTCTAAATTTATTATTCCACTCAGACCAATCTGAAGGAAAATTCCCCAATTGATATCCTTCAGGCCATAAATCCCAAGGCTCAGCTATTAAGATAGAATTGGAAATTATAGGATCTTGCTGAATAGCTATTAACAATCTTGAATTAAGATCTATTTTATCATAATCTCTCATAAAAGTTGTTGCCAAATCAAATCTGAATCCATCTACATGCATTTCTTGAATCCAATATCTTAAGCTATCAGTTATCATTCGTATAACCATAGGATGCTTTAAATTAAGAGTATTTCCTGTTCCTGTATAATCTAGATAAAATCTAGGATTATTAGGATCAAGTAAATAATAAGAAGCATTATCTATTCCCCTGAAGCTGATTGTTGGACCCAAATGATCTCCTTCTCCAGTATGATTAAAAACTACATCCAAAATTACTGCAATTCCAGCATTATGTAATTCATTGACCATTTTTTTAAATTCTATTACCTGTTCACCAAATATTCCATTACTTGAATATCTGCATGAAGGAGAAAAAAAGTTAATTGGGCTATAACCCCAGTAATTTTTCAAACCTTTTTCAACCAAGACTTTTTCATCTATAAAATAATGGATAGGCATAAGCTCCACAGCATTAACTCCTAAATCTTGAAGATAGTTTATGATTTTATCTGAAGCAAGAGCGGAATAAGTTCCCCTTATTTTTTCATCTAAATCTTCTCTCAACTTTGTAAAACCTTTAACATGCAGTTCATATATTATCAAATCTTCCTTGTTAGGTAAAATGAAACCTTTATCATCCCATTCAAAATAAGGATTTATTACAACACATTTAGGAATAAATTGACTGGAATCAATTGGATTAAAGGACAAATCTTGTTGAGGATCATGTTTATCATAGCCTAATATTGCTTCATTAAAAACAACTTCTCCTGCTATAGCTTTTGCATAAGGATCTATTAAAACTTTATTAGGATTAAATCTATGACCTTTATTTGGATTGTAATGACCATAAACTCTGTAAGCATAAAGCTGTTTGGGTTTTATCCCAGATACAAAAGTATACCATATATTACCCAATTTATTTTTTACCTCTATTACCTCCTTTACTTCATTCTGTGCAGAATATAAAATCAATTCTATTTTTTCTGCATTTTCTGAAAATATGGAAAATTTTACTCCATCTTCTTCCTCTATCCAGTTTGCTCCTAAAGGATAGGGACTGTTTATTTTAATTTTCATTTTTCAGACCAGGAAGTTCAAATCATTTTTCATCAAAGGACCTTTTCATCATCGACATTTTTTTAAAATTTTTATTTAATTAATAAATTTAACAAAGTCTTCTTTCGGCAAATCTGAGCTTAGATAATATTTCTTTAGCATCGTCTTCTTTAAAACCTAAATTGATTAAACTTGATTCCACATTTTTATCTATCATCTCGTAAATTGGCATCAGACTTTTTTCAATCATCTCGTTATTATTAGCTTTTTCAAGATTAATCATATAGAATACAGCTTCTTTAAATAATCTTTCTGACAATGCAAATGAAAGTATCAGTATTTCTGCTCCCATTAAAGAATCTATCATTTTTATTTTATCTATTTTTTCTTTTTCAACAAATTTTTTTAAATATTTTAAAGAAATTCTTTTATTTATTTCAGAATTTTTAAGCATGGAAGCTAAATTTCTAACATCTTTGTCCAACGAATTTTTTTCAATATATTCCATTATTGCATCAAATATATTTTCAAGATATATCTTTTGAATTAAGTATCCCCTCCACCATTCAAAATCTTTTACTGTTGCTAATCCTAGTTCGATTCCTATTGACCCTAAAGCATTAATCCCTTTATTTTTTGCAAAATTTTCTAGTATGCTTGCTATAATTAAAAGCTTATTTATCATACAGCTTTCTATAACTTTGTGTTCAAATTCTAGATTAGCTTCAGTTATAACTTTCTTTTTTACTAATGCATTACTTTTGCATGTTTGAAAAACGTATGCCAAAAAATTATAATAATTCTCTATAAATTTGTAATTTTTATCATTTATTGTATTTAATAATTCATATAAAGTATTTCCTTTAATATCTTCGTAATTTATATCGTAAAGTTTAATCTCATCTTTTGTGAAGATTTTTATTTGTAAATCAAGTTTAATCCATTCAGAACCTGTTAAGTTTAATTTATTCATAAATTAATTTATTCAAAAGTTAGTCTTAAGTGTTTTTAAAACATACTATAAATATGGTAGAAACCTACGTTGTATATACAGGTATTAACGATGCAATATTTACAATAAATTTACCATATATAAAATTTGGATTTGGTGCATCAAAGGAAGTAGGATTTGAAGCTAAAAGATTAGGCTTAAAAAAAGTCTTATTAGTATCAGGTAAAAGATTATCACAAACCAAACTTTTCGATGAAATAAAAAGTATAATTGAAAATGAAGGAATAAAGGTTTATACTACAGATAAGGTTCATATAGAACCTGAAGATGAAGCTTTAATAGAAGCTTATAAAGAAATTAAGCATCTAGAAATAGATGGTTTCATAGCCTTAGGAGGAGGTTCAACAATAGATACTGCTAAAGTTTTAAACTTACTTTACACTTATCCTGCAGACATCTTTGATTATATTAATAAACCAGTAGGTAAAGGTTTATCTCCTCCTGGTCCTTTAAAACCCTTAATTGCAATACCTACTACAGCTGGGACCGGCAGTGAATCTACTTCTGTTGCAATAATAGATGTTTTAAAACTTAAAGTTAAAACTGGCATCAGTAATCCCTATTTAAGACCCACTTTAGCTTTAATAGATCCTTTAACTACAATTACTTTACCTCCAATGGTAACGGCCTCCTCTGGCTTAGACGTATTAAACCATGCTATTGAATCTTTAACTACAAGGCCATATACTACAAGACCCGCTTATAAAAATCCTGCTGAAAGACCTGTTTATGCTGGGTCAACACCTTTGGCTGATGTTTTTGGTTTAAAAGCTATAGAATGGGTTCATAAATATTTAAGAAGGGCTGTTGCTAATCCTTATGATATAGAAGCAAGATATTATATGATGCTTGGTGCAAGTATTGCAGGAATAGGTTTTGGTCATGCAGGAGTTCATGTTCCCCATGCAATGGCTTATCCTATTGCTGGAATGATTAGGAATTGGTATCCTGAAGATTACGAATTTGGCTATCCAATAGCCCCGCATGGAATAGCAACAGCTATACCTGCAATTTCAGCCTTTAAATATTTAACGCCCTATAATCACGAGAAATTCGCTCTTGTATGCGAAACGCTAGGTTTCGATGTCAAAGGTTTAACTCCTATTGAAATAGGTAAAATTCTTAGCGAATATTATATAAAACTTTTGGAAGATCTAAGGATTCCTACAAGCTTAAAGGATTTAGATTACAAAGTTTCAGATTTGGAAGCGTTGGTAAATGGAACTTTAGCTCAACAAAGATTATTATCATTAGCTCCTAAAAATATAACAAAGAAGGACTTGGAAAAAATATTCCTTGAATTATTATAATAAATAAGTGATTAAATAATTATGAAATATTCGATAATAGGCGGAGAAATTTTAAAATCCGATGAATATATTAACGTAATAAATCCTTCAACAGAAGAAGTAATAGAAAAAGTAACTATTGCTAATAAAGAAAAAACAAGGGAAGCTATAGACCTTGCTTATGATTCTTTTAAGATTTTATCGAACATGCCTTTAAAGGATAGATGTAAAATATTAATTAAAGCGTCCGAAACAATAGAAAGAAGAAAAGAAGAAATTGCTAGGTTACTTGCATTGGAAGCAGGAAAACCGATAAAAGATGCAAGAATTGAAGTAATAAGGACGATTAATTTATTTAAAATAGCTGCCGAAGAGGTAAGATTTGTGCTTGAGGGTAAAATACCAAGGGTTGATGCGTATGAATATCCTCCTGGAAATGAAAACAGAATTGTAATGGAAATAAGAGAACCTATAGGAGTTGTTGGTGCAATACTTCCCTTTAATTTTCCAGTAAACAGTTTTGCTCATAAGGTAGCTCCTAACATAGCTACAGGTAATACTGTAGTTGTAAAACCATCCTCTTCAACTCCATTAAGTGCAATAGAATTAGCTTCAATTTTATATGAATGCGGTTTGCCAAAGGGTAGTTTAAGTGTTGTGGTTGGGCCATCTTCAGTAGTAGGAGAAGAAATAATCGAAAATAAAAAGATATCAGGAATAACTTTTACAGGTTCTACAAATACTGGATTATATATTGCTTCCAAGGCGGCTGCAAGGGGTAAAAGGTTTATGATGGAAATGGGAGGTTCAGATCCTGTTATAGTATTGGACGATGTTGACTTATCTAAAGTAGTTCCTGTAACTGTAAGGGCTAGATTTGAATATGCGGGTCAAAATTGCAATGCTTCAAAAAGATTTTTTGTTCATGAAAAAATATATGAAAAATTTATTGAATTCTATAAGGAAAATACTTCAAAAATTAAAGTCGGAGACCCATTAAGCGAATATACAGATATGGGACCTTTGATTTCTTCAGAAGCTTTAAAACAAATGCAAGAATATGTAAACGATGCCTTAAATAAAGGTTCAAAAATAATATTTGGAGGTAAAAGACTTTATGATAAGGGCTTTTTCTTTTCCCCTACGATAATTATAGATACCAATCTTGATATGAGATGTATGAGGGAAGAAGTTTTTGGTCCTATAGCTCCCATTGCCAGGTTTAGTAATATCGAAGAAGCTATAGAATTTGCCAACTCTGTAGATTACGGTTTACAAGCTGCTATATTTACAAGCGATTTAAAAAAGGCTTTAAAAATAGCTAAAGAGATAAAGAGTGGAAGCGTAATGATTAATGATAGTACTAGGTTAAGGTGGGACGCTCTGCCTTTTGGAGGAGTAAAACTTAGCGGTTTAGGTGGTAGGGAAGGTGTAAGGACTACTATTATTAATATGACTGAACCAAAAATTATTTCTATAAATCTAGCCTAATTTACTTTTTATAATTTTTTCTACCTCATCAGAATATAAAACTTCTGTACCTCTGAAACAGAAGAATTCCAAAATATCGTTGGAAGTATTTATTATTTGGTGAGGTTCGTTGGCTTTTATAAAAACGATATCGTTTTCTTTGATATCGACCATTTTAGGAATATTATTTTCAAAGGTAAGTATTGAACCTTTTCCTTTTGTTATTATTAAAATATGCTCATAATTATGTATATCGTAAGGAGTCATTCCTCCTGGCTCTAGGCTATAGTATCTTAAATAAAATCTATACGAGCCGTTTTTGGAATCTACAAGAGTTTTTCTTTTAACTTTTGTTGCGCCTCTTTCATTAAAAGCTTCGTATGTTGTATTTTTCAAACTAGTTATATACATATATAGAAAAAGTAAAGTTAAGCTTATTTAAGTTTTAATTTTTATTCTATTACAAGATAATAACTTCCCTTATTCTAAAGATTAAGTCTTTCAATCTTTTGTATAAATCCTTAAATATATTAGTTCTTTAGACTACCAATAATTTATGGTAAAGTTAAATAATTCGGAAATAAAAGAACGGCTCAAAAAAATTAGTGGTTGGAAAGTTGAAGGAATTTATCTCGTTAAAAAGCTTAAATTCGATAATTTTGTTTCAGCTGTAAATTTTATCAATAAAATAGTTCCTATCGCAGAAGAATTGGAACATCATCCTGATCTAGAATTGAAGAATTATAACGAATTAACCATAAAGATAACAACTCATGATGAAGGAGGAATAACCGAGTTAGATTTCGAACTTGCTGAAAAAATAGATAAGCTTATTTCCGAAAAATAATCATTCCAATATTTTTAGAATTTCTAATAAATTATTTACTTTACATTTCCATTCAAATCCGTATCTATCTAATAATATTGTTTTTTTAACTATTTGTTCAGCAGGCAACAAATCGTAATTTAAATATGATGATACATGTATTACTTCCTTTGGATCCAATCCCATTATTTCATAAGCTTTTAAAAAGGCATTCTTATTTGGTTTATAAAAACCTGTATCTTCCGCTGTTACAATCCAATCAAAAAATTCTTCGATACCTGTTAATGTTATTTTTATTAGTCTCTTTTCAGTATTAGAAATTATCCCCAATCTAGCTTTTTCTTTTAATTTCATCAAACCCAATACAGTATCGGGAAAGGGAGGAGATTTTGCAAAGTAATATATTAATGCTTCGCCATATTCTTCCTTGTATCTTTCTCCCATAATTTTCTTTAAGACATTTTTAAGGACTAAAGAATATGGCTTGTATTCTTTAATTTCTTCTATTTCTTGTTTAAAAAAATCTTCAGGATTTATTCCTAGAAAGTTAAGAAAAGAATTTATTGTATATTTCCAATCAACCAATGTTCCATAAAGATCAAGAGTAATAATAGTTCTATTTTTCATTAAAATTAGAATTCCTTTTAACTTTAAATTTATATATTAGGATAACCCTAATTTTTATTATGGAAATAATATATATTTTACCTGCATTGGTTCCATTCGTATTGGATACTAGTCTAGGCTATGCATATTATAAAAACATTTTACTAACAAAGAATGTTAGATACATAATAGCCTTTGCCTCAGGGTTGATCATTTCCGCTGCTCTTTTTGAAATGCTACCGCATATTAAAATTGAAGGCAGATGGTTTGAAAGCAATATTTTGTTTGTAGCATTAGGTTTCTTTTCCTTCTATATAATAGAAAAATTAACTTTATTACATTCTTGTGGAGAAGAGGAATGTGAAATCCATAGCTTAGGAAGCATAACTGCTTTAGGAATGGCCGCAGATAACGTTATAGATGGAATTGGTATTGTTACGGGATTTTTAATAGATCCATTTCTAGGAATTATTGTAACAGTTGCCGTGGTAGCGCATGAAATACCCCAAGCTATCTCCTCAGCTATTTTGCTTAAGAATTCCAATGTTAAAAAAGAAAGAGGATTCATCGTTTTATTTTTAGCCGGTCTCTTTTATTTAATAGGAGCTATAATTGCATTTTTTATACCTGAAAATCTTCATGAAGCTATGATAGCTTTTGTAGCGGGAGTTTTCTTATATGTAGGTGCTGGAGATCTATTATCAGAAGCCCATAAAAGATTTAACGTAATGGTAATTCTTTTAGTAATTTTTGGAGCCTTAGTTTTAATGTTAATTACAAGCATAGAATTTATCTTAGATGCACATTAAATGAAGCGAAGCTTAGATTATCTTTTACTATTTTACGAAGAAGGAAAACCTTTAAAGTTAAAAAAAATATCTTCAGCTTTAAAAGTTAAACCTCCTTCAGCACTGGAAACTTTAAACAATTTAGCTAAAAAAGGCTTTTTGAAGAAAATTGAAAGAGGCACATTTGACCTTACCGAAAAAGGCAAAGAACACATTGAAGAATTGATTTGGAAACATGCAATACTTGAACATATATTCTTAGTTAACTTTAACTTGGAAACTAAAAATATATGTGAAATTGTTAGCAAGATAGAGGATTTCTTTCCCAAAGATATAATAGAAAGATTATGTGAAAAGCTTGGTCATCCCTTTAAATGCCCACATAATTATGAAATTCCTCATGAAGGTAAAAAAAACTTAATAAAATATAAATATTGTAAGGTAGCTAGTAATAGGAATAAATAGCTTGTTCAGCTTTCTTTTTCCTTATCCTTCTTTTTGCTTCGTATACTATTTCCAAAAATTCTTCCTTGCTTAAAAGATCCACTCCTTCATCGCAATATAAACCCGTTCTTTCTTCAATTATTCTATCAATCTCTTCTCTTTCTTCATGTGTAGTCTCTATTCCCAAAAGAGCCAATAATTCTCTAACTTTTATACTCACAAAATTATTTTTATAAAAAGAATATTTATTATTATTGAATTAGTCTGATTCATGCCTGCTAACTTACCTAAAGAAGCAAGGGTTAAATATCAAAAAGTATTGGAAGCTAAAACTAAGGAAGAAAAGCTAAAGGCTTTGCAAGAATATCTTTCAGCAATACCTAAGCATAAGGGTACTGAAAATTTAGTAGCTCAAGTAAGGCATCAAATAGCAAAATTAAAAAGGGAAATAATGGAAGAAAAAGAGCTTAAAAGAAGGATAACCAAAGGAGGAGGATATAATATCAAAAAAGAAGGAGATTTACAGTATGTTTTAGTTGGGTTAACCAAAACAGGTAAAAGTTCTTTGTTTTCTATTTTAACAGGTGCAAAATCCGAAATTGATGATAGACCCTTTGTTACAACTAGACCAATCGTAGGAACTTTAAATTATGAAGGAGTACTAATCCAACTTATAGATCTTCCTTCAATAATGGAAGGTAATGAAGATTGGAATGATTTAATTTTTTCTTTAATTAGACCTGCAGATGGTATAGTTATTGTTTTGGATGCAACCGGAAACGTTTACGAGCAATTTTTAAAAATAAAGAAAATACTTCAAGAAAATGGAATCATTATTGGGGAAAGAAAATTTCATATTAAAATTACAAGGTCACCTTTCCAAAGAAACCATGTTATTATTAATGGTGAGATAATCGATGGAACAGAATCTGATGTATATAAAATACTGAACGATTACGGTATGAGGAATATTCTAGTTGAAATTTTTGGGAAGGCTAAAATAGAAGAAATAGAAACAGCTATCATAGAAAATGTGGTTTTCAAGCCTGCAGTAATAATTATAAATAAGGCTGATATGATAAAAGAATTCAATGAATATAACTTCGATAATATTCCTTATTTATATTGTTCAGCAATTTCAAAACTTAATTTAAATTTAGTTGGAGAAAAAATATTTAGCTCTTCAAATATGATTCGTGTCTATACTAAAGAACCCAATGAAAAGGAACCTTCTAAAAAGCCATTGGTTGTTAAGAGAGGTACAACTGTAATTGAAGTAGCAGAAATGATACATAAAGATTTGGCTAAAAATTTTAAATATGCTAAGATTTGGGGGAGAAATGTAAAAATTCAAGGAGAAAAGGTAGGCCCAAATTATATTTTAACAGACGGTGATATAGTTGAAATTAGGGCATGAATAAATTAACATGTATTTCACCTTTATCTTTGATATTGCTTCCTAAATTAATTTTTGATGAGGAAGGGAATTTGAAGGAATTCACGTTCATAGGACTAGCTTTAGAACCTTGTATTAGAACTGAAATTAATATGTCTGATAGATTTAAAATAAATTATGATGAAAATAATATAATATTAAATTTATTGAATGAATTAAAAGATTATTATAATTTAAATTATATAGAAATAAATTTCATTAATTATATTAAAATATTTTCTTTAAATTATTTGAATTCTTTAATAATATCTTGTTGTATACCATATCTATGGATAAATGATTATAGAAATTTGTATGAAAATTTTAATTTAATTGATAATTTGATAGTTAAAAATAAGATAGGTTTAGAAATATCTTTTCTTTTCTTATTCGGTGGATTATGTTTTATTTCCAAAAGTCATTTAAGAAATTTTATTTATAAAATACCTTTTAATTTAAAGAATAAAAATGTTATTGTTTTAGAAAGAGGGGGTTATAATTTCTTTGATATTATAAAAGATATTTATTACAAAAACGTATTATCCCATCATACTTTAGAAAGTTATGAAGTAATAAAAAATAACTTAAGCCTAAACAATATATATGAAGAAAATCAAAGAATCGCTTATAATGCCGGTCTTATAGACGATGATCTATTTGACATAATTAAAACCTTAAAAAAGGAAGGCTTTTACGCAGGGTATAATTTTTTTGCTAAAGGAATTCATGTAATAGTTGAAAAAGAAAAAACAGAAAATGTGGTTCAGCTACTTAAAAATATATCTGGTGAAAATCAAATATCTTTATTTAATGTTAATTATACAGGGTTGATTTTAGAATAATCAAAATTTAAAATATTATTTGCTTTAATTATATTTAATGCTTAATTTGGAAACTATCGATACCAAATATGGCAAAGTTTTTTTAATTGAAAGACTAAATCCAAAAGTTAAGAATTTACCTTTTTCGATTAAAATACTCCTAGAAAACCTCGTAAGAAATTTTGATAATAACATAGTAACCTATGATGATATTAAATCTTTGATAAATATGGAAATAGGAAAAGAAATACCTTTCTTTCCTACAAGGGTAATACTACAAGATTATACGGGTATACCTTTAATTGTAGATTTAGCTTCGATGCGAAGTCATGCTAAAAGATTAAATTTGGATCCTTCCAAAATAAATCCCAAGGTACCTGTAGTCTTAGTAATAGATCATTCAGTTCAAGTTGACTATTTTGGAACTATTTACGCTTTAAAATTAAATATAGAAAAGGAATATGAAAGGAATTATGAAAGATATATGTTTTTAAAATGGGCTCAAAAATCATTTAAGAATTTCAGGGTAATTCCTCCGGGTAAAGGTATAATTCATCAAATAAACTTAGAATATTTGGCTAAAGTTATAGATTCAAGGGATGGAAAAATTTTCCCGGATACTTTAGTTGGAACAGATTCTCATACCACTATGATTAATGGTATAGGTGTTTTAGGATGGGGTGTAGGAGGAATAGAAGCTGAAGCTGTTATGCTAGGATTGCCTTATTATATTCCAATACCTGAAGTGATAGGTGTAAAGCTAATAGGAAATATAAAAGAAGGTGTTACTACTACTGATATTGTTTTAACAATAACTGAAACGTTAAGAAAAGAAAACGTTGTAGGAAAATTTGTCGAATTCTTTGGTCCTTCGTTAAAATATTTAACAGCTCAAGATAGAGCTACAATATCCAATATGGCTCCTGAATATGGCTCAACAATAAGTTACTTTCCTATAGATAATGAAACGTTGGATTATCTGATATATACTGGTAGGAATAGAACTCATGTTGAAATGGTTGAATATTATTCAAAAATACAAGGATTATTTTATGAAAATCAAAATATTGAATATAGCAAAATAATTGAATTTGATTTATCTCAAGTTGAACCATGTATAGCAGGTCCTAGAAATCCTGAGGAAAGGATATCTTTGGCTAAAACAAAGGAATATTTTAAGAGTATTATAGAAGAATACGAAAAAAGAAAAATATCTTCATTTATTCCCAACGGAGCTGTGGTTCTTTCTTCTATAACTAGCTGTACAAATACTTCGAATCCTACAGTAATACTAGGGGCCGCTATTTTAGCTAAAAAAGCTGTTGAAAGAGGACTAAAGGTTAAAGAGTATGTTAAGACAAGTTTCGCTCCAGGCTCATTGGTGGTTACAGAATATTTGAAATCAACGAATCTTTTGCCCTATTTAGAAGCCTTAGGTTTTCATATTGTAGGTTATGGCTGTACCACATGCATAGGAAACAGCGGTCCTTTACCTAGCATCGTAACTAAGGAAATAATCGATAAAGATATATATGTTGTAGGTGTTATAAGCGGCAATAGAAATTTTGAAGGAAGAATTAATCCTTTACTTAAAGCTACATTTTTAGCCTCTCCTCCTTTGGTTGTAGCTTATGCGTTGGCTGGAAAAATAGATATAGATTTGTATAATGAACCAATAGGTTATGATCCTAACGGAAATCCTGTTTTTCTAAGGGAAATTTGGCCAAGCTTTAAAGAAATAAAGGAATATTTAAATCATGCGTATAATTCTGAACTTTATTTAAAGGTATATGAAAGAATAGAGGAAGGAGATGAAAAATGGAATAATATTAAGGTTGAAGAAAGTGAAGTGTATAACTGGCCAAATTCTACTTATATCAAAGAACCTCCTTGGCTTAGCGAAATACATCCTTTAGATGACATAATAAATGCAAGAGTTCTTCTTTTGCTCGGAGATAGAATAACAACTGATCATATTTCCCCAGCTGGGCCTATTAGTAAGGATAGTGATGCAGGAAGGTATTTATTAAGCTTAGGTGAAAAGGATTTAAATACCTTTGGTGCAAGAAGAGGTAATCACGAAGTAATGCTTAGAGGGGGCTTCAGTAATATTAAGCTTAAAAATTTCCTAGTTAATAAAGAAGGAGGCTATACATTATATTTTCCTACCAATGAAATATTAACTGTTTATGAAGCAGCTATGAGATATAAGAGTAACAATATTCCTTTAATAATAATAGCAGGAAAACAATACGGAGCGGGTAGTTCAAGGGATTGGGCAGCCAAAGTTACTGCTCTTCTTGGTGTTAGAGCAGTTATAGCACAAAGTTTTGAAAGAATACATAGAGCAAATTTAGTAGCGATGGGAGTTCTTCCTTTACAAATAGATAAATCCTGGAAAGAATTGGGTATAAAAGGAAATGAAATATTTAATATTGAGGGCTTAAAGAACTTAAAACCAAAGGACAAAGTTAAAATAAAAGCCTTTGGAGATAATGGAATAATAGAATTTGAAGCTATTGCACGTGTTGATACAAATATAGAATTGGAATATTTGAAAAAGGGAGGAATAATTCCCTATATATTTGAAAAAGTTTATGGGAAAGGATAGAGAAGCCGCATGGAAAGATAGAAAGAATTATTTTATTCAAAGATTAATAAATGAACATAAAATCAAAAGAGTTGATGAAGATATTTTAGAACTACTTAATTTAATTAATTCTTTGGATAATTATTATACATTGAGTTCTTGTAGCGGAAGAATACAAATTATAGAAGGAGAAAATTTAAGTAAAAGGGATTCTTTGAAAAGTTTAGCAAAATGGCATAGAGAAGTTAAGATAGAAGAAATTAAAGAGGTATTAAATGAAAAAATATCATATGAAAACCTTTGGATATCGGTTCAACCTCCTATATTACATGTAGCATGTAAAACTTTAGAGGATGCTTTAAATCTGATAAAAAGTGCTAGGGAGTGCGGTTTTAAGCATAGCGGAATATTATCCTTCGAATGGGATAGATATGTTGTTGAACTCAATTCAAGTGTGAGACTTGATATTCCTTTATTTTATAAAGGCAAAAGAATTTTTGATTTGGATAAAATCGATAATTTAATATTTATATTAAACGAAAATCTTCGAAGAGCTAAACAAAGCTTAGATTTATTAAAAGAAAAGATAAAGAAAACTTTTATACATGGTCAAAATTAGAGAAGCTACTATAATAGATAAGGAAAAAATAGTAGAATTGTTAAATAGTATCGAGCAAAATAGTTATATCTTAAGATTTTTGGATGAATGGCTTAGAAGTGATAACGGAAAAGTTTTGGTTGCTGAAGATGATGGTAAAATTGTTGCCATAAGTCATTTTTTTATTCAAAACAAAGAAGTAGCTTGGTTTGAAGCAGCAAGAGTACATAAAGATTATAGGAATAGAGGAATTGCTACAATGATTGCAAATACATTGTTAAACATTGTTAAGGATATGGGAATTAAAAAAGCAAGACTTGTTACGAGCGCATCAAATATTCCTGCCCAAAGACATTTAGCTAAGACAATTTTTAAGGTTTATGCTAAATGGGTTTCATGGAAGTTTAACTTACAAGATTTAAATAATGAAGATTTGATATTTGAAAAATCAAGGATTGAAGAAATATGGGTTTATCTTAATAATTCAAGATGTTTTATTGACTCAGGTAGACTTTACTTTGATAGTTGGGTATGGTATGACTTTACTTATGAATGGCTTAATACTAAGTTAAATGAGAATAAAGTTTTTTTTGATGGCAACGGAATAATCATATTTGATGAGATGAGTAGATTTAAAGGAAATTATCAAACGTGTTACTTTGAAGCTAAAAGTTTTAACATTAGAAAATTTCTTAAATTTATATGTCTTCAAGCAAAAAAGCTGAAAATAAATTATGATAAAATATTTATAGTTACGCCTTCAAACGAGGAATTGATAAGCGCTTTAAAGAATAACGGTCTCGAACAAATATCAGAACTACTCATATATGAAGCAAAAATAAATTAATATAATACTTGGTTTAAATATTGGTAATGATGAAGGCTGGTATTACTGAACAATGAAGAAATGACACCAGTCTGATTAAGTTATTATACCTCCTTCAGTTAACTTTTTCACATCTATTATTTTATCTACTTCTTCCTTTGTAAATATTCCTTCTTCCACAAGCAGTTCTTTTATACTTTTTCTTGTCTCCATAGCTTTTTTTGCAATTTTTGCAGCAGCCTCATACCCTATTTTAGGAGTTATTGCTGTTATGACCATTAAGCTACTTTCTGCATATTGTTTGCATCTTTCTACGTTAGCTTTTATACCTATTATGCATTTATCTGCAAAAGTTATGCATGCATTAGCTGCTATTTCTATGGATTCTAAAATGGTATAACCTATTAACGGCATCATCATATGTAATTCAAGGAAACTATACTGAGCAGCGGTTGTTATGGTAGCATCATTACCTATTAATTTGGCTGCTGCCATTGTTACTGCTTCAGGTATTATGGGATTTACTTTAGCAGGCATTATACTTGAACCTGGTTGTAACGCTGGTAAATCTATCTCAGCCAAACCTGTATTTGGCCCTGAATTTAATAAACGTAAATCGTTTCCTATTTTCATTAAAGATACAGCCAAGGATTTTATAGCTGAGCTTAAAGCTAACACTGCATTCATACTTTGTAAAGCTTCGAAACTATTTCTAGCTTTCCTAAATTCGATACCCGTTATTTTTTTAATTTCTTCTATTGCTATTTCAGCGAACATAGGATGAGCATTCAATCCTGTTCCAGCTGCAGTACCTCCTAAGGCTAATTCTTTTAACCTTTCTGAAGCCTTTTTTACTTCTTCTATATCATGTAAAATCATACTTGCGTAAGCACTAAAGTCTTGTCCTAAAGTAACCGGTACCGCGTCTTGTAAGTGTGTTCTTGCAGCTTTGACTACATCTTTAAATTCCTCAGCTTTTAATTTTAGTGCATTATACAATTTTTCCATAGCAGGTAACAATCTCTCATAAACCATCATTAATGATGCTACATGAATTGTTGTAGGTATAACATCGTTAGTTGATTGGCATTTGTTAACATGATCATTTGGATGAACAGGTTTTTTATCACCTTTTTTACCTCCCAGCAACTCATTCGCTCTACTTGCTATAACTTCATTCATATTCATATTTGTAGAAGTACCAGAGCCTGTTTGGAATATATCTACAATAAATTGATCATTAAATTTACCTTCAATTACTTCCAATGCAGCTTTTTCTATAGCCTCGAATATTTCCTTTTCCAATAATCCAAGTTTATAATTTGCCCTTGCAGCAGCTAACTTAACTATTGCAAGCGCTTTAATAAATTCAGGTTGAAACTTGTATTTTGAAATTTTAAAGTTTTCATATGCCCTTTGTGTGTGTATTCCATAATATGCTTCATCAGGTACTTTTACTTCACCTAAAAAATCCCTTTCAATTCTATATTTCATAGTAATTTAAATAATATTTATACTTATAAATCTTTTATTTATATTAATATATTCTTTTATAAATTTTTATATCTTCTTAATTTAATATTTTAAATAAGAATTATTTATTGCTTGGTTTCAGAATATTGCACTTTATTAAATATTCAGCATAAAGATTTATATGCTTATCTATTAGATCGAGTAAAGGAGTAAATTGTATCTTTGTTTAATGAGTAAATTATGTATTTGCCGTTCCTTCTTCTTTCTACGAAACCACAATCCATTAAGCATTTTAAATTATGCGAAACTCTACTTTGTTCAAAGGAGGTTTCTTTAACTATTTCAGATACAGATTTAGGTCCATTTCTTAAAGTATTTATTATTTCCATCTAGTAGGATTAGAAATAGCCTTAAAGAATAGTTTATACACAATCTCTTTATTAGTTTCCATAAAATAAAAATACATTGAAAAATATTTTTGTTTATGCCAAAAGCCTTTGATTTTGTAAAAATAGAAGAATTACCTCCTAAACCTAGAAAATTTTCTGTAGTTGAAATACGAGGACCATACTATTCAGCTGTTACCTATGGTTATTTACAAGATCTCTTGGAAGATTGGAGTGAATATATCGATGGATTTAAATTCGCAGGCGGTTCGCAAAGATTATTGGATGTGGAAAAGGTTAGAAAAATAATAAAGCTTTGCCATGATCATGATGTTTATGTTTCAACAGGGGGTTTTATTGAAAGAGTAGCTATTCAAGGTAAAGATGCTGTAAAAAGATACATAGAAGAATGTAAGCATTTAGAATTTGATGTAATAGAGGTTTCAAGCGGCTTTATCGAAATTAGTAAGGAAGATATGATAGAAATTGTTAAAGATATAAAAAACGCTGGTCTAAAGGCTAAGCCTGAAATTTCCTTTATTAAAGGAGCAGGAGGAGGAACTGAGATTATTGGATATGAGGTATTATACAAAGATATAAATGAAACGATTGAATTATGCGAAGAGTTTTTGAAAAATGGAGCTTATATGTTAATGCTGGAATCGGAAGGTATTACTGAAGGTTTACCACCTGAAAAATGGAGAGTTGATATAATAAAAGCTGTGGTAAATAAATTTGGTTATGAAAAATGGATGTTTGAAGCGGCTGAACCTCAGGTATTTAAATGGTATTTAAAGAATGTCAGTAAAAAGGTAAACTTATTCATAGATCATTCTCAAATAGTAGAGTTTAATGCATGGAGATTGGGATTGTGGGGAGATAAAGAAATATGGAAAAGTGTTAAATTTTCTTATAAATAATCATTTCATTTTTAAAAATATTATAGAAATTAAGCTCAGAATCAATGTCAAAGGAATAATAAGATCTTTAAAATAAGTATAAATGTAACCATACACTATACCGTTTACCATCATAGAAATTCCTAAAAATAATCCAAATGTTCCATATGCATAACCCCTATACTTTAATTCAACCAAATCTGATATCGCTGCTCTAGTATTTATTTCGTATAAAGCGTTTATAGAACCCCATATTAAAATAGCTATAACTATTAAAGTAACTTCTTGTGATAAAATTAATACAATAGTCGAGAATAAAATTAATAAAGGCAAAGAATACAATGTTTTTAAACCGTATTTATCATAAAGAATTCCAGCCGGAATAGCAATTAAAGCATCAGCAAGCATGGCTAACATATACATTAAAGCTATCATGGAATCGTTCAAAATTCCTTCATGTTTTAATCTATAGGAAACCAAATTCCACTGAATGAAAACTAAAGATAAAATACATATAAATATTGTATATAACCAAAATTTCTCGTTTAATTGGTTATTAAATTTCTCATTTACTTCCACAGATTTTATTTTTGGCATTTTAAAAAAAGCAAAGAATAAAAAAAATAGAGAAATTAAAGCAGGTATAAATAAAGATATAAAGGCTATAAAGTAGTTAGAATTGGTGAAAAATAAAATCCATGCTATAATTAATGGTCCTGAAATGGCTCCAACCTGATCTAGAAATTCATGTATTCCAAATCCTTTACCTTTACCAAAACTTTCAGAGACCTCAGCTATTAAAACATCTCTCAAAGGGGTTCTTAAGCCCTTACCAATTCTTTCAAGATACATTAACATTAACACAAAGATCCATTCATTGGCAAATGCAAGAAAGGGTACAGAGAAAAGATTAATAGTATAACCGAGGATTATCATTAGCCAGAAAATTTTACTACTTTTTATTTTAAGCGAAATCAAACCTGAAATATATCGCATTAAATATCCTAAAAATTCTCCCAATCCCAATAATCCTGCCACTATTGCACTGGCTCCTAAAATCTCGATATAAGAACCAACTACAGCTCTTGCTCCTTCATAAGTAATATCTGCAAATAAAGAGGTTAAAGATAAAGCTAAAAAAATTATTATTACATTGCTTAATTTCATTAAAAAAATTAGTTAAATTAGTTATTCAATCACACTTTGTATAACCACAATCAGGGTTAACACAAGTGTAACAATTACTTTCAATCTTCAAAGTTCTTAAATTGCATCTAGGACATATTTGGAATAGATTAAGTTCTTGAATATTCGTAGTTTCAAATTTTATTTTTTCTTGAGAATCGGTTTCTTTCTTTTCTTCACTCTTTATAATACCCATTTCTTTAAAGAATTCTTCTATAACTTCAGCTATTTCACCATATAATGAATGAATAAACTTACCGTTCTTCCAATAACCTACTTTGTTTGGATCGTAGATACTTCTAAGCTCTTCAAGAATAAATATAGGATCTTCAAACCTTCTAAATATTGCAGATAGCAATCTTGTTAATACAGCAAATTCGGCTGCTTTTGTGAGATCTTTACTATTGATAAATATTTCAAATGGTCTAACCTTGTCTCCTTCCTTTATATATCCTATAGTTATAAATATAGAATGTTGAGCAAAATGACTTTTTAATTTATAAACTTTAGCATCTATTACATAAGGTCTTTCTAAAGGTTTTGTTATTTTCTCTTCTTTTGCAATTTTATTTTCTGTACCAACTTTCTTTTTAATTTCTTTTATTTCAAAATTAAAGGAGTTTAATTTTATCATATTAAACCCCTATCTAATAATATATGATAAGGAGTACTTAAAGTTCCATCAGGTAGTTCTATTATATCATCACCTTTTACTATATATGAGTTCTTTCCGTCCTTTATTTCGAATAATTTATCCTTTATTTCCTGGAATTTTGTTTTTTCCTTTATTGTACTAAGTATTGGGAATCTGCTTCCCTCTCTGTAAATTGTAACACTTTTTAATCCTGCTTTCCATGCATAAAGATAAAGTTTTGATATCAATTCGGGATGAACATCTTCAGGTAAGTTTATTGTTGAAGATATACTATGATCAACATATCTTTGGGCTATCGCTTGTATTTCAATTCTCTTAAACGGGTCTATATAATGTGCTGTTCTAAAGAAATATGATGGTAAATATCTTTTCAATTCCTTTATATCCTGAGCATCTTGTACTTCTTTTTCAATTCCTTTCATATCTATATAGGCTTGTATAGTACTATGGAAAACTTTGAAGAAAACGTTTCTTCCAATCGACTCGGTTCTTCTTAAATAAAACATGTCAAAAACCGGCTCAATCCCTCCGCTTACCCCAATATAATTTTTCCCGTTATATTCAAAGCTTTTTACTATGTTTGAAATAGAACCGGTAGGCGCTATGGAAAACAAAGCAATGTTTCTTACTCCATATTTTCTTATCATTTCAACTGTTTTACTATTTAATGCTTCTTTGAAATANGGATTTTGAAGATATTTTTCGTAATCTATATCAAGTTTTCCTTTTTCCTTAGCTAAAAGAGAAGAATATCTGTAACCCAAATTTGCTATAAAATACATTATTTTATCTAGTATTTTTAACGCTTCAGGACTATCGTAATCTATTCCAAGTTGATAAAATATATCAGCTATCCCCATTACTCCTAAACCTATTCTTCTTGTTTTTCTACTTGCTTCTCTTTGCTTTTGTAAAGGATGAAGTAAAATATTCCAGTAAATTACATTATCCATGAACCTTATGGCATACTTTATTACTTTTTTCAACTTTCTCCAATTAATTTTTGCATAAGGAGTAAATGGATCTTCTACAAACCTAGATAAATTAATTGAGCCTAAATTACAAGCCCCTCCATCTTCAAGAGGAACTTCTGCACAAGGATTAGTTGTTGCTATAGGTATTCCTACGTAATCTGAAGGAGAATAGGTTTTCATTCTATCAAAGAACATTATTCCAGGTTCTGCTGTTTTATAATTTGATTCTACAAACATATTCCAAATTTCTCTAGCTTTAACTAATTTCCTAATTTCACCTGTTTTATCGGATGAAAAATATAACATAAAGTCTCCTGAATATTTTATAGCTAAATCGTAATCTTTATTAGGCAATTCTATAACATAATCACCATAAACATCACGCTTGTTTACATCATTCAAATCTTCTTCATTTATTCTTATACCGTATTCATTGGTTAAAAACTCGTTGAGCTCCTCTATTTTATCAAATATTTTAATTAAATCATAATTTTCTATTTTTTTAGAAGGAATGCCATATGAATAATGTACATCTTTAATATTATCTACTCTTCTTAAAATTCCTTTTACTTTTTTCTTATAAACTAAAATCTTGTTTGGACCAAAGTTAATTTGCTCTTCTACAGCTCTCATAAATTCATTCGTAACTTTTATACTTATATTGGCAAATCTAACTTGAGTATTTTCCATGACTTGTTTTTCTATCTCCTTTAATTGTACTTCGTTAAACAAATTTGTGAATCTTAATTGATCTACTATCTGGGATGTAATCCAATTAGGTATTTGTTTACATTTTATAAAATCTATAACATCTGGATGTTTAACGTCTATAGTTAACATTAAAGCCCCCCTCCTACCTTCTTGTCCAATTAAACCTGTAGTTAATGAATATAATTCCATAAAGCTTACACTGCCAGTTGAGGTTATTGCAGCATTGTGAATTCTTGATCCTTTAGGTCTTAAAACTGAAATATCTATTCCAATACCTCCTCCATATGAATAAGTTCTAGCAGCTTCATAAGCAGCTTTATAAATTCCTTCTATACTATCATCTTCAATTACGGAAACAAAGCAATTAGCCAAAGTTTTTGCTCTGTATAGATCTCCTGCACCCGCTAATACTCTTCCTGCAGGCATAAAGTATCCTTCATACATTAATATGTAAAAAATTTTGGCAAGTTTCAAGGCCTTCTCAATATTCTCTTCTGCTGCTGCGATAAATGATGCTACTCTAAGGAACAAGTATTCAGGTCTTTTTTCTATCAACTCTCCGTTTAAATCTTTTAGAAAGTATTTTTTCTCATAAATGCTTTTTGCAAGTTCATTATTGCCTAGATAATTAGGATGAAATGGTAATAAACCTTTTTTAAGTAAATCTAACATTCTCAAATAGATATTTTTGAAATTTTCAATTCTTTCCTTACCTAGCAATGAAACAATCTTAGGTTCAGGTTCTTCAAGCATTTTGAGTATTTTTTTAGTATGTTCCTCGATCTCATTAATGTATTTGATCTCAAGTTGTTTTGCCATTCAAAACTAAATTATTTTGTCCGATATAAAAGTATTTAAAATTTTCTATTATGAGTAAAACTTAAATAATATAAAACTAAATTATTTTGTCCGATATAAAAGTATTTAAAATTTTCTATTATGAGTAAAACTTAAATAATATTTTTAGTACTTTCTATGCTGTATGAAATATATCATAAATAAAATATTGGGTAATGCAATACTAAGTTTACTTTTAGAAGCAAGTGCCACGCCTAAACCTTCTGGCATAGATAAAATTAATAAAATTAAAAAATTAAGTTTTGAAAATTACCTATCTACCATCTCTTATATTTCTTATTATTATTATTTATCAATAATGGATGGAATTAAAGGGAAATTTAAAATAGGTAAAAGAATATATGAGGCTACGAAATCAATGATGGAAAATCAAAGTGGTGGAAATACTAGTTTTGGATCGATTTTACTTCAAATCCCTTTAATTACTTCGACAGCTTATTATTTATATAGAAATAAAAATTTAAATTTTGAAAATATTAGAGAGACATTGGGTTTTATTTTAAATAATTGTAATGAAATAGATTCAATATACATATGTAAAGCAATTTTACTTCTTAAACCTACATGGTTATTAAAGGTAGATAAATATGATTTAACCAAACGAAATTGGTTAAAGGAAATTAAGGAAAATAAAGCTAAACCAAAGGATATAATGAAGGTAGCTGAAGAATTTGATTGGATTGCTTATGAATATGTCAACGATTATGAAATTACTTTTAAAGAAAATTTCCCTGCTTTTATGAAATTTTATGAAGAAGCAAAAGAATTAAACAGTACTATAATAAAGACTATTATTTGGATTTTAAGTAGGAGAATGGATTCTCATGTTTACAGGACAAAGGGATTTGAAGTAGCAAAATATATAATGGAAAATGCTAGGGAGAGTTATAAAAGGATAGAAAAAGGAGAAAATATATTTAAAGAATCAGAAAGACTAAGAAAAAAAATTGAAATTTATGAAGCAAATACTGGCACAACTTTAGATTTGGTTACTGCTTGTTTATTTCTCGCTTTATTTTTAATAAAAATTTAAAAATTAATTTAAGGTAACCTTGGTTGAACTGGAGATAATCCTCTTGTATATATTTCCATAAATGGTAGAATGTAAGCTACTATTATAAGTATCACAGCTATAATTATCCATATTTTTAAATTATCGAACATGGTATTTGGTTTAGGATCTATATTAAGGGATTCTCCGTTCATACTAATAACTGGACCTTTAATTAAAGTTAGTCCTATGTTAGAAATAAAGAGCACTCCTGATAAGAATAATATTAAACCTCCTATCATTGCAATTTGAGATAAGTATACCCATTCTGAAGGAATTGGAGAATAAGATAATATGCTTGAAGTTCTTCTTGGCATACCAAAAATTCCTGCAATATGATAACTTAATGAAAATATCATCATTCCAACGAACCAAAGGTAGGGTTGCCAAAGTGCTAATCTTCCGCTAAAGATATTCCTGCCAAATATAAAAGGTGATAACAAATATGTCGCTCCCATAAATGTTAATGTAACAGCGGTACCCACCATCGTATGGAAGTGTCCTACGATCCAAACTGTATTATGAACAATATAATTTAAAGAGTAACTTGCATTAATAATTCCTCCTATTCCTCCCAATCCAAATATTATGAATGCCAATCCTAATGACGCGAAAACTGGATTATTCCATGGTTGGTTTTTAATCCAGCCAAATAGTTTTCTCCCTCCCTTTTCCCTATAACTCTTTTCCAGTGTAGCTATAATATTAAAAGCCGTTAAAAAGCTTGCTATTGCTACTGTATAAGTTAAAACTGTATGCAAATATTTGTATGAAGGATCTATTCCAGTATCAACTAATTGATGGTGTATTCCTACAGGTGTTGAAGTAATGATAAATAATATAAAGACTACTTTAGCCATCGTTTCACTGAAAAGTTCTGTATTTAAAATTCTAGGTATCGTAAAATACCATAATGTTATAGCCGGTATTAACCAGAAATAGACCAAGGGATGACCGAAATACCAAAAATATGTTCTAGCTTCGAGTACGTCTACAGGACTTCCAAACAATGACATAGGTATCAAATCCTTTAATACTTCTATAGCTAGACCAGGTGTTGCTTCAAGCCATACTATTAAAGTAGCTATCACACCATATATAGGTAATGGAATTGCTTCTTTTTTATGTGATTTTCTCCAACTTAAGAAAGCTAAGAATATTGCTACAGCGAATATCCAAGTTCCTATTACTAAAATTGCAGCTCCTAAGTAAAATAACGGATGTGCCTTTAGAGGAGGATAAAATGTATATAAAACGTTAGCTTGTCCTGATAAAATCGCAATCGCTGCTAATATTGTACCTATCAGAGATAATATAAGAGAGGAATTGAGCAAAACCTTATTTAAATTAACTTTAAGTACTCGTGTTGTAACAAAGACTGCAATTCCCATTATAAAGAAAGCTGTCCAAACTATAGCCATTAAAACTCCATGTCCTGTTAGAACCATATAATATATTTGAGGATCTATGTTAAGAATGTAAGGAGTTCTTGCAAGTAGTTGTATTAAGCCAAATAATCCTCCTAAGGCTAGGGAAATAAAGGAGAATATTATTGAAATTTTAATAAATCTATTTTCTGTTGAGTAACTCATCATCTCACCTCTCTATTATTAATTTAGAGTACATCGTTGAATGGTAAGTTCCGCAATATTCGTTGCATATTATTAAGAATTCTCTTTGGTCATTTTGAGGTGGTTCCCAAGTAACTATGGTAAAGTATCCTGGAAAAACCATCACATTAACATTTGTTCCTACTATTGAAAACCCATGTATTACGTCTATGCTTGTTATTCTAAAAATAATTTTCTTTGGATTTTTTAACGTTATTTTAAACGGCTCAAAGTAATACTGTTTTGCTAAAATATTTACTTCGTATACACCTGGCTCTCTTTCAATTACTCCTGGGTTAAATTTTTCCAAATCAGCAGGTAAACATAATGCTCCTGAACTTGGTGGATTATATCCTATTGTTATGCTATACGCTAAAGTTGAAAGAAATAATGCTAGAATCGCTATAACTATTCCAGCCCATATTTTTTCAATCTTATTCATGTTATTCCACCCCTAGATATTAATATAAAATACAACAAAATCCATGTGGTTATTAGTATTCCTAAATATATTATTAGGGATATCATTGTTCCTTTTAAACTATTCTTATTCATATGCTTTTCTATTTTTTTAATATTTAAAAACTTTAGTATTAGATTTTAGTTATTTATATATAATTGTATTTAAATATATAAAAAACTTTAAAAAGGGATATATGTAATAAAAATATATGAAAAAGGTAGTATTTATTACCGTTTTAGCTATACTTATAATTATCATATTTTTTATATTAAATCCTTTCCAAAAAGAAAGCCTAAAGGGAATACAAGTAAACAAGCCTGTGGTGGATTTTGAATTAATAACTTTGGATAATAAAACTTTTAAGTTAAGTGATTATAAAGGCAAAGTAATAGCTTTAACCTTTGTATATTCTCATTGTCCTGATGTTTGTCCTGTTTTAGCCAGTAGATTTTCTTCAGCAGCAAAATCCTTAATGGAAAAAGGATACGAAAATTTTTTAATGATTTTAATTTCAGTAGACTTTTTAGGAGATGATTATAATTCAGTTAAAAATTTTCTGGACAAATACGTAGATAGAGAAGTAATAAATAGAGGAAAGTTGATTTATTTATTGGGAAAAGATTTGAATACTCTGAATTATATCTGGAAAAGTTATGGAATATATGTTGCAACTTCTGCGAATAATACATCGATAGTAATTCATTCAGTAGCAGTACACTTAATAGATAAGAATTTTAAATGGCGTTCATCCTTTGGAACTTTGTTACAATGGTCAACTTCAGATTTGATACATGATATGGAAATTTTATTAAAAGAATGATAAAGAGCATTATTCTTAACAAAAAATTCCTTCATAGGACTTTTATTTATTCAGTATTTCTTCTTTTTCTATACATTTTGCTTTTAATTTTATTTCAGTATTTTATTTCTGGCAAATTACCTTTGGAAATAGGTTTTTTAAATAGACCTAAATATTCAGATGAATTTGCAATAATATGGTTGTCTTCGAGATATTATATGGAAGGTTTTGAATTTACAAATGTTATAATCATTAATTCGTTTACATTTATTTTATTGTTAATTTTTGTCTTCACCTCTTCCATCAACTTAGCCCTAACTTCTTTAAATAAGAAAACATTATGCAATTCAGCTTTAGGCTTAGCCGGAGTAACCTTTGTAACCCAATCCATAGTAGCTTGTCCTGCTTGTAGCATTAACTTTGTTATGTGGTTTTCCCAAGTTATAGTTTTTACTTTATCTGGAACAACCTTAGGACTTTCAGCAATATTTATAAATCTTATGAACGTTATATTATTTCTTAGTATATTTATAAATATAATTTTGTTTATAATTAACTATAAGAATATTAAGAATAATAAATTAAATTTGAATATTAATTTATATAAAAATAAATAAATATTTTTACAAAAAATTTATAAATCTGATAAAAAATATTTAAAATGTATGCCGGTACCTCCGTATGACTATTTGGATAGTATGATGTGGAACCTAGTAGCAATAGGAGTACTAACAGCATTATATATATGGAAAATGCCATACAGTCCTTCTAAGAATACTTATAACGATGGAAATACTGCTAAAGCCTTTGCAATACCCTTTTTAATAACTGGCTTTTATCTAGCTTTAACAGGCTTAATGATAAGCTTTACTTGGCCTTTCCAACCGGCCGGAGGTGTCTATAATGTATTATTTGGAGGTAGCGCATCCTTAGGAGGATTAGTAATAATAGCTTTCGGTTTAGCAAACTACTTTAATTATAATTTAAGACCAATAACTTACATAGCTGCAGTAGTTGGCTTGTATTTAATAGTAGATGGTATTGGTATTTTACAATATAGGTTAACGAGGACACCAGAACTTTCAGCTGCTTTATTTATAGTGACAGGTATCGCTGCTATTCTATCAATATTATTTACTCATTCAGAGAATAAAACATCTCGTTATCTCTTCTTAGCATTTGTTGTTATCTTTACTTTACTTTGGCTATTTGAAGCAGTAAACGTAACACTTGGACACCTGGAACCTCCTACGTAAATTAAATTTTTTTATAATTTAGCTATTCTTGAAAATATTTCCAGCATCTCCAATCCTTCATTTATACCATTTATTGCTTCTTCAAATTTATTTTTTTCAAAGAAATTTTTGACATCTTCTTCAATCCCAACCCCTATAACTGGTATAATGTTTGCCAATATTCTTCCGAATATTCCTGTACCCAAATAAGGTTTTCTAATGAATTCAACATGAATTTTAAACCAATTCCATACTTCTTTTTTAGCCTTTAAATTCCTAGTAGAGGCAGCAATGATTCTTAGTATATCCTGTTTCTTTATTTCTCCACTTAAAGCTAAAGATAAAGTATTTAATACCAAAGTTGGTTCCTTAAAGAATGTCATAGCTATCAAAATTCTTTCTCTTTCTTCATCGAATTTTTCTTTTCTGTATTTTTCTAATAATTCAAAGAATGCTTTTTCTCCATTGGCTATAGCATATGCAGTAATGATAGCTTGTTTTAAATTGGGATCTATTTTATCATAATCTTTGATTTTCCCAGAAATTTCATATGCATAATTTTCATCTATCATAGCTAATCTATGGCTTAATATTCCTAAGAGCATCCTTGAATTTTCATCCTTCATTTCTTCCCATATTTTTAGCTGTTTTTTATGGAATTCTATAGCCAAATCTTTAAACTTCTTTTCATTAATTAAATATAGCGTGAATAATTGATCTGATAATTCATTGCTTACTAGTCTGTCTTTTTCATTAAAGAATGCTTTTATGAGGTTAACGTAATCTTCATGACTTATAAGACCTTTAAGGAAGAATGCATAATAATCGTTAATTATGCCGAATTTTTCAAATGAACTTAGTTTTGAGGATAAAACAGGCTTTAAATTACTGTATAAGACTCTATAATATCCACTTTTATTTATATTTATTTTTACTGTTTCTATTTTTCCTTCAAAATCGATTTTTTCTTCTTCTCTTTCAAATAAAAACTCCTTAGTTTTACCGTTTATTTCAAAAGTTAAAGGTACAGGCCATAACTCTTTATAATATTCTTTGAAGGAAAATAAGCTCTGGCTTATTTTTATTTCATTTTCATGAATCTCAGCCTTTATCATTGGATATCCTTTTTTCCTTATCCAGTCTTCCATTATTTTTCTTACGTTTTTTCCACTAACTTTTTCTAAGCAATCCCAAAGATCGTTACCTGTTGCATTCGAATACTTAAATTTATTAAGGTATTCTCTTATTCCTTTCATAAAGACTTCTTCTCCTAAATAGCTTTCAATCATTCTAAGTATGCTTGCTCCTTTACCATAGCTTATCTCGTCAAATATTTGTTCAGCTTCTTCTGGCTTTTCAACTTTCGCTTCTATGCTATGTGTAAAGGAAGTAGAATCTTTTCTCATTGAAGGCGCATATTCTGCACTTATAAAGTCATAAAATACATTCCATTCAGGAAAACACCTATCAACTGCTTTATAGCTCATAAAAGTTGCAAACGATTCGTTTAACCATAGATCGTTCCACCACTTCATCGTCACTAGATTTCCAAACCACATATGGGCTATTTCATGTGCAACTGTTAACGCAATTCTTTTCCTTTGTATTAAAGGAGAATTTTCATCTGCAAGTAAAGCTATCTCTCTAAAAGTTATTGCTCCCCAATTCTCCATAGCTCCAAAAGCGAATTCTGGGATTGCTATCAAATGTAATTTTGGAAGCGAATAAGGAATTCCATAATATTTTTCATAAAATTCAAGGAATTTCTTAGCAATTTCAAGAGCAAATCTTCCTTTGGAAATTTTTCCCTTAGGTGTTGCAACTATTATATCGATATTTTTATATTTATCCTTTATCTCTTCAAATTTTCCTATTCCAAGGTATAACAAATAGGTTGACATTTTAGGTGTGGGTAAGAAATAGTAAATTTTTCTTCCTTTTTCTTCTTCAATTTTTTCATAAGGCATATTAGAAATAACATCATATCCGTTATCTACGTTTACAGTTAACTTAAATACAGCTTTATATGCTGGATGATCTATACAAGGTATCATTTCCCTTGCATGGGCTGCTTCAAATTGTGTAGAAATTATGTTATCTCCCTCATATGGTATTGCATATATTCCTACTAAGGAATAAGGAATATTCTTTTCAAAATCTATTTCTATTATTCCAGAAAATTTTCCCTCAATTTTTATATTTTCTCCATCATATTTAAACGGAATTTCTTTTCCATCTTTAAGGATTTTTCTTATTTTTTGATTCACCGCATTTAGAATTACTTCATTTTCATCACTTTCAATTTCAATCTTTACCTTTCCTTCATATCTTAAGTTTTTTAAATCAAAATTTAAGTTAATATCGTAATTTTTTACGTTTATCATTATTTTATTTACAAATTAAGTAAAATTTATTTTTTTCAAAAATGAAACTCTTTGACATGCAATAAATGGAAAGAAGCGATAAGCGATGAAGTAGCTTTAGGATTTGCGTACTGTGCTTTTACAAATATTGAAAGCATTACCCTAAAGTTTATGGAGGAATTTAGGTATCTTATTATTTTTAGCCAATTCCCTTCAGTACTAAAGGGTAAATTTAGTTTATGAGAAAAACTTAAATCTTTTAAATGGATTTATTTAGTATGATAATCAAAGAATATAACTCTAAAGGTAGAGATTATATTGAAGTTTTTCGGAACGAATTTGAAGAATTGGAGGAATGGAATTTTGAAGAATTAAAAAGAGAAAGAAGTGATTTAGATTTAAGTAGCTATGAAGATTTTTTATCAAAATATCCAATTATTGATATAAAAGAAGAAAAAACAATAATTAAACATATATTATATAAAGAAAATGAAAAAGAGAAAATTTATTATTTTGTAACTTTAGAAATATATTCTAATAAAGTTATATTAAAGGCTGAACCTTTATTAAAAATTAATAAACTTAGAGAAAGACAATCAATGTTTCCTCTTATTTAGTTTTAAAAGATAAAAATCTTAAAGGATAAAATTTAAGAATTTTTTTGTTCTGAAAAGTAAGGCTTTCAATCTTTTTATAAATAGGCACCTGCTTAATTTTAATTTAATTTTAAATATATGGTTTTTGTTTTAATATATAGGTCCGGCAGGATCCCCCTGCAAGTTACCCTCTTGGGTTCGATGAGCAGGGGACCGTTTATTGATATGTTTTAAATTTTTTATCTAGGTAGACTATATATTTTTTATGACAAAAAAGCTGGTTAAATTTGTTATCCCTTCAAGAGAAACTTTGGAAGGAGCTGGGGTTAGATTAAAGAGAGCCTTTGGGGATCCAAACTTAGCTTATATTACTGATCCTTTTCTTCTTTTAGATGATTTTGGTTCAAGATTCCCTCATGAATATTTATCAGGCTTCCCATGGCATCCACATAGAGGTTTTGAAACTGTGACATATTTAATTAAAGGCGAAGTACATCATGAAGATAGTACTGGCATAAAAGGGATTATTAGAACTGGAGATCTACAATGGATGACCGCAGGAAGTGGAATATTCCATTCTGAAATGCCCAAACCTGAAAAAAAGATAGTCGAAGGAAAGGAAATTGAAGATCCTGAAGTAAGAGGTCTTCAATTATGGGTTAATTTGCCAAGTAAAAATAAGATGATTTTACCAAAGTATAGGAATTTAAGGAGGGAATCACTTCCAGTAATAACTTTAGATAACGGTATAGTTGCAAGGGTTGTTGCGGGTAAGCTTGAAAAAGTTCCTGGTTATGGTAGAATAGAAGGTCCTGTTAAGGATCTTAATATTGAAGTGGAATATTATGATCTAAGTATACCTCCAAATGAAGAATTTAACTATGAAGTAAAAGAAGGTCTTACTGTATTAGCTTATGTTTTAGAAGGCTCAGTTATAGCTAAAAAGATGGATAAAGAAATAAATGTTGAATCTAGAAAAACTTTGATTTTCGATAGAAACGGAAACATTATAAATATTAAGGGAGGAGAGAAAGGAGGGAGAATATTGCTTTTAATAGGTAAACCTATAGAAGAACCTATAGCTTGGTATGGTCCAATTGTAATGAATACGCATGATGAATTAATTCAAGCTTTTGAAGAACTAAGAAAAGGTACCTTTGTAAAGCATAAAGCAACAGAATACGATTATTTTAAATATTAGTATAATAAAACAAAAGCTTTTATATACGATAATAACTTTTGTTTTTGTTTCCATTTCTTTTATTTTATAATTCTTTCATTTCTAATTGATTTCTTACTCTTGATATTTTGCTAAAATTCCGTTAAGAATGATTTCGCAAATTTTAAAATTACTCATAAGGGTTATCATTTTTATAGTTTTTCAGGGATTTTTCTATCATAAAGTACACATTCCATTATTTTCCTTAAGAAATTTCGGTTCACCATCATGGTTACCTATTAATTCATCCAGGTTTAGGCGTGTTTACTTTAGAAGGTTAATTTTCTGAATAGTGATAGGAATTAAAAGCTATAGTTATACTTGTAATATTTGTAGTAACCATCTAGTTGATTTTGAAGCAGAGTTAAACTTAATTAAAGTACCTTAAGGTGGGTTCTAATGGTTATAGCGTTAAAATTACTCCTGCCATAAATGACTAGGCTTTTAATCTATTATAAAAACTATTCTAACTTGGAAAGGTTATCATATAGCCAAGGGATAGCTTTTGTTATAAAACTAGGTCCATGATGGGCTAAAAAATCATATGGTCCAGGAGTGACTAGTATTTTTCCGCGTTTTACTGCATCAATATTCTCCCATCCTCTATTAACTAATTTTTTAATAACTTCTTCTTTTGTTTCACTTCTAAACATCTTTGGTTCGTAAATTATTACTTCAGGATTCTTTTCTTTAACCTTTTCAAAATCTGGTATAAGCCATTCACAACTTTCGTTGGAAAATATACCTTCAACTCCTAAAATTTCTAGCGTATTTGTTATATAACTAAAGGCTCCAAAGCTTACTGGTCCTCCTAAATCGATTTCTACGTATACTCTTAATTTTCTTTTCAATCTTTTTATATCTAAAAGTTTTTCGATAAGTTCTCTTTCTAAGTTTCTTGCTTCTTTATAATATCCTGCAACAAACCCAACTTCTACACATGTAGCTATTAAACTACATAATGAAATGGGCAATTGGACAGCGTAAACGTTAAAAATCTTAGATAAATTTAAAGCAAAATTTCTTTGATAGCCTGTTGTAGTAAATATTAAATCAGGTTTTAATTCCTTTAACTTTTCAACGTTAGTATTAGAATAACTACCTACTATTACTTTTTTTCGTGCTTCTTCAGGTCTTACGCAGTATACGCTAACTCCAACTACCTTATCTCCTAAGCCCATAGAGAATAAAGCTTCCGTTACAGCTGGACTGAAGCTAATTATTCTTTCGCATTTTTCAGGTAATTTTAGTTCCAATCCTAACGTTTCGCAAAAAACTTTTCTCATAAAATAAAGATATTAAGACAATTTATTATTTTGAATTCCTAAATAGAAATTATGGAAATTTATAAGGGTAAGAAATTTAATGTCTGTTTAGATAGGGTTATTCTTCCGAATGGAAAGGAGAAAATAATAGAGAAAGTGGAACATAAAGGTTCCGTTGTTATTTTTCCCATTTTAAATGATAAAATAATTTTAATTAGACAGTTCAGACCCGTCATAAATCAGTACATTTATGAACTTCCAGCAGGCACATTGGAAGGAAATAATATAATAGAGGAAGCAAAAAGGGAGTTATTAGAGGAAACAGGTTATGAAGCTAGAGAAATAAAATATCTTTTTAAATTTTATCCTTCGCCCGGAATATCCACTGAAATAATGCATGTTGTATTAGCCAAGGATCTAACATATAAGGGAAGGAAAACGGAAGAAGGTGAGGTTATTGAGGTTGAAATGAAAACAATCGAAGAAATTAAATATATGATTCTTAAAGGAGAAATTATAGATGGTAAAACTATAGCTTCCTTCCTTTATTATATAAATTATTTATAAGTTTCAAAAACTACTTTATTTCTTTCGTTTAAAGTTAAAATTGCTTTATTAAAGTTATTCTTTAAAATTTCGTTTAATTCGCCCAAATACATATTTGCTATTTTCCATTCATTCTTTATTCTCCATATTGCAACTAAATGAACATGCCCTCTTAATTCTATTATTCTTATTTTATCTAAATATTCGTCGTTTATATCTATCGGTAGATAAACGTAAGAGTTTTCACTACCAAATATCTTACCTTTTATAACGTATCCTTCCTTTTCTAGCTCATCGATAAACTGAATCAATTTTTCTTTATCTAAGTTAAAAATTTTCTTTATATCTTCGAAGCTTAAGACTTTTCTTTGATTTATTAACTCTTTTAATTTTTTTTCCATCAAGTTTATTCCTTAATTAAGGGTAGAATTTTTTCAAAGTATTCTAAGCTTTCAGGATTTATCAAAGCATCTCTATTTGTTACAGGCCTTCCGTTTATTATGTTATATACAGCACTTTCAACTTTCTTCATGTTGTAAGTATAAGGAATATCAGGTACTTCGAAAATTAAAGCGGGAACATGTCTTGGTGAAGCTTCCTCTCTTAAGGCTTTCTTAATCCTTTCCTTCAATTCCTCGGTTAATTCATATCCTTGTTTCATTTTTACAAACAGGATTATTCTTTCATCTCCTTTCCATTTCTGTCCTACGGCCAAGCTATCTGCGATTTCTTCAAATTTTTCAACTATTCTATATATCTCAGAAGGACCAATTCTTACTCCACTGGGCTTTAAAGTATAGTCGGATCTACCCAATATGGTAATTCCTCCTGTATCACTGTGAAATATTACAAGGTCTCCGTGTCTCCAAACATTCTTTATTCCTTTATAATAAGAGAAATAAGCTTCGATATATTTTCTATTATCAGGATCATTCCAGAAATATATTGGCATAGAGGGAGAAGGAGCTTCACATACAAGCTCAGCTTCTCTATCTCTAACAGGATTTCCATTTTCATCATAAGCGTTTACTTTCATTCCTAAAGCAGGACCTTGAATTTCTCCTGCATAAACAGGCTGAATAGGTGTTCCAGCTACGAAACACCCATTTATATCAGTCCCACCCGAGATTGAATTAAAATGCAAATCAGATTTAATATGAGTATAAACGTATTCAAATCCTTCTGCAGATAAAGGAGAACCTGTTTGAGATATTTCCCTTAATGAGCTCAAATCGTATTTTTCTTTAGGAATAGCGTTTACACTTCTCAAAGAATTTATGTAACTTGCACTACAACCAAATATTGTTATTCCTTCTTCTTCAACGATTTTCCACATTTTACCCCAATCCGGATAATTTGGATTTCCGTCATAAATTACTACAGTTGAACCTACAGCTAATGAGCTTATAAGCCAATTCCACATCATCCAACTTGGGCTTGTAATGTAAGTTATTTTATCTTCTCTTTTCAAATCAGTATGTAAAATTAGCTCCTTAAGATGATTAATTAATACTCCTGCTACGCTTTGAACCATACATTTAGGTTTTCCTGTCGTTCCAGAAGAAAACATTATATAAATAGGGTGATTTGAATCAACTTGTTCGAACTTTATATCTTTTAAACTTGAAGAAGCTATAAGTTCATCATATAATATAGCTCTTGGAATATTTCCAATGTTAGGTCTTTCCTTTATATACGGGAAAACAATAACTTTTTCTATTGAATTAATTGCTTTTACAATTTTTTCCACATTTGGTAGAACATCTATATATTTTCCTTTGTAATAATAACCATCAATGGTAAAAAGTATTTTTGGATTTAATTGTCCTATCCTATCTATTACAGCCGAGTAACCTAACTCAGTACCACAAGAAGACCATATAGCTCCTAAACTTGTTGAAGATAACATTGCAATAACTGTTTCTGCAATGTTTGACATATATGCAGCTACTCTATCTCCAACTTTAATATCTTCCTTTAATGAATCATAAAGTTTAGCCACCGTGTTATAAAGCTCGTCATATGTAAATTCTTTATTTTTACCGCTTTCTGAATATGAAATTAAAGCTTTCCTTGAATCCCTATATCTTAATAGATTTTCTGCAAAATTTAACCTTGCTCCAATGAACCATCTTGCACCTGGAAACTTATTAAGGTCGTCTACAATTTTCTCATACTTTTTGGAATGTATTATTCTACAATATTCCCATAATAATTCCCAAAATGTAGGAATATTTTCGATCGACCAACGATAAATTTCTTCGTAACTTTCCAAATCTAAATTTTCATTTTTATTAACGTATTTAATGAAACCGATTATATTAGATCTTTCAATAACTTCCGTTGAAGGTACCCAGAGTTTTTTCTTCATATAATAAAAATTTTCAAAGCAATATAAAAATATTATTAAAGCTTGATGAAAATTTTCAGAAATATATAAATATAGAAAATTCTTAGAATAGAATTTTAAAACAATATTATTAAGTATTTATTTATAAATAAATTTCTATTGATTTTAATTTCAAGATATTCATAAATAATAAAAATATTTATAAATAATATTTGGTCAAACCTAAAATTGGTGTATTTCAAGGCATTCAGGATCAAAGTAATAAATATAAATTCTAATTATTAATTATCATGGATTACAGATATTTTAAGAGAATAGGGGAAAAAATTTCAGTTATAGGCTTAGGAACGTGGCAATTTAGTGAAACATGGGGTGTATTGGATTATAATATAGCAAAGTCTATAATAAAAGCAGCAGTTGAGAATGGAATAAACCTAATAGATACGGCTGCTATATATGGAAGAGGAAAGAGTGAAGAATTTATCGGAAATGCTTTAAAGGAATTAAATATTAAAAGAGATGAGGTATTTATTGCTACAAAAATTCCTGGAGATTTTTTAAATGAAAAGGATGTTTTTAAAGCTGTAAATAGATGCTTGGAAAGACTACGAATTAATGAAATAGATTTGATGCAAGCTCATTGGCCTCCGATTTGGCATAATTTCCCTACTAAGAATTATATGAGAGCATTGGAAAAATTGGTAGATTTGGGAAAAATAAGATATATTGGTTTAAGCGATTATCCTGTTGAACTTATAGATGCTGCAAGAGAATGTTTGGCTAAACATGATATCGTTTCAATTCAAGTAAGATATAATTTAGTTGAAAGACATGCAGAAATTGAACATATTCCCTATGCAGAGAAAAATGATCTTATGCTTTTAGCTTGGAGTCCAATAGCTAAAGGAGCTTTATCTGGGAAATACAGTCTAGATGATGTTACAAAATTTAACGATTTAAGGATCAACGATCCTTTATTTCATCCTGAAAATTACAAAGAAGTTTTGAAACTCGTGGAAACTTTAAAGGAAATAGGTAAAAAATATGGAAAAACTCCTATTCAAGTGGCTTTAAATTGGTTAATAAACTATAGCAAAGTAATAATTCCAATACCTGGCGCTAAAAATGATAAGCAAGTTATAGAAAACGTAGCTTCGGTAGGTTGGAAAATGGAATATAAAGATTGGTATGAAATAGATAAAATAAGCAAAAGCCTCAATATATCTTACGTAACATGGTAAATTTTTAATCATACAAGTTAAAGCTTCGCTATCTATCTTAAATTTCCCCTATTAAAATGAACTAAAGCCTAGCCCTTAGGGCGAAAATGAAACTTAAAAAGAAATTTTTTAGGTTAGAAGGAATCAAGCAATCAGGGCTAATATTGTTATGAAGATTGCTTTCTCCGAATAAAACAGCAATATACAGCAAATAAAATAAATTCCAATAAATGGTATTCTCTGAACCTCTCGACTGACCGCAAATGACAGATGTAACCAGGAATCGATGATGTAAACTTTTACTTTTCAAGGTGGGGGTCAGATAAGCTTAACAAGTTTAAAAAAATAAATATTTTAAAAGTATTTCAAATTATGATTAAATATTTGATAATTTTTTCTCTCATATACCAAACGTTTGTTATTCAGATTTCATCTGAGCAAATTATGATAATTTACATTAAACCTGATGGAACTTTTGAACCCAGTTATGCACCTTTAAAGGTTGTAGGGAATATTTACATTTTAACAAAGGAAATAAGAGGAAAATTCGTAATTCAAAGAAGCGATATCGTATTGGATGGAAATAATTATACTTTGTATGGAATAAAGGAATTTGGTTTTAATGGAATAGAATTAATTAAAGTTAAAAATTTGATAATCAGAAATTTTAAAATAAAAGATTTTGAGACGGGAATTTATTTAAAAGATTCTAATAATATATTAATCAAAAACATTTTTATATTTAATTGTTCTATAGGATTAAATTTAATTAATGTATTTAATTCGAATTTTACTTTAAATAGTATATATTATAATAAATATGGTATTTATATGGAAAACTCTTATGAAAATTTGTTCAATAATAATTTAATATATGATAACTATTTAGGAGTTTTAATTATAAATTCTGAAAATAATGAATTTATAAACAATAGCTTAAAAAATGATTCTTTTTTAATTGACTTCTCTTTTAAAAATAAATTTATAAATAATACTATTAATAATAAACAATTATTGTATTTAGAAAATATTAAAGATAAATTGATTGAAAATATTGAAGCAGGTCAAATAATTATTTTAAATTCTAAGAATTTAACTATTAGAAATGTTTTGATAAGTAATTCAGAGATAGGAATATTTATGTATAATTCTAGTTTATTAAAAATTATTAAAAATAAGTTTTTTGAAAATAGTTTTACTTCAATTTATATGGTAAATTCAAATTTTAATTTTATTATAATTAATGAAATTTTCAATAATTTTCATGGAATATATTTGAGAAATTCAATGAATAATTCCTTATCATATAATATTTTAACAAATAATAAAAATGGAATATATTTTGAATTTTCATTCAATAATTTAGTTGTGAATAATACATTTCAAGAAAATGAAAGAGGAATATATTTATTTAATAGTAATAATAATTTTATATATCATAATAATTTTATAAAGAATAATTTTCATGTAGAAACAAAAAATTCTAAGAATGTTTGGAATAAAAAATATCCTGATGGAGGAAACTATTGGAGTGATATCAATTGCACTGATAGAAAAAAAGGAGAAAAACAAGATATTGATGGAAGTGATGGAATATGCGATTTGCCTTATATTATTGATAATTTAAATATAGATAACTTTCCATTTGCAAACGAAATTAAATTTGTAAAAGAAATAAGTTCAAATGAAACTACTTTTTTAAATCCTACACCTACAGAAACAGAAGTTACTTATTCTAAACAAACTCAGGAATTCCTAGTTTACTTAATAATTATTATTATATCAATAGCTCTTATTGTTTTAATTATTAAAAAATTTAGAAAACGATAAATATTTTGTTAACATAGAAATAATTATGCTAACCGCCAAACAAATTCTTTTGCAGGAATAATGGGTGCTCTAAGTCTTACAATAGCTTCTTTTAATTTCTTGTTCGCACCAAGAATTTTACCTGGAGTGGCAATAGATTTTATTTTCCAGTAATTCAGAGATTTCTGGTTCAGTAGTATAAGCTATTCTTGGAAGTGTTTCAATTAAGTATACTTATGAGCCAAAATGCAAAAAAGCCTGACCCAATTCCAAACCTTTAGCTCCTCCTCCTATTACTCCTAATCTAGATGGTAACTTTTTATTTCCCAAACATCATCGCTTGTCAATATTTCAGCGCTATTTATACCTTCGATATTTGGTATTGAAGCCCTGGAACCTGTAGCTATTAAGAATTTATCTCCTTCTATTTTAATTTTTCCTTCTTCTGTATCAACTTCTACAATATTTGGAAAAGTAAAAGTTGCTTTTCCTTTAATTAAATCTACGTTATTATAACTTTCGATAACTTTTTCATATTTTTCCTTTCTTAAGTTTTCAACCAATTCTTTAACCCCTTTTATAACTTCTTCAAAATTTAATCTTTTTCCTGTAACTGTAACTCCTGGAAACTTGCTTGAATAAAATAGCTATGGGAAATTTCCAAAAAATAATTTAAGGGAATACATCCTACATTTACGCATGTACCTCCTATGTTTCCCTTCCCTATCAAGGCTATTTTTGCTTTTTCTTCTGTTATTTCACTGGCTTTAATGGCAGCAGCAAATCCTGCTGCACCGTAACCTATTATTACAAAATCATATTTTCTTTTAATCATATATGATATATTTTTCATATTTAATATTTAAATTTTTTATTTTTAATATCTATGAAATAACTATTTGGATTAACTTCTCTATTAAGATTTTTATATCTTTTTAAGAATAAAATTAATGTGTTAAAAGACGTAAGAGTAAGGGTTGCATTTTTCACTCTATTGATAACCATCTTTGTTTTATTTTTAAGGATTTTAGCCTATTTTTTTAGTGGGAGCTTAGCTATATTAGCTGATAGTTTTCATAGTGTAACTGATATAATTGCAGGAATTTTAGCTGTAATATCTTTAAGGGTAGCAATAAAGGAACCTGATGAAGAACATCCCTATGGTCATGGAAAGGCTGAAAGTTTAGGATGTTTGGGTATTTCCCTAGCTTTAATATTTGTTTTTATTTATATCCTATATGAAGCCTTTTATAGATTTCTAAGCGCAAGTTATGAAATAGAATTTGATTTGCTGGTAGCATCATTCTTAACTTTAACTATAATAATAGATTTTTGGCGTTCGAGAGTTCTTTTAAAATTTTCTAAGAAGTTTTCTTCACAAGTTTTAGAATCAGATGCATTACATTATAAAAGTGATTTCTATGCAACATTATCCATATTAATTTTATCCTTGCTTGTTTATTTTTCGGTTATAAAGGAAAACTTGATTATTTATGTTGATTCTTTCCTAGCAATTTTTATTTCGTTTTACTTTGCTATTGCTGGTTTAAAATTAGCGGTAAATTCAATTAATGAATTAATGGATAAGGCACCTGTTGAAGCAATTAAAGCTTTTGAATTTTCTTGTAAAGAATTAGGAATAAAATGTAAAAATACTAGAGCAAGGAGGGTCGGGAATAAAATTTTCATAGATTCCACCATTATCTTACCTGAAAAGTTAAGCATTGAAGAAGCGCATAATTTTGCCAATTTAATAGAGGAAAAGACCAAAAATTATCTTAGAAATGAAAAATTGGATATAACTATACATATGGAAACTGAAGAGAGTGAAAAAATATCTGAAATAACTAAACGTGTTGAAGAAATTGCTAAAAAAACTAAAGGAGTTATGGGGATTCATGACATTAATATAATTAAGGAAAAGGATCAGTACCATATTAGATTACATATAGAAGTAAGTCCAACTACTACGTTAAAGGAAGCTGGATTGATAGGAAAGAAAGTTGAAGAAAACATTAAATCTATGATTAAAGAAACAGCCAGCGTTATGGCACACATTGAACCGAGAAGAATAAATTCCTATGACATTAATAATTTAGTGTTAAGCTTAATTAATAAGAATCCTCAACTTAAAAATAACATAAAATTACTATCGGTTAAAACTTTGAATCTGGAAAATAAAGTAATAGTAGATATTAGATGTTTGGTTAAAAAGAATTTAAAAGTCGAAGAATCCCATAGTCTTATAACTATACTAGAAGGCATGATTAAAGAAGAACTTGGAAGTAATTGTTTAATTACTATAAATTATTCATCTGAAGATTAAAGTGGCTTTATTTTCCTTCTGAAAAGTATTATTAATATAGCTGTTGCTGCTATCAAGATTATTAAAATAATTAATAGTATATCTCTGAAATCTCCTTTAGGAGTTTGAGTTGGGATTAACGTATTGGTAGTGGTTAAAGTATTCGTTGTAGTAGTTGTTATAATAGTTGTTGTAGTAATCGTTGTCGGTGATACAAAAGTTGTAGGAGATGTGATTGCTTCTTGAATCTTTTTGGTAAATATAATATCTTCAAAACCTTCTTTACTTATTTTCACGTTGAATTCATCGGTCTTTTTAAAAACGTAGCTATATATTCCATTTCCTTCATAATTAAGCCTAAGATTGTTAATAATTACTAAGGCTTGTTCTACAGGAGTTTTATCAAATGCATAGGTTAATTTAACGTATATTTTAATCTCACTATTTAATTCTTGGTAGAATATTTCATAATTTATTTCATCGAATATTATCGAAACCTTATTAATCTCTTTAAAGACATTTATAGGATATTTTGAAGATTCAGCTTTGGTAACCGCAAAGAAAACCTTTTTTATTTCATTTGATGAATAAACTATATAAAATAACTTATTTTCTTCATCATATTTCGTATAGGTATCGTTGACTAATATTTTAGCTTCTTTTTCTAAGTTTGTATTATCAAATTCATATTTTGCGATAATATAAATTCTAGCTTCTTTTCCTTTTTGCAATCTTGTAAAGTCTACATTATACTGGATTAATATTCGATCCCAAATAACCTCCGTGTAATTTTTATCAGAATTTGGATTAATTGCTACAATACTGTATTTAGTCCAATTAATGCTTGTTATTTTAAAAATAATGCTTTTTGGTTCATCCGATTTATACTTTATATACCAATATTCGTTTTTATTATCAAAGTACGCTTGGATATTATTTATGTAAATCTTCCCTTCCCTTACCATTTCGTTGTCAAACTCGCTTTTAATTTTAAAGAAAATTGTATAATTCTCTCCCACATTAACTCGTGCATTATTGGATTTTTCTGAAATTGTTAATCTATCAAATATAACTTCAACACTACCTACGTTATCATCGATCACAGTTAAGCCGTATATTTCGCTTACTGAGCTAACTTTGAAGGAAAATTTTCCTACATTTTGCGAGCTATATTCTATTTCCCACCTATTATTTTTCCATACAGCTTTAGTATTATTTATATATACACTACCTTTATTTTCATCGATTTCTTGATTATCATATGCATACTTTAATTTAAACCATACAGTAACCTTATCATTAACGTTTGCTCTATCATCGCTTTTTCCTTTTTCATAAATTATTATTTTATCCCAAATTATAGTAGGACTGTTCGGTTCTTGTTTAAATGTATACTGGTATATTCCCTTTGAAGCTGAAGTAATAGAATAAGTAACACTTTTTACTTCATCGCTTTTATCTGTAAATGTAGCAATTCCGTTTGAATCGGTAATAGCTGATAATTGGTTTAATTTCAATTCCACATTTGAAGCTATGGATGAGTTTACACTCCAAATAGCTTTTGCCTTTATTGTTACATATTTGCCTACATCTAATCTATAATCCGAAACTTCAAAACTTTTAATTACAACTTCATTTGATAAAACTACTAATAAGGAACTTACGTTTTGTTGTGTTTCGTTTACTGAAATATCTTGAAAGATAAAATTAGGTTGACTAGTTGCTACATCGAAATTGCTAACTTGCAAAGAAATTGTTTGAGAATTAATTGTTAATGTTTGGATTAAAAGAGTTGAAGTTGAAATTGTTAAAGAAGGACTTGCGGTAGCACCTGTTAAAAATAGAAAATCTGCATATTTGTATAGATTTATGAAACCTTCATCTTTAATTCCTGTAACTATGTATTGTGATTTTATATTCAAATCTTTATCCAAGAATAGTATATATCCGTCATAGCTCGAACTTTCCGAATTAGTCGTCCCAACACCTACTATTCCGCCAGTTAAATCGAAATAGATTTTAGCTAAAGTTTCATTTTTACTCTTACCTAACCTTAACTGTTTCAATACCTGTTGTGTATTATCCAGTTTTAATAAAATAATATCAATATCCGCAGGAGATATGGCAAAACCCCCTGAAACATAAAAAGTATTTCCTTCCATTATTATATCAGTAAAGCCGACGTTAAATTGAAGTAAAGTTCCTACAATAAATTTTACTGCTTTATAATAATCTCCGTTATTATTTAATATTAAGTAAATACCTCTTGCATAAGGAATTGAATTAACGATTTCTATTCCAATACCTACGATATGGATTAATTGATTTTGGTCTATAACTAAAGCTAAAGGAACCGCTCTATAAAAGTTACCCCATTGTTTACTCCAGATCAAGTTTCCGTTCAGATCCAATTTTAATATTCTGAAGTTATAATTACCGTTTGAATCACTTCCTGTTGCCAAAGCATAAATATAATTGTCAAAAATATATAGTCTAGTGGATATTTCATCAAAAGAGCTCCCGAAAGTTTTTTGCCAAATTATATTCCCTGAAGTATCGACTTTAATTAATAATATATCGCTCTTTCCAGCTCCTGAGCTGTTGGTTGAAGCTAATATGTAGAAGAATCCATCTTTATATTTAAAGTCTGTTGCATTGTCAAAACCATTTCCTCCATACTCTTTTATCCAACTTAAATTACAACTTTTACCGTTAAAATTATACTTGCCAAATATAACATTTGTATTTGAACTGGATTTCTGATTTGAGCCTAAAACATATAAATCGTTACCGTTTAAATAGCTTGAAGTAAAGGTAAAGTTTTCTGACACTTTAGATATAAATTTTTCGCATATAACTTTATAGTTGGAAATATAGTTATCTTGTATAGAATATACAGCTTGGTTTTGTGAATTAAAATTTAAATTTATTAATGAAATACAAACTAGCAATAGCAGTATTTTTTTCATAAAAATATTAATCTCATTATAATTTTAAAATTTTATATGAAAGTAACGTTGCTATATAAGACTGCTAAAATAGAAACAAATCATTTAAATTTGGAGAAAATAGAAATACCAAAGGTAGCAGAAGATGAAGTTTTAATAAGAATAAAAGCCTGTGGAGTTTGCAAATCCAATTTGAATATGATCGAAGGAGATTGGGAAGATTTAGGTGTTCCTTCAAAATTTCCCATTTTTCCAGGACATGAAATAGTAGGAATCGTTGAAAAGGTAGGTAAAAATGTAAGCTGGATAAATGAAGGTGAAAGAGTTGGCGTTCAATCTCTATATAAAACTTGCGGAAAATTTGAATATCGTTTATCCAGAAGGGAAAATTTATGTTTGGAAGCTGAAATAACCGGAGCAACTGTAGACAGTGGTTATGCAGAATATATGAAGGCAAATACCTATCATGTATACAAGGTACCTGATAATTTAAAGGATGAAGAAGTAGCACCTTTATTTTGTCCAGGAGTAACAGCTTATAGAGCTGTGAAGTTAGCAGAAGTTTCCTTTGGTAAAAAAGTGGCAATATTTGGTATAGGAGGTGTGGCTCATTTAGCTTTTAATATAAAGGATTTTAAATTTTCGAATGAACAAATAATAAAGGGAAGTGTAATAGGTATTAGAATTGATATGAAAAAGGTCCTTGAAATAGCAAGCAAAGGATTAAATTAAAGTTTGCTATGAAATATATAAACTAGATAAAGTAAATGAGGTGTTGAAAAAGTTGAAAGCGGGGAATATAAGGTTAAGGGGTGTATTAAAGCCTTAAAATGGATGAAAAAATAAATAAGATAAGAGAATTTATTCCAAAATTTTATGAAGAATTAAACTATGAAATATATTTAAATTATTCAGGTTTAAAAGATACTCTTAATACATCCGAAATATACGAAAAATATTCGTTTTTAATAGATAAAGAATTAGCTTTAAAAATTAAAAATAAAGATAGAAGATTAAACTATATTTCTTCCTTTATTCAAGGAATGTATATTAATAAAAAAACAAGTAAAATTAGGGATAAAATAGCTACAGTAGAAGCCAATACTTTTATAGAGTATGAAGGAAAGAAAATAAACTACAGAATAGTTCCCATCGTAATAGCCAATGAAAGTAGAAGGGAAATTAGAAAGATATTATATAAAGAAAGAATCAAGAGTTTTTATCCTATAAACAAATATTATATAAAACTCTGGAAAGCTATGAATCAAGCTTCTAGAAATCTAGGCTATAAAAACTATCTTGAATATTGTAGCTTTATAAATCTAAAGGATTATGAAAAACTAAAGCAAAAAGCCCAGCAATTTTTGGTTAAAACAAAAAGTTTATATGTTGATTTAATGTATGAGAACTTTAAAAAAATCAATTTAGATTTTTACGAAAGTGAAAGACACGATTTATCTTTCTTTTTTAGAGCTTCAAAATTTGACAATATGTTTGTAAAAGAAAAGATGATGCAAGTTTTTAATAATTTCTTGGAAGATTTCGGTTTAAGTTTAAAAAATTTCCCAAATATAATTCTCGATATAGAAACACGGGAAAAGAAGGTAACAAGAGCCTTTGTTTCTCCTGTAAAAGTTCCTGATAGAATATATTTGGTTATAACTCCTAAGGGAGGTCAAGATGATTATTTAGCTTTATTCCATGAAGCAGGTCATGCTTTTCATTTTGCTAATATATCCAAAGATTTGGATGTGGAATACAAGTACCTTGGTCCTTCATCGATTACAGAAGCTTTCGCTTTTCTTTTTGAGTATTTATTAATAGAAAAGGAATTCTTAAAAAGATATTTTGATTTAAACTTTGAATATTTAAAATTCCAATATTTATACAAGCTTTATTTCTTAAGAAGATATTGTTCAAAGCTAATCTACGAAATAGAGCTAAATACCAAAGGAGTAAATAAAGAAGCTGGATTTCTGTATAAAAAAATAATGGAGGAAAATATGATAACAAAACATGAAAGAGTTAACTTCCTAAATGACATAGATCCTGGAATGTATACTGGAGAATACTTAGAAGCTTGGTTTTTCGAAGCTCAATTAAAAAGGTATTTAAAAGATAAGTATGGAGAAGATTGGTTTATTAAAAATAAAGCTAGGGATTTATTAATTAAACTTTGGAATCAAGGTTTTAAATATACATTAGAAGAAATTTGTAACAAACTAGGTTATAAAGGGATAGAAATTAACTACATTATAGAAGAAATTTTAAGCGGTTTAGGATATTAATTCCTTTTTTAAAATATTTTGCAAAAAAGTGATTTATTGTTTTGAAAGTGTTATTATTTCAGATAATTACAATATATTGAAAGCCTAGCCATTACGGTGGAAATAGGTATACATTTTAAAGGATAATTCGATAATAAATTAACCACAAAATTCATTTATTACTTCTTCTACACCTATCAAATTCTTTAAAATAGTTATTATTTTCAAAGTTTCATTCGTTAGATTATAATTATTTGCTTCATTAATTGGAATCCAAAAGGAATTTTTAGGATCTTCGACTGAAACTATCGGTATAGCTAAAAACTCTGCTTCTAATTCTTTAGGAAAATCTGGAATAAATTTTAACATTTTATAATCTTTATTAAATGCTAAACACCAAGGATTTTCTATGATTAGAGTAGAATTTATGTTAAACTTTTCTTTCATAAAGTTATATATTTTTGTTGATATTCTTTCATTTTCTTTAGCTTCAACATATGGCAAAGTAAAAGTATTATTTTCTTTTATAAACATCAACCTGTTTCTTCTAGATAACAAAATGAATATTTTCATAAAAATTTAATTAAATAATTAAATATATATTTCCTTTATTTCTTCTAAACTATATATATTATTTATCTTTACTTTTGAATCTGATATTGTATATAGAAAATCTTCTATGAATAATGCTCTATGTATAACATTAGATTCATATAAATAATACAGGAACTCATATAGGTTATTAATCGTTTTATTCAACATTGCTTCTTTGATTATTTTATAATTAATATGAGTTATGTTTCCCTTTAAATATATCTTATCCTTTATTTCGAACACTAAAACTCCTTGCCAAGGTAAATAAGAAATCCAAGGCATCGCTGAACTATTATACGTAATAGTTAAATAATTGTATATTGTAAAGGGTAATATAAGTAGCTTTCTTAATGAATCAAAAAGGAACACTTTATGGTTATATAATGCTTCAGAATAAGCATATTGTGTTTCATTTCCTATAACTATTTTCGATATTTCTTTAGGATTCTCGAAATTCCTCACATCGAACAATGAAATTTTAACTTCATTCTGATTTTCTCGTCCTATCCCTAAAATTAAAGTTTCATTTATAGGATGCAAATAAGTTGAAAATCCTGGAATCTTTAAGTATCCTAATATTTTGGGCTTTTCAACATCGCTTAAATCTATTACAAAGAATGGATCAATTTGTCTAAATGTAACCAAATAACATTTATCTTGAATAAATCTTGCAGCAAATATTCTTTCTCCTATTTCTATATTTTCTAACTTTCCTACAATTTCTAGATTCATGTCTAAAATGTAAATATTATTACTTGTTATGGGAATCTGAGGTACACTAAAAGGTGGTGGAGTAGTAATAACATTTGGATTTGTAGGGGTTGTAAAGTTTGTTAAAGTTGTGAACGATATAGAAGTGGTTGTAATTCTAAAATAACCTTTATATTCGTCCATTGAAAATTGGTTTAACACAAATCCAGGAACTTTGCCTGTCGCTTCATATTTTAAGCCACTTTGTATATTTATTCTATGAATAGCAGTGTAATCTCTGTTCATATTTGAAGTGGTTCTTTCTTCTAACCATCTTGAAGAGAAAATATATTGAGTTATATATATGTTGTTGAAAGATACGTAAATGGCATTCGTTATTCCAAGCAAAAATCCGTTATATTCAAGCTCTTTGTTAACTATATTTAAACGAGCCAATATAACAAATTGGAATGCAATATCTATGTGATTAGTATAATAAATATCTTTAGGTTGAACATTTATTACTTTATCGTTACTGTAAATTTCTGGAAGTATTACTTCTTCAATAATAGGATTACCTGTAATTATGTAAAGATTATCTTCAATCAATCTACTTGAAATATAAAATCCTTTAAAAGTAACATTCCATTCTAGAATAGGATTAGCTTTATCCTTTATATCATATGTTAAAACGCCTGTGTTATATTCAGGATATCGGTAAGGTAAAATGTATACCGGGGCTGTGTTATTTCTATGCTCATTCTCTAAAGTTTTAACCTTTATTGATGAGTAAATAATAACCAACTTATCCTTGTAAGCATAAAGAAATATTTGGTTATACAATTTATTGTATTGATCCAATGGAATTTTACTAATAAGTTTGGCTTCTTCAACCGGATATGCTTTAATTATTGTAACTTCTTTAGTGGTTAATGTATAAATGAATTTCCCATCTGTTTTAACTATATCAGCTTCATCTATTCCTTCAACCTGAACATTCGTTCTTGAATAATAAGGTGATTGAGTTTCTGAGCCTAACTCTGATGTAGGCATATCAATTGGTGATGGCTCTGTAGAACGTATAGGAGGTGGAGATAAAAACTGAGGTGGAGATATTAATAAAGATTTTTTATAATTATTTATAAAGCTCTTTATTTCTTCCAAGGAATTAAATCTTCTAAACTTTTCTTCTTCTTTTTTATAATTTTCCTTTGATATTTGTGTATTCAAGATTACTAAAGTAGTTAAAAACACTACTATGAGTAAAACTGGTATTATGTAGCTAATTACCTTTCGCATATGAAAAGAACGATGATTGAGCTTTTATTTCTAAAGATTTTATTTTATTCAAATTTTTTTAAAACATACTTCACATGTAATATTAGTTTATCTTTAAATTTTAAAATATTTTTAAATGTAATTAAAAACGAAATCTTTAATTATGAGACATTAAGGAATTAATCGACCTAAGTTCTTCTATAGCCTTTACTCTTGCAAAATGTCCAATGATTGATATAAAAGGATATAAAAATACTGTTAAAATAATTGGGAAATAGAATAAATTAAATCCTATAGTTAATAAAACGAAAAATAAAATTAACAGTAAACCATAACCTATTAAATAAAACTCCAAAATCTTTATACTTAGATCAACTACTCTATGAAATCTTAAACTTTTACTTCCAATTACTTCTAATTCATCTATTCTAATTTCATATAGTAATCTGCATGTCCTTAGATGTTTAAATGCAAAAAAACAAACTATCGAAATTGCGGGAAGCATAAAAGTTATATTATAAATAATGAATGAGAGAGATAAAACGATAATTAAAGCATTTAAAGTAATTCCTTCTATTAATCTAATTGGAGTTGTACCTATTAAAAGGAAATTTAAAAGATTTTTAAAAGAACGTTTTAATTCCATATTTTATTGTTTTTCTATTTTAAATAAATCTTTTTCCATTAAGAATTAAACTAATCATTTATCTATGGAAAAACTTAAAGTTTATCGACGCAATATCTTTAAATGAATTTAATGATATTTTTCATATGAAATTCGTTGCTTTTAACAAGGATTTCTTCGAAAGGGATCCTAAAATAGTAGCTATTGAATTATTGGGTAATTTTTTGGTAAGAAGGATAAAAAATCGGCTTTTAATATCTAAAATCGTAGAAACCGAAGCTTATTATGGATATAACGATCCGGCTTCAAGAGCATATAAAGGAATAAAGAAATATAATAGAGCTATGGTAATGGAGCCAGGCATAGCTTTCATTTATATGGTTCATTCAAATTGGCTTTTAAACGTTGTTGCACATCCTAAAAATGATATAGGGGCTATTCTTATAAGAGCTGTTGAACCTTTAAATTTTAAATCAAATACAAGAGGACCTGGAAGAATTACAAGGGCTTTAAAAATCGATAAAAGATTCAATGAAAAAAGTTTATTAAATTTAAATTCTTCTCTTTTTCTTGCATTAAACGTTAATAAAGGGGAGTTTGAAATAGCCTCTTCCAAAAGAATAGGCTTGAAAAGGGATTTGGAAGAGAACCTTAGATTTTTCATCAAAGGAAATCCCTTTGTTTCAAGATAGATTGATTATTACATTTCTCTTAAAGCTTTAAATACTTAATTCTATATTATATCGGTATCGATATTGGTGAAGAAATATGTGGTATTATATGGAGTTTAGAAGAAGAGTAGGAAGAGAAGGAGCGTTAAAATTTTTAATACTATGGTTGCTCAGCGAAAATCCTAGGAATGGTGTTGAAATAATAAATGAAATTGAAAGAATGACTTGGGGATGGTGGAGGCCCTCACCTGGTTCTGTATATCCCTTACTTTCTTCTTTATCAAAGGATGGATTTATAGTAAAAATGCCAGATGGCAGATATCAAATATTAGAGAAAGGTTTGGAAGAAATTAAAGAAGTTTTACCTCCTAGGAAACCTAGAACTGTGGAAGATATTTTAAATGAAATAGAAGGCTACATTTCTTATCTTGAAGAAATAGGCAAGGATAAAATATCTCATTATAAATCTAAAGTTGAAGCGATCAAGATAAGATTAGAAAAATTAATATGACTGAGGATATTATAAAAGCAATAAATCTAACTAAGAAGTTTGGTTTACTGGTAGCTGTGGACCATGTAAACTTTGAAGTAAAAAAGGGAGAAATATTCGGATTTCTAGGTCCCAATGGAGCAGGAAAAACTACTACGATTAATATGCTTACAACCGTTCTTAAGCCTACTGAAGGAACAGCTATAGTAAACGGTTATGAAATAACAAAACAACCTTTAAAGGTAAGACAATCAATAGGGGTTGTTCATCAGGAATATACTGCTGACGAAGATTTAACTGGATGGGAAAATTTAATGTTAATGGCATCATTATATGGATTACCAAGAGAAGTTGCCAAAAAAAGAGTAGAAGAATTGGTAGAACTGGTTGAATTAAAGAATGCTATAAAAAGGAAAGTGGAAACTTATTCTGGAGGGATGAGGAGAAGATTGGAAATTGCCATGGGATTAATTAATAGACCTAAGATTTTATTCTTAGATGAACCAACTCTTGGATTAGATGTTCAAACTAGAGCAGCAATTTGGTCTTATATTTTAAAGTTAAAAGAACAATACGAAATGACCATTTTCATGACAACTCATTATTTAGAAGAAGCTGATTTATATTGTGATAGAATAGCAATAATAGACAAAGGTAAAATAGTCAAAATTGGTTCTCCAAAGGAATTAAAGGGAAGTATTGGGGGATATATAGTAACTGTTCAAGTAGCCAATGACATTATTTCAGCTTTAAAAATAATAGAAAGCATGAATAACGTTAATGAAGTAAAAAACAAGGGTGATACATTTAGGATAAAAACTAAGGATGCAGAATCTTTTATTCCTGAATTAATGGAAAAGTTAAATAAAAACGGTATAAAAGTTATTAAAATATCAGTCTCTGAACCTTCCATGGATGAAGTATACATGGAATATACGGGTAAAAGTTTAAGGGACGAACAATCCAGCTGGGAAGAAGCCTTTGTTTTCCATAGAACAATAAGGAGAGCTAGAAGATGAGCGAAAAACAATCTTTGTATATTTTAAATAGCTTAATATCACTTACAAACAGAGAATTAAAGAAATGGTATAAAGTTCCAGTAATACTTTTCTTATCTTTATTCCAACCTATAATTTGGTTAGTTTTATTTGGTAAATCTATGAATATGGGTTCAATTTTTACTGGTACAAGCATAGAAATTCCAGGTTTAAATATGCCTAAGGAGATAATAAATGAGATAGCATCAAAGGTTTTGCTTTTAAGATTTGGAACAACCGACTATTTCTCATATTTAGCTGCAGGAATGGTATCTTTCATAATCTTATTTACATCTATGAGTAGTGGAATGACAATGGTATGGGATAGAAGACTAGGTTTTCTTAATAAACTTCTTACAACTCCAATACCCAGACCTGTGATAATACTGAGTAAAACATTCTCAGCAGTTTTAAGAGCTCTTGTTCAAGCTACGATAGTTCTATTAGTGGCAACGTTATTAGGTCTGCAATATAAGCCAAACGTTTCTGCTATAGATTTTTTAGGCGTCTATTTAGCTTTATTTTTAATGGCTTTGGGTTTATCTTCTTTATTTATAATGTTAGCCATAAGAGCGTCAAGCTGGGAATCTCAAATGGCAATAATGAACTTATTAAACTTACCTTTACTTTTTTCAAGTAACGCTTTTTACCCGATAGACATCATGCCTTACTGGCTTCAACCTTTTGCATATATTAATCCTATTACTTATACTAACGATATAGTCAGGCAGTTATTACTTGGTACCACAGGTATAAATTCCTTATTCATAGATTATTTATACTTAATATCCTTTGCTTCATTTTTATCGAGTGTAGGAATAATACTATCGTGGAAATATTTATCTAGATAGTTAATTATTTAAGACTAATAAATAACCTATAGGCTAATTTGCCTATGTTTCTTATAAGGTTACGAATTAAAATTTGATAATAAGTATGTTGAGTTATTTTACTTTATAAATCTAATATCTTAACGATAAATAGAATATGGATTTGAAGAATCACAGTTTTTTATCCTGTTCTTTATGGAATGTTTCTATTTTACTTGGAACCCCTAACCAAAGTACACTCGTGTATTCTTAACGAATTCATTTAAAGTGATCTGATGGTAATTGAAATGCTGTCTTATCTTATAGTTTTTTCTTTAGCTATATCACTCAAAATTCTTTCTAAAAAATCTTCACAAGTTTATAGTGCATCCTTATATTTTTCAAAATAGTGTCTTTGAAGAAACGTTGCTAAGCTATTGGGAGATAACAAAGTTAAACGATTTACATTAATTCTCTTCAAGTTTTTGGTCACATCTTCGTTATTTGTTTTTCTCGAATTAACCAAATTATCACATAATTCCTAGGATAATTGCTTAAATAATGGTATAAAATTTTAATAATTAAGTCCTTATTTTCTCTATTTCATTTTCTAAATAAGGAGAATTTTATTTCATTCAATCATTACTTATTATTATTTTATTTTCGAANACTATTTCATAAACATATATTTCTTTCACTTTCTCTATTTCCTGCTTATTAATTAACTTTTGTATGCTATATCTTTATTAAATATATATTTTTCATATTTATGAAAAGATCAAATATTATTTATNAAATATCTTACAAAATTATAAAGATATTTCATTAAAATGAAAAAACGAATTATTCAAAATTAATAATTTTCCAGCACTATTATAACTAGCTAAAACTTAGCCCTTTAAGAAGATGATCGAATAATAAGATCTTCAAGGAATTTATATTTCATTAAACATTATACAAAATATGGAAAAATATATATTTGGATCTAAGGAATGGCTTGAATATTTCGCTAAAGTATTAAATGAGGATGAAAGTTATAAAAAGGCTGCAAAAGATTGGGAAGATCCTATAACTTTAATAGTTACAAATTTACCGCAAAAAGTAAAGGAATATTTTAAAAAAGAACAAATAATTGTATGGTTTGATTTATGGCATGGAGAATGCAGGGCTGTTGAAATTCTAAATGATCCCAATGAAAGAAAGTCAGGAATAACTTTAACAGGAAGTTATAGTACAATAAAGAAAATAGCCTTGGGAAATTTGAGTCCTACAGTAGCAGTTATGACAGGNCAGCTAAAAGCCAAAGGAAATGTGATGAAACTCATTACAAGTGCAGGTGCTTCGGCTGCTTTTGTTAATGCGATAAAGAAGGTTCCTACGGAATTTTTGGAATGAAAGCCCTAAAATGGTATGGTCCGTATGATTTAAGAGTAGAGGAAAGTGAAGAACCTAGAATAGTGAATGAAACAGATGCCTTGGTTAGACCTACTTTGGCTGGAATATGTGGAACAGATTTACACATTTACAAAGGATATTTACAAATAATTCCTGGAAATATAATAGGGCATGAGTTTGTTGGTATAGTAGAAGAAGTTGGCAAGGGAGTTAAAGAATTTTCAAAGGGAGATAAGGTAGTTGTTTCTTGTTGGGTTGCTGATGGAAAATGTTGGTACTGCAAGAGGGGATATTATACACAATGTGTAAATATTAACATATTTGGAATAGGACCTCTTTACGGAGAAGCATTACAAGGAGCCCATGCAGAACTGGTCCGTGTTCCTTATGCTGACGTTATGCTTTATAAAATTCCAGAAAATATTCCTGATGAAAAAGTAGTTATGCTAAGTGATGGTCTTCCTGCAGGTTATGCTGGAATTGTTGAAGGAGGCATTAAAGCAGGGGATATTGTTACAATTTTAGGTTTTGGGCCTATAGGAGCTGTAGCAGGAATGTGTGCAAAGATTTTAGGTGCATCTTTAATAATAGCTATAGATGTTATCGAAGAAAGACTTAAAATAGCCAGAGAACTTGGATTTAAAACACTAAATGCCAAAGAAGTTGACGTAGCAGAAGAAGTTAGAAATTTAACTGATGGTAGAGGAGCTGATCTAGTCATTGAAGCAATAGGCGGGTCTGAAGAAGTATTAAGAAAAGCTATAGAACTAGCTAGAAGAAAGGGAACTGTAAGTGTTCTAGGTTTTCATGTTCATGATTACAATCTTCCTGCAGGTCAACTTTGGATATCAGAAAAAAGATTAATTTTTTCTATAGGAGATCCTATAAGATATAGATACGAATTATTGGAATTGATAAAAAATGATAGAATAGATATAAGCAAAATAATAACGCATAAGGTAAGTTTAAATGAGGCTCCTAAAGGATTTGAATTATTTGATAAAAAAGTAGCATTTAAGGTTGTAATAAAACCATGATTTTTCTAGATATAAAGTGGATCTCTTCTAATCAATTTGTAGCTATATTTAAAGAATGTTAAAAGTTCGTTCATAAATTAACAATCTTTATACAAAATNGAGTAATCTTCACTTTAAAGAGCTAGACTAATATAGGTTTCTGACTCTCTCCNTGCAATAAAGATGAAAGATAAAAATATTGAATAATAGAGATATATTCCCAAAATTATAAAAGTACTATGAAAATCCTTGTTTTAGGTGGAGCTGGTGACATGGGAAGTCATATTGTTAAATTTTTATTGGAAAGTAAAGAGATTGAAGAAGTTCATATCGGTGATATAAACAGGATTAAAGGAGAAAAACTTGCTGAAACTTTTGGTAACAGATGCAAATACGTTTTTATTGATGCTAAAAAATATGATGAATTAGTTCAAAAGTTTAAAAATTATGATTTAATAGCAAGTGCATTAGGTCCTTTTTATGAGTTTGGTCCATTGGTTGCTAAAGCCTCTTTAGAAGCAGGAGTAAGCTTATTTGATATATGTGATGATTTTGATGCTGCTAAAAAGATTTTGGAACTTGATCGAGAAGTAAATAAAAAAGGCATAACAATAATAACAGGTATAGGTTGGACTCCAGGATTAAGTAATTTATTAGCTAAATACGCTTATAATAAACTAGGAAAAGCGAACAAAATAAGAATATTTTGGGTAGGTTCTGCTGCTGATAGTAAAGGATTAGCTGTAATAATGCATTTGCTTTATGCTATAACTGGCAAGGTTCCTATGTTTAAAGATGGAAAAGAAATACTTGTAAATGCAGGAAACGGAAGAGAAATGGTTATTTTCCCTGACCCTATAAAAGAAGCCTATTGTTACTATACAGGTCATCCTGAACCTGTTACTTTACCAATGTACCTTAAAGGTTTAAATGATGTAGAAGTAAAAGGTGGATTGATACCAGATTGGCAAAATAAATTGGGTAAATTGTTTGTTAAAATNAAATTAACAAATACTNCAACAAAGCGTAGAAGACTTTCAAAATTTCTTTATAAAATTGAAGATATTTTTAGAACTGGAGGCATTGAATGCAGCGCAGTAAGAGTAGATGTATATAAAGATGGAGAGAAATCTAGCTTAGCTGTGGCTGATAGAATGGGAAGGTTAACAGGTTTACCCATAGCTATAGCTTGTGAATTATTTTTAAAAGGGAAAATATTGGAAAAGGGATGTTTCGCTCCTGAAGGAATAATTGATCCAACAGATTTCTTAAGAATTTTAAATTTAAAAGGAATAAAAATTTTTGAATTTAATGAAGAATGGAAAGAATTAAAAACTATTTAAAATATGATATTATTTTATCTTTTATTAGTTTAATAGTTTCATATGGATCTATTCCTAAAGGATGTCCGTAGCAAACATGGTCCACACCTGCTTCAACAATTTTGGCTGTTTGTTCCAATACTTCTTCCACGCTGCCTGTAGCTGTAAAATTGGGTATAACCTTATCTTCGATTATTTTCTCATCATCTAAGTCTTCATATTTTATTCCTGCAGCGTTTAGCATAGGAGAATTACCTACCAAATTCTTAATGTAAAATTTTATTATTTCAACCATTTTTGATTTATCTGATGAAATGAATGTAAAAGGTCTAGCTATAATCTGAATTTCTTTATTAATTTTGCTTACTATTTCCTTCATTTTTTTAGCATACATAGGATTCCATAGCATATCTACAACTATTCCATTAATTATTCCTAATTTAGCAACATTTTCAGCTAATATTGGACCTGAAGTTCCTACATAAATTTCTACATTCTCTTTTACATACTTTTTAAATTCTTGAATAAAATTTATTACCTCAGATATTCCTCTTTTAACTTTCTTTCCCAACAATTCATAATATGCCCCCCTTGATATTCCTACAATAGCTCTTCCATTTGATATTTCGTTTAAGAAAGAAATATATCTTGAAAGTTGTAAAGGATGGTATAAGAATACTGGAATTGTAACTGGTCCAACTTTAATTTTTTTAGTATAATTTGCTATGATAAAAGAAATAGGTATAGCGGGTTTAAAAGGTAAATGTTCGTAAATTTGGAAACTGTAAAATCCCAGATTATCGCTTAAATAAGCTAACTTAATATATTCCTCAATTTTTCTATCTCCTTCAAATGCTAAGCTGAAAATGACCATTAAAATTTATTTTTAATGTGTTTTAAGTTTAAATAAACTTTAAAATGTTTAAAGAAATATCCATAATCGCAATTTTTCCAGCTATGATATGGGCTATTGCTCCTATTTTATATAAAGATTTTCTTATAGAAAACACAGTATTAAAGGTTAACCTTTATCGAATGTTTTTTGCCTCATTAGCTTTATTATTTCCCTTTATCGTTTTAGGTTATAATGAAGGAATATTTTATGGAATTCTAAGCGGTATATTAACTCTCGTAATAGGTGATTCTTTTTATTTATTAGCTATAAAGAAAATAGGAGCATCTATAGCTGCGCCTGTTGCATATACTTATGTTTTCTTTTCCCAGTTTGCTGCAACTTTTTTAGGAGAAGAAATAAACTATAAATATTTCTTAAGTGCTACTTTGATTTTAATTGGAATATTCGTATTATCCAGAGGAGGAAAATTTAAATTAAGATTATTAGGTGTAATTTTTGCATTGGGAGCATCCTTATCTTGGACTTTAGGTCAATCTATGATAAAACTTGCAACAATTTATAATATGAATCCTATTTCGATAGCATTTTCTAGAACGTTTTCTGCATGCTTAGCTTTAGCTTTGATATGTTTATTTGTAGAGAAAAGTTTAAGAATAAATTTAAAAGGTAATAAACAATTAGTTCTGGCTTCAATATCGATATCAGATTTAGCTTTAGGCTCATCTTTATTTATATTATCTATAGCTTTAGCAGGATTGGCTATAACAATAATATTAACATCCTCCTCGCCTTTAATTACGCAAATAATAGCTAAAATAGCTGGAAAGGAAACTCCAACTTTAAGGGATATTATTGGAGGATCTTTGATAGTTTTTGCATTAATTCTAAGCTTTATTTAAATTAACGATTTTTGTAAATGGTAGAATATTGCACTGGATTCAAAAAAGGAAAATAACATTTCTGAAGAAAAATTAACCCTAGCCATTTTTCATTTAGAAAAATAAACAGCATCACAAAATACAGCAATATAAGAAACAATAGCATTTCTCTGAGTCTCTAGATTGTTTAATGTGAGAAATGTAGCTCAAAATCGATGAGGGAGCTCTTGTCTTAAAAAGTGGGAAGAAAGTTGGTTATGAAAAATATGAAAAATGGTATAAAAGATTCATTAAGATTTACGAAGAGTTTTAATTTCAGAAAATTTTTTTATATAAAAAGTTAGATATTTAAATAAAGTTAAAGAAAAACCTATTAAAATATATGATATTATTTGTAAAAAATCTTTTAAAGGAAGACGGGTTAAAAATAGAACAATTATCAAATTAATTATTAAAAAAATTAATTTAAATTTAATACCTATATTCTTTTCGTCTTTAATCAATTTTAATTTTATAAATATAGGATATGAGGAAATTCCTAAGGCTACACCGCTTATTCTTATTAATGTATAATCTTGAACCATTGTTAAAAAAATTGTTAAAGAAAAAATAAAAATAGCAATAGGTAATAGAAGGTCCAACAGTTTTATTTTTAACTTGAAAATAAAAAATATTAAAAACGCGATAGCCAAACCTAGTACAATTCCTCCTATAATATCTTGAAAATAATGAACATTTAATGCAATTCTTGAATAGGAAACAGCAGCTATTATTACTAAGGAGAAGAATAATAATNAATTCTTTTTAATTATTAAATATATAATAAACCAAAAGCTTGAAGACGTTTGTGCATGTCCGCTGGGAAAACTATAGCCAGTTTCTTCTATTTTTGGATTAGTTGGCCTAGGAATTTTAACTAATTCTTTTATCATTATATTTAAAGAACCACTAAGGAGTAAGCGAGTATTGCCATGAATCCTATCCTTCCTCCTATCAAATGGAAAATTATTATTGCAAATACCATATAATAAGTTTCGCTTCCCAAATCTGTTATGAGTTTCCAAATATTCGTTGAAAGGGGGTCTTGAGAAAAATAAGCAAAAAATGAAAGAAACAAAATAATTAAAGAAAGAATGTATAAAATTATGTCAATTTTCATATTTTTTTAAAATTTTACTTTAAAATTTAAGTATTACGTTTTTAAATGATTAGTAATGAAAGCGGTAGAGATAAAAAACTTGGTTAAAAGATACGGTTATTTTGAGGCTTTGAAAGGTATAAATCTTAACATAGATGAAAAAGAAATTTTCGCTTTAGTAGGTCCAAACGGTGCAGGAAAAACTACAACTTTTAAAATAATTTCAACTTTACTTCTTCCTACAATGGGTCAAGTTAAAGTTTTTGGTTATGATACAGTTAAT
>AQYM01000030.1 GCA_000380705.1 Crenarchaeota archaeon SCGC AAA471-B05
TAATGAATAGTCTTTTTCTTTCATATTTATTTGGGGGTGGGATATATATCCTTAAATGAAATCTTCTCAAAAATCCATATTCAATCAACCAAGGTTTATTTGTAGCTGCAAAAATGTAAATTTTTCTATTGACGTTCAGGTCTTTTAATCCCTCCATTTCTTTTAAAAATTGATTTTTAACTCTTACTTCACCACCAACTTCCGTGGAACGAAAACCAAATATGGAGTCTACCTCGTCTATGAATATCATGACTACTTTATTTTCTTTTTCCATTCTTCTTGCAGTATTAAATAATCTTTCAACATTTTTCTCAGATTCACCTAACCATTTAGAAAATATTGATGGAGCGTCTACCTCTAATAGAACTGCGTTTAATTCATTAGCTATTGCAGCGCAAAAATAAGTCTTTCCACAACCTGGAGGACCAAACAATAGTATATTTCTAGGCCATCCTAAAGGGTATAGCTCAGGCCTTCTCGAGGGATAAATTATTGAATCCAATATTGCATTCTTGGCTTCTTCCAATCCTATTACATCTTCCCATTTAACATTTGGTCTTTGGGTTATCCAAGGATTAAAGCTTTCTTCAATGTTTTGTTTATTTAGATAATTTTGAAGTTCTCTAATCTTAGCTTGACATCTTCCTATAACTTCTACATAAGCTTGACTTAGCCTATGATCTGGATATAGTTCAACAAGCTTTGTTAATATTTCTATAGCAGCCTTATATTTTTCTATTGCAGCTTCATAATTGCCTTGAGTTTCGAGCACTTTAGCTTCGTTTATAATAGTTGATGCTTGGTGCTGCAATTGTTCTGGTAATCTAGAATAATACATTTTTAATCGTTTTTAAATTGTATTTTACCCTGTTTACTTAAGTTTATTAAAGCTTCTTTAATATCATCTTGAGCCATGCCTAATTTCTCCGCACATTCCTTTAAGTTTATTTTACCTTGATTTTCTATGATATATCTTAATAATTTATCTTCGAAATTTTTATCAAACTTATTTGATTTGGAAAGTCCAATATCACCGTATTCTTCAGCTTCAAGTTCTTCTAAATACTTAGATGGTACTTTTTCTCTTAATGTGCCGATGTTTTCTCCGATGTTTTTAATGCGTTTAGAAGCAACTTCGGAAGCCTCATTTATTATTTGTTCTACTTCATCTGATGTTACAGCAAAGTTAAATTCATTTTTAGGATAATAACTCGAATTAACAATTTCAAAATCTTTGTAAAGATCATCTAAAACATTTGCTAATTCTGGAGATATGCTTCTTACATCTTTTTGTACTGTACTTATTAATTGTTTAGAATTTGTTACTAAATTTAAAAATTCTCCCAATTGGATTGTCGTTTCTAATCTTAGTATTAATTGTTCAATATGAATTAACAAAAATTCCAAATTATTTTGAAGTTTTCTTATCTGAGATATCTCATTAGCAAAAACAAGTGCTAATTCATCCTTTCCGGTTTGTTTCGCTAAAACAGTTTTTTCAAATAAATCCTTTTCCCTAAATTTTAATTTGTTTTTTAAATTTAATAATTTACTATGATACCTTTTTAACAAATCTAATGTGGTTATTATCTTTTCTTTTAGACTCGTACTTTTCTTTAATACATTCATACATTTATTGTATTATCTTAACTTCTATTACGTCTTTATTTTCAATATTAGGTAAATAATTTTGTATACTATACAATTGCTTTAATTCTTGCGCTATTCTTTGCTTCGCATTAAGAATGCTCCTTAAAGAATTATCGTATATTTCCTTACTTATATTATTCTCTATATAGTTTAATTTAAGCTCTATTAGTGTTTCATCTAAAATTCTTTCCTTATTCTTCAATTCTTGAATTCTTAGACTGACCTTATTCTTCAACTCATTAAATTCACTAATAATTTCTTTATAAGAAGATTCTACTCTTAATTTAAATTGCTCCCATACTTCCTTATTTATTTCATTATCCAAGTTTAATCTATTTAACGAAGATATTCTTAAGTTAATATCTTTAAATCTTTTCATTATACTTTTGAAGCTAAATGTTATTGGGGATAAATAAATAAGCCTTGATTCAGATATTTCAAAATGAGCTACCGGTATTTCATGTATTTCGCCTCCTAAACTGGCTACAAAGCTAATAACTTCACCTAACCCGTTACAAATGAAACCTAATACTATTCCTATGTTTTCATTATATTCGTTAGTAATATATTGACCTAAAAATTTAACTGCTTCGTTAGAGTGCATGTTTATTTAACACTTAGATTTTCTCTTTCCTTTTCAATATTTGTTGAAGGAAGTTCTACAAACGTTTCTTTAAGTTTTCTTTCAGCCATCATCCTTGCTTCATTCATTATTCTTTCAGCCTCGTCTGTAGAAGTTTCAAATGTAAATTGAGTAGTTGGAGTATAACCTGCTTCAGTTAATATTCCAGTAATGGCATTTTGAATTTCGGTTAATTCATTTTCAGCCTCTGGCATTATATTAACTAACCTGGATTTTACTTCTTTAATTATTTTAGTAGCAGGTATCATTGCAATTACTATGTCACCCATATCTTTAACTGTATCCAACCTTAATTTAATAGCTTCCAATGCCAGTTTGCTTTGCATTACTACCTTGGCTAATCTCCTTATATTTGCAATTTCGTTGGCATAAACATTAGCTCGATTTAAATCATGCTTAAGATAATAATTGACAACATATTCAAATAATCTTCTGTCTCTTTCATGCAGTCGATTGTATAACTGTTCAAGCTTGCTTTTTTGAATCTCTAATAAACGGTTAACATACTCTATCTTAGGCTTTATAGGTGATGAAGGATAAATCGCTTCCCTTATTTTTTCACTAAAAGATTCTTTTCTTTCATAATCCCACTTTTTGATAAATTCTTGTGACATGATTGAAAAAAAGTTCATTTTTGACTTAATAAAGAAAATTATTTGATGATAATTTAGGTTTTAATGCGTAATTTAAAGTGATTTTTTAATGAAAAGATTTTATCTAATTTAAATTATACCATAAAATTAAAGTCCATAATAAAGAAAATTAAGGATAGACTCTTACAGGAGTTCTTGGAAAAGGAATAGTTTCGCGTATATGGCTAACACCTGTTATCCATTTTACTAATCTTTCAACACCCAAACCGAAACCAGCATGAGGCACGCTTCCATATCTTCTAAGATCCAAATACCATTCATAATCTGAAGGATTTAAATTATTTTCCTTAATTCTTTCAATTAATAAGTTTAAATCATGAATCCTTTGTCCACCAGTGGTTATTTCACCTTCATTAGGAACATATAAGTCAGAACTTAGTGTTAATCTATTATCTTCAGGATGAGGCATATGGTAAAAGGCTCTTGTAGTTTTAGGAAAATACATTATAAATGCAGGTCTATCTATAATTTTTGCCAAGGTCTTTTCAGCTTCTGTTGTTATATCTTCACCAAAAGTTATAGGAATACCTTTTTCATTTAATAATTTGATTGCATCTAAGTAGCTTATTCTTAAAAAAGGTCTCTTAGGTTTATCTATGCTCCTATTTAAAATTTCCAATTCTCTTTTTCTTTCATCTATTACTTTTGAAACTATATAATAAACAAGTTCTTCTTCTACATTAATAATATCTTCATGGGAAGCAAATGCCATTTCAGCTTCTATATGCCAAAATTCTGTCAAATGTTTTCTTGTTCTTGATTTTTCAGCTCTAAATGAAGGTTGTATAGTAAATACTTTTTCAAATCCAAAAATTGCAGCCTCTAAATAAAATTGAGAACTTTGAGTTAAATAAGCTTTCTTTCCGAAATAATCTACTTCGAAAAGTGTTGCACCACCTTCTACAGCTGCAGTAATAAATGTGGGGCAATGTATTTCAAAAAATCCATTTTGTTTAAACCATTCCCTTGCAGCATCTATTACAGTATTGCGTATTTTTAATATTGCTTGAAATCTAGGTCTTCGGAAATATAAATGTCTTAAATCTAGAAGTTTGCTTATAGATAAACCCTTTCTAATAGGATAAACTTCACTATAAGATATAATTTCAACTTTATTACAAAGAATCTCTTTTCCTCCCGGTGCACGAGGATCATTTTTAACAGTTCCTTCAATTATTAGTGATGATTCTCTTCTCGCTTTATTAGTTATTTCTTCATATAATTTTTCATTTAGATTGGATTTTTTTAAAGTAACTTGTATTATACCTGTTGAATCTCTTAGATCTATGAATGTTAGGCCACCTTGAACTCTTATATTATTTATCCAACCTCTAAGTTTAACTGCTTTACCTTCTTCTAAATTAAAAACTTCACTCACTTTGTAAAATTTATCATTTAACATATAAGAAAAATTTCCTTAGATTAATTTATTAATAATTTTTTTAACTGCTTCAACAAAGCCTTTATAATAGCTTTTTGATGTTACAAATGTAGCAGATTTTTTTGCTTCTTCACATGAATTTTTTAATGCATAAGAAACGTCTGACATTGCAAAAAGAGGTATATCCACTTCACTATCTCCGATGGCATAGATGGTTTCAAAAGGAAGATTTAAATTTTTCAATAGAATTTTTGCTGCTACTCCTTTGTTTACGTTTTTCTCGATAACTTGCAAAGAATACTTCGTATCATATATTTTTACATTCAATTTATTATTATTAGCAACATAGTTTTTTATCTTTTGTACCAATTTTTTATTAGGTCTGGAAAAAACGTAATCGCTAAGTCTTATCTTACTAGTCCAATTTTCCTTAAGTATAGGGAATTTCTTTTTTAAAATATTTGCAGCTTTTAAAGCGTATTCTTTTTTAGCCAGTATCAAAATCTTATTATCTACTTCAATAACACCACCGTTTTCAGCTATTATTGAATCTGATATTCCAAGATATTTTTGTAAAGTCTTAGTTATATAATAACTATTCGCAGAAGTTAAAACTATCTTAAATTTTTCTTTTTTTAAAAGATTTATATATTTTAAAGATAAATAAGGTATTATACCTTTTGAATTAGTTATCGTACCATCTATATCAATAAAAATTATTTTCATTTAAATAATCATAAATTATCTTAAAAATATCTTTATTTAAATGTTTAAGAATAGGCCTATTTTTCTTTGCAGATACAGTTTCTTCCAGGTTTACTTTTGTAAGAACAAAATCTTCTTCATAATACTTAGCTTTTACTAAAATCTCACCTCTTGCATTTATAACACAGCTTCCTCCCCAAAAATTAATACCTTCTTGAACCCCTGCGGCATTAACGTATATTATATTAACCGTATTTTCTATAGCTCTTGCTTCCAACAAAGTTTCAAAGTATTTTTTACTAGGATTCGGCGAAGCTGAAATATTAACTATAGTATGACAACCTTTAATTGAATAATATCTACTTAATTCTGGAAAGAAAACATCGAAACATATTGTAAGACCAAAGCTTCCAAATTCTGTATCTATATAAACAGGATGTGAACCATTTCTAAAATATTTTTGTTCTTCAAAGATCCTATAAGTAGGTAAATAAATTTTCCGATAAACTTTATATTGACCGTTTGGAGAAATCCAAACTAAACTATTAAAAATCATTTCACTAAATTTATTTAAACGTTCAGGCATACCAAATACAGTATGAATATTATTTTTAATGCTTTCTTCTTTTAGTATATTAAAAGATTCGCCCGGTATACTTTCAGCTAATTCATAAACTAAATCTTTTATATAGTAGCCTGTAAGACAAAGTTCAGGGAAAATTACTATATTGCAACCCTTAGAGGATGCCAGTCTTATGTAGTTTAACATTTTTTCAATGTTTCCTTTAACATTACCCAGCTCAGAAACCATTTGGACTAAACCTACTTTGAATTTCATTAATTTTATGTAAATAAAAAATATTAAATAATTTATGATAAATTTACCAAAGCTGAATTATGAAGAAGTATTGATTCAGATGTCTAACTTTTTAAGAAGATCTTTAGAAAATGCAAAGGCAAAGGGTTATGTATTAGGAATAAGTGGTGGTGTAGATTCTGCTACAACAGCTTATGTTGCTTATAAATCCTTGGAAAGAGAAAAATTATTCGCTTTAATTCTTCCTGAAACTGGCATTACACCTGAGGAAGATTTAAAAGATGCTATAAATATTTGTGAGACATTGAAATTAAAATATGAAATAATAGAAATAAACGAAATTAAAAAAGCTTTCTTAAATAGTGTAAAAATAAAAGCTGATTACAAAACTATAGGTAATTTGAGTCCTAGAATTAGAATGACATTGTTATATTATTACGCAAACGCTATGAATTATTTAGTTTTAGGTACTGGTGATAAGAGCGAAATATTAATAGGATATTTTACGAAGTATGGAGATGGAGGAGTAGATGTTTTGCCTTTGGCTGATTTATATAAAACACAGGTAAGAGAGTTTGCATCATTTTTAGGTGTTCCTCAAAAAATCGTAAACAAAAAAAGTAGCCCAAGATTATGGCCAGAGCATGAAGCAGAAAAGGAAATAGGAATTAGTTATGAAATTTTAGATAAGATTTTATATGGTTTAGTAGATCTTGAATTACCTACTAATATTATAGCAGAAGAATTAAATATTAACATAGAAACAGTTTTGGAAGTAAAAAAAAGAATCTTAAATTCTGAGCATAAAAGAAGAGGAGCCATTATGTTACAGTTGGGCTTAAAAGGTGTTGAGACAGGTTATCGAGTACCAGTTCAACCCTGACCCACCATAAATGACAGGGGTTATCCTCATTGATTCGGAACCACATTTCTCGCATTAAAACAGTTTAAAACAGTCAAGAGATTCGAATCCCATTTGCTGAAAAATTTTATTGCTTACTGTATGTGATTGTTTCTTTTCTGGAGTTGGTGAACTCCATAGCAATGTTAGCTCCTATTGCTTCTTATTCAAAAGAAATATAAAAGACATAGAATTTTATCTTCAGCCTACAGGGCGAGGATTAAATTTATTGTAAAAAAGATTTATAAAGCATTTATTTTTATTTTTATTAGTTGACAAGAGCGATATTTGGCTATTTAAGAACAGATTTTAACGATGGTATATTATATAAATTAAAACTAGAAGAATTTATAAAGATAGCTAAATCTATCGGATATGAAAAAGTTGAAACGATAATACAAAATGAAAGAAAACCAAATCCTTCATTTTTATTTGGAAAAGGCAAAGTGGAAGAAATTAAAGAAATTATTGAAGAATTTCACGCCGAAGCTTTCATAGTATATAACTTATTGAATAGTTCTCAAAGAATAAATCTCGAAGATTATTTAAATGTTAATGTCTTAGATAGATACGATTTAATATTAGAAGTATTTGAAAAGAATTCAGGCGATAAGATATCTAAGCTACAAATAGAATATGCAAGAATACAAAGATATATACCATACGTTAAGAAAAGAATTGCATGGGAAGTTTATAGAGATAGGCCGGGTCCTAAAAGCTTAGGAGAATACGCATATCATAAGGTTATAGCGCAGATGTTATCTAGAAGAAAAAAGATAAAAAAGGAAATAGAATATTATAAAGAAATTAAGGAAAAACAAATAGAAGAAAGAAAAGAAAGGAAATTGTCAATCGTTACACTATGTGGTTTTTATAATGCAGGGAAAACGAGCATTTTTAATGCCTTAACAAATTTAAGTAAACCTGTAAGTGATAATCCATTTACCACTTTGTCAAGCAAATATTATATGGTAAAATATAACATGACTAATTTTTTATTGGTTGATACAATAGGTTTTGCTTTTGATATCGACCCCTTAATAATAGGCTCTTTTGAACTAACATTAAAGGATATTACCAGTGCAGATCTAATTCTCCTAGTAATCGATTCAAAAGATNAAAGAAATTTATTTGAAGAAAAGATAAAAACCAACTTAGAGATACTCAATAAATTAAAGATAGAAGAAGATAGAATACTTCCTGTTTTAAATAAAGTCGATTTAATAGATAAAAGCGAATTAAATGAAAAAATTAAAATAATAGAAGAATATTTATATAACGATCCTTTATATGTATCTGCTACAGAAAAATATAATTTAGACCTACTTCTGCA
>AQYM01000031.1 GCA_000380705.1 Crenarchaeota archaeon SCGC AAA471-B05
AACATATAAATAATATATCAATTGTAAACTAAAATAATATTAATGAAGGTTATTTTAATTATACTGTTTCTTATATTAAGTAATTTAAACTACTTAGTAATTGATTCAAGCCAAGAACAAAAATTTTATATTTCATTAACGCCTTTTCTATTGAAAAGTTCAAATTTTATATCCTATTTCCAAAAAGAAAATAACCAAGAAAAATTCATCGTTTACATATCAAATTTGGAAAAAGGATGCGAATTCAAATCAACTACTATTACAGCGAAATATTTAGGTTCAACAAANCACTTTGATATATATCTTAACTCAGATTATTCCGCCAAAAATTATAATATTATAGCAAAGTCTGCTGAAGAGGTTTACGAAAGGATAATTGAGTATTTTAATAAAACACCTTATAATAAAGAAGAAAGATTGATTCTTTTATTTACACCTTTAAATGAAAAAACCCAAAGTTTAATGGTAAGTGGATATACTATGCCTGGTTATGATGTAAATAATAAAAGTATAATTTATATCGATATAAATTTCATATATTTATCAAACGAAATAGCCTTAAAAGACATAATAGCACATGAACTAACACATTATGTACAAGCTGCTTTTTCTCCTTTAGAAGAAGACAATGATCTATGGATAATAGAAGGAACAGCTAATTTTATGTCAGATTATGCTATCGTAGGTTATAATCCAATATCAAGCGAATTAAATTCCCTTATGGATTATACAAATATAACTTTTGGTAAAAAAATGTATTGCTTAGATATAGAAGGTTATCTATCAAATTATTTGTTATCTTACTTATTTTTTATATACTTATCTGAAAAATATGGAATAGATATTGTAAAAAAGATTTGGGAGAATTACAAATATTACAAAGGCTTTACTTTAATTGAGAAAGTTACAGGAGAAAAATTCACTGACTTATATAAAGAATTCGTTTTTAAAAATTATTTAGGAAATTATAAAGGAACACCTTTTCTTTTCGAAAATACTTATTTTAAATTTAAAGCAAATAAAGTAGTTAAATCAGAAATAAATTATTGGAAAATTAATCCTTTGGCTTTTGATTATTTTACGTTTGACAATATACCTAAGTTGATTTCCATTTCAACCTTTAACGATAACGTTCAAGCCATATTATATGATGAAATCCTGAACAAAACTTATGATTTCCCAAAAAATACTACGTCATTTCAATTTTTTGAAAATAGTAAGTACATTTTAATAATTTTAAATACAGGGAATTTAACAGAAAGAATTACAATTACAAATTATAACGTAAAAGAGATTAAAAAATATGAAATTAAAAAAGGACTAAATAAAATTAATATTGAAAAATTAAATATTACGTTGGAAATAAATTCAACAAATGATACATATTTATATTTAATTATAATTCCAAATTTAAGTTTTATTAAAGAAATAAGTAAAACTACATTGAGTTTTATTTTATATTATAATAAAACCGAAATTAATTTACCAATTTTAATTAAAATAAATTTAGATAATAAAATTTATTCATTAAAATATTTAGATTTTAATGATTTTAAAATTAAAGAAATTGAATATAAAATAATAGATAATATTATTGAGTATAAAATATATAATCAATATGTTTATTTTTTAAATATAAATTATTTTATAAAAATTGATAATATAGATATAGAAAAATTACCTTTTTATTTTACTTTAATTTCTTTATTAATTATATTATTATTTTTACAAATATATACTATAAAAAGAATAAAAAAGAATAATTTCGATTTAACCCAATAATATTTTTACCAAATTTATTCTTTTTATTATTATATATAAAATAAAATAAATTAAAATCAACGGAAGAAGGGAATATGCTAAGGAGGTAATAACAATATTCATGTTAATTTTTGGTTCAAAGTATCCTGTAAATTCTATCATCATATTTATATTCCATGAAGAAAAATAAAGCGAAATTAAATAAGATATAGGTATTGAAGTGAAAATTAAAATTAAAGAAGAAAAGATTATCATTATTATAATTTTTCTTGTAGTATAGCCCAAAAGAATTAGAATACCTATTTCTTTTATCTTAGATGATAAATTTGTAACTAAAATAATACCTATTAAAATCGTATTAGATAAAATTAGAGAAAAGGTTAGAAAATTAAGGAAAACAAAAGCTATGGCACCTCCACTTTTACCATAACTTATTGATTCATCTTTGCTTCTCAATGTAACTACAAAACCCTTACTTATTAACTCGTTATATATTGCCTTATAGTCTCCCTTTAGGAATATTACATTTTCTTCCAAATCTCCAAAAATTTTCTTAAACTCGTCATAATATAAAACTACAGACCTTGTTTCCCTTGTATATTGGAAAAATAATGGAATCTCGGCTATCCCTACTACTTTTAATTTATATTTATTTATTCCTGCTTCCAGTTCAATTTCATCACCTACCTTAATATTTTCTGTTTTTGAAAGAGTTAAACTAATTACACATTCTCCAGTATTTGTTGGCCATCTTCCTTCCTTTAGGTTTGGCATTACCCCTTTATTAATTAAAAATGTAGCAGTAACAACATCCTTTTCTTTTACCTTTGCAAAATGAAAAACAGCCTTCCAAACGCTTGCATTGTTTATTTCAGGAAGATTTTTAGAGTTTCCTAAAGCGTAAATGAAATTGTCGTAAAAATTGTTTAAGTTTTCTATGGATTCATTCCAAGAATCTCTTATACTGAATAGAGAAATTGTCGATGTTAATATTAAAGAAAAAAGTATTATAAGTAAAATAAATTTCCAAAGATTTCCTGAAGAAAGATTAAATGAAACCTTTAAATTGAAATTTGGTATATTTAATTTATTTTTAGATTTTGAAAAAAAATAAAAAGAAAATAATTCTAATATATTTTTCCTATAAATATAAATAAATATTGGTAAAATAGAAAAAATTAAGAAAGCAAAAAATATTAAAAAACTATTTAAAACTATTTCATTATTAAATTTATAGCCGTATTTTTCTAAAAAAATTTCTGAAAAACCTAAAGGAACAGACTTTAAAGAGGATTCGAAAACATAGTATGAAAAAGGAATCGATATAGAATATCCAATTATTGTTGAAATAAGGAAAATAAGGAAAATTGGTGTTGTATAATAAACGAATAAGTTTTTCTTTGTAAAACCTATAACATTTAAAATAGCCAATTCTTTAGAATTTATTTCTAAATAAATGAATTGATAAACAAAAAAGGATACAAAAATAACTATAGATAATAGAAAAATGAATAAATTAAAAGTGTTTCTAGCAGCATTCGTCTCGTTTTTACCAGGAAATGTTTCAGGATCTAAAACAATAAATGAATCTATTTTAGATTTAGTTTGATTAGAATAATCATAAATTTTCTTTTCAAATTCTTTTAAATTATTCAAGTCTTTTAATTTTACAAAAATTACATTATAGATGATTTGTCCCAAAATATCCTTTAATTGATTTTCGTTTATTATTAAACGGTAATCTACTATACCAAATACGTAAAAAGCTGAAGCATATCCAGTTATGTTGATTTCCTTTTCAATATTATTTATTTTAATTATTATTTTTCCAAATTCGATATCCTTTTTATCTAAAATAAGAGCACCGGTGTTGTTTCCTTCTTTAATTTTATAACTCATTAAAGAAATATTGTTTCTAGGATAGATTAGATAAACTGTTCTTTTTTCTCCTTTTACGTATATATCCGCAGGAATAATAGCAAGCGCTTGGTATTCTTGAATATATTCGCTCTTTGATATTTTATCCAAAAAATCTTCATTAAATATACCAGTTATTCTTACATTCCCAACATAATCATTCCATGCAGTTTTAGCGATATTTTCTAGATTATAAGCAGCGTTATTAACAGAAACGAACACAGCAAAACTCAAAGTTAATAAAGATAAAAGCAATAGAAAACCCTTTCTTCTTAAAGATTTTATTCCTATTAAAATACTAAGCATATTTTTCACCTATAATCCTTCCATCGACTAATTCTATAATTCTTTTCTTAGCTAAGAAGGAATCATGAGTAGCTAAAATTATAGTTTTACCTTCATTCCAGATTTTCAACAATATTTCCACAATGTTTTGCTTATTTTTCAAATCCAAAAAAGCTGTAGGTTCATCTGCAATAATTATTTTTGGGTTATGAACAATTGCCCGAGCAATTGCAACACGCTGAATCTCTCCCCCACTTAATTCCGAAGGAAAACGCTTAGCTTTATCCTTTAATCCTACTTTTTCAAGTGCTTCTAATGAGGCTTCTTTAAAGTTATTTACTTTTGTAAGTCTTGCTGTAATTTCAACATTTTCTAAGACAGATAAAAAAGGAATTAAATAAAAAAATTGAGGAATATAGCCTAGGTTTTCTCTTCTCCATTTTGTTCTTTCCTCATTACTCAATTTACTTATCTCTTTTCCATCTATCACTATTTTTCCTTGATCAGGTACATCTATTCCGGCCAATAAATTAAGCAAAGTAGATTTCCCTGAACCACTTGGTCCCGTTAAAGTAACAAATTCTCCTTTATTTATTTTAAGATTAATTCCATGAAGAACTTCACTCCTTTGTTTTCCATAAACGTAAGACTTATGAACATTTTCTACTAAAATCATATAATGTTAAATATTTTATTATTAAAATTAAAATTTATTTGTGTTTGATGCAGTAATAATAGGAGGAGGGCATAATGGTTTGGTATGCGCTTGTTATTTAGCAAAAGAAGGTTTAAACGTAGCTGTTTTTGAAAGAAGGGAGATTCTTGGCGGTGCATGTGTTTCAGAAGAAATATGGCAAGGCTATAAATTATCTACGGGAGCATACGTAATAAGCCTATTTAAAGAAAAATTCATTAAGGAATTGGAATTGGAAAAATATGGCTTAAAAATATATACCAAAGATCCTACAATTTTTATTCCATTTAAAAAAGGAAAATATATATTTAATTGGATTAATCCCAAGAAAACTAAAAAGGAGTTTGAGAAATATTCAAAGGAAGATGCGAAAAATTATGATAAATGGAGAAATTTTTGGAACATATTCGTGGATTTTTTAGATTTCCTATCAATTAATCCTCCCTTTTCACTTTATGAAATTGAAGAGTTATTTAAATTCTTTAGAAAAATTAATCTTAAAATTAAAGATATTGAAGTAGAGGAAATTTTAAGAGTTTTCCTTTCAGACGCTAAAACAATACTGGATGAGTACTTTGAATCTGAAGAAGTTAAAGCTTCTTTAGTAGAAGATGCGATAATTGGTTCAATGTTATCTCCATCTTCCCCAGGAAGTGCTTATCTACTGGCACATCATATCATGGGAGAAGTTAATGGCATAAAAGGAGCTTGGGGTTACGTAAAAGGAGGTATGGGAGGATTAACGGAGGCGCTTAAAAAAGCAGCTGAAGATTTAGGAGTTAAAATATTTACCTCTTCTAAAGTAAAAAGAATAATTGTTAAAGAAGGAAAAGCTGAAGGAATTGAATTGGAAAACGGTCAAGTAATCAAATCTAAAATAGTTGTTTCTAATGCAGATGTCAAAACTACCTTCCTAAATCTTCTTGAAGATGTTCCAAAAAAACTAAGAAAAAGAGTAAAATTATTAAAATCTAGAGGAGTATGTTTTAAAATTGTAGGAATTATTGAAGAATTACCTGATTATGTTGGTCTAGGCAAAAAATTGGGGCCTCAGCATATTTCTTCATCTCTTATATTACCAAGCTTAGAATATCTGGAAAAAGCCTATCGTGATGCATTAAACAATAATCCTTCCAAAGAACCTTTTGTTTCTATAAACATACAATCGAGTATAGATGATACAGTTACAATAAAGGGACATCATGTTTTTTCCTTATTTGTGCAATATACTCCTTATAGAAAAGATTGGGAGGAAATAAAGGATGAATATACGAGTAATGTAATAGAAACAATACAAAATTACGCTCCTAACTTTAAACCGTTAAAATTTTTCGCTCTATCTCCTTTAGATTTGGAGAAAAGGTTCGGTCTCCCCCAAGGATGTATATTTCATATAGATATGACCTATGACCAACTTTATAATATGAGACCTTTGCCTGAATTAAGTAATTATTCTACGCATATAGCTGGACTTTATTTATGCGGTTCTTCTTCCCATCCTGGTGGAGGAGTATCAGGAATACCAGGCTACAATGCCGCAATGAAAATTTTGGAGGATTTAAAGAATAAAAGAATTAATAAGTAATTGAAAATATGGTAAATTTTTCTGAAGAAGAATTAAAATTCATATTAAGTAATGAGGTCTGTAGGTTAGCAACGGTAGATGTGAAAGGAAAACCTCACGTTACACCTGTATGTTATATTTACACAAACAATACTTTTTATATTTTCACCGATTATGAAACAAAAAAATACCGTAATATAAAAAACAATCCTAACGTAGCTTTGGTTATCGATGTTTATAGAATGCCATGGAATAAAGCAATAATAATAGAAGGAAAAGCAGAAATATTGGAAAGAGGAGAGGAATACAAAGAAATATACAAGAAATTTTACGAAAAATTTTCATGGGTAAGAAGGGATCCTTGGAATGAAGGCGAAGCTCCGTTAATTAAAGTTATACCAGAAAAAAAGATAAGTTGGGGTTTAAAAAGAAAATAAATTTATTTTTCTTAGAACAACTTTGAAATATGAAGGAAAACGAAAACAGGGAAAAATTATATTCTTGTAAAAATTTTGGTGATATTTTCGAGTTAGTAAAAGATATTGTATATAAGAAGTATAAAAAAAGTAGAGGAGGTCTATCCTTATATTTAGTTAATGCACCTACTTATATTCTAGCTTATCATATTATGGGTTCTAATTTAATAGCTATTAACAAAATCATACTAGATGCATTATACCAAATAACAGAAGATAAAAGAAAAATAAATTCCTATATATTTGTAGTACTTTTGCATGAATATTTACATAGTTTAGGAATCTATGATGAAAGATTGGTAAGCAAAATTGAATTTGAAATTTGTCAAGAATTCTTCGGCGAAGACCATATAACTACACAAATGATAAACAGAGGAATTCTAGAAATATTTCCTGAATTAAAATTCTTTCCAATAAAAACTAAAATTAAAGATGGGTATGAAATAGTTAAAGATTTTGATAGGTCGAGTACGTCTAAGTATATTTATTAAGGCACCAATACTAAGTTTCCTACAGCATCAGAGATACCTACAGCATATCCTGAAACTCTTCTAAATTCCCTTCCTATCATAGAATAACTGACAGCATTTCGCTGGGAAACTTTTCCAGTAAATAAATAGTTGAGTAATTCTTCTTCTAAATTTTTTTGTATATTCATAAGTTTTATAACGTTTGTTGCTAAAGCTATATCTCTTTTGATTAATGCAGTTATTGAATCATTTCTCATTCTAGCTGCATGTTCAGCCATTTTAATCACATATTCATTGGCTACATCGTCTTTTTCTTCTATTTTTAATAAATGTGTGTTTACAGCAACGGTATGATGTAAGATTCTGTTTAAATGCGAAGCAACAACTCCATAAATTATCACATGTCTATAATTATTTATTCCTATTTTTCTAGCAATTGTTATATTCTGAGAAGCAATAGCTATCTGTCTAATCATAAATCTATATTTCCGAATACCATCTTTTACTCTATCTAAAATTTCATTAGCCAATCTTTTATTAAATTCCTTTATTGCAGTCATTGTATCATTATGAATGTCTGAAATAAAAGCATTAAAACTTAATATTGAATCATTTATCGTATAAGAAGATATATCTATTAAAATCTGATAAACAATCGAATCACTTTTATCTTGAGATATATCAGCTCCTATAAGTTCATTTTTTAACTCCCTAANTCTTTTCTTAATATTTAAATCTATGGCTTCTTTTGAAACTACTGATATTTTATCTGCCCCTTGCATATAGCTAGTTAATACGCTGTATTCAATGGTTGAAGGATCTTTAAAATTTTCAACCTCTATTATTACATGCCTTTCTTTTTCGGTCAGAGGATTAATTATTTTTAAATTTCCATCCAAATCTTCTACCATGTATATTTCATTTAACTTGTTTTTTTCTACCCATTCCTTTGGTAAGGATGTTATGTAACTTCCTCCCTTTATTCTCCATATTCTCCTCTTTAGTACCAATTTTTCCTTAACCATATATATTACTATAATGTATTTTTATAAATATAAATCCGTTGTTCTTTATTAGATTAATATCAAAATAGAATAAAAGAGATATTTATTAACAAAAAGTTTATATAATCCATTTTCTAGTATGCAAAAGAATAAATTTATATAGGAGAGAATAAAAATATATATTATGGAAAATATAAAGAATTTACCAAATATTCCAGATGCTCCACCAATTCAGCAACCTAACGTTTTCCCAGTTGAATGGAATATAGAGACAGTTGAACTTGAAGAATTATTTGAAAAAGCTAAAAAAGAACAATGGAATGCTGCAGATATTAACTGGAATTCCTTAGACCCTAGAGATTACGATGAAATACAAAAAATAGCCATAAGTTATTGGTTTTCTGTATTGGCAACATTTGAAAGAGCAACACCAGTTTTTGCTAAGGCACTTATAAAGGCTTATGAAACACATGCAGAACAACCTGTAAAATTCCTATTTACCAGTTTGGTTTTTGATGAAGGAAGACATGAAGAATGCTGTATGAGATGCGTTAACAGGCTTTGTCCTTATTGGCCATGGAAATGGAAACCGAGAAATGATTTCGAAGAAAAGGTTTTAAAAGCAATAAATTGGATATATTATAATGGTTCAAGATATTGGACTGCTTTTGTTAAAGCTGCAGACGTAAAATATCCTTTGCATATTCTCTTCACTTCATTTATGATGGCCGAAACTGGAGCAACTACAATATTTAAAAGTATGGCTGAAAGGGCCAAACATCCTGTATTTAGAGACGTATTCATAAATATTCATAGGGACGAAGCAAGACATTTAGCTTTCACATGGTATATGTTAAAGAAAAAATTACCCTATGTCAACGAGGAGGATAAAAAGTATATAACTAAACAATTAAGAGCTGGATTTGTTTTCCTTTCACCAATTCTATTTGAACCTATCAGTGAATTCTGGAAATTACCAGAAGGTTTTTTGGATATCCATAGAAAAATGGAGGAAATAGCAAGAGATGCTGGTTTGGGTGTATTAAGCTTTGAAGAAAAAAGACTTATATGGGGAAATGCTGTTAGAACAGTCAAAGCGAGAATTAAACAATACGGTATACTGTTCCCAGATATGCCTGAAATAGGAATTTACGGAGAAGAATCAGTAGAAATAAAAGAAGAAGATATAGCATTTATGGGTCTTTAAAAATTTCCAATAATTAAGTTAGTATTCAACGAATTCAAATTTTTTATATTATTTGTTTTATCTAAAAATATATGGTCAAAGTAAGCATTGGAAGCGATGATCTATATCCTGTAGCTAAATTTTTAGTAGAGGAATTAAAAAGAAGAGGATATGAAGTTATAATTCATGGATCTTTAATTAGTGGAAAAGTTGAACCTTGGCCTGAGGTTGCAAAAAATGTGGCAGAAGATGTTGCGAAAGGAAAGGCAGATACAGGAATAGTAATATGTTATACTGGTACAGGTGTTTCAATAGCAGCGAACAAAATCAAAGGTATACGAGCTGCTCTTTGTTTTGATGCACAAACAGCAAAAGGTGCAAGATTATGGAACGATGCTAACGTATTGGCCTTAAGTGGTAGATTAACAAGCGAACAAGTAGCTAAGGAAATTTTAGATGCTTGGTTTTCAGTTAAAGAAATTGACGAAAGTGAAAAAAATAACATCGAAAAAGTTAAACTTATGGACGAGTTAAGATGACTTAACTACAAATTCTAAATTAACCAAACCAACTGTTATCTCTTCCTTAACTACTTCAGCGTTATAAATTTCAAAGAAACCTTTAATAAAGTATAATAAACAGTTCGTAGCTACAAGAGACTGTCCTGCTCCTACTAAAATAATTTTATATCTTTTTTTATTATCCAACTTAGTAAATTCAAATTTTTTTAACGGAAAAAATTTAATAAGAGAATTTGATAATGAAAGTAGTGTTATTAAATCGGCGAAATAAATTTTAAATTTTAACGCTATTTCTTTACCAGTTTCATAGAAAATTTTATACAGTTCTTCTTTTTCATGATGATACAAACGATTTAGAAGTATTTCATTTAGTGAACCCGGTATAGGTAAAGTATCAACTAACCCGAATACTTTAAATAATCTCCAGAATAAAATAGCATCTTCCAATTCGATACCATCCTTCAAAAGTTCTGTGGCTAACTGTATTGCTGAATTGGTAGCCGAGAAAATAACCTTATTTTTCTCCTTAACTATTTTTGAAAATTCCTTAGCAATATTCTCATCTATGGCTAAAGTTGTTCTCATACATTATATATATTTTTTTATATATATAAAAAATTGAATTAAAATTAATAAATAGAAATAATTCGATATACCTTTTTAGCTGTATTTCTGATGCTTACTTCGTTTGTTTCAAATATTTTTGCCGCATGTTTTTGAGTAATTTTTTTATTAAGAACTTTCTTTTTAGAGAAAAGCCAAATTATAGCTCCTGCTATTGCACGAGGATTGGCACTCCCGGCTTTTCTCTTAATTTCACCAACATTTTTATTTACTGTATTAATAATTTTATTCATTTCTTCCTCGCTTAAATAATTCTTCAATTTTTCCTTCATTAAAGAGATTAAATCAGGTATTCTAGAGACTCTTTTAACTACACCAGATTTATAGAGCGAAGAAACAGCACTCCAGACAATAGAAGGTTTAACTTTAGCTACTTGAGCAAACTTATATAAAGGAATATGCTGATTTTCCATAACAGAAGCAACAAATAAAATAGCTGGAGATAATTCAGCAAAGGAGTAACCCGTCAATACTCTATGAGATTTGGCTTCTTTATATAATTCAATAGCTCTTTCCATTATTTTTCTATCAAGCAAAAGCTTATTTCTAATTTCTTCTATCTTTTCGATTAACTTAGGTGAAACTTTAACCTCATATTTGGTTTTCATATCTAATAAAGATTTGATCATTCGATAATATATTTAAAAAGTTTTTAATGATATTAAAATAAATAGTATATGAGTCCGCGTTACGCTTACACTAGACCCGAACTTATATTAATGAAAAAATTAATTGAAAATAATATAAGATTTCAAACTCAATTTCCTATATTAGTAAAAAAATACAAAAAATATTACATAGTAGATTTTTTAATCGAAAATAAATTAATTGTTGAAGTAGATGGAATAAAGCATAGAGTATCGTTAAATAGAATAAAAAAGGATAAAAAAAGAGATAAAGCATTAAGAGCTAAAGGCTATAATATTCTAAGGGTTCCTGATATTGAAATTCTTAACAATGTAGATGAAGTAATAAAGGAAATAAAGAAGAAAATAAAGGAAATCAACAGATAAATCGGAAAATTTTTTATTTTATTTTAGTTTAATTAAAAATAACCTTGATTAAAAGATTAGAAATATTGGAAAAGGTTCATAAAATAAAGAAAATAGAAAGACATACAAGCCCTAAAGTTGAAGACTACTTAGAAGTTATATTTGAATTAATAAAAGAAAAAGGCTATGCTAAAGCGAAAGATATATCAAGAATTTTGAACGTAAAGGCTTCAACTGTAACAAGCATGTTGAGAAATTTAGCGGAGAAAAGACTCATAAATTATGAAAAATATGGAGGAATCACTTTGACTGAAGAAGGGCTAAAAAAAGCTGAAGAAATTTCAAGAAAACATCAAGTTATAATTAATTTTTTATTACTTCTTAATATCAATGAAGAAAAGGCTAATCTTGAAGCTGAAGGAATAGAACATGTTATAAGTGATGAAACTTTAAGGAAAATAGAAATATTGTATAATATTATTAAAGAAAATTCTGATACAGAAAATAAAATTAGGGAAAAGTTGCTTAAGAATGTATAAAAGACCAATAATAGCCAAAAAACTTGGAGTATCTTCTGAACATCCGTTGGCTACAATAGCTGGATTTGAGACTTTAAGAAATGAAGGAAACGCTATCGATGCTACTGTATCTGTTAGTTTAACTTTAGCTGTCACGTTACCCCATTTAGGTTCTTTAGGAGGAGATTTCTTCGCCCTTATTTATATAAATGAAGAAGATAAAGTATACTGTATCAATGCAAGTGGTTGGGTTTCAGAAAAATTAAGTGTAAATGAAATCGAAAAACGAGGATACAAAAATATAAATCCAGAAAGTGCACTTTCAGTGGTTATTCCTGGAATGGTTGATGGCCTACATAAAATACATAAGAAATTTGGTTCCAAAGAATTTAAAGAACTTGTAAATTTTACTTTAAAAATAGCAGAAGAAGGTTTTCCTGTTTCTTTTTCATTAAGCGAAGGAGTTTCCAATAATTATAACAGAATAATTCAAAGTGATTCAAAAGAACTATTTATTAGAAATGGGAATGGAATAAAGACAGGTGATATTCTTATTCAAAAAAATTTAGCTAAAACTTTAAAGAGTATAGCTGAAGATCCAAGAGTATTTTATGAGGGATGGATAGCGGAAAGTTTAGTTAAATACATTCAATATAAGAGCGGAATAATGGATTTGGATGATTTCAGAAAATACGAAGCAGAATGGGTTGAACCTATAAAATCAGAATATAAAGAATATGTAATATACGAGGTACCTCCAAATAGTCAAGGGGCAACAACTTTAATTTTAATGAATATTTTAGAAAACTTTAATTTAGAAAAATTTAAAATAAATTCATTCGAAAGAGTACATTTAATGATAGAAGCTTCAAAAAGAGCATATTTAGCAAGGAATTCCTTTCTTGGAGACCCAAGATTTATAAAAATTTCCTTGGAAGAATTAATTTCTAAGGAATACGCTAAAAAATTAATTTCTATGACAAATTTTGAAAAAACTATTGAAAATATACCATTAAGATATGCAGATACTACAAATTTTGTTATAATAGATTCAAAAGGAAACATTGTTTCAGCAATTCAAAGCATTTATCATCATTTCGGTTCTTGTTTATTTGATCCCAATACAGGAATACTTCTGAATTCCAGAGCATCATATTTTAATTTAAGCGGTCCTAATAAACTCGAACCCAGAAAAAGACCCTTGCATACATTGTCTTGTATAATAGCTAAAAATGAAAGAAAAAATGAAAGGATTGCTTTAGGAATTAGCGGGGGTGATTATAGACCTCTATTACATTCCATCCTTTTAACAAACGTAATAGATTATAAACTAAATTTACAAGAAGCTTTGGAATTTCCTAGATTTTTATGGGACGGTTTTAAAAAAATAATTATAGAAGAAGGATACGAAACAGAAGAATTGAAAAAGAAAGGACATGAAATAAAAATTTTAAAATATCCTAGTAGAACAGGAGTTGCCCATGCATGTCTGAGTAACTCATTTATAACATTGGCATCAGATATAAGAGGAGATAGTTTGAGTTTAGGATTTTAATTTTTTTAGCAAATTATAAAGAACTAGACTTTCAATCTTTTGTAATAAACTTATAAAAATGTTCTTTATGAATAACAGTATGGAAAAAATCGAAGTAAAAAAAGAATTGGTAAAATATAAAGAAAAGGAATTGATAGGAATAAAGATTGATTTGAACAATATGCCCATATTATTCCTTGTTTATCAAGATTTAATTTTTGCATGCGGAGCTTTTAATGAAAAGGCGTTTGAAAAATTTGGACTCGCTTGCTGTATAATAACAGGTGTCAAAGAATTCGAGGATATTTTAAACGGCGAAATAAAGGTTGTTAACTCAAAGGCTTCAGAATTAGGAGCAAAGGCAGGCTTAAAGGTTAAGGATTTCTTAGATTCTTTAAAATAATTCTTTGTAAACTCACCTTGGATTTCCCAAAATAAAGAAAAAACATTTAAAACTATATTCTACTTTTAAAGTCTAGCCTTTAGTTTAATCTATTCTGTTAGTACATTTTTTTGTATTTTATTCGTTGTAAAAAGTACAAAAATTTATATATGCGATAAAAGATAAATAGCATATGAGAAGAAATACAATATTAATTAAAGATATCTTAGCCACAGGAGAAAATTATTATAAATTCTATTCAATGCCAGCTATAAAGATAACTAAAAATACTGGAAATTACTATTATACAGAAAATTTTGCTAATAACGAAAGAAAAAAGCTTATTAAGTTTAATTTTTTGAACTTAATTAGTACTAAAATGATTTCATTAAGGATAGAACTATGGAAGATTTTGAAAAGAAATTAAAGGAAGAAATAAGAAGAATGATTAAAGAAGTTCTAAAGGAAGTTATGGAAGAAAAAAAGATTTCATTACGTGTAGAAATTCCTAGGGAAGAATTGGAATATGCAGAACCCACTTCAGCCATATTAAGGGATATTGCTTATATTTTAAGAGAAAGTATAAGAAGAAGTATACGAGAAAGAGGAGAAATAGCTGTAGAAGAAATTATATTAGATCTTCCTGAATCAAAAGCTGTTCAAATAATTAAATCCTTAGCTAATGAAGATAGAATAAAAATTTTGAAGTTAGTATATAGTAATCCGAAGAGTTTTACTGAACTTAAAGATAAACTAGGTCTTGAATCTTCATCACTAAGCTATAACTTAAAATATTTGATCAACACAGGCTTAATTAGGCATAATTTAAGGACTTCTTCTTACGAAATAACACAACGAGGGATCACATTACTTAAAATTTTAGCTTTAATTTACGAAGCTTTAGGAGGCGAAGCCTATGAGTAGTAACATAATATTAGTTAAAGGTAAACCAAAATATAAAACATTTTTAGAAGTTACTTCAAGCATAGGTATAACTTTATCATTACTATTACTTATCATTTGGTTATTTAGACATCAATTAAATATTTCACAATACGGTTTAGAGATAATAATTGGTTCCTTATTAATCTTCACATTTTCCAGAATAATAAACATCGATTTTGAAAAAGGAATAATTAACGTTATCATAAGCTTGTTATACAGACTAGGTTCTTCTGCTTTTTATGTTACAGTTATATTATTTATCTTTGGTTTTTTAGGTTTAGAAAGGGAAATTTCCAGTTTAGCTTTACCATTGTTTATTTCTTCAGTAATTCTAGTAGTTATACCCTATTCTATAGAAAAGTTGGAAGGAAATAAATATTCTTTAAAGCCAAAAATTGTAAAAAAAGGTCTCGTATTTATAAACGAAAAAATAAAAATGGAAATAAAAGAAGATTCTTTGAGTTATGAAATAAAAAAAGGAGGTAGAAGGTTTGGAATTGCAATATTAAATGATGTACAAGTAATTATAAGCACAGATATTGGAAACTTTAAAACTAATTTCAAAAGTCCTGTTTTATTAATTTCAAGAATGATAAGAATTAAAAACGGAAAGATTAAAAAGGAAAGTAAAAACGCAGAAAATATTGTTAAAAACACTTTGAAGGAGCTAATTAAAGAAAGATATTTCGAAGAAACAAAAATTCGATTACCCTTCATTAGTGTTGAAGAGGATAGTTTGGGAACAAAAGTAAAAGTTGGACCCATAGAAGTAACTGAAGAAGGAGATTACGAAGAAGTCAAAATAGGACCCTTTATACGTATAAGGGAATCAAGGAGACCTACTATATTAATTTACTCTAGTAACGCAAAAATAAAAATAAAAGGAAAAATTATTCAATTGAAAGAAGATAACAAGAGATTAAGTTATGATGGTAATGTCTTTAACTTCTCAACAAATGGAGATTCGCTTNGAGTAGATGAGAAAAGCGTAATTTTAAAATCTTCAAATTTTGAAATTTCAGCAACAAAAAATGAGATGAGGATAAGTTATCCTGATTTCTTGTTAAGTATAAAGGGTAATATTATAAAGTTTTACTCAAAGGGAAAGAGGCTTTACTTTCAAGATGAACAATTGGCTCTAAAATTGATAGATGAAATTACTAAAAAAATAAATGAACAGATTATAAATATAATGGAAGGATTTCCTTTAGATGTAATAGAAATAATAAATACTGTGGAAAAGATTTTCGAGAATCATAAACCATGAGAGAAATTATAGTTGCAAGAAATTTAGTTAAAATATTTAAAGTTAAAGAAAGAAAGGGATTATTTAAGAGTAATCCTAAATTAATAAGAGCTTTGGATAGAGTAAGCTTTGAAATATATCGAGGTGAAATATTCAGTTTAGTAGGTCCTAACGGTGCAGGTAAAACTACGACAATAAAGATACTTTCAACTTTACTTATTCCTGATGAAGGAGAGGCAATAATTAACGGTTATGATATACTTAAAAATCCAAATAAAGTAAGGGAAAGTATAGGATTAACTTTATCTCCAGAGAAAGGGTTTTATTCAAGATTAACTGGAATAGAGAACCTAGTATATTATGGAAGATTATACGGTTTATCTAAGAATGAAGCATTAAACAAAGCTAAAAATTTGGTAGAGCTAGTAAACCTAGGAAAAGATGCATACAGAACCGTAGATGAATATAGTTTAGGAATGAAGGCAAAATTAAGTATAGCAAAATGCTTGATTCATGATCCTCCGATACTGTTCTTAGATGAACCAACAGCAGGCTTAGATCCTTTATCTGCAAGAAGAATTAGATTGCTTATTTCTGAGTTAACAAAACAAGGAAAAACGATACTTTTAACAAGCCATAATATGTGGGAAGTTGAAACATTAAGTAGTAGAGTAGCAGTAATAAACAAAGGTAATATAGTTGCAATAGGTTCAAGTAAAGAATTAAAGGAAAAACTAGGTTTGAAATACGTTATTGAAGTGGAAGTTTTAAATAATGAAATAAAGGATTATGAAACTAGCTTAGGTGAAAGAGGAAATCCAGTAATAAAAATGATAACTGATAAACCAAATGAAACACTTATTAAATTAATCGAAGAACTTAAGGAAAAGGGATACAATATAGGTTATATAAGGATAATAGAACCGAGCATGGAAGAAGTTTTTGCTAGAATAGTTGAAGAAAAATGAAAAAGTACATAAATCAATTTATTGCTATATTTAGCGTAGAAATTAAAAGTTTAATGAGACAAGCAGGCCAATTCGGTTTTGTTATATTTTTACCCTTTCTATTTTCCTTTTTTACATTTGGAATAGGAGCTGGAATTTCTGGAAGTATAAGCCTAGAAATATGGTTTTACCAATTAATAGGATTTACTGTGTTAACACTGGCATTAATTTTTACAGAATCCTCTGCTTGGTATGTGAGAGAAGGTCTTCTTACTGGAAGACTAGAGTATTTGCTTGCTTCACCAACTCATCCTTTGGTAGTAGTTACTGCTACAGCTTTATACAACGCTATATTTGCTCTTCTAATGTTCTTTATAATAGGTTTCATAGGCACAATTGCAGTTTATGGAATAGCTAAAATACTTAATTTCATTCTTTCGATTTTTATATTAGTATTATTCTTATTACCTATGCTTGGAATAAACCTAATTGTTGCAGGATTAACTATAATAGCTAAAGAGCCACAAGGGATAATCCAACCTATAAATTCTATAATCTCTGCAGTTTCAGGATTTGTTTATCCGATAACTTTACTTCCTTTATTTCTCCAAATATTAGGTAAATCTTTGCCATATTATTATGCAGTAGAAAATGTACGTATAACAATTACTGAATTTGTCAATTTACTTTATCTTTATCCTTTACCTTTATTGCTACTATATTTTTTATCTGGAATAGTAATTTATAGATTCTTAGAGAACATCTTTATTAGGAAGCGTGGTACATATGGTTGGTAATATTTAAAAAATGCTAAATAAAATATTTGCTGAGATCGAAAGAGGTTTTGCTCTATGGAAAAGCTATAAAATATTTCTTATAAGCGATCTAATTTCGACACCTTTCTGGATATATTTTTTTATTTTAGCCATTTTAATTTATGCACAACATTTACTTAATGATAGATTTATTATGACAAATCTAATGTGGGGATTATTTATGTTTTTCTTCATTTCTAGTTTCATGTGGCTGGGCAATTCGGTGATTATAATACTACAACAAGGAATAATGGAAAACATAATTTTAACAAACACAAAATTAAGCATCCATATATTTGGAAGAGGGATCATTTCAATTCTAGATACAACAATAGGAGGGATTATAATAATTTTAATGTCCTATTTTACGTTTAAAGTAACCTTATACATAGCAGATCCATTATTCTTTATAATTTTTTTAATCTTAGCCTTCCTGTTTTTTATATTCTTCTCTACAATTTATGCTATTTTAATTATAGCCGTAAGATCTCCCTGGATAATTACTAACATATTACAATTCATATTACCTTTCTTTAGTGGAGCAATACCTATACAAATATTCCAAAAAGAAATTGCAGGCATAATAACTTATTCACCTTTATTTTATATTGTAGGTCCCGTAGTAGCTTCAGCTACAGGCTATTATATAATGGATAAGTATTTATTGCTAACCATCGCTTTAATAATAGTATTATTTACGGCATCAATAAGCAACTATTTGGAAAAATTATTAATTAAGAAAGCATTAAAAGAAGGAAAATTTTCTTTATTTTAATGGAGATAGATCTTTTGATAAAGGGTAAAGAAATAATTACTTTGAAAGGAGGGATAAAAAAAGGAAACGAGATGGAGAATTTAAATATTATCCATGACGGTATAATAGCAATAAATTCTGGTAAAATTTTATTCGTTGGAGAAGAAAAAAATAAAGGAAAATTTAAACCTAAAAAGGAAATAGATGCCTCAAATAGTTTAGTTATGCCATCTTTTATCGATTGCCATACTCATTTATTATTCTCTGGCTCAAGGGAAGATGAATACGAAATGATGATTAAAGGTTACAAGTATCAAGAAATATTAGAAAAAGGAGGAGGAATTTGGAAAACTGTAAGATTAACAAAACAGGCTAATGATGAAGAAATAATAAAGGAAACAATGGAACGAATTGAAAGATTCATAGAAAATGGAGTAACGACTATAGAAATTAAATCTGGATATGGCATAGATTATGAAGAAGAAATAAGAGAATTAAGAATTATTAACGAAATTAAAAAAAGATCCAATGCGAGAATTATTCCAACTTTATTAGCTCATTTGCCTAAGGGGAATAGAGAAGAGTATTTAAATGGATTTTTGGACATTTTGAAAAAGGTAAAAAAGGAAAAACTAGTTGAATTTGTAGATGTATTTTGTGATTCTGGGGCATTTAGTTGTGAGGAAAGTGAGAGAATATTTAAAGAAGCAGAAAAACTGGGATTTCTATTAAAAATTCATGCAGGAGAAATCGCAGATATAAGATGTGGGAGTCTTTTCCAAAAATTTAAATTTGTTTCTGCAGACCATCTAATTCATATAACTGATGAAGATATTCAAAATTTAATAGAAAATAAGATATGCGGTGTTTTATTACCTTCAACAAGTTTTTCATTGCTTCACCAGAGCGCTAACGCAAGAAAATACATTGATAAAGGTATGCTAATAGCTTTAGCTTCTGATTTTAGTCCAATAAACCAAATTTATGGAATGGAAAATGTTATTGCTATAGCTTGTAGAACTTTAAGAATGAGTCAAGCTGAATGTATAACAGCTACAACAATAAACGCAGCTTACGCTTTAAACTTACATTATGAAATTGGTTCGTTGGAAGAAGGGAAAAAAGCTGATGTTTTGATAATGAATGTGCCTAATTATCGATGGATAGGATATACTATGGGATACAATCATGTTAAAATAGTAATAAAAGAAGGAGAGATAATAAAGGAAAATTAGATGACTCCAACGTACCTTTTAATTATTCCTTCTCCTATTAGTTTTTCCAATAATATTTTAGTTCTGCTTATTTTTTCGTTAATCCTTTTATAAAGTTCATCTCTAGAAAGCTTTAACCTTGCTATCCCAATTTCTTGTGCTTTCATAGCAACAGCTAAAGCTTCTCTGACATAAACTTCTTCTTGTTCCATTGTAGGAATTATATAATCTTCGTTTATTTCATATTCTTCAGCAACCCTTGCTATTTCTTCTGCAGCAGCTATTAACATATCATTCGTTATTTTTTTAGCTAGAACTTCCAATGCACCTCTAAAAACTGCGGGAAAACCTAAGGAATTGTTAACTTGATTTGGAAAATCACTTCTTCCTGTTGCAACAATCCTTGCTCCAGCTTCCTTAGCTTCCCAAGGCCATATTTCAGGTATAGGATTAGCGCATGCAAAAACTATCGCATTATCGTTCATCAACTTTATCCATTCGGGCTTTATAACACCGGGCCCTGGTCTAGACATAGCTATTACAACATCGCTTCCTTTCATAGCCTCAGGTATTCCACCGGTCCTTTCTTCCTTGTTTGTAATATTACAGAGTTCCCATTTATACGGATTTTCATCTTTAACATCCAACCTACTTTTATTTAAAATACCTTTGGAATCTACACAAATTATATTTCCTGCTTTTACACCATAAGCTATTAATATTTTAGCTATTCTATAATTCGCAGCCCCTGCACCAATTAGAGTAACATAAATTTCGTTAATTTTTTTCCCAACGATTTTTAAGGAATTTATTAATGCTGCAAGAACAACCAAAGCAGTTCCATGTTGATCATCATGCCATACTGGAATATCCAGTTCTTCGTATAACCTTTCATAAATATAAAAGCATTTGGGTGTAGCTATATCTTCTAAATTTATACCCCCAAAAACAGGTTCTATGGATTTTATTATTTCAATTATTTTATCAGGATCTTTTGTATTAAGTGTTATAGGAAACGCATCAACACCACCAAGGTACTTAAATAACAAAGCTTTACCTTCCATCACAGGCAATGCTGCATAAGGACCTATATCTCCCAAACCTAAAGTTCTTGACCCATCTGAAACAACTGCCACAGTATTTCCTTTATTGGTATAAGAAAATACTTTCAAAGGATTCTGGGTAATCTCTTTAGAAGGTGAAGCTACACCTGGAGTATACCAAATTGAAAAATCTTTGTATGAAGATATTTGAACTTTAGGAATAACTTCTATTTTTCCATTATAAAATTCATGAAGTTTTGGCGAAATTTCTGAAGGAAGACTCGCTCTTTGCTTAAGTTCTTCTTCTGTCGGTTTTATCAAAAATCTTTGGGCAAACATACCTATTATTTTACCATTTTTACCAACGACAGGTAATCTTCTAAAACCATAGATGCTCATTTTTCTTAAAGCTTCTTCAATAGGATCGTCAGCTTTAACTGTAACCAAAGGAGATGACATTATTTCTCCGACTTTAACCTTCTTTGGATCTTTACCTTCTCCTACAACTTTTAAAAGTATATCTCTTTCAGTTACTATTCCCACAGGCTCGTCATTTAATTTTACTATTACACTACCTACGTCATGCGCCTTCATAATCTTTGATGCTTCATAAACTGTTGCATTAAAATCAACATAATAAACGTTTCTACGCATAAAATCTTTTACGAGCCCCTGAGAAATTACTTTTGCCATTAATAATATTTTACTTAATTAAATATTTAAAATTATTTGAAATAAACGTAAAAAGGTATATACAAATATTTATATAATATTAAACAAATTTAATATTATTTGTTTTTAATTTTTTTAATTCTAAAAGCAAAGGTATTTCATTTATTTTTTCCTCGTTTAAAAGATTCCAAATTATTCCCTTTGGTCTAGGATGTTTTTCAATAACTTTTATTACCCTTTCTGGAGTTATAATATAATCTACGCTTACATCAAAATCTTCAACAGGAATATCTTCGACCAATTGTATTTCATGAACTGTAGTAATAATAATAACATCGTTACTTATTTTACCATACTCGATAAGAATACCGTATTCCAATTCTCCGTAACCTTCCCCTTTTCCTATCCTTGCACCATTCTTTACAGATACAGCTACCGCACCTAAAACTATTAAATCTATATTTGGTAAATCCTTGGGATGAACTTTACGACCAAATTCAAAAGCTCCTCTGATCGTAGATGCTTTTTTATAAAATTTGGGAGAAATATTCGAAGGTTCCAACAATATAAATCCTTCTTTAATTCTAGGTGTTGGCATTATTAATTTTTTACCGTTTATCAATACTAGTTCTCTTACAGGTTGTTGAGGAGAATCAGGATTTACTTTAACTACTTCAGCTTTGTTAAAAAAATCACAATTCAACAATAATTTAGCTGCTTTTTCTGCTCCTTTAAAATTAGGTATTCTGCCAAATACCGGCCTTGGAAATGATGCAATATTCTTTTCTTCCATTAAATTCCAAATAGTTTCCCTTATCTTCTTTTTTATATAACTTTTATCCATCCCACCTGAAGGTTAATCGGATTTACTCCAGTCATAAAAGACAAAGCTTTAGTTTATTGTAAAACATAATTTATCTTATTTTAGGAAGAAAATGCTCAATTTGGTGATTAGGTTCACAATACCTACAAACAGATTTTCCGCATATTGTGCACCAGAAAAGTAATATACCATGATATTCACATTTCTTAGCAATAATTCTAGGTCTTACAACCTCTTCCTTTTTCTCTTCCATAAAATATCTTACAAAAATAAAATATAAAATCATTCATACCTTAGAGCTACAGCAGGTTCTATCTTGGTAGCTCTATATGAAGGATATAATGCGAATACTATCGAAGCTAGAATAATTTCAGGTATAATTATCGAATAAGTTTGTAAAATTATTTCCATCGTAACGTATCTTATAAATTCATAACTTTCCTTTAGTATTTGGATTACTAAAATAGAAGTTACGCTTCCTATTAATACACCTATTAAAGATAAAATTAAAGATTCAAATAGGAACAGTATTAGCACATCAGTTCTCTTTGCACCCAAGGCTCTTAATGTGCCTATTTCCTTATATCTTTCCCTTACAGTTATAACCATAACTATTAAAACAGAGAGACTGCTGATAATTATTATAACAGCCCAAATTATGTTAATGAAGCTATTAAATTGGGAAAATATTCTATCTACAACGTTTAATGCATCTTTCTGAGAAACAATAGTAAAATCAATGTCCTTTTTATATCCCCTTTCTTCTAAAATTTTAACAACTTCCTGGCTTACAATATCAAGATTGTTAAAATCGTTTACAGATATGAAGATGTTATCAACGATAGCGTTATTTACATCTGTAATGTTAGCCAGCTTTAAAGCTTGATTTAAATAAACAATTATTGCATCATTAGGATTTAAATTTGTTCCAGGTATCGGAGGCCTCTTTTCCAAAAGACCTATGATTTTAAGTTTTACATTTAAAGTTTTAATCAAAACATTTTGTCTTAAGATTAAATTAACTTCAAGTTTTTGGTTTACATCAACATTCCCGCCTAAATATTTATTCCATACATTATATCCTAAAACAGCATTAATTTCTTGATCGTTTTTATCTCTTTCCTCTATAAATCTTCCCTTATGAAGTTTTAATTCACCAATAGTTAATAAATCTTCCCATCCTCCAGCCATAAAAGAAGAAGTATTTTGACCAAAGATTAAAAATCCTACAATAATTATAGGACTTATTGCCACAATCTCTTTAATGTTTTTATTTTTTATGTACAAAGCATCTTCAACCTTAATATACTTTGTAGGAGGAGAATATCCTGACCCACCTAATTCAGCTCTTCCTGGAATAACTACTATTGCATTAAAGCCGGCTTCATTTATAGAACTTACCCAATAAGATTTTAATCCGTTCACAGGTCCTATAATAATACCGCCTAATATTACAGCCAATATGAATGCTAAAACTACAAAAGAATTCCTTAATTTATTCCTTGAAATGTTCCTTAAGGCTAATTTAAACGCTTTTGATAGTCTCATTTATTATTTTTCCATCTTTTATATAAATAATTCTATCTGATTTTGTTGCTAAAGATGTATTATGTGTTACTAGAACTATCGTTTTACCCATTTTTTTAAGTTTTAAAAACAAATCCATTATTTCTTCAGCTGTTTTACTATCAAGATTTCCGGTAGGCTCATCTGCTAATATGATTTCAGGATCGTTAATTAAAGCTCTTGCGATGGCCACCCTTTGTTGCTCACCTCCACTAAGTTGAGAAGGTTTATGGAATAATCTTTCTCTCAATCCTACTAAATTAAGAAGCTCTATGGCTCTTTCTCTAACATTCTTAGTTTTATTGGAAAAAGAAGAAGCGATTTCTACATTTTCTAAAGCAGTTAAATTGGGCAATAAATTAAAGGTTTGAAAAACGAAACCAATGTTATTGGCTCTGAATTCTGAAAGCTTTTTATCGTTCAATAATGTAACATCCAATCCTTTAAAAATTACTTTTCCTTTTGTAGGTTTATCAAGACAACCTATCATATTTAAAAGAGTGGTTTTACCTGAACCTGAAGGTCCCAAAACACTTACGAATTCATTTTCTTTTATTTCAAGATTTATATTTTCTAGAGCTTTTACTACTGTAAAGCCTACTTTATAATATTTCGAAACTCCTATTAGGCTTACAACTGCCATTGATTATTATTTATAAAATTTATTAAATTTACTTTTTATTATTTAAACATGGCCGATGGAGAAACTTTTTTTGAAGAAACAAAAAATTCAATTTCAATTCTCAAAAAAACCTATTTACCAGTTTTGCTTACTGCTATAAAAAGAGAATATAGCGTTGTAATTACAATGGTTGAAGGATTTCTTGAACATGACTGGGTAAAAACTACAATAATTTTGAGTCAAGAAGAGTGTAAAAAATTTGCTGAAAAACTCTTGGAATTTTCAAGATAGTGCGGTAGTTGTAATTTCATTATAAACTTTCTTAGCCACAACCCTCTTTTTAATTTTAATTTCCTGAGTTTCTTTTTCACTTTTCTCTTCAATTTTTTCAATATATGGATATAAATCTTTTATAAAATCGACAATATTATATAAATATTTAATTATTTTAGAAATATCTATATTTTTGATATTTTGTAAATTGATTAAGTAATTTATTATATATTGACTATAAGATAAAGGAATAATAACAAAGTTTATATTTTTAATCTTTTTATTTACTCTATTTTTAATTAACCCATAAACAAAATCTGGTAGTAAAACAACATATAGTTTAATTAAATTATTAATTGATTTATATTGGTTATTATATATTTTTAGTATTTTTATTATTTTTTTTCTATATTATTTAATAAATAATTTAATTGTTTTTCTGAATATTCAATACTATTAAATTTATTTGCATTTTCTAATTTAATTACTTCAGGATTAGCCAATAAATCTACGATTAAAGGAATGAATTCGCCTTCCACATTCTTTATTACAAACTTTATAAAATTACCTTCCAAATATACATTACTTAAGTAATTTTCAAAAGGTAAATTTAGCGATATGCCATCATTAAGAAGGTTATCATTAGATTTAAATAACAATCTTGTTTTAAGCTTATCATAAACAATATATGATAATGAAGCTACAGCTATAATTAAAGTTATTATTTCAAACATCAAGAATATTGCTTCTATATAATAAAATTTCTTTTTGAAAAAACTTTGGGAAATACGTTGGTAATACTTCAATTTTTACAGAAAATTGAAAGCTTCCTTTTTAGGACTAGGAGGAAGTCAGCATGAATGTAAAATTATACCTAAGCTTAGAATAAAAAGACTTTTATAGCAGAAAAACAACCAACGTAAGGAAAATTGCTTGTTTATTGTTAGAATTTGGGACAAAAAATTATTCAAATTTTTAAGAAATATGATATTATATTTAATGAAGTGGTATCGATTTATAAATCATTAATTAGACCTATACTTTTTAAAATGGATCCTGAAAAATCTCATAACTTAATTAAGAATATTCTGAGAATATCGTTGCCTATTAAAAAAATATCAGAACCAATGTTAAATTTAGATTTTTGCGGAATAAAACTTAATAATCCGCTGGGTCTTGCAGCAGGATTCGATAAAAACGCAGATATGTTACTTTTTCTTTCAAGTTTAAATTTAGGATATATAACCATAGGTTCAGTTTTATTAAATTCATCAAAAGGAAATCCTAAACCTAGAATAATTAGATATGATAGAAAACTTTCCTTGGTAAATTCTATGGGCTTACCAAGCGAAGGTTTAGCCAAAGTTTATAAAAAACTAAGAAATAGTAAAATTCCTCTATTCATAAGTATAGCAGGAAATAGTGTTAAGGAATACGTTAAATGTTATTCTATTTTAAGCAATGTTGCAAAAGCTATTGAACTTAATATTAGTTGCCCTAATACAGAAAATGGGAGACTATTCCAGGATGCAGATAATTTTAAAAAATTAATTAATGAAATAGTAAAAATAAAAAGCAAACCGACGTTTGTTAAAGTTTCTCCTCCTTTAAATAATAAACAAAGAGAAAATCTAATGGAAATTATAAATGTATGTATGGATAAAAAAATTGAAGGTATAACAGCGATAAATACTATTCAAATTAAAGAAAAAAGTTTAGCGACAGGTTTTGGAGGATTAAGCGGTAAACTGATTTATAAATACATGCTAAAAACTGTAAGAGATATATACGAATATTCTGAAGGAAAAATAATAATAAATGCATGTGGAGGAATTTTTGAAGGAAAAGATGCTTTTGAAGCTATAATCAATGGAGCTACAACTGTTCAAATATACACAGCATTAATTTATGAAGGATTTGGTGTTATAGATAAAATTATTAAAGAATTAAAAAATATACTTAAAGCAAAGAAATTTTCTTCAATAAAAGAAGCTATAGGATACGCCATTAAAAATTAATTTTAGATACTTTATAATAAGAACGTGAATTTAATTAAAATTTTAATGGAGATGTGCGGTGAGGAAAAAGGTTATGTTGCTATTTTACACCCTGATAAATCTGATTTTGCTTTAAATTTAGCCAAATCTAAACTTGAAAAAATAATTTTAGACACAAGATTAATTGTAAGAGGAATCTATAAAGGAAAAGTTATAAGTTTGTATAAAAATGGAAAAATAGCAATTAAAGAAGTAAACGATAAAAAAGAAGCAGAAAACTTATTCAAAGAATTATTAAGCTAAAATTTTATAGCGACCTTTAGATAATCGTTACTTAATGAATCTTCGAAAGCCTTTATAGATTCTTCGAAACTATATATTTTATTTAATTCGGGTTTAATATTTCCTTGGTTAATCATTTTTATTGCTTCTTCAAAATTTTCATAATTTCCGCACCTTGTACCTAATATTTTTTGTTCTTTGATTACCAACTCAGTAAGATTTATTTCAGCTAAATTTCCAGGAGTAGATTTTACATGTATTGTCCCCCTAGGTTTGGCAGCTTTGATAGCCAGATTTACATTTTCCAAATTTCCAGAAACTTCAAAAACTACATCATAATAGGATTCTTTGAAATTAAAAATTACGTTGGAGAACTTGCTAAATTTTCTCAATTTTTCACTTTCCCTTTTAGCTAATACATCTACATCTGTAATACCATAGTATTTTAAAACTTGAATTAATAAATAAGCTATATTACCTGTTCCTATAACTAATACTTTATAATTATTTTTGATATTATATTGGGAAAATATGTTCAATATTGCAGCCAAAGGTTCAACAAAGATCCCTAAACTTATTTCTCCTGAAAAAATATGCAGATATTCTATAGGAGCGATGAAATATTCAGATAGGCCGCCATTAAAATCTATACCTAACGTTTTTCTGTTGGGACAGTGAATATATAAACTTGATTTACAATATTCACATAATTTACAAGCAAAATTTATTTCAGGAATGACCACTTTGCCTTTTAAATATTCAGGCTTTTCAATAATACCTATGACTTCATGACCTAAAATTAAAGGTAGTTTTTTTAATTGATACTTTCCAAGATATATAGATTTATCTGTTCCACATATTCCTACATATTTAGTTTTAACCAAAGCCCATCCTTCGTTTATATTAGGTATATCCATTTCTTTAAAAATCAACTTTTTAGGCTCAACGAATAATAGAGCTTTCATAATTAAGCATTTAATTTTAAAAATATTTTTAATTATAGTCAATGCAAAAAGGGCAATTTCAAAGCTTGCTGTAATAGCTATTATTGGAATCATAGCAATAGGAGTATTATTTTATACACGACAAACCCTACAGACTCGAAAAAAGCTTAAGGTTTAATCCTGTTTGATGTAAATAAGTATAGGAGTAGCAAAAGAATTAACGAATGGCTTAATAGGAATTTTACAAAAGATATTTCTGCTGGAAAAAGATTTATTGCAGTAGCTATCGTCACATTTAGTAAATGGAAACCATTACTCGTAATAATTGGATGTCTGATGTTTGGTTTCTTTGAAACTTTATCAATTTTATTTAAGTATTACATTTGGAGCTATTGATTATCCCTATGTTTTTAAAACTATACCATACTTAGCTACAATAATAGTTATAAGCATTGTTAGAGGTAAAAAAAATAACTCCAGAAGAATTGGGCAAGCTTTATATTAAGGAATAAGTTTTTGTTCTCTGACTTCCCTAAAGTACAAGGCTTTCGCCCTTTGTAAATAACAAGCAAACAAGATCAATATGAAACCTGGTCCTAACAATACTAAAAAATTGAGTAAAAACTCTTTGGGATTTATTAAGTAACCTAAAATCAAAGAATTTAGAAATATTATAATTGATCCATAAATTGTCCGTTTATAGTTATTTTTGTTAATATCATACTTGGAAGAAGAATTTAGAACTAAAGAAGAAGCAAAGGAGTAAATTATCACAGATATTAAAGGAATAAGCCATTCGCCCATTATTAAAATAGTTCTTATAAAAATCACCAAGAAAACAACACCTAACCAAATTATATTAGCAAATCCACCTATCATTCCTATCTTAGCCTCCATAGATTTTTCTTTTTTCACCATAAAGATTTAATTTAATATATTTGTTTTATAAAAAAAATATTATGGCTAAGGAAAACCTTAAAAACGTAACCAAAGATGAATGGGAAAAAGAAGTTTTAAAAAGCAATTTACCTGTAGTTGTGGATTTTTGGGCTGAATGGTGCTGGCCTTGTAAAATGGTTGAACCCATATTCGAAAAATTGGCAGATAAATATAAGGATAAAATAAAATTCGTAAAAGTAAATGTCGATGAGGAACCCGAAATAACTCAAACTTATGATATAATGAGCATACCAACCTTCATAATTTTCAAAAACGGAAAAGAAATAGATAGAATGATAGGTGCAGCTCCGAAAGAAATCATCGAAAAATTTATTCAACAAGTATTAATCTGATTTAAATTTGGCTATAATATTTGAAGCTATTTTTATCGCTCTTTCCAAATCTTTTATACTTATATTATATTCATGAGGAAGGAAGAATTCGGCTTTGATTTTAAGCTCATACAATTCTAAAATTTCATCTAAACCGAACTTTTCTATTGATTTTTCTATAATATATCTATGCAAATTTATTTTTTGTTCTTTTATAAGGTTATTTATTTCTTCATTAATAATGGGATCCTTTAACAAATTTAAGTAAATTGAATGAAACGCAGCATTATAACAGGCAATTATAGCTAATCGTAACCAAGCATTTTCATTCGGAGTTAAAGAAACAGCTTTTCCTCCTTCAACAAATGCTAAATAAACATTTTCTGCTGCTAACAAATAATCCGAAGGTGAATATTCTTCACTCATCGCTCCTCGCTATTATAACTATTTTTGAAGAATTTATTATTTTATTTTTTATTTTACATAATTCAGACCATGTATAAAATAATGAATAATCGGATATATTTTTAAAACTTACTATAATTTTTAGTATCGTCCAAGATTTATCCAAAAAATCTTCAAATATTTCATAATTAATCGAAAATGATAAATTAAATTTATTTAAATAAGAAATAATATCGTATATAATTTTATTAAAAAAATCATTTAAATTATTTTCTTCTAAAAACTTTTTTACTTCTTCATTTATCATTTAAGTTCAGAAAGAACTTTTTTGATTTCTTCGTAATTTGGTTCTTTTCTAGGATCATCAGAAACCCATTTATATCTGACAATTCCATTTTTATCTATTATAAATACTGCTCTTTTACCTACGTTTTTAAAACCGAACATTTCTTCATGAACTACATCGTATTTCCTTATCACTTCCCTGTTAAAATCGCTTAATAATGGTATTTTTAAGTTATACTTTTCAGCAAATGCCTTATGGGAAAAGGGGCTATCTACACTTATACCAAATACTATAGCATCTAATTTTTCGAATTCTTTCAAAGAACTATCAAAGCTACACATTTCGTTTGTACATACAGGTGAAAAATCGAGAAAATAAAAAGCAAGTATTATATTCTTTTTTCCTATGTAATCTGAAAGTTTTACAGGTTTTCTGTCTTGATCTAGCAAAGTAAAATCTATAGCTTTGTCTCCTACTTCAACCATATATTTTTATCTTCCAGCATATTTATAAATTTAAAAGAAACATATGATTAGAAAAAAATAAATTTTACCGGAAAGAATATTTAGGTATGGGAGAAAGTCATATAAGTGAAGAAGAACTTCTTGAAATAAAAGATTTTCTAGCCAAACATTTATCTAATATTAATGATAGAATCGATTTAAGGGTTTTCCTAGATGATCCTAACGTTTGTCATTATTGTACGGATACAAAACTATTAACTAAGCTGATTGCTGAAATAAATCCTAAAATTAACGTTATATATAACAACTTACAAACAAACATTGAGATTGCTAGAAAATATAACATAACAAAAGCTCCAGTAATAATATTAGAAAAAGGAAACAAAAATAACATAAGGTACTTTGGAATACCTGCAGGATTCGAGTTTCCAGTTTTCGTAGAAACTATAGCTTCATTTGCTAATAATTTTACAAAATTATCTAATGCTACAAAAGAAAAATTAAAAATAATTAATAGGCCAGTTACAATTAGAGTATTGGTAACATTAAGTTGTCCTTATTGTCCTATAGCAGCAAGATTATCTAACTACTTTGCCATATTTAATGAAAATATAATCTCAGAAATAATAGATGTTAACGAATTTGAAGAATTTGCCATAAAATATGATGTTAGCGCTGTACCTAAAATAGTTATAAATGATAAAATAGAGCTTCTCGGAGCTCATCCTGAGCCTAAATTAGTAGAAGCAGTTTTAAAAGCAATTTAGTTCTTTATGAATTATGCCCAAAAGTTTCTTGATACTTTAAAAAAAGGTATAATAATATTTCATGAGAAAGAGAAAGAAGAGCATCCTAGGATAATTGGTAGATATCATCCTTCTTCCATAGGAGATTGTTTAAGGAAACAATATTATGATTTTTATATTGAAAAACCCCCTTCAGAAGAAAAGTTAGTTATTTTTGCAACAGGAAAAGGAATTCATGAAATTATTACAAAAATTTTAAAAGAAAGCAATGTAGTTCAAGTTGATGCTTCTGAATTTGAAACCGAGTTGGACTTTGGAGAATATAAATTACATGGTAGAGTTGATATAATAATATTAAATGTAGACTCAGAAAAAACAATAGTAGAAGTTAAAACTGTTTCTAAAATTCCAAAAAGACCTTTGGAAAAGCATGTGTTACAATTACAAACATATTTACATGCACTAAAAATAAACAACGGTATTCTTTTATATTGGGATAAAAGAAAAGGTAAACTTGAAACATTTTCAATAGTTAAGGATGATAATATATTGAACATACTAAAAGAAAGAACACACATACTACACGAACATATAATAAATAAAAAAGAACCAATAAAAGAAATGGCATTAAAAGAGGAATTTTTTGAATGCTTAAATTGCGAATATAAAGAAATTTGCAGACCTTTAAAGATGGATATCGAAGATGGATCGGAAATTGTTATATTGGAAATAGATAATGTATTGCTAAATACTGAAAAAAGAAAGGAAATGTGCCTAAAGGAGTTAAATTTGCCATTGGATACAAATTTAAAAGAAATTGAAAGTAAGATTCGAGAAGAATTTTTTAATTTATATTACAGTGAAAGATACCTAAGTTATGATGAACCCATCCATGAAAACATAGATAAAGCTTTACGATACTATATGCAAAATAAACATTTGGTTATTATAACAAATAGACCAAAGAAAATGAGAAAAGCAACGATTGACCAATTAATAGATATAGGGATTCCTTATGAACAAATATTTATGAGAAACGATTTTTATAAAGGATTGGAGTTTAAATTAGCCATAATAAAACTTATTTTAGCATCTGGGTATAAAATATTTGATATTATAGATGAGGAGGAAACTTTAAAAAAGATTAAAAAAAGATTAAATCTTTAATTTGTCTATTATTGATTTAATATTTTGATAATCTAAATTATAATCTTTTACAGCTTTTTCAATAGAAATATATTCATTTAATAAATCACTAATAATTAATTTTAAATCTCTTTCATGAGGTTTACCATACCCTCCTCCACCAGGTGTTTTGATAATCAAAATCCCCCCTTTATTTAATTTGAAAGAAAATTTTGAAGGAAGTTTCTTAGTTTCATTTCCCTTTAATAGCAAAATTTCTCCATTCTCGCCTTCAAACCCGCCAGCTAATCCATAAGGTTTAATTATATTTCTTTCTGCTATTATACTAACATTTATCTCATCTAAAGCTAAAAAACCTCTTTCAATACCACAACCTCCCCTCCATTTACCTGACCCGCAGCTATCTTGTCTTATTTCATATTTAAAAACCATTAAAGGATAATTCCTCTCTATTTCCTCTACAGGAGTATTCATTGTATTTGTCATGTTTACTTGAACAGCATTTACTCCATCTTTATTAAATCTAGCACCAAATCCGCCTCCTATAGTTTCATAATAAATCCATTTTTCTCCATTTTCATATTTCCCACTTAAAATTAAGTTATTCATTGTTCCTTGAGAAGCAGCAGGAATAAGTTCAGAATAGGCATGAGATAAAGCCTTAAAGATTACATCTACAATCCTTTGTGAAGTTTCTGTGTTTCCAGCAGATACGGGTGCAGGCTTAACAGGGTTTAATAAACTTCCTCTTTCAGCTTCAACTTCGAGTATACTATAAAAACCATCGTTGATGGGAAGTTCAGGATCCTCTATTAAACATCTTATTGCAAAGGATGAGGAAGCAAATGTAACACCAAATACTGCATTTAAAGGTTTATCTAATTGTTTAGAAGTACCATTAAAGTTTATCTTTATTCCATTCTTTTTAAATTCTAAATTACAACATATTTTTATTAAACTTGTATCATATTCAAGATAATCTTCAGCATAATATTTTCCTTCTTTAAATTTAGATAAACTTTTTAACACTTTAATTTTTGTATTTTCTAAAAAATTAGAAATTTCATTGTTAAATACTTCTAATCCATAGTTATGAACCAGTTCTACTAATCTTCTTTCTCCAAGAATATTGGAAGAAATTTGAGCAAAGAGATCCCCTAAAAATATTTCAAATGTTGCTATTTTAAATTTTATAATCTTTAATATTTCTTTACATAATCTGTTTTTCCTCATAATTTTAACAGGTTGGATAACTATACCTTCTTCATATAAATTTTTACATTCCCAATTTATGCTACCAGCATAAATACCTCCTACATCTATATGATGTGCTTTATTTGCCACAAAAAATGCTAGCTTGCCAGAATAAAATACTGGCCTAATAATCGTAATATCGTTGAGGTGGGTACCAATTATATAAGGATCATTAACTATAAACATGTCTCCTTCCTCAATTTTTATATCATTCTCTTCGATGTATTTTAAAAAATTTTTAAATCCTACATAAAATGAGCCCAAGTGTACTGGTAAATGTTCAGCTTGCGCTAAAATTTTTCCTTCATTATTTGCAACTATACAACTGTGATCTGCCCTTTCCTTTATATTATGCGAATAGGAAGATTTTCTTAAAGAAATTCCCATCTCTTCTACTATTGAAATCAAGGAATAACCTAGGATTTCAGATTTAAGCTTCATATTTTTCTAACCTGAAGATTTAAATATTCATCGACAAAACAATACCAATTGGGAGGAATAACTATGGTGGAATCGTACTGTTCAATTATTGCAGGTCCTATTATTTCATTGCCAGCCTTTAAATCTTTACGAGAATATATTTTAGTTTCGATGTATTGTTCATTAAAGTAAACCTGCCTTATTTCTTTTTCTTTTGCATTTTCACTTGATAACTCGTATTTTTTAAGCAAAGGTTTATCTCTAATTCCTATTAAGTATAACCTAACGTTTACAACTTCTATAGGAGCATCATAACACCAACCGTAAATTTCTTTATGTTTTTTATAAAAATCATTTTTTATATTCTCGAAAAAATTTTCATCAATATTTTTAACAGGAATCAATAATTCATATGATTGTCTATAATATCTTAAATCTAAATATTTTTGAAAATTAATTTCTTTTAATTCTTCATTTTTAATATCTATTTTAGCCAAATTTTCTAATTCTTTAAATTTTTTATCAATTTCATCTATTTTTAATTCATTTATTTTTTTAATTAGATTAGAAGAATAAATATATTTAACGTCTGAAAACAGAAGAGAGAAAGAAGAAAATAATCCAGGATATTTGGGTATAATTATGTTTCTTATTCCAAGTTCTTCACATATTTCACAAGCATGCATAGGCCCAGCACCTCCATAGGCTATCAATGTTAATCTGGAAGGTTCTATTCCTCTTTCAATTGCAACTATTTTAATCGCTTTCCCCATTTTAAAGTTTATTAATTTAATAGCGGAGAAAGCAATTTCTTCTATGCTTAATCCTAAAATTTTACTTAGTTTTTCAAAGGCTTTAACCGATCTTTCCTTATAGATTACCATATTGCCTTCCAACAATTTTTCTCCTAATCTTCCTAAAATTAAATTAGCATCAGTAATAGTTGGTATCATACTTTTACCATAACATGCAGGACCTGGATCTGAACCTGCACTTAAAGGACCAACTTTTAGATTATTTGTTTCATCAGCCCAAACTATAGTTCCTCCTCCAGCACTTACTTCAACTACATCTATAAAAGGGACTTTTATGGGATAGCCCGTTCCTTTCAAAGAACGCCCTCCTATTCTTCTTGCGCCAAATTCATATTCTGTAGTTATAAAAGGAGAGAAATTTTGAATTAAAGAACTCTTTGCTGTTGTTCCACCCATATCAAATGAAACAACATTATCAAAATTGTAAATTTTTGATAAATATGAAGAACCAAGTATACCTGCTATAGGACCTGATTCTATTGTATATATAGGCTTTATAGAAACTTTCTCATAGCTTAATAACCCTCCTGTAGAACCCATTATATAGAATTTTTTAACGTTTCTCTTCCTAATCTCATTTAATAATTTATCTAAATGAGAAGTTAAAATAGGCATCAATATTGCGTTTAATAAAGTGGTGGAAAATCTTTCATATTCACCTATTTCAGGACAAACTTCATAGGAAGTTAATATATAAACGTTATTACCAAGGAATTTTTTGAGAAGAGCTTTAGCTCTGAATTCATTATAAGGATTAACGTAGGAATTAATAAAGCAAATTGCAATACTTTCTATTTTGTTCTTATTTACTATTTTTGCTATTCTTTCAATTTCTTCTTCATTTACTTCTTTGATAACCCTCCCCTTTGAATCGATTCTCTCATTTATTTCAAATCTATACATCCTTTCTACCAACGGTTTCTTCTTCTCAAAGAATAAATTGTAGAGCTCAGGTCTATTTTGTCTTCCTATTTCTATAATATCTCTAAAACCCTTTGTTGTTATTAAACATGTTTTAGGCATCTCTATGCCAAGTTGTCCTAAAAATAAATTTGATGCTATGGTAGTTACATATATAACTTCCTTAATATTTAAAGAGGTTATTTTAAAATATGAAAAAAAGTTAGAAATTACGTTTTCCAATTTTTTTATGTCAGTAGGTATTTTTAATGTAATAATTTCCTCATTTAGAAGCATCACATAATCAGTAAAAGTTCCTCCTACATCTATACATAAAATTGCTTCTTTGTACTCTATTTCCTTTAGATTTTCGGCAAAATTCATTTAATTAAAATTTAAATATTTGAATATTTTAAAAGACTAATCAACAAAAACTTTATATACATAAAAAACATTATTCTTATTACATTATGGTAAGAATTGTTTTAACGACTGACAAAACTCTAACGGGTGAATTTCATCATATACCTTTACTCGATTTCTTTAGTTGTGCACCGGTTGAAAAGACACCTAAATTTTTATACGATTTCCTTACAGGTCAACTTCCTACATATAATGGTATATTGATTAGGGCACCTTATCCTTTAAGAAAAATAGAGGCAGGATTATTAAGAGGATACCAACCAAGTGAGGTTGTTGTTGTACATCCAGATCATATTCATAAGTTTATTGACGAAGATACCAAAATAGTCGGAATAAATTCTATGGATCCTTTAGGACTGGGACCTGTTTCGATGATGTTCACATATGGTGGTTATTATACAGCTTATACGAAGTATTATTTCCTTAAACTTGTTAGAACAGTCGCTGAAATAAGGAGGAAAAGAAATTTAAAATTTAAAATTGTAGTAGGGGGTAGTGGTGCTTGGCAACTAGACGTAAAAAGGAATTACTTAGATGAATTAGAAATCGATCATTTAATTATAGGAGAAGTTGATCATCTTTTACCTGATTTATTTTACAAAATAGAAAAAGAAGATGTTTATTATTATAATACTAACGGAGGTAATATAATTAGCGAGCTAATTTCAATAGATAAATCTTTAAATAGAATAATAAAAGTTAAAGGTCATCCCGAGATATACCAAATACCCACAATAATTCGTCCTTCAACTCATGGATTTGTAGAAGCTATGAGAGGCTGTGGTAGGAATTGTCATTTCTGCGAGCCTAATTTAAGAGTTGGAAGATACATGCCAATTGAAAAAATAAAAAAGGAAGTCCTTGTGAACGTAAAAATAGGCAAGTATTACAGTGTTTGGTTGCATAGCGAAGATATATTTTTATATGAGGTGGAAGATAAAATGTATTTTTATCCTAATAGGGATGCATTGATATCCTTATTTAAATCAATTATGGAAATTAAAGAAGTAAAACACATGAACCCTACTCATGGAACAGTTTCAGCTGCAGCTGCAGATCCAGATTTAATAAAAGATTTGTCTAAAATATTAAGAGCAAGTTCAAGAAATTGGATAGGAATTCAATGTGGATTAGAAACGGGTTCGAATAGAATTTTTGCAAATTACATGCCATTGAAAGCTAAACCGTTTGATGCAGACGAATGGCAAGAAGTAATTCTTGAAGGGAATGCTGTGTTAAACGATAATTATTGGTTTCCTGCATATACATTAATAATCGGTTTACCTGGAGAAACAGAAGAAGATTGTTGGGCTACCGCAAGATTTATAGATAGATTGGAAAAGGAATTACCTAAAAAAGTTGGCTCAAAGGCTCATTTTACAGCCACACCTTTAAGTTTTGTTCCTGTTGGATTATTAAAAGATAGAGATTTCTTTAATATAGATGAACAAGTTAATGAAGGAGCTTTCGCAGTTATTTACCGATGCTGGAGACATACATTAATAGAAGTATTAAGAGCTTCAAGAGAAGTATTCAATACAAATCCATTTTTCAAAATGTTTATGCAGGTTTTAACCTTTGTAGGAGCTCAAACAATACTTAGAAGCATAGAAAAATGGGGAGAAAAATTAGGTTTTAACGTAGAAAAAGCTAAAAGGGTTAGCTGGAATTAATTACATGATTTTTTATTCGTCAATAAAACGAATAGTTAGTTAAAGCCTTTTAGATTTATTTAAAAGTTTAAATACTTTGCAAAAATTAATTTGTTTAAGAACATGGTCGAAGCATACGTATTTGTAGTTGTAGAACCTAACAAGATTGATAAAGTAGGTAGTGAGATAAAAAAAATAGAAAACGCTAAATCTGTAAAAGCTGTAACAGGCGAGTTCGATTTAGTAATAGAATTGGATGCCAAAGATTTCTCAGAATTATCTAAAACAATAAAAGAAAAAATACTTTCGATACCTGGAGTAATAAAAACTTCAACTTCGGTCGTTATAGAAACATATTAAATTAATTTTAAATTTTTTTATTCGTAAATTTTAACTACAGAAGTATAATCTAATTGGGATAATCCTTTTTTGAAGGCTTCCTCATATGCTTGTAATAGACAATCTATGATTAAAGTTTTACAATGCGAAGAAGAAGCAAGCCTTTTAGCATATTTTAAATCTTTTAACATTAATTCTAAACTAAATCTGGTAGAAAAGTTTTTATGAACTATTCTATTCTCGTAGTAACTTAAAATTTGACCAAAAATTCCTGATTTTAAAACATCCAATACTGTTTGCAATTTTAATCCTGATTTTTCTGCAATATTTAAGATTTCGCCGAATATTACAGGGGTATTGGCTATTAATACATTGTTTATCAATTTGAGTTTTGATCCGCTTCCCGAAGGACCAACATAAAATATATTTTTACCTACTTTTTGTAAAATAGGTAAGACGTAATCAAAATCTTCTTTATCTCCGCCAACTATTATAGTTAAAGTAGCTTTTTCCGCAGCATCAATACTACCTATCACAGGGGCGTCTAAAAAATGAAAACCATTCTTTTTAGCTTCGTTATATATTTCCAATGAAACATCAGGTTCTACGGTAGACATATCTATAAAATATGTACCTTTTCTCGCAGTATGAAAAGCTCCTTCATTACCCAAAAGTACTTCCTTAACAGCTTCGGAATTTGAAACCATCGTGAAAATAATACTGGAATATTTTGCAAGTTCTTTAGGTGAGTCAAAAAAATTGGCTCCTAGACTTATTATCTCCTTGGCTTTTTCTTTAGATCTGTTATAAACATTAATTTTACCGTATTCTCTTAATAGGTTTTTTGCAATCCTGCTTCCCATTCTACCTAGACCTATAAATCCTATATCCATAAGATACTATTATTCTAAACAATTTTAAGTCTTTTATTAGATTTGGATAACTTAAATTACAAGACTTAATTAAAATAAATTCAAATTTTATAAGAAAATAATAAAATTAATTATAATATAGATATTAAAATTATTTATTTAAAATAGAGTTTTATTATATAATTAGTTTTATTTAAATTTATACTTAAATAATTATAAACACTTTTATTTTAAAATTAGATTTTTTTAACTTCATAACTGTATGATATTTCAGTCTTACCTGATATTGTAGCTGCTACAGAACAGTAAATATCCATAGAGAGTTTAATAGCTTTTTCTACATCCGTATTTGTAACATCTTCTCCAAAAACTTCATATTTAATTTTTGCCTTTTTCCAATATCTTGGATATTCTTCGTTCCTTTCTCCTTCAACATAAACCTTTACTTCTTTTATTTTTTTCCTCATTTTTGTCAATATCTCAACCACATCTATAGCTGTACATCCTGCTAAAGATATTAATAAAAGTTCCATAGGAGAGAATTTATCTTTACCTAAAGCTATAGAATTACCTTTGGAATCGTACCCCATATATCCTTCATCTACTTTCCATTCAACTCTTACACTCATAATTTTATTTTTTATTAGCTAATAAATAAGGTTAAAAAACTTTTTTAATTAAGAAATCTTTTCTTGTCTAAGTCCAAAAGAAAATCTTTCTTCTTCTATATCTTTGACAAAATGAAAAGGTCTGAAGCTTGATTTTAAAAATCCAGGGGCTCTAAGAAATATAACATAACCTTCATCTGACTTTATTTCAATTGCTTCATTGCCTTTTGAATCTTTACAAATAAAGAATTTTCCTTTACCCTTTATTACGAAAATACAAATTAAATTAATATATTTAGGATTATCTTGATGAGGAGAAATACCAATTGAGCCCTTAGGATATCTTAACAAAATCATTGAGTTAAAATTTAAAGATGGTTCAAAAATTTCTTCCTGAATCTTTTTAAACTCATTAACTATAAAAGTTTGAAAGATTTCTTTTAACCTATAAAAATTACTTTGTGCAGGAAAATTCTTGCATGATTCAACTTCCATTCTTACCACATATTTTTTAGCATCTACGGATTGAGGTTCTTTTTCATAGGATAAAGTTAGTGCTTCATTATAGAGAATATTTCGAAAATCATCATTAAGCAATTTTGCCGAAGATGCTCCTATTTCAACTAACTCTTGAAAAATTCTATAAATATTAAAATTATTTATTTCAAGAATTTTTTCCATTAAATTATTTTTCAAACCTTCTTTTTATTTCATTTAATATTTCCTTTAATTCTTTACTTTTAATTTCCTTTTCAGCAGCTTCAATAAATTCCATTAACTTTTCTTTTGGATATCCCTTTTCTTTATAATAAAGAGCTTGTAAAGCCATATCTAACCTATCTAGTTCTTTAACTTTTTCGTATTTGAAAATATCATTTAAATTTTTAGGCAAGTTCCACTTTTCAGCTATATTTTTAATAATTTCTTCATAAGCATTATCTTCCGACCTTTTATCCTTTTCTTCAGGAAGTAAATCACCTATTTTTGCTTCAGCAATATCATGTAAAGCTATGTTTTTAATCAAAAGAGGTTCATTATATATAATTGAAGCTAAGAGAACCATTCCAAAGGTATGACTTGCTACGCTTTCAGCATCCTTAATACCTACTTTAACTACCCAGCCTTTTCTTTTTATTTCCTTTAATTTATAAACATTTAATAAGAAATCAACTAGATTTGATATATCATTCATTTAAGATTATCCATTATCTCATAGAAAATATCCCATAATTCTTTAGGGAATCTGTTACCAAACTTCTCAAAAAATTTTTTAGCTTCTTCAAATTCTTTTAACCATTCATTTATATCCACTCTAAGCAATTCGTCAATTTCCTCATCTTTAATATTTAATCCTTCAAAATCTATATCTTCTTTCCTAGGAATATAACCAATTGGTGTTTTCTCTACACCTACTTTACCTTCTATTCTATCCCATATCCACTTTAAAACCCTTATATTCTCATTAAACCCAGGCCATATGAATTTTCCCTCTTTATTTTTCCTAAACCAATTAACATAGAAAATCCTAGGTTTATGTTTAATCCTTTTACCCATCTCTAACCAGTGATTAAAATAGTCTCCTAAATTGTATCCGCAAAAAGGTAACATGGCCATTGGATCAAATCTTAATCTTCCAACTTCTCCTTCTGCTGCTGCAGTAGTTTCAACCCTCATCATAGCACCAGCTAAAACACCATGTTCCCAACTAAAGGTTTCAAATACCAATGGAATAACTTTACTCCTTCTTCCACCAAAAAGTATAACTGAAACTGGAACACCGTTTGGATCTTCGAAATAAGGTGAAATGAAAGGATATTGTTTCAAATAAGTTGTAAACCTTGAATTGGGATGGGCAGCAGGTTTTCCAGGTTTCCATGGATTACCTTGCCAATCTAATAATTCCTGCGGGTATTCTCCAAGACCTTCCCACCATGGAGTTAAATCTTTAGTTAATGCAACATTGGTAAATATTGTATTCCTTTTTATAGTTTTCATTAAATTAGGTGTAACTTTTTCATTTACTCCGACAATTACACCGAAAAATCCGTACTCGGGATTTATTGCATAAAGTCTTCCATCTCTTCCAACATACATCCAAGCTATATCATCACTGATTAACCATNCTTTCCAATTGGAATATTTACCTGAAGGAGATAACGTAGCCAAGTTCGTCTTTCCACTCGCACTTGGGAAAGCTCCTGTAATGTAGATAATTTTTCCATCGGGATTTTCCAACCCTATAACAAGCATATGTTCAGCCATCCATTTTTCATTTCTTGCTTTGTAACTTGCAAGTCTTAAAGCATGACATTTTTTACTTAATAAAGAATTACCTCCATAATTTGAGTTTATACTAATTATTAACATTTCTTCAGGAAAATGGCATATGTATTTATTTTTAGGATCCAAATTACCCATGGAATGAATACCCTTAACAAATACCTTTGTTTTGTTTAATTTTTCCAAAGCTATCTTACCCATTCTTGTTAAGAATCTTAAATTTATCACAACATAAGGACTATCAGTTATTTCAATACCTACTTGAGAATATTCTGAAGATATAGGTCCTAAAACATACGGAACAACGAACATTTTCCTCCCCTTCATACATCCTTCCAATAATTTAAATAACTTTTTTTTAGCTAAATAAGGATCCATCCAATTGTTATTTGGACCTGCTTCTTCTCTGTCTTTAGTACATACATATGTGGCTTCTTCACTTCTGGCTACATCGAAGGAAGAACTTCTATAAAGAAAACAATTAGGAAATTTCTCTTCATTTAATTTTATTAAACTTCCTTCTTCTATTAAGAGATTAACTAAATATTCAAATTCTTCATCCGAACCATCACAGATTAATATATCATCAGGTTTAGTAATTTCAGCAACTTCTTTAATCCATTTAACTAATTCTTCATTTAGATTCTTTACTTCTTCAAGCATTACTGCCATAAAATGATAAAAATAATTAATTATTAATGTTATATAAACTTTTAGAAATTAATTATTAAGTACCTAACAGATAAATTTCTAGTCAATAAAATTTTTAGTAAAGAGATAAAACTTATAAGCACTTTAAGATAAGTAAGAAATTGTATGTCAAAATTAGAGATTTACGCACCCGATATATATAGACCCAATTTATCGACTTCAAAAATATTGACTTTTGGTGATTTGGCAGCTTTTGTTGTAAAACCAGATTTATGCTGCTTATGTGGCGGTTGTGTAGCTGTATGTCCTCCGCAAGTTTTAGAAGTAGATGAAAGAAGTTCTGAAGGCGCACAATTGATAGGTGTATGTATCTTATGCCAACTTTGCCCTTTAGCTTGTCCTGTTGTGAACCCCTATGAAGCACCTATAGATAAACCTTTAGGAGATTATATAGAATATGGAATATATAAAGCGGCTGAACATGAACTTTGGAAAAATGCTACGGATGGAGGAGTGACAACNGCATTACTAGAACATGCCTTCGAAATAGGTTTAATAGATGGAGCTATAGTAGCAGTTAAAGATGAAGAATGGTATGCAAANGCTGTAATAGTAACCAATCCAAAGGAATTAAGAAAATATTCCCAAACAATATATTGGCATGTTCCAATGGTAACTCCTCTAAGAACTGCTATAGATAAGTTAAGATTAAATAAGGTAGCTATTGTAGGGACAGGATGTCAAACAGCGGCTGCAAAATTAACAGAAAGAATACCGAAATTTAAAGGTAAAATTGCTTTAACATTAGGTTTATTCTGTTCAAAAACATGGAGAAGAGAAGAATTCTTTAGAATAGTTAAAGAAAAGCTAAACATTGAACCTAAGGATGTTAATAACATTCTTGTTAAAAGAGAAGTTATAATTAGGCTAAAAAACGGTGATACTAAAATAGTTCATCTTGAAGAATTGGAAGAAGCAGTTTTTGGTTCATGTTATGTTTGTAGAGATTTTACAGCAGAAGCAAGCGATATATCATTAGGAGCAAACGGTGCTCCTGATGGATGGAATTTCGTAATTATTAGATCACAAACTGGAAAACAATTAATAGAAAGTGCTTTAAAATCAGGAAAAATAATAAAAAGCACGGAAAAACCCAAGGTAAAATTTGTTATTAAAAGGGCTACAGAACAAAAACTAAGAGGAAGTCCTTTTCAGTTAAAACAAGGAACATAATGCAAGAACTAAAATTTTTAGAAGAAATATTTGGTTTAGATAAAGTCTATTTAACCTCTAAAGGAACTTTAGTTCTGGTATTAACAAAGAACGGTAAAATTGCCTCAAGAGAAATAGAAGATATACATAGATATTTAGAAAATATTGATAGGGTAGAACCTCCTTTATCTAGTGAACTAATGTTAAATTTGCTTTACGAGAAAATTTTAAAAGCCAAGGAAGAGATGGAAAAAGAGCTTTCAAATTATTAAATAGAAAGATTAACCTTGAAACAGTTAATGTAATAAAATTTTAATTACAAAGAATTAGCTTTAATTTATCATAAAAAGAAATTATTCTATGGAGATATTTATTGAGCCTATATATGATATTTCCAAAATAGATAATAACGAAATAAAAATTAAGCATATAATTAAAAAATCGATAGAAAATTGCGATATAACAATCTTAGGAATTCCTTATGATGGTCTAACTTTCGGTAGACCAGGAGCAAGATATGCACCAAAATTTATTAGAGAATATCTCTACAGCTTAAATACTTATTCTTATAATGAAGATTTGGATTTAGCAGTATTTAGTATTTGTGATTTTGGAGACGTTAATGTTTCTCATACAGATTATGAGTTCACCAATAATAATATATATAAAGCAACCTATGTGTGTTACGAAAAATCAAAATTAACAATAATACTAGGAGGAGATCATAGTATAACATATCCAAGTTTCTTATCATTAAAGGATTTTATTAAAAAAGGTTTACTTGGATTACTAATTTTCGATGCGCACCATGATATAAGAGAACTTAAGGAAAATTATGATTCGAGTGGCTCATTTCTTAAAAAGATATTAAATAAAGAAGAACGATTAAAAATAGTTCAATTAGGGATTAGAGATTTTTACAACCCTAAATATTATGCAACAAAAGCCAAGGGAAAAATAAAGTTTTATACAATAGAAGAAATAAGAAAGAAAGATATCATAAAAGAGGTCAAAGAATTTTTTGAAAACATTGAAGCGTTATATATAAGCGTGGATTTTGATGTTATAGATGCATTTTATATCAAAGGTGTTAATTCACCAAGTTTTAATGGTTTAAACCCAAACGAAATGATCAATTTGCTTAATGAATTTTTAAAGATGAAAAAAGTAAAAGTTATAGATATTGTAGAAATAAATCCTATAATTGATGATGGTTTTTCTTCTAAATTTGCTGCTTATGTTGCATTGAAATGTATGGCGACTTTTTTAAAATACACTAATAGTAATCTAAAATAATTTCATTCTTGTTTATAAACTTTCTACTTAACAAATAAGCTGTGATAAAGCCACCTATTAAACCAAACAGATGAGCAAAAATGTTTACATTTGGGAATAAAGAAGAAAAAAGAAAAATTATTAATGCATAAGATACTCCTGCAGCAAAACTGCCACTTAACCTTCCTAAAGCTGCATAAGCACCCACTAATCCAAAAATTGCTCCTGAAGCTCCAGCTGAAGGAATAAAATCTCCAAATGTATGAAGATATTTAAGTAAAAATAAAGTTGCTATATTCCCAGAGAGACCTGAAACAAAATAAATTATTAAAAAGTTTCTTTTACCAAAGTTGTTCTCTGTAATGTTGCCAAATATATAAAGAGCAACCATGTTAAACATTAAATGAATTATTCCTATATGAATAAACATGGAAGTTAACAATTGCCATATAAATCCATTATGAATAACAAGATAATTAACTTGGGAAAGAAGGAATTGTAAACCAGAAATCTCTCTGCCTAAAATTATATTTAATGGAGAACGGGAATAATAAACATAATCTTTACCATCAACATTAAAACGAACGATTATAAGATTATAAGTTATTACCATTAGAAGAAATATTAAAATATTAATTAAAATAAGCTTATTGGTATGACTGCTTAAAAATCCTCCTCTGTTTATCATTATAAATATTCTTAAATTTAAGAAATATAAAAATAATAATAAATTGTTAACCGTATTAAGCGGCGGTACCGGTTCAAGGAAGTTAATAGATGGACTAGTTAAAATTATCCCTCAAAAAGAAATAAATGTGATTGTGAATACTGCAGATGATATAGAGATATATGGATTATACATAAGTCCAGATGTAGATTCAGTAATATATACTTTGGCTGGAATATTTGATGAAGAAAGAGGATGGGGAATAAAAAATGATACATTCAATTTTCATGAGATGATAACAAGAATTGTTCCTACTTATTCATGGTTTCACATTGGAGATAAAGATTTAGCAATACATGTTTTAAGAACAAATCTGCTAAAATCAGGTATGAAATTAACTGAGGTTACCAAATTTTTATGTGAAAAACTCAATATCGATTGCAAAATAATTCCTATGACAAACGATAAAGTTACTACTTATATATTTGATGGAATCAAAAAAAGGCATTTTCAAGAATTTTGGGTTCTACATAGAGGTAATATGCCCATAAAATCGATTATTTTTGATAATATAGAAAATGCTACTCCTTCAAATGAAGCTGTTGAGGCAATATTAAAATCCAAATTGATAATCATAGGACCTAGTAATCCCATTACAAGTATTAATCCGATATTAAGTTTAGCTAGAATGAAAGATATAATAATTAGCAGCGAAGCTAAAAAAATTGCCATTAGTCCTATAGTAAAAGGTTCTCCCTTCAGTGGTCCTGCAGCTAAATTAATGGAGTCCTTAGGATTGGAAGTTAGCGCATACCAAGTAGCAAAAATTTATGAAGATATTATTGATGTTTTTATAATAGATGAAAATGAGAATGATGATAGATTTAAAGAATTAAATATTGAAATAGTGAAGACAAATATTTCTTTAAAGACTCAGGAGGATAGGATAAGATTGGCTAAATTTATAGTAAACAATTATTATAAATAATGGGCTTAAAATTAAAAAACAAAGTGATATTAGCTGCGCTAAGCGGAATAACTGATGGAAAGTTTTGTAGGAAAATAGCAGAAATGGGCGCCGGAGCTGTTACTTTGGGAGGAATAAGTTTTGATAAAGAAACACTTGAAGCTTCTGTTTTAATGGTTAAAAGAGGAAGGAAAGAATTTGTAATTGAATTAGAGAAATTAGAGGAATTCATAAAAAATGAAGTAAAAGTTATAGAAGGGTTAGCTCCTGTAATAATAAACGCGAGATTCGCGACTGAAGAAGGATTAATTAGAGCGTTAGAAATATCTAATAAATACGCTGATATACTCGAAATAAACATTCATTGTAGACAACCAGAAATAATATCAAGAGGGGGAGGACAATACTTTGCGTTTTATCCTGCACTGTTACTAACATGGTTAGAGAAACATATGAAGCAAATTAGCATTCCTATAATTATTAAATTTAGGGCAAATGTTATTGACGAAGTAAGATTGATAAGACTATTCAAAGAAATTGGAATAGAAATATTCCATGTAGATGCTATGCATCCTTCTTTAAATTTACCTGACTTAAAAATTATAGAAAAAATAAGAAATCAGTATAAAGATATAGAAATAATAGGCGGCAATTCTGTTCGTGATATAGAAACAGCCAATTTATTTTTAAAAAATGGAGCGAATTATATCTCTATAGGAAGATTAGCTTTGGAAGACTTAAATAAATTAAAACTTATAATCGAAAATTTTAAGGTTCACTCTCTCACTTTTTAGAAATTTATGAAACTTAATGTTTTAATACCTGTAAAAAAATTAAATCAAATTAAAAGCAGATTAAGCAAATATCTAAATGAAGAATTCAGAATAAGGTTATCCTTTTTAATGATTGAAGATATATTAGAAAGCTGTTCTTCATCAAAAATGATAGAAAAAATTTATTTAGTTAGCNATGATGAAATAAACGAGTTTAGGAAGTACAATAACGTTGAAGTACTAATAAATAAAGAAGAATTAAATAAAGCGCTGGATTTTGCTTTAGAAATTTCTAAAAAACAAAAATATGAAGCTACGTTAATAATTCCTTCAGATATACCTTTAATAGAACCCATAGATATTGAGAATTTGAGTAAGCTTATCGAGAATAACGATATTGTATTGAGCCCTTCATGTGATTCAGGAACAAACGTTTTAATAATCAAAAATAATGTTAAAATAAAATTAGAATTTGGAGAAGGTAAAAGTAGCTTTTTATTGCACTTGAAGAATGCGTTGAAAAATAATTTAAAAGTGGCAATTTATTGTAACGAAAGGGTATGTTTAGATTTGGATGATATTATAAGACTCACATATTTTCAAAATTTAAACGTTAACAAAAAAAGCATTAAATTCTTAAGAGAAAATGTTAAGAATATTGAATTAGAATGAAAAAAGTTGAAATAATAGGGATTGAAGGATTGCCTGAAATAAAAAAAGGTGATGATTTGATAGGAATAATTTTAAATGGAATAAAATCAAACAATATTGAGCTTAAAGATAATGATATAATAGTCATTTCCCAAAAAATAGTTTCTAAATGGGAAGGAAGAATCGTTGATTTAAACACAGTTTATCCTTCAAAGAAAGCTATAATATTAGCTAAAATTACTCAAAAAGATCCTAGATTTATTGAACTTATATTAAATGAATCGAGAAGAATACTCAAAATAACCACTGGACATATAATAGTAGAAACTAAGCATGGTATTGTTTGTGCTAATGCAGGAATAGATAGGTCCAATGTAAATGGAGAAGAATACGTAACTTTATTACCTGAAGATCCTGACAAAAGTGCAAAAATAATAAAGGAAGAAATAGAAAAAAGAAGTGGTAAAAAAGTCGGCGTAATAATTTCAGATACATACGGTAGACCTTTAAGAGAAGGGCAGATAAATTTAGCAATAGGTACTGCTGGTATTAAGATTTTTAAGGATTACAGAGGTAAAGTGGATAGATCAGGTTATGTTTTACAAGTNAAAAACATAGCTATAGCAGATGAATTAGCCTCTGCCGCAGAATTGGTTATAGGTCAAGGGGATGAAGGAATACCAGTTGCTATAATAAGGGGCTTAAATATTTTAACAAATGAAGAAGAGGAAGCTAAGAAATTGAATATGCCATATGAAAAATGGTTATTTAAATGATTTTAAAAATGTTTTAAGCTTAAAAGGTTCATATATTCTAATTATAAAAAATAATAAAGAAATAAAAATCAAAATCGGAAAAATTGGAAAAAGAAAATTTAAAAAAGGTTATTATATTTATATAGGTTCTGCAAAAAGGAAATATAAATCTAGGATTTTAAGATATATAAAAAGAATAAAAAGAAAACATTGGCATATAGATTATTTAATATCAAATAAAAATGTAGTTATAATAGGCTTTATTTTAGCATTTAATAAAAGTGAATGTGAAATTGCAGAATTTTTTTATAATAACAAATTACAATACGTAAACAAGTTTGGTTGTAGCGACTGTCAATGCAAATCTCATTTATACTACTTAGGAAAAAGCCTTAAATTTCTTCTAACCAATATTCATATTCTAGTTTAGTTTCTTCATAATGCCCAGGATAAACTTTAACTTCTTTAGGTAGCCTTGCAAGTTTCCTTAAACTTTCCTTCATTTTGTCCTCATCACTATAGGGAAAATCTACTCTACCGTAAGTTCCTGCGAATAATGTATCTCCTGAAAATAATACTTTTTCATTTTCTTCGTAAAAACAAACAGATCCAGGAGTATGACCAGGTGTTTCTATAACAACTAATTTATATTTGCCAAACTTGAATTCTTCGCCGCCTTTAAATAAATAATCAGGCTCATCAAATTCTAATTTTTCATCGATATAAGGATAATCTCTTTTAAAGAAATCCTTAAGCAAATCATAATCTGCATAATGAATCATAACCTTTGAATTAATTAATTTTTTTAAAGTAAACGCATGTGCAGTATGATCTATGTGTGCATGTGTTAGTAGTATGCCCAAAATTTTAATTTTATGATTTTTTACATATAAAGATAACTCGTTAGCTCCAAGTCCAACGTCTATTATATAGCCTTCTCTTACTTCTTTATCATAAACTATATATACATTATTGTCTAATGGAGGTACCACAAGTTTAAAGATTTCCATAAGTTTAAATGAAATTGCCCGTATAAAAATTATAAACCGGATTAAAATTGAAGTCTTATTCCTTGAATAATTCAATTATTACAAAAGTTTTAAAATAATCATTATATTTTGTTATAAAAAATGTTGATTAATGGAAGAATTTTCACATGAATTTCTGGAAAAAATAGATGAAAGAATAAATGAAATTAGATACAATATTAAAAAGGCAAGACAAATTCAAGCTTTTATTGCTTCAAAAATAAAAGAAAAAGCGATAGAAAATTTTCAAATAGTTGCAGCATTGGATTGTTCTTATTTTTCAAATAAAATAGTAACTACAATAGTCATTTACGATCTAATTAACCGTAGAATAATTGAAGAGAGGACAAAAATATTGAATGTTAATTTCCCCTATATTCCTACATTATTATTTTTAAGAGAAGGACCGTACATGGTTAGAATGATCAAAGAAACAAAATATTCCGCTGATGTTTACTTAGTAGACGGTCATGGAAGGTTGCATCCATATAAAGCAGGATTGGCATGCTATGTAGGATATTTAATTGAAAAGCCTACAATAGGTGTTGCAAAAAAGAAATTGATAGGAGAAGTAAAATGGATTAATGAAAATATAGGCAATGTTATATATGAAAATGAAATTTTAGGAAAAGTAGTAAAAGTTTGTAACAAAGAATATTATATTAGCGTAGGGAATTTAATAGATTTGGAAACTTGTATAAAAGTATTTTTTAGTTGTATAGAAGGATGTCATCCTTATCCTTTATTGAAAGCTCACGAATTAGCTACCAATACAGCAAAAAAATTAGCTAAAGGAATTTAAATAACAGCCCTTTTTATTGCCTCAACCAAGTCGCTTGTATCTATACCATAAAGTTTAACTTTACCTATTTTTATGTATCTTTCTATGCAATCCTGAATATACTTATCATCTGCAGGAGCAAATTGCAATGAAGTCTCAAGAGCATTGAGAGCTTCAGGAGGATAAATATAGAAGTCTCCTGTAATATAGACATTTGTAATAAGCCCTCTGTTGGACGAAGCTATTACTGTTAAATACCCTTCTTTTGTATTTATAGTCACACTTTTAACATTTCCAGAAATAAAACTTTTCACATTTCTATAACCGTATATCCATTCACTCATTGTATGTTTTTCAATATGCGATTTTAATAAAAGATTTTCATAAGGAGTAAGCGCAGAATTGGTAAAATTAATATTGAAATCCTTTTTTATTTGAGCCTTTATCCCTTCTATTAAAGATGTTTTGGAGAATTCGCCAATTTCATTTTTTATACTTGTGGAAAAACTAAATATCGAAGGTATATAATTTAATCCTGAAAATATTCGCTTTTTATATTCTTCATCATTTTCTATATTAACGTAAAACGTTAAGCACAATGAATGATTTAATCTTATTGTATCTACATAACCTAGCATCTTTTTATTGCAAAGTAATTTATATGGCTCTTCAAAGTATGCCTTTAAACCTTGTTCTTCTAATGCTTTCAAAAAAACGTTTATTATTTTTCTTCTCATTTCATCTCTAGAAGGCCTTTCATCAAAAACAAAGAATTGAATTGCAATTTGTTTATCGGTAAAAAGTAAAGGTGGTCCACCTGATAATCTTCTTCCAATATTGAAACGCATCTCCCTTAACGCTTGAATATTTAAGATGTACGAAGGATCGTGTTGTATCCCTATTATTACAGCGTTAGGATTACATTGGAACGTCCTTACAGTATTTAAAGATCTTTCATTTTCAACACCCCTTAAGAGTACTTCAGTAACTGCTAAATAATAACCTACATCACCTATTTCACTAAAAAATCTCCACTTATCCATTAAAGAAAGTTTAAAAATTGCCTTATAAAGCTTTCCTTTTTATCATAATTTTAATCTTTCAGTTACTCTATCATAAACTTTAATTAGATCTGATAAATCATAGTCTAAATATATTTCAGTTGTCCTTAAACTATTATGACCTAGAATTCTTTGTAAACTCCTAATGTCACCACCTTCAGTTATAAAATAAATTGCCATCGTATGCCTAAGTTTATGAGGAGTAATCAAATGTGCATACGGAATCCCTGATTTTAAGGCTCCTTTTTTAATTATTTTTTGAATTGCTCTAGGACCTATGTTAAAAACCGGTCCACTTTTCCTATCCCCTATAAACTCTTTTAACATTCTCAAAGTTTCTGAATCGATTGGAATAATTCTAGGTTTTTTGATTTCGTATTTACCATGGTCAACTATTTTTATTATCCTTTTATCAAAGTCTATATCTTCAATATGTAAGTTTGCAACTTCACCAACACGACACCCTGTTAGTAATATAAACCTTACTATCAATTTATCCCTTATATCTTCAAAGGAATCAAAAAATTTTTTAAGATCCTCTTTCCTAATATAAATATTCTTTTGTTCATTACGCAAAGGTGGCAAAATAACTTTTTTATAGTCCTTTGTTAAAAACTTCAAATATTTTCTTAAAACTATTGCATATAATCTTAGCGAAGTAATTTTATAACCTTTACTTTCAAGAAAATTGAGAAATTTTATAACATCTATCTCGCTTATTTCACTTTTATTAACATAATTAAAAAATCTCCTTAGAATAATCTCATAAGTTTTTTTGGTATTCTTGCTTTTACCTACCAAAGTAAAAAGGAATTCGAGAGCTGAATCAGGTAAATCCATTGTATAAAGAACTTTCTTCAGATAATTTATAAATGTTTCTTTTTCAAGAAAATAATTGATTTAATTAAACAATAAAGGAAAAATTTAATCCTATTAAAAAACTTTAAACAATTAAAATATATGCTAAGAAAGTTGCAAAAAATAGGTAACACTTATTATATAGCTCTTCCTTCAAAATGGATTGAAGAGAAAAAATTAAAAAAAGGTGAAGAAATACAGTTAATAATTCGAGAAGATGGGAATATTTTAATACATACCAATAAAACTGCAGAAGAAAAAATTGCAAATATAAAATTTGATAAATATGTAGATAAAAAGATACTTAGTTATTATTTGCTAGGCTATCATGTAATTAATATAGTTTCAGATAAAAAATTCAGTGAAGAAGAGAGAAGATTAATTGTAAACTTCGCTAGAAATTTAATCGGAATAGAAATTGTTGAAGAAACAATGAATTCTATTACGCTTCATAATTTAATAAACGATACTTCTATAAATCCTGTTAAAATCCTGTTAAGACTTAATGCAATTACCTCTACGATGTACGTTGAAATTATTAAAGGATTACAGGAAGAAGATAAAGAACTTATCAAACAGGTGATTGAAAGAGATAACGAGGTTGATAGATTATACTTTCTCATGGTAAGACAAATAAGGAGTATAGTACAAAATGAAGCTATTCTTAATAAATTAAATTTAACTTATACCGACTGTTTAGATTTAAGAATTGCAGGATTACTACTAGAAAAGATAGGTGATGAATGCGTAAGAATTGCAAATTATTTATTAAATTATAAAGTAAATAAAGAAGTATCACAGATTTTGAGAAAAATAGCTGAAGAAATTCAGGAAATTCAGGAAAAGGCAATTGTTCGCTTTTTAAATAAAAAGAATGTTGAAGAAATAAAAGAAAGGATAAATTTCCTAATCTATAGACTAAATTCGATAAAGGATTTATCTACAGATTTTCTATTTAGCTTAAAGAATATTTTAAATTTAATTATCGACATATGCGATCTAACTATTTATTATTAAAGATTTAATTTTTTATTCCAATAAAGGGAATGGTAAAATAAATAAATTAGGATAGAAAGTTAGAACTAAAAGTAGTAAAATAGAGATTATCATCACACAATTGGAATCTAATCTTGAAACAAAATTTATGTTAGCCCCATTTGTTGTAGGTAAAACCTCCAGCCTTATTAAATAGGCATAGTAGTAAACTGAAACTGCACTCATTATTAATGCTATCAACGCTAATGCTATTCCTAAATTTCCCATATAAGAGGTATTAAGAAAGATTAAAAATTTAGCCATAAAGCCTGCAAAAGGAGGTATTCCTGCCAATGAAAGTAATGCTATAGCAAAAGTTATTGCAGCTAATGATGTTCTTCGATATTTAAATAATCCTCTGAGTAAATCATAAGGACTGTAACTACCTTCACCGCTTATTAGATTCGTAATAAGAAAGCTTACTGATTTAGCTATACTGTATGTTATTAAATAATACGCTAAAAATTGTAATGTACCTTCAGGGTAAACATAAACTAAAGCCATATAGCCTGAATGGGCTACTGAAGAGTAGGCCAATAATCTTTTAATATTTCTTTGAACCAAACCAGCTATATTAGGCAAAATTATCGTAGCTACAACTAAAATACTCATAATATATCTTAATTCAAAACCAAAAATTGTATAAAGATCATAAAATGGTCCTACTAATAGTAAAGCAATGGCAGCTATTCCTATTATTTTAGAAGAAGAAGAAAGATATGCAGAAATACTCGTAGGCGACCCTTGATATGTATCTATAGCCCAGACATGTAATGGGAATAAGGTAGCCTTTATAGCTAAAGATAAAATGATCAAAATTAGACCTAACATAATATAGTTAGAGAAACTAGCGTAATCTTGTGAATTTATGAAATTCTTTATATTTATAAACAATGTTGAACCTACGCTACCGTATATTAAAGCTATACCATAACCAAATAATAGAGTGGATAAAATTCCAAATACAAAGTACTTTACTGTTGCCTCTGCAGAGATAGGATCCCTTTTAAGTTGAGAAACTAAAGCATAAGTAGGAAATACTGTAGCTTCTAGCGATAAAAATAATATTAGTAAATCCCTAGAGGAAATGACCAAAAGCCCAGAAGCTACGGATAATAAAAGCAGAGGTTGAGCTTCTCTTTTTAATAATTCTTCATGCATAGAGGAAAGTGATACTATCCCTCCAGCTAATATTGCTAACCAAATTAATTGAGAAAACTTATCGATTATTAAAGTAGAATTGGAAATAACAAAAGTATAATTATTATATATAAAATACAAAGTAAAAAATAAAGACATAAGAAGAGATATATATGAAACTACTTTAGCTATTTTAATTTTTTTCCAAATAATTAAAAAAGAAATAACAATTGTACCGAAAATTAAAGTGAAGAAAGGAGATAAGTAATATATTAAATTTAATATTTCAGAAATTTCACTCGATAACATTTTACTCCTCCTTTAACTTTCTTAATTCATAAATATCAACTGTTTGAAATAACCTATCCAACTGTATAGCTATAGCCAATCCTAAAGCAACTTCCATTGCAACTACTGCTATTATTATAATACCTATAACCTCCCCTAACATTCCTTTGCTTGTTGCAAAAGCTCCTATTGCTAATATTACTGCAGTTAATGCTATTTCAAAAGAAATTATTATTCTAATGAAATGTCTTCTAGCCAAAACTCCGTAAAAACCAATTATAAATAAAGGTATAGTAGCTAAAATAGCTAAATTTACGTCTATCATTTTTCTTCACTGGCCAAGTATATTGCACCGTAATAAACCGCCAATGCTGCTATAGCAATTATAATTATTGCAAAAGCATAGTTATCAAATAAAATTTTACTTATTTCTATATAATTTGAAGAAAATACTGTTGTTAAGCCTGTCTGATTTCTAAATAATAAGTAAAATATTAAGGAAGCGAAAAATAAAGAAACAAGAAAAGCTAAAACAGAAAGACTTCTACTAGGCGGAATATCTATAGCTGGTCTTGTAAGCATTGAAGCAAAGATTATTAAAACTAATACACCTCCTGCTCCTATGAAAAGGTAGACCAAAGCTAAAAACCATGAACCTAACTGTATTAAAGCCCATGTACTAGTTGCATACATCCCTACTAGAAATATAACCGCATAAAGTATACTTCTTACATGAATAGCTAAATAGGAAAAGAATATAGCTAAACCTATAGCTACCAAGTATAGGATTGTTTCTAAGTTCATTTATATTTTAAATAGAGTCTATAATATAAAAATTATGATGAATAAATTTATACAAAAATATATTCAATAAATTGGCTTATTTATCCTAAAGTACTAGAGACACTATATATTAAATCTTAACCATTCTAATTCACTCTCTAAAGGACGAGAGAGTTTCCTATCGATTAGTGGTAAGGAAGATTTATAAATACTATTAAACACGTTATTATTGATGAAATTCATTGAACCTATTGTAAGAGAATTAAAGGAAATTGCTGCTGCGATAAATTCATTAATTGTAGCATCCAAATATGTTTTTTTAAAGAGACCTACAATTGAATATCCTACAAAAACAATTTATTTCCATGAGAGGTATAGAGGAGCATTGGAGGTCGACGATAACCTATGCATAGGTTGTGGCATATGTGCCCATGTATGTCCAAACAGATGTATATTTATGGTTCCCTATGAGAAAGGTAAACCGCCTATGATTCCAGAAATAGATTTACAGCACTGCATGTATTGCGGTTTATGCGTACAATATTGCCCACCGGGAGCAATTTATCATACACATGTAATAACAATAGTAGGTTTTAAAAGAGAAGATTTATATCTCGATCAAAGAAAAGTAACAAAAGTTCAAGAATTGGAATATAAATAATTAAATTATGCCGTAACTTATACTTAAATATTTAACAAATATTACAAGAATAATATTAATTAAACTTAAAGGTAAAAGTTTTGTCCAACTTATGCTTAATAGCTGATCAATCCTATATCTTGGATATGCTGATCTTATTAAGATTAATAGAAACATAAAGAAATAAATTTTAACAGATAACCAGAACGGTCCTGTAATCGGTTTTAAAAATCCTGGAAGTTCTGGACCATGCCATCCACCGAAAAACAAAATTGAAATTAAAGCAGCACTTATTATTGCTCTTACATACATTCCAAATATCAGCATCATAAATGGTGTAGCACTGTATTCAGTATTCCAGCCTGCTATAATTTCAGATTCAGCATCAGGTATATCAAAAGGTGTTCTTTCAGCTTCAGCAATAGCCGTGATTAAAAATAAAATAAAAGCTAAAGGCAAAAGAAAAACAAACCAAATTTTACTTTGTTTCTCCACAATTTCATATAAATTGAAAGTACCAGCTAAAATTATTACAGATGCTAAAGAAATTAATAACGGTATTTCAAAGCTTAGAAGTTGAGCGGCTGCTCTAAAACCTCCTACTACTGTATACTTATTGTTACTTATCCAACCTATTAATAAAATAAAGACAGGATTTAGAGTTAGAAGTGCAAATATTAAAAATAATCCACTGCTAAAACTGTTTGAAACTACTGTATACTTAAAAATTACAAAACCATGATAAATTGGTTCTAAAGCAGCTAATGTATAAGCCACAATATAATCGAAGGGAACGACGATCATTAATGCTAAAGCTAAACCTGTTGAAAAAATTGGTAAAGAGAGAAAAGCAAATTTATTAGCTTTAGCAGGAACAATTATCTCTTTTCCAAGTACTTTTATTAAATCAGCTATCAATTGTAATATTCCCCATTTACCTACATATGTAGGTCCCATTCTTTGCATAACTCTTGCCCAGACTTTTCTTTCTAAATATATGAAAATTATTGCGTTAACGAGAACAAAAACTAAAGCTAACAATATAGCTATAAATGCTCTTACTAATTCCAGTAATAAAGGAGAAGATTTTAAGAATTCTATTACCATTTTATCTATCTATTTCACCTAAACATGGATCAAAGGAACCTAAGACTGCATATAAATCCGCTAATTTTATTCCTTTGATTAACTTTGGTAAACTCATAACATGGACATATGCAGGACTTCTGATTTTAACACGATAAGGCCTAGGAGTACCATCGCTTACAACAAAATAGCCACATTCTCCACGTGAATCCTCCACGTATCCATAACCTATACCTGGGGGTGGATATAATAAAGCTCTATGTTGATAAGGCCCTGACGGAATTCTTTTTATTGCTTGTCTTACTATTTTAATACTTTGTTTAATTTCTTCAATTCTAACATAGACTCTATCCAAAGTATCACCTCTTTTACCTGTAGGAATTTCAAAATCTAAAGTTTCATAAACATCATAAGGTTCATCCCTCCTTAAATCTCTTTTAACACCACATGCTCTTAACATTGGTCCTGTCCAACCTAATTCAATAGCATACGATGCACTTACTGGAACAAGATTTTCCGTTCTTGCTCTAAATATCGGATTTTCTATTGTAAGTTTTTCCCAATCAGGCAAATGAGATTCAACATATTTCAAAGATTTTTCTACAGTATCTTGAAAACCTGCAGGCATATCGTATCTTACTCCACCAAAAACCATGTATGTAAACATCATTCTTTGTCCAGTTAACATCTCTAGCGCATCTATAATTCTATCTCTATCTCTTAAACCCCATGAAAGACCTGTTAGTAGACCCAAGTCAGCTGCATAAGCAGCAAGCCAAATTAAATGACTGGCTATCCTGGTAAGCTCACATGATATTACTCTTAGCCATTGGGCCCTTTCTGGAACTTTTACACCCATTATTTCTTCAACAGCTCTAACAAAACCATATTCCCAAAACATTCCACTAACATAACAAAGCCTACTTAAATAAGCAGGAATTTGGAAATAATATCTTGTTTCACATAACTTTTCTATTCCTCTATGAATATAACCTAATCTTATATCAGCGTTAATAATTGTTTCTCCTTCAATAGTAACTATAACATCCATTGGTCCATGAGTAGAGGGATGTTGAGGACCAACGTTAATTGTTAAAGTTCTAACTTCTTGTTGCATATTTACCATTTATAATCCTTTCTCAAAGGATGACCTACCCATTCATCTGGCAAAAGAATTCTTCTCATATCTGGATTCCCCTCGAAATATATTCCAAGCAAATCAAAGGTTTCTCTTTCATGCCAAAGTGCTCCTTCCCAGACTGTTATTAAAGAAGGTATTCTGGGATTATTTCTATCTATAATAGTACCTACTATTACTAACCCATTACCTTCAGGTTTTCTACATGCATAAATTACTTCAATAGAGTTTAATCTATCGATACCTGATACGAATGAAAGTAAAGTGAAACCTGCAGATTTTAATTTCTTAGCAGAATCTATCCAGTATTCTTTAGGAACTTTAGCATACGCTTTATTTTTGTAAATTAAATGCACTTCCGCATAAGGTAATAATGACTTTATATGATCTAAAAAGTTTTGACTCATCTTTATGATCTCCAATCTTCTTTAATTTTAGGAATTCCGGTCTTTGGTAAGAATTTTTTCCTTATTTCTCCTTTTAATATTTTTTCTTCTAGCTTTATTATTCCCTCCAACAATGCTTCAGGTTTTGGTGGACAACCTGGAATGTAAACATCAACTGGAATTATCTGATCTACTCCGTCTATAATGCTATACATTCCTTTCCATGGACCACCGCATATTGAACATTCACCTGTAGCAATTACATATCTAGGTTCAGCCATTTGTTCATAAAGAACTTTTATTGGTCTGGCTAATTTTTGAGTTATAGGACCAGAAATTATCATCAAATCACATTGTCTAGGAGAATTTCTGGGAAGAACACCAAATCTTTCGAAATCATAATTAGCAGCTCCAGGCACCATTATGTCTTCTATTGTACAACATTTTATACCTAAAACTAAAAGCCATAAAGAATTCCTTCTGCCCCATATAAGCAGTTTATCTATGAAAGGTAAATATCTTGGGTTTATTATTTTTATTTTTAAATCTTGGAACAGATCGGTTATACCCATTTCAATAACCCCTTCTTAATAACATATCCTAAACCTAGAAGTGATATTAAAGCAAAGAAAATGATTGAAAAAATTCCTAGTATACCTAGATTAATAGATGTTAAAGACCAAATAATTATAAACATTGCTAAAATATCGGTTATTAGGTAAGCTATACCGTAAATGTAATATTGAACACTCATTCTTATATGTGCCTCACCTATAATTTCTTCTCCACATTCATAAGTAGACGACTTCAATTCTGTTTTCTCTGTGATCGGTGCAAGTTTATAGTTTATTAAAATTGTAACAGCTACGAATAAAATCGCCACTATAAGTGATAATGCAAGATAGGCAAATTCTAACATATATTGCAATGTAAATCAACAGTTATATATTCTTAACTCTTATACGGATCTCTTTGTTAATATATTTTTTTATACATCCAAAATATATAATTGAAAATAGTAATTTAAAATAAATGGATAGATTTGAATACGACATATTAATAATCGGAGCTGGAGCTGCAGGATTAAGAGCTGCGATAGAAGCAGCTTCTTATAATCCGAAATTAAGAGTAGCTGTTATATCTAAGGTATATCCTATGAGAAGTCATACTGTTTCAGCTGAAGGTGGAACAGCTGCAGTATTAAAAGAATATGATAATTTTGATTTACATGCTTGGGATACCGTAAAAGGAAGTGATTTCTTGGCTGACCAGAATGCTGTCGAATTATTTGTAAAATTATGTCCAAAGGAAATAATTCAATTAGAACATTGGGGTTGTTTATGGAATAGAGATAAAAAAGGTAAAATAGATGTAAGAGCTTTTGGCGGAATGAGCGTAAAAAGAACAGTTTATGCTGCAGATAAAACAGGTTTTTATATTTTACACACTTTATTTCAGCGTTCCTTACTATATGAAAACATAGAAAGATTTGATGAATGGTTTGTTACCTCATTAATAATTGAAAATAACAGATTTTGTGGATTAACAGCAATAAACATTAAAGATGGAAGCTTTCATATATTCAAAGGAAAATCTGTAATTATAGCTACCGGTGGAGCGGGTCAGATTTATGCCTTTACAACTAACGCAACAATAAATACTGGAGATGGTTACGCTATAGCATATAGAGCAGGAATTCCTTTAAAGGATATGGAGTTTGTTCAGTTTCATCCTACAGGAATTCCGGGAAAAGGACTTCTTATTACTGAGGCAGCTAGAGGAGAAGGAGGGTATTTATTAAATAATGAATATGAAAGGTTTATGAAAAGGTATGCTCCAGAAAAAATGGAACTTGCTGCTAGAGACGTAGTTTCAAGGGCTATGTATTTTGAGATATTAAAAGGTAAAGGTTTTAAAGGTCCTTATGGCGATTACATAGGCTTAGATATAAGACACTTAGGTAGTAAAGTTATTGAAGAGAAATTGCCTACTGTAAAAGAAATGGCAGAAAAATTTGCAGGTGTTGATCCATTAAAGGAATTGATACCAGTAAGACCTGTAGTACATTATTTCATGGGAGGGGTTCATGTAAACATAAATACAGAATCACCCGTAGCTGGAGTTTTTTCTGCAGGCGAAGCTGCTTGTATAAGTATTAACGGAGCTAATAGGTTAGGCTCAAATTCTTTATCTGAATGTTTGGTTTTCGGAGCTATAGCTGGAAGGAATGCCGCAATATTTGCATCAGAACATGATTTTTGTAATTTACCTCAAGAAAGTATAATCAAAGAAGAAAAAAGAATTTTTGAGGGAATTTTGAAAAGAGAAAGAGGTATACCTCAAGCAGAAATTAAATATGAATTAAAACGTGTTATGGATGAAAAAGTAGGAATAATAAGAAATGAAGAAGGATTACTGGAGGCTTGTTCCAAAATAATTAAACTAAAAGAGAAATTCAAGAATGTTTCAGTCGAAGATAAGAGCAACATTTACAATACAGATTTTATAAATGTTTTAGAATTAGATTTTATGCTAGATGTGGCAGAAGCTGTAGCATTTTCAGCTCTTTACAGAAGAGAAACAAGAGGAGCACATTATAGAAACGATTACCCCAATAGAAACGACGAAAAATACCTAGCACACACATTAATCTATAAAACTAACGGAGAACCAAGGATTGAATATTTACCTGTAGTAATTACAAGATGGAAACCTGTTGAGAGGAAATACTAAAATGCCAGAGGCAAAAATTGTTGTGAAGAGGTTTGATCCTAAAACAGGCAAGTTCTACAATAAAGAATACATGGTGCCCTATAGTAAAGATACAATGGTTTTAGATGCATTGATTTATATTAAAGAAAATATAGATAGAGATCTTTCGTTTAGATATTCTTGCAGAATGGCTGTATGCGGAAGTTGCGGAATGGTTATAAATAAAAGACCTGCGCTAGCTTGCGAAACTCCTATTGCTAAATTAACTCAACCAGTTTATATTGAACCTTTATATAATTTCCCAATAATAAAGGATTTGGTGGTCAACATAGATGATTTTTTGGATAAACTTATGAAGATAAAGCCTTATATAATTAAGAAAACAAAGGAACCTGAAGAAGAACATATAATTTTCTCTGAACAACAGGAAATTTTTAGATACGCTAGTGTTTGCATAAACTGTCTTTTATGTTATGCAGCTTGCCCAGTATATAGTTCAGATGAAAAATATTATGGTCCAGCAGCTTTATCTTTACTTTATAGATATTACATGGATCCTAGGGATGAAGGAAAAGAAGAAAGAATTGAAATTGCTTCTAATAAAGATGCTATTTGGAAATGTACCTTTGTAGGAGAATGTTCAAATGTTTGTCCTAAAGGAGTAGATCCAGCGTTTAACATACAAAGGTTAAAGATTATTGTTTCCACAAGCATATTGAAATCTTTAATTTTGCCCAAATTAAAATGAAGAATAGATTAACTTATTTCCATAATTTAAAGTATAGATTTTTATTAATAAGAGAACTATCTAGTTTTATAATTTCAATTTACTTTATATATTTCCTTATAAAATTATATATAATATTTATGGGCAAAAATTATTATAATTCTTATTCATTTTTATTTAATAGTAACTTAAATTTAATAATAGCGATAATAGTTTTAATTTTTGCTTTAATACATTCAATAACTTGGTACTTTTTACTACCAAGAATCCAACCCGTAAAAATTTTAGGTAGAAAAATAAAAAATGAAATAGCAGCAATCTTTATAATAATACTATGGATGATGATCGTTGTATTAGCAGTAATGTTTGTTTATTAACATGAGTAAATTTCACGCCGTTGCTTGGCTTTTATTTGCAGCAACAGCATTCATTGCAGCGATTATAGTACCTATACATATCATAGCTATAGAGATATTACCTTATTTAGGTTATAAAAATATAAGTTACGAATACTTTAAAAACATTTTCAATAATATGCTTTTTAAGATATATTTGTTTATTTTAATTTCCTCAGGATTATATCATGGTTTTTACAGATTCAAAGCTATTTTACATGATATTTCTCCTAAAAATGAAAAAATAATAGATATTACAATATTTACAATAATATTTATTTTAATATTACTAACTTTAATTCTAATTATATTAATTTAACAATAATTTTTTAATTTCATATTTCTTAATAGTAATAAAATATAAAATACCAGCAATAAAATAAGGTAAATCAAGAAGTTTTAAAGAAGAAAGGTAACTAGATATCTTAGGAGTAGAAGAGATGACTTCCTTCCAGTTCTAAAAGGAATTCTCTCATCAATTTGTATATTTCTCACATGAGTATGTCGAGAGTATCAAATAACCCCATTTAATGACAATCTTCATTTTTCTGATCGCTTTTTTATTAAAAATATTTAAATTTTTTAATCCCCGTCTTGAAGGACTAGGTTTTCAATCTTCAGCAACAAAAATACTTAATTAAAAGAAAAATTATGTTGTAATTCTGAAATTACAATACGGTATGACCCAAATAATTCATAGAATTTTTCGCTTATTTCTTTAAACTTATCCCTATGTATAAGACCATGCACTGCTTTACCTATCATATTTTGGGTAGCACCTATAAAACCAAGTTTGATAAATTTTTCAATTACACTTAGTAAAAAATTATCCAAAAAGCCAGCTTTTTCCGCAAATATTCTTGAATATTTTAATAAAGCTTCAGCCGTTCCCTCTTCTTCAATTTTTCTTATTAAATCTTCAGCAATTCTATCTATTATAATCTTTTTTTCTTGAGAGAGAATTATTGAATCTTTAGGTATAGGAGAGAAAACAACCGAAACAAACAAATAATCATCCTTAACTTCTAATTCCTTAATTTCACATATACCAGGTGCTCCTTCTTTTATAATTAGTCCAGCAGCTCCTTTAAATGAAACAAGACCCGAAACTGTACCCAATCCAGTTAAAGCTAAAATTTCTGCTTCATGAGCTATACTTGCAAGCTTATAATAATCATCATCCTTTATTTTGAATAGATCAGCTATAGCAAAAACTGCTCCTAAAGCTCCTGAACCGCTTGTACCAAAACCGCAACCTATAGGTATCTCTATTCTATGAACCACGCGAATATTTTCATATATGTTATATCTTTTTTTCATTAAATCTATCACTTTATAAGTAGTTTTAGCATTTTCTTTAATGCCGTTTATTATTACTTCATCTTTTTCGCCAATCTCCGCATAAGTATATGTTCCTAGCTTAATCCTAAAACCTCCGCCCTTTGCCCCTTCGAAAATTAAATCTCTATTCCTATAATATTCTATTTTAAAAATACTTGAAACTCCAGCAGGGAAATAAATAACCTTAGATCTTTCCATTATTTTTTTTTTCCTAGATATTTTAATGTGAATATTAAAAATGGGAGGAAAATAACAATTATTCCAGTGATAAAAGTTAGGAAGAATAAATATGTAAGACCAAACTTAACATCACCGCCAATAATAGTTTCAAAAGGTATAATGTTAACTATAGGTGTAAAGTATAATACATAAGCTAAAGCAAGCAGTATTATTCCTAAAATAAATCCCTTTGGAACAATTATTCTTGGTTCCTCTAAAACCAATTTTGAAGTATAGGGGTACTTTTTTAATATAGGAGATAAAGCTCTTACCAAAGGAGGAAATACGAAAAGCATTACAGGTAACATTGTTAAAAGCCAAAAAAGTAGAAAACCTAATATTAAACCGATTTTTAAGTTAAAACTTGCACCTAATAAAGCTCCTGAAAATGTTGCCCACGGATGGTTTAAAGGAAACATAAAACCAAGATAAACCACAACATTAAATGCTGCTATAAAGTTACCTATTAATAAAGCTAAAAAAGAAATTAACAGAAAGCTTCCCCAGCTACCGTATTTTCTAATTAAAAAACCAAAAATGAAGAAACCTACAAAATTAGCTGGTACTCCTGCAAACAATGCTAAGACAGGATCAGTTCTGCCTAAAGGAACCAATCCAAATATGTCTCCTAAAAAGCTTCCTATCGCTGCTCCTATACCTGCAACCCAAGGACCTCCTAATAAGGCAAATAGAGCTGGAATTATTATTCCCAGCCTAAGATGACCTACTATCCAAGGCGTAGGTAAATAGGCTGTTAATATTATTGATATCGCATATAATGCAGCGCAAAGAGCTGTTAAGGATATAAAATACGTTGGAGGGATATTTTTCATAAGTCTATTATTCAATTTAAACTATTAAAAGGTTAATTTAAATAATTTAATCAGATTAAATTTTAAGGTATTATAACCTTAAATAGTAGATAATAGGTTAAAAAAGCAATGAGCGGAGAAGAAAAAACTCTAAGAAGAAAAGGAAGACTTGTACAGGGTGAAGGAGGAGCAATAATATTGGTAAATGAAAAGAATGAAGGATATAGAGTTAACGAGATCATCGCGTTTATCTGGTACGAATGTGAAGGAAAGACTGAAAGTGAAATAGTTGATTTGATTTCCGATATGGTTGATTTGGATAAAGAAACTATAAGGAAAGACGTTCATGCAGTATTATCTAAGTTGAAAGAGGTTGAATTAGTAGAGACTGTTTAATTTTTTTCGAAAAGATCTAAATCCTGAATATAACTTTTTTTCATTTTTAATGCAACATAAGCCTTTTGTATTTCCGATCCCAGATAAGCTGCATGATCCAACATCGACACTAGTCCTAAATTAACAATTTTTCTATAAATTTTAGTTACATCCTTACCTTTAATTATAATATCGCTTTCCAATGAATTATATTTTGGTTTATGGTGAACTATAATCTCTTCATTTTTCCTATCAACGTATATTTTAAACCATCCTTTAGGATCGTTAAGATATTGAAATTCTTCTTCAGCATAAAATATTTTTCCTTCTTCTTTCTCTTTTTGTTCGTCCAAAATTTTCTTATCCCTTAAAAATATTAAATCCATTCCTAAACTTTTGGGATAAGTCCTTTTATGTTTAGCAACAAACATCATTTTAGAAGCGATGGATAGTTCCTTTATAACTCCTTTACATCTATCACTAACTTCTGTACTTAACACAAACGAAGCACCCAATTCTGTAGCGATGGCCATCATAATGGCGTTAATTCCTGGTGTATCAGCATCTACAAGTTCAGTAATGTTACCCGTGCCAATTAAAATGGGTATCGTCGTAAATTTATTCCTAATTAACCAATAGGAAACGATGGAAGAAACAAAAGAAGGAGAAAATGGAGGATCCATTATTGCATCTAAGATTACGTTTTTAATTCCTCTAATTTTAGCTAAATTTAACATTTCCTCAAGTAACTTAACTCTTTCAGAAGGTTCTTTAGGGAAATAATTAGTTGGTAAATCCATTGGAACAAGAACATAATGCACATTCTCTTTAACGCGAACCTTCTCCAATAAACTTCGATCCAAGCTTAATATCATGTCTACTCCTATTTCTATAGCCTTATTTATTTCCTCTAAGTTCATACTATCCAAACTTATAGGCTTATCCGTAATTCCTCTTAAAGTTTTTACCAATTCTTCAACCTTTTCTTCATTAGATTCATTTGCAACCATTCCTATGTCTATTATATCTGCACCATTCCTTAGATAATCTAAGGCTATTTCTATGAAATGTTCCTTTTCAAGCTTTGGTGAATCAACTATTTCAGCTATTATCCTTACGGGGAAATCTATACCATATGATAAATTTCTTATTCTAAAATTACCTTCATTATTTAATAATGTTATATTATTTTCTACTTCTTCAATTAGCTTTAAGGAATTATTTTTTAAATATTCTTTATATATTTCGCATGCAGGCTTATTCTTATCTAATTTGTCGAGAGCAAAATTATTCACGATGTAGGAAATTTCATAGGCATTTTTAGGACCCTTTACTGTTCTTATTCCTGTAACTTTTTCAATTATACTTATATCTCCTTGAATTAAACCTGGTACCATTATGCAATCAACATCACTTAAGTCAAAATTTTTTAAATTCAACGCAATATAAGTTGGTTTCATTAAAGAAGCAACGGGCATATTTAACGCAATAACTCTAGTATTAATTTTACATTTCTTGGCTTGTTCCAATACTATATCTTTTGCAAGTTGACCTGTTACCAGAAGTAAAACCATTTTATTATATTATGAAGTAAGTTGTATTAATTTGTTAGTATAAAAATAGTATAATGAATAGATCTAAGGAATTTATAAAAGGTTTAGTGGAACCATACGTAAATTATGAAGGTATTTTAAGTTGTTACAACTTAGAGAAAAAACCCCATTTTGCAAACATGGGTTTCATATTTAATGAAAACTTTGACATAATAATAAGACCATTTAAAAGCACCGAAAGTTATAAACTTGTAACTTTAAGCAAGAAAGCAGTTATAAACATTATAAATGATGCTAAGATCTTTTATTTGGTTACATATGAGAAAGATTCAATTAATGAATTAATCGGTATTTCAGAGAAATTAAAATTGCCTTGTTTTAAAAACGCTTATTTCTATATCGAATGTGAACTAAAGGAAATTTTGGATGATGAAATTAGACCAAGTTTAATTCTAGAACCTGTGCATCATTTTGCCAAGAAAACTTTTATTAAACCTTACACAAGAGCTGAGTTTGCTTTAATAGAATCGTTAATTCATTCTACAAGAGTTAGGATATTCAAAGAAGAAAAAATGTATACTGAACTGGAAAATCTAATTTCGTTAATCGATCATTATACTAGATTAGTCAATAGAATAGCACCCAAATCTTCTTATATGGAAATTATGAAAAAAATTAACAAAATAGTAGAAGGAGAACTTAAATATGAAAAGAATACAAATTGAAACTCCTTCAAGATTACACTTCGGGGTAATCAATATAAAAAATAAGGATTTTAATCTTTTTGGATGTGCAGGTTGTGCAATAGAAAATCCGTGCTTTACAATTATAGCTGAAGAGAACGATGAATTAATTTTAGATGTTGAAAGAAAGGATGTAAAATATAAAGTCCAAAAATTAATAAAATTTCTCAAAATAAAAACAAAGGCTAAAATAAAGACTATTAATACAATACCTGAACATAAGGGCTTTGGTTCAACCACTCAATTAACTTTAGCACTTTCCTATGCTTTATGCTTTTTTAATAATATTAAATTTGATGCATATAAAATTGCAGAAATAACAAATTTAGGTAAGATTTCAGGAATAGGTATCGGGGCTTTTTTATATGGGGGTTTTCTTATTGATTCAGGAAAAAAGCATAACGAGATCCCAAAAATTATATTTAGATGGGATTTCCCTAAAGAATGGATCTTTGTTATATTATTACCTAAAAATTTAAATAAAGGGCTAAAAGGGAAAGAAGAAATTGAGGCTTTTAAAAAATTGAACCCTGCTCCTAAAGAAAGAATTAAAGAAATGTTATATTTGTTGGAAGAAATGAAGGATGCTTTGAAATGTAAAAATATAGAAACTTTCGGCAAATCGTTAACGAAGTTCCAAATAAACGTAGGTCTTAATTTCTTTGAATTCCAAAAGGGAATATATTCTTCAAGTGAACAAGAAAAATTGATAAAGCTACTTGAAAATATAGGAGCATACGGCACAGGTCAATCTTCTTGGGGCCCTGCGGTTTATGGAGTATTTCTAGAAGAAGAAAAATCAAAAATTTTAAAAAAACTATCTGAATATACAAATATAGATTTAATAATAACAAAAGCTAATAATTATGGTGTAAAAATAAAATGAAAACGATTATAAGTTTAGATGAATGGTTAAAAATTTATGAAGACATTGCTAAAAGATTAAAGATTTCGATTGAAGAAGATTATAGAGCTACAGATTTACTAGAGGTTTTAATAAGGGGCAAATCCTTAAATGTAGAAGTGCTGTCTAAAATGATAAAAGGTAAACACGTTGTAGTAGCTGGAGCAGGCCCCTCGATAATAGAAGATTTAGAAAATATTAAAAGGGTTGAAAGGAAAGATTTAGTTTTCATAACTTGTGATGGAGCGACAAAGGCTTTTTTAGAAATATTTGAAGAGCCGCCAAATATAATAGTTACNGATCTAGATGGGTTTCCTAAAGAACAGGTTTTTTGTAATCAACAGGGAAGCATAATTATAGTTCATGCACATGGTGATAACAAAGAACAAATAGTTACCTATGTTCCAAAATTAAAAAACATTATAGGGACTACCCAAGTTAAACCTAAAGGAAACACTTATAATTTTGGTGGTTTTACCGATGGAGATAGAGCTGTATTTATTACAGGAGCATTCGAACCTTTAACTATTACACTGGTAGGTATGGATCTTACAGAAGATGTAGGAAAATATTCAAAGCAGATAATATTTGATAGAACCAAAAAAATAGCCAAATTAAAGATAGCGAAGGAATTACTTGAACTGTTTGCAACAAAAGCTAAAAAAATTAATAAAAAACTAGGTCTTTATAATTTAACAAAGGAAGGGGAAAACATAGAGGGTTTTGATAAAATAAGCGTAAAAGATTTTGTTAAAATAATTTATAAGTACAAATGATTTTTATGAGAATAATAAACTTAAAAGGAGTTGTTGGCTTTATTTACTTAGAATTGATAAATTTTAATCTCTGCACCTATTTCGAGAGTATTTTTTAGGAATATTGCAATTCCATAAGGAAAGGAATTAGCTTTATTTTATAATAACTTCAATTGTATTTTTTAACATAAGTATTTTCAATATTTTTAATATATTCTAAATTAACTTATAATAATTTTGTTTCCTAATAATTCTATTAGCTTACTTTTGATATTCATATATATTGATTTCTCAGGAATATAAGCTTCGTATTTAAACTTCTTATTATTATAAAGAATTTCTAAGCTTATTTCAAAATCATCTCTTTTAATAGATATTTTTGCAGATTCCTTAATTTTTATTTGATTTATTTCATAATATGCTATTATAGAATTTATTTTATATTTTATTTTATTGCTTTTTAATTTATTTTCTAGATCATTTATCTCGAATAATTTGTTTAATTTATCAGAATAAAATAATTTGTTTAATTTATCAGAATAACCAACAACTTCATGGAATAAAGTATCAATAATACCCCAAAATATATTGCTTAATGGATCATTACCGTATGAGCCGCGTTTAAAGGGCAGGAATTTTTCCGTCCGATTCATTTCAAATTCTATGAGAATGTCCTCTGTAAAGACCAAAAGGCATCTCAAATAACCAAACCCTAAAGTTTTCCAAGAGAATACATGTTTCCACGCGTCAAGTAGAGTTTCAATTTTTTTATTTCCAATCCATTCCATGACTAAATTTAATAATAAAATAAATAAAAATTTACAAAAGAGTTCTAAATATATGAATAAAGTTTACCGGATTTTTTAACAGCTTATAACCTTTTAACTTAAATCCGATTCTTAATTTATCTAGAGTAGACATTTGCTTTATTACAGGAGCTATGGACATATGTTCAGTTAAACCTTTTTGCAATAATTCATATCTTTTGATATTAGACTTAAAGAATTTAGCCACGGTTATCCATTTTTTCTCCAAATCTTTACCCCATAATATTTGCTTTACAGCCCATTCGACATTGAAAATTTTTCCAAATTCTTTTTTCCATTCTTTCTCATAAAGTTTTGTGCCTTTTTCCGAAAAATTTTTATTTGTTAATAAAATATCAAAAACTTTTGCAGCAATTTCACCGCTTTTTAAAGAAAAGTAAATTCCTTCCCAAGTTATAGGATCTGCAAAACCTGCAGCATCACCTATTACAACGAATCTTTTTCCATAGGTTTTATCTAAAGGTTTATTAGGATTTAAATGAGCTAAAAATTCCCTATTATATATTGGCAATATTTTCAGACCCTTAATTTGTTTAGCTACAATAATGTTATCTTTTAAAAATGCTTTGAATCTCAAAGTAGCTTTTTCTCCTTCCATCCTGTCAGTTATACCTATAGAAAGTCCTTCTTTTTTTGGGAATATCCAACCATAACTATACGTTGAATATCTAGAATCTACGATGAAGTTAAAACTATGTTTAATATTATCATCAAGATTTTCAATATCTCCTACAAATTCAGATTGAAATGAAATTAAATATTCAGAAGGTTTTAATCCTAATTGAAGTAATAAATCAGCCCTTATTCCAAAAGCACCTATAAGTAACTCTCCTTCATATTCTTTTAATAGCCCTTTATGATCACACTTTACTTTAACTCCATATTTATCGATATATATCCTCTTAGCCACAGTATTATATACGATTTCTGCTCCATAATCTTGTGCTTTATCACGGATCCATTGATCGAGTACACTTCTATAATATGAATAGCCTATGACTTCATCCTTTTTTGCAGATATAACTTCATTTTCGTCAATAAATATATTTACTCCTTTAATTTCTCTCTCGACAATTTTTAACGGGTTACCTAAAATTGATAATAGTTTAATAGAACGTAAAGGTGTTCCTCCTGAACATACCTTATACCTATTTATCGAACCAGCCTCAATAACCAATACTTTATGTCCTTTTTGAGCTAAAATACCTGCACTTAATGCCCCTCCTGGGCCTCCTCCTATTATTATTGTATCATACTTCAATTTCCCTTAATAATAAGAATAAATCAAAAAGTAAATAATAGTTTACGTAATTACCATAAACAGAAGCCTTAAGTTTAAGATAGAAATGCTTATGATTTAAAAATTAGTTCACCTGACTTTATAAAAATCTTTTAGGAATAATAATGCAAATTCATCAGCATACCTTTCTGTGCCTCTATGCTTGCCCATTCTAAATCTTATAACATGGTAAAATTCGTGTAAAACTATAAAGGGATTTCTCATATATTCTTCTTTTTTGAAGTATATAGTATTTTTAAAAGGATCGTAAACGGCTAATGCAAAATTTTTCCCTTTAGGTAAACCTATTTTTATTTTAGGAGGTTTAACATTGTAAAATTCTGCCAATTTACTAATAGCTTCTTCAGTTTTACCTTCTAATATCAAATTTATAATTTCGTTTTTATTAATCACCAAATAAGAATGGTTTAATCCTATTTATGTTCTTTTAACTTAATTTTAATCCATGGTGTTGTAATTTTATAGGTAAGCTTTATGAGTTGTGGTAATCGAGTTAAATAATATGCAGGAATTACAGAGATTAAAACATGTATTGAATTATATATTGCAGTGAAAATCAAAATTAATAATAATGAACCCGGTAAACCTGTTGCTTTAGTAATTAAATTTTCTGCATAGGATAAAAAAGGAGAAAAAACCGTAAGAAAAACTACATAATTAGCCAAAGTCATTACAGCATTCCTAATGAGTAAAGCTAAAAGAATTGCAAAAATCACTGCATAAAATGTTTTTCTATATCTAGAAAAAGAAATTCCTAAGTAAACACCTAATATTGTAGAAACTACGGCTAAAAATTTCATCAACGGTCCTATTATTGGAAATTCTGCACCTACATTAAGTAGTATAAAATGTACGAAAGCTATTCCAACTGCCACGAAAGGACCGAACAAAAATAAACTAATAAATACAATAATTTCAGCAGGATCAAAAACTAAATATCCTAAAGGATAAAATCTAAATAAATGTGATAATGTTAAAGATACTAACGTTACAATAGCCCCAAGTATTCCTATTAAAGTAACTTGTAAACTTTTATTCATATTCCTTTAATAAAAAAACAAATATATTTGTATTTACAAAATATTTTGTAATGGAAGAAAAGAGATATTTGTATACTTTACTCGAATTAGCAAGGGCAGGATTCATAGAAAGAACAAAACCTGTAACGATCACTCAAATTTCTTCTGTAATTAACATGACCCAGCAAAACTTGTCAAGACATTTAATAATTCTTGAAAAATTAGGTTACATAAACAAAATTCTTACAGAAAATGGTGTTATAATTACTCTTACTAAAAAAGGAAGAGATTTTATAAATGAAATTTATTTATCCTTAAAAGCGATGATGGAAAAAGAAAAGGAAATAATAATTAAAGGAAAGGTTTTCACAGGAATAGGTGAAGGAGCATACTACGTAACAAGAAAATACTATATGAACCAATTCAAAGAAAAGCTAGGAATTAAGCCTTATCCTGGCACTTTAAATATTAAATTGATAGAACCAAAGGATAGGAGTTTTATAGAGTCATTACCCTATATTTTTATCCCAGGAACCAAAACGAAACTAAGAACATATGGATGGGTAAAATGTTTTCCAGCTGTAATGAATGGACAAGTTAGGTGTTTTGCAATAACATTGGAAAGAACCCACTATGATTCTACTGTAATAGAAGTTATTAGTGAAGTAAATTTAAGAAAAACATTAAACTTAAAGGATAACGATATAGTAGAAATTAAATTATTAAAATTTAATGAACAACAAAATAAAACTAGTTAAAGATGAAATTTATTCCCAAATAAAAGAGTTACCGATATTATATGAGGAAATAAAACATAGCAACTATTATAAAATGTTAAAGGATGCAGAAAATGTAATAATAACAGGTTGCGGAGATTCTTATGCTGCAGCATTGATGTTAAGCGAATTATCAAAGACAATGGCAATGGATCCTTATGAAGCTATTTTTAAAGATTTTGGTAAAGATATGATCTTTGTAATAGTTTCTGTTTCAGGTAAAACAGTGGCAAATTTAAACTTAGCTAAGAAACTTAAAGAAAATGGAAACAAAATAATAGCTGTTACAGGTAAAAAAGATTCTCCTTTAACTAAAATCATAAATGAAGTTATATGGATAAATTACGAAGAAAAAACAATTTTACCGGGAACTTTAAGCTTTACAAAGAGTTTGATAGCTTTATACGGTTTATTCGGAATTAATATAGACTTTAAAAATTTAAATAAAGAAATTATTGCAAAAGCTTTCGAGGATACAAAGGATATTTTTGGAGAAAGTTTTTACATTTTAGGCGGAGCTAAACTTTTTCCTTCATGTTATTATTTTAAAGCAAAGATTTTAGAGTTCTCAGGATGCAAAACCATAATAGAAAGAATTGAGCAATTTGCTCATATGGACTTATTTGGTTTAACAATGAAAGATTGCATAATTTTTTTATCTAGAAATGAGAAGAAAGTTGAAGAAACCTACAAATTAATTTCAGAAAACGTAAAAATTGCCAAATTGCTTAATTTTAATTATCCGATTGAAGAATCATATTTAATTAGCTCAATTTATGCCCAAGCATTAGGATTTAATTTACTAGTTTACCATGGTTTAACGGATTTTCACTTCGCAAAAAGTAGACTTCTAAAAATAAGCGATCAATTAATATATTAAAATGATATAGGTATATCCAATAATCCCTTTCTCTTCGCAATATTTTCGCATATTCTAAATATTATTAAAGCTATAATTAAATAGGCTGCACTTAAAATTATAAGAAAAATTAGATCATTAAAAACACTTGTAATATCTATTCCTTTTATAGCATTCCTGTTAACGTCAAGCCAGTATTTTATAGGCAAATAATTGGCTACGAGGTTTAACGGGTAAGGAAGAATTTCTGTAGAATATAAAACCCCTCCAAAAAGAAGCAAACTTGAAACTACTGAATCTATGACAATCCAACCATAGTTTGTGGTAAATAATAGAAAACTAGCTACCAAAAGACCAAGGGCCGTTATCCATATAAAACCTAGAATAATATTTAATAAAAGTAAAGGAAAATTGGGCTTAAGCTCAAATAAAGGATATTGTATTATATAGGCGCCTAAAACGAAAGCTATAACTAAAGGATATAAGCCTTCAACAAAATGATAGAAACCTCTTCCAAATAAATAGAAAGAAAGTTTTACATTGGTAATATAAATATATTTTAGCATTTTATAATGTTCTTTATCATCCCAAAAGGTATAAGCTATTCCAATTATTCCACTCCCAATAAGATTATAAAATGCTTGCCCAACTAAAATGTAATATCCATATTCTAAGGAAGGACCTTTAACAGCTGAAACCGCAATATAAATAAAAATCATTAGCATTAAAGTAAAGGTAGGTCTAATCGTAATGTAAATTAGATAAATGAAAAATTTAGTCCAGTTGGCTTCTATTTGATAACTTAACCAAAATAATATTCTTAGAAGCGAAATTGATTTTAATCCCATTTTAGTGTTAATGTTCCTTGATTTTTACCTAATTTTTCTAAATATTCTAGCATTTTAACTGCAATTACAAAAAATATTATACCCAAAGCGATCAATAAAATAAGGATCCAAATTATTTCAAATAAGGTTTTATTCAAAATTAATATTTCTCTCATTCCTTCTATACCTAAAGCTAAGGGAATTATAGAAACGACTATTTGAATTACTATAGGGAAGAGCTTTAATGGAAAGTAAACACCAGAGAAGAAAAGTATAGGTTCACCTAGTAGCTCGTTTATTTTGCTAATCGATCTTCCAAATCTTAAAAATGTAGAAGCAAAAATCATTCCTAAAGAATAAAGAGCAAATAATGTTAATATAAAAATTAGAAAGGCAGGCAATATAGCGTTTAAATTAAATTTAATATTGAACAATAATGAAGTAGCAATTAAAATAGTTATTGCTCTTAAACTCATATTAAAAGCTCCTCCTATAGCCATTCCCAAAAGTATTCCAATCAAAGGTGCTGGACTTATTATATAAAGTTGCAAATTCCCCTGTTCTTTGTCCCAATAAAGTTGAGAACCCATACTCCAAAGTACATTATACCAGAAAGCTATCATGGCTCCTCCTATTGCGGCAAAACCTAATAAATTTTCAGGAGCTCCCATGCTTTTATAGGCTAATATTATAGCTGATATGCCTAATAATGGTAAAAAGACATCTATAAAAAAATGAGTTAAGTCTCTATTAACTCCTTTTATTCTTACGTAAGCTCTAGCATAAGCAACTCTTAAAACCAATATTAATTCATTTATTTTACTCATAGTTTCCTGCCTACTAAATATAGAAAGACATCTTCAAGTGTTACTTCTTCCTTTGATAAGCTAATAACTTTTATACCTTCATTTTTAAGAAAACTTAGAAGATCTGAAATAACAGAATCTTCGCTTACTACAACTCTTATTTTAGAAATCATTCTAGAAGCATCATTTTCAACATCTATAGCTTTTACTCCTTGAATGCTTTTTATTTTTTCTACTTGATTTATTAAATTGGTTTTAATTTCATAAACAGATTCCTTAGATAATATTCTGAGTAAATTTTCTACGGTGTCAACCGTTATTATTTTACCCTTGTAAATTATAGCTATTCTATCGCATAATTCTTGAGCTTCAACCATATAATGTGTAGTTAAAATTACTGTTCTTTCTCTATCTTCTTTAATCCATTCTTTTATATAATTTCTAATTTCCCTTGAAATATTAACATCTAGGCCTAAAGTTGGTTCATCTAAAAAAAGAACCAAAGGATTATTAAGTAAACCTCTTACGAAATTATATTTTTGAAACATTCCATGTGAAATTCTGTTTATCTTTCTATCAGCATATTCCTGCATACCAAATTTTTCTATTAACTCATTTACTATTCTCCATCCCTCAGACCTATTGTATCCATATAACTGGCTAAAAAACCATAAATTTTCCCTAACAGTTAAAACTCCGTAACCTGCTTTTTCATCTCCAGAAACGATATTTATATATTTCCTAATTTTTAAATAGTCCTTCTTAACATCGTAACCTAAAACGTAAGCTTCCCCTTTGGTAGGCAGCAAAGCTGTTGTTAATATCCTAATGAGAGTTGTTTTACCTGAACCATTAGGACCAAGTAAACCAAATATTTCTCCTTTATTTACTTTTATATTAATATCCTCTAAAGCTTTAACATCTCCAAAATATCTACTTAAATTTATAGTAATTATACTTTCTAGCATAATATCAAGAGGTAATATTTCTTTGATGCAATATTAAAATTTTATTTCTTTAACTTCCTTCGATATAAAGTTATTTAAGAAAAAAGTTCCATTTTCATAAACTATTTTGCCTCGAATTATAGTTATTATTGGTTGTCCTAAAACTTCGAATCCTTCAAAAGGTGAGAATTTGGATTTACTATAAAACTTTGAAGGATCTATCTTATAATTTTTCTTCATATCAACAATAACAAAGTCTGCATAATATCCTTCTTCAATTTTTCCTTTCTTTATTCCTAGATATTCAGAAGGATTCTCTGTTAAACATTTAATAGTTTTACCAAAATTCAAAACTCCTTTCTTAATATAAGTTATACATAAGGGTAAAAGAATTTCTAAATTGGGATAACCAGGCGGAGGATTTTCTGATAATTTTTCATCCTTTGTATGTGGAGCATGATCGGTAACTATAAAATCAATTGTTCCTTGGTTTATTGAATTTATAATTTTTATATTATCTTCTTCTGTAGCCAAAGGTGGTCTTACTGAATAATATCCTTTATGTTTTTCCTTTAATTTATTATATGAAAGAAACATATGATGTGGAGTTACTTCAATAAAGATATTAGGATTATTTCTTCGATATGATTCTATTATATCAATAGACTCTTTTCTAGATATATGAGCGAACCTTAGATTCGAAGAATCGAAAAGATTTTCTAAGACGTACTTTACAGCTGCTACCTCGTCTAAACCAAATTGGGCATGCACAACAACTCTTTTATCCAAAATTTTATTTTTATAATTAATAATTAAAGGTAAATCTTCTTCGTAAAATTTTAAAGCAAAAACATACTTGAAAACATCATCAATTTCGTTAATAGGTGTAGGCTTGCAATGAATTCCAAAATCTACATAGGATTTCCTTTTAAAGTCTTCGATTCTTTTTTTCGCAAGTTCAACGCTATTAATAGGCGGAATGGTATTAGGCATATCTAAAACAGTAGTAACACCTCCTGCCAAAGCTGCCAATGAACCTGTTTCTATGGTTTCTTTTTCCTCTTGATTCCAATCCCTAAAATGAACATGTAGATCTATTAAAGCAGGTAAAATTAAATGATCGCTATTTATATTTAAAGTTTTTACATTATGAAAATCCAATCTAGAAATCTTCTTTATCCGTTCATCTTCTACTAATATTGAACAGTCTATTATTTCTCCTTTTACATAAGCTTTACCTTTTATTTGGAAACTATCCACCCCTTTCAGTTATTTGTAATATTACTTCGTTTTCCATTAAGTATCTGTTACAATACATGCATTGAAATTTCAAAGGATTTTTGCTTATTACTTTAAACTTAGAAACTATAGGTTCGTTAGATTGTCTACTTATACAAGTAGGATTTGTGCATTTTAAAATATTTTCCACCACATCTTGAAGAACTATTTTCCTTTTTTCATATACTTTATAATCTCGAATAATATTTATTGTAGCATTTGGAGCTATTAAAGCTAGTCTACTGACAAGAGAGGGATCCAATTCAAGGTTTTCTACTTTTACTACATCTTTTATTCCTATTTTTTTACTTTTAACATTCATAACCAAAGCTATTGTTAATCCTTCTTTTCCTGTAAGACCTAATAATTTTAACACAGATAANGCTCTTCCGTTGGGAATATGATCTATTACTGTACCGTTTCTTATCTTAGTTACCTTCATTTCGGTTTCTTCAGCCATATTTTACATCTTACCTAATATTAAAGAAAGCAAAGCCATTCTTAAAGGTATTCCAAAGGTTACCTGTTTAAAGTACGCTTGTTTTTGCGTTACATCAACTTCATAACTTAACTCTTCNACCCGTGGTAAAGGATGCATTATAATTAACTCAGGTTTTGAACCTTCTAAAGATTTAAGGTCTATTTTATACGATCCTCTTACTTTTTCATATTCAGCTGGATCTGGAAATCTTTCTTTTTGAATCCTTGTTACATATAAGACATCTAATTCAGATATTACTTCATTTAAATTTGTCGTCTCATATAGAATAGCACCTATTTCCTTTAATTTTTCTTTAATTTCTTCCCTTAATTTTAATTGAGGAGGAGATATGGCATAAATTAAATTATTGGGATATTTAGCTATACCTAATATAAACGAATTTGAAGCCCTACCATACCTTAAATCCCCATAGACACCTATTTTTAAATTATTTAATCTCCCATGAATTTTTCTAATTGTATATAAATCTATCATAGCTTGCGTAGGATGATTAAGCATCCCATCACCTGCATTTATTACTGGTTTTTTACATACATCTGAAGCATATCTAGCTGTACCTTCAATAGGACTTCGAATAATAATTAAATCTGTGTATATATCCATCATTTTAAATGTATCGAATAAACTTTCGCCTTTTTTTATCGAAGAATATTCACCGATAAAATTCACAACTTCGGCTCCAAGTTTTTTAGCTGCTACTTCAAAACTTATTCTTGTCCTTGTACTTGGCTCTAAAAAAACATTACCTATTATATAACCCTTTAATAATTCGTTTGGATGGCCTTTTTCTAAATATTCATCTGTTAACTTAAATAACACCTCAAGATCATCTATACTAAAATCTTCTATGGATATCACATCCCTATTTTTCCAGCCCATCTTAACAATTATTCTTATCTAATATTTTTATGATTTCTTCTAAAGTAAATAAATAATGAAGTCGTATACTATTCTCTTTTAAAACCTCCCTACCACCTTCATTTCTATCTACTATAACAAAAGCTTCATCGACTGAGTAATTATTGTTTCTTAATTTTTGGCATGCAAATAAAATATTATTCCCAGTAGTGCATACATCATCTATTATTAAAACTTTGGATTTTTCTCTAATACTTCCTTCAATCTCTTTTTTTAGCCCATATTCTTTTGCATCCTTCCTAACATATAGCAAAGGTTTCTTAAAATAAAAGGCAAAGAAAGAGGCCCATGCAAGACCTCCGGTAGGTATTCCAGCTATAGCATCAAAGTAAATTTTTTCAATTATGCTTTTAGATTCTTCTATTATTTTTAAATACAATTCAGGTATAGATAAAGCAGACCTAAGATCCACGTAAATATTACTTTTTTTTGAAGATGATAGTATAAACTCGCCTTTTTTAACTATTCCATAATGTTTAAATAAAGTAATTATTTCCTCCTTCATGTATTTTATTTAATATTTTTTCCAATTCCAATATAGGATTTTTGCTTTGTAAAATTGACCTACCAATGATCAAATAATCTGCTCCATACTTTAATGCTAATTCATAGCTTCCTCCTTGAACTCCTATACCTGGTGTAAAAATTTTAAGATGGGTATTTTCCCTAATTTTTTTAAGAATATCCAATTTATTAGCGGGAGCTACTATTCCTNCCACTTTTAACTTATTACACATATTTAACAATTCTAAAAAATGATGGTCTAATAATATAGAGCCAGCGCTACTCATGGCTACTACACATATTACAGAAATTTCTTTTTTAATTGCTTCTATTGTATCTTCACCTACAAAAGCATGTGCAATTATAGCATCGAAGCCTAATTTTTTAATCATGTTAGCTGTTAAAGCAGATATGTAGGGAATATCTGCGATTTTTAAATCCGCTATGAAGACAAAATTTTCTGAGAATTTTTGTAAAATTTCGCCAATTTTTAACCCAAATGTTAAAAATATAGGAAGACCTATTTTTATACCTATTACATAATCTTTTATTTTTTTAAAAAAATTTTCTTCAAAAAACTCAGGATCATCTATAGCTAAAATTATTACACTTCTTTTTTCTCTTTCTAAATCTTTCAATTTAACCAATAAGCTATGCATTATGAAATATTATTAAAATTAAATATTTTTAGCTGATATTTAATTGATTAGTATGCATATAGTAGTTTGTATAAAGCAAGTTCCTGATTCTACAGATATGAGAATCGATCCTAAAACAAATAACTTAATAAGAGAAGGTGTTCCTTCCGTGACTAATCCTCCCGATCTTCATGCAACAGAAGAAGCTTTAAAAATAAAGGAAAAATATGGGGGGATAATTTCAGTAGTTACTATGGGTCCACTACAAGCTGAAAGTAGTTTAAGAGAAATTTTAGCCATGGGAGCCGATTATGCTTATCATGTTTCAGATAGAGCTTTAGCAGGATCCGATACTTTGGCTACTTCCTATACATTATGGATGGCTATAAAGAAAATATGCGAAATACATGGTCCATTTACTTTCATTTTCTTCGGAAGACAAGCTATAGATGGTGAAACTGGTCAAACTGGACCCGGTGTAGCTGCTAGATTTGGAATACCAATTATAACTTATACTTACAGCATTGATGAAATAAACTTAGAAAAGGGATATGTAATAGCTACAAGAAAGGTTTATGATGGTAAAGAAGTGGTAAAGGCTACCATACCTACCGCATTTAGTATAATTGANGAAGCAAATAAACCGAGGATTCCCTCTATAAAAGATATAATCAGAGCATATAAGACTAAAATAACTAGATGGAATAAAGATGATTTAAAACTTGATCCTGACAAAATAGGTTTAAGAGGATCTCCTACTTTTGTTAAAAAAGTGTTCCCACCACCTCCTAGGAAAAAAGGTCAAATATTTGACGGTAGAGATAAAGAAAGAGAAGCTGTTAAGTGGCTTGTAGATAATTTATTAAAAATTAATGCCTTTGGAGAAAAAGTTGCAGAAAAATACGAAGAAGTTAAACCTTTGCCTATCGCATTAGATAAAACTAAACAATTTGGAGAAGTATGGTTCTACGTTGAACATCGTTATGGTAAAGCTGACCCAGTTTCATGGGAATTGTTAGGTGAAGCTAGAAGATTATCGAGACTTTTAAACGTTAAATGCGCAGCAGTTATTATAGGATATAAAGTTGAACATTTAATTGAAGAAAGTGCTTCATACGGCGCAGATAAAATCTATTACGTAGACGATAAAATATACGAGGATTATAGAACAGAACCATATTCTTATGTTCTTACTGAACTTTGTTTAAAATATAAGCCCGAAATTTTATTAATGCCTGGAACACAAAACGGAAGAGATTTAGCTGGATATGCTGCTACTTTAATACCAACGGGTCTCGTCGCTGATGTAACCCAACTAGATATAGATCCAGCTACTGGTATATTATTGGCTACTAGACCAGATTTTGGTGGCAATGAGATGAGTACAATAGTATGCCCAAAACATAAACCTCAAATGGCTACTATAAGACCTAAAGTGTTTAAAATTCCCCCTAAAATACAAAATAACAACTATGAAGTAATTAAGGAGGAAATTAAAGTTCCAGAGGAAAAAATACATACCGAATTATTAAAGTTTATTCCTAGAGAAAAAATAAGATTAGAGGAAGCCAATATAATAGTAGCTGTAGGAAAAGGGTTTGGTTCTCCTAAAAATCTCTATCTTGCGCAGGAATTTGCTAAGGTAATTAATGCAGAAATAGGAGCTACAAGAGCAGTTGTTTATTCAGGATGGCTACCTAAAGAAGTACAAATAGGTCAAACAGGTTTAACCGTAAGACCAAGAATTTATTTTGCTATAGGAATTTCTGGAGCAATACAACATGTTGTTGGAATGCAAAATTCAGATGTTATAGTAGCTATAAACATAGATCCCCAAGCCCCTATATTTAATGTAGCAGATTTTGGCATAATAGGAGATTTATTCAAAATTCTGCCATTATTAACTGAAGAGTTGAAAATCAGAAATAAATAATGACAGAAAAATTTGATGTAGTCATAGTAGGAGCAGGACCAGCAGGAATTTCCGCTGCTATTACTACAGCAAGGGCAAAATTAAATACATTAGTAATAGAAAGAGGGAACATACCAGGAGAGAAAAATATTTTCGGAGGAATAATTTTTAGACATGCTTTTGAAAAACTTGTCCCTAATTTTGTAAAAGTAGCACCTCTTGAAAGAAAGGTCATAGAATATCAGTATTGGTTATTAACCGAGAATTCATGTTTAAAAATAATTTTCAGAGACGATTATTTCAAAGATAAACCCAGCGGTTATACTGCTTTAAGAGCAAAGTTTGATTCGTGGTATGCAAAAGTTGCAGAGGAAGCAGGTGCAATAATAATTACAAGAACTACAGCGTTAAAACCGATAATTAAAGATAACCAAGTTATTGGAGTTGAAACTGACCGAGGTGAAGTATATGCAAATATAGTTATTGCTGCCGATGGAGTAAATTCTCTGATGGCCAAACATGCTGGACTTTATAAAAGAAGAAAACCTAATCAAGTTGCTTTAGGTGTCAAAGAAGTAATTGAGATTCATAGAACAAAAATAGAGGAAACTTTTAATTTAGGTATCGATGAAGGAGTTGCATGTATAATGTATGGCGGACCATTAAGAGGTATGACAGGCGGAGGATTTTTATATACAAACAGGGATAGTTTATCATTAGGTTTTGGGGCTTTACTTATAGATATAGCTAATAGCGGAAAGAGACCAAATAAAATTCTAGAAGAATTAAAAAACCATCCTTCTATTTATCCTTATATTAAAGATGGAAATCTTAAAGAATACTCAGCCCATCTTATTCCGGAAGGAGGTTATGATGCTATACCTCAATTATACACAAACGGTATGTTAGTAGCTGGAGATGCTGCTATGTTCGTTAATGTTTTAGAATTCAGGGGGACAGATTATGCAGTAGAATCAGGGATATGCGCAGGAAAAACTGCGATTTTAGCTCATAAGGTAAAAGATTTTTCAGCTAATACGTTGAAGTATTATAAAAAATTATTGGAAAATAGTTTTGTATTAGCGGATTTGAAGAAATTCAGAAGAATTCCTCATATAATTGAGAAAAATAAAGCTTTATTTACCGTATATCCTGAAATAATAAGAGATGTTTTTAGAATATGGCATTCAGTAAACGAAGAACCTGGAAAATTAAAAATAAAAAAAATACAAAAAACTATATTTTCTAAAAGGAATCCAGTAATTCTTATTAAGGACTTAGTTGAATTAATTAGAGGTGTAATATTTTAATGAAAGAAACAGCGTTAAAGAAAGGTAGTTTGCCTTTATGGAAACTCGAAGAAAATTCCAGAGTAGAACCTAAACTATTTCTTGCAAGATATAAGAGAGATGATATTTCCCATTTAACTATAAAAGATAACGCAGTTTGTTTAAAATGTACAAGAAAACCATGTATAATAGTTTGTCCTGCTGATGTATATAAATTTGAAGAAGAAAGATTAATAGTAGCTTACGATAATTGTGTAGAATGTGGTAGTTGTTATATAATATGCCCTTATGAAAATATAGAATTTAGATATCCAAGATGGGGAAAAGGAATTGGTTATAGATATGGATAGTTTCTTTATATTATTCAATATATTTTTATTATAAATTATTTAAATATATAATTTTTATTACGATTATTTTTTATAATAGTCTTAATATTAATACATTAATGTCGGTAAGAAAAATTTCAATAATAGGTTCTGGAAGACTGGGAAGTTTTACTGGATATGAAATAGTTTATAGAGAATTAGCAAAAGAAGTTGTACTAATAGATATAATTCAGAATTTACCTCAAGGGGAAGCAATGGACTTAAATCAAATGGCATCTGAAAAGGGAAAATCTGTGTTAGTAAAAGGTTCAAATGATTATAAAGATATCAGCGATTCAGATATTGTAGTTATTACAGCAGGATTTGCAAGAAAACCAGGAATGACTCGATTGGATTTGTTAAAACAAAATGCTCCTATAGTTAGGGATGTAGCCTTACAAATAGCCAAATATGCCCCCAATTCAATAGTTATAACAGTAACAAATCCAATGGACGTTATGACTTATATAACATATAAAATTACAGGATTTCCTAAGGAAAGAGTAATAGGGATGGGAGGACAATTGGATTCTGCAAGATATAGAGAAATATTAGCTAATATATTCAATGTTTCAAGAAATTCTGTAAAAGCCTTAGTTATAGGAGAACACGGAGAAAATATGTTACCATTAGCAAGGTTTTCGTATGTTGGAGGAATCAGGGTTAGCGATTTATTATCATTGGAAAAAATTAAAGAAGCAGAAGAAGCTACAAGAAAAATAGCTGCAGAAGTGATAGCTTTAAAAGGAGCAACGGTTTTCGCACCTGTCAGTTGTATAGCTAGTTTAATAGAGGCTATAGTAAAAGATACAAAAGAAATAATTCCCGTTTCAGCTTATCTAAATGGAGAGTATGGTTTAAACGACTTATGTATAGGTGTACCAGCAGTAATCGGAAAAAAAGGAATAGAGAAAATTTTTGAACTTAATTTAAATGAAGAAGAAAAATTAAGATTTTATAAAGGAGCTGAGATAATTAAAAATGCAATAAATGAACTGAGACAACTTGCGATAATTTAATACTTTTTAAAAATATTATTTAATTATGCCATTTGAATACAAAGGAATTAGTATAACATGGTTGGGACATGACTCGTTTAAAATTAAATACGCAGATAAAATAATATACATAGATCCTTATAAATTAAAGAAGCATGAAAAAGATGCAAGTATAATATTAATAACCCATAACCATTTTGATCATTTAAGTCCCGAAGATATAAAGAAAATAGCCACAGATAATACTATTTTTGTAGCCCCTCATGAATGCAAAAGCGAAATAGATAAGTTTAAACCCAATAAAAAATACTACGTGAATCCCGGCGATGAAATAGTGATAGATGATATTAAAGTAAAGGCTGTAAGAGCATATAATATAAATAAGTTTAGAAGTCCTGGTCAAGTCTTTCATCCAAAGGAAGATAATAAAGTAGGTTATGTATTATATTTAGGTGAAGTATCAATATATCATGCAGGCGATACAGATAATATACCTGAAATAAGAGACCTAAACCCAACAATAGCTTTGTTACCTGTAAGCGGTACTTATGTTATGACAAGAGAAGAAGCTGTTCAAGCTCTAAAGGATATTAAACCTAAAATAGCTATACCAATGCATTATGGTACCATAGTTGGATCAGAAGAAGATGCAATTTATTTTAAGAATAATGCTCCCAAAGAAGTAGAAATCCATGTACTTAAACCTTACGAGTAAATCTTCCACTCTAAGAGCAAGACTTTCAATCTTTGTAACTCTTTAGAATTTTAGACACTAAGAATTCATTAGAAACATTCCTCCCCGTCAATATCACCACAACATTGCTATTTTTTTCTATTTTACTATTATAAAGATAAGCAAATGCTGAAGCTCCTGTTGGTTCCAATAAAAGTCTTTCTTTTTTAAATAGATCTAAAGTTGCTTTGATAATATTGGATTCTGATACCAATTCTATCTTGTCAACATAATTTTTAATTAGATCAAAGGCATAATTACCAACAGTTCTTACAGCTATACCTTCTGCAATTGTTTTTGCTTTATTTATTTTAATTATTTTATTCTTTTTTAAAGCAAGATAAACAGAAGGAGCATTTTTGGATTGTACCCCAATTATTTTTATTTTCTTATTTAAATTCTTTAAAACAAAAGATATTCCTGCAATCAACCCGCCACCTCCTACAGGAACTACTACGTAGTCTATATCTTTGAATTGCTCATAAATCTCCAATCCTAAAGTAGCTTGTCCTTCTATAACTTTTAAATCATCATAGGAATGAATGAATGAAGCATCATTACGTTGGGAATATTCTATAGCATACTTTGTTGCATCATCAGAATATTTTCCCTTTCTTATAATTTCTGCTCCAAAAAATTTCATTAAATTTATTTTATATTTGGTTCCTATTTTGGGAACGAAAACTACGGATTTTAAACCTAAAATCTTAGCAAAATAAGCTACAGCTATTCCATGGTTTCCACTAGATGCTGTTACCAATGTTTTAATTTTTGTTCCTTTTTCTATTTCACTCATAACTTTGTTAGATACACCACGTATTTTAAAAGAGCCTACCTTTTGCAAAAAATCACATTTGAAATATACGTTATAACCAAATTTTTCTGAAAAAAATTCCGATTTAAAAAGAGGCGTTTCAATGATAAAATTTTTAATTCTTTCTTTTGCTCTCCTTACTTCCTCAAGATTTAAATATGTCATATATAAATATATTTAAGGGAAATTTTCATATATCAGATTATTTAGAGAAAAATAATGGAATTGGAAAAAAGATCCGACCTGACAGCAAGAAGAATTAAAGTTTCTGATGAAGAACTAATACAAATTATCGATAAATATGTTAAAAGAGTAGAAATGGCTATGATAAGTAAACCTCATGTAAAACTTATGATACCTTTGGGTCCTCAGAATATAGAAACATTTAAAAAAATAGTAAAGGAAAAATTAGGTGTAGAAATCGAATGTAAAGCTGTAACTTCAGCAAATAATCTTTTTGCAGTAACAATAAAAAATAAAAAAATTAAATAGACAGAGATCTTTTTAAATTTTCATTTAATTGATTAATATTTTCAATATAACTTGTTATTTCTTTTTTATATTTTTCAATTATTTCTTTATATTTTAATATTTCATTTTTATTTTTATTAATTTCTTCTTCATATTCCTTTAATTTATTTTCATAATATATTTTTAAATCTTCTTTATCTTTTTTTAAATTAGAAATGATTTCTTCATATTCTTTTTTAAGTTGGTCTAATTTTAACATTTAATTCAGTAATTTTATTTTTATACTCTTCTACCATTCTTTCATAAAAGGCTCTAATTTCTTCTTCTGGAACATACTTATCAATTTTTGGTTTAGAAAAAATTAGTTTATTTTGCTCCTTATCATAACTTACTTCAACAGTGATTCTTATTAGATCACTTTTAGATAGTTTTAGCTCTTCAACTAAATAGCTATATAAGTTTTTGTTAAAATCAGCTACGTCTCTTAAAATAACATCTCTAGGAACATCTTTCATTCTACTAGAGCCAACTTTCTAAGCCGGTCAGCAAAAATAGCGGTAGTTATCACAGCGGTCTTTAAAGTATAAGTTACTAAGCTATTCATATTTTTAAATGTTTTACATTATATAAAAAAATAAATAATTATTAATAACTTCTCAAAAAGAACTATATCCCTTTAATAATTTTCTTTGCATTTTCATATAAAATTTTATTTAATGTTTCGTTCTTAAGATTTAAACTTTTTAGTTCATTTATAATTCTAGACGGCTGTAACATAGGATAATCGCTCCCAAAAAGAAATTTGTCCTGCAGTAAGCTATCCATGTATTTAAGTACAATTTGGGGAATGTACTTAGGAGACCATCCGCTGATGTCTATGAAAACGTTACCTTTATGGTATGCTACCGCCAATGCCTCTTCATACCATGGCCAGCCAAAATGAGCCAAAATAAAATTTACATCAGGATATTTTATAGCTAAATTATCAACGTAAATAGGCCTTCCCAATTCCAAAGGAAGGCCGCCTCCGCCTTTGATACCAGCACCTATTCCAGTAATTCCTGTATGAATAACACAAAGTAAACGATTCTCATTGGCAATTTCGAATATTTTGCTCAATTTTTCATCATCAGGTTTTATCAATTGAAGTTGGGGATGAATTTTTATTCCCTTTAATCCAAGATTATTTAAAGCGTACTTTATCTCTTTTTCGAAATCTTTATTTAAATCAAATGAAGCAAAACCGATAAATAAATCTGGATCAGAGTTACAGATTTCTGCAATATGTTGATTGGATATTCTTCCTAAACCAGCTATTGAAGAGGATAAAGGTAATAAAAATGCCTTGGTTATTCCTTGAGATCTTAAATCTTCCGCAAACTCTTTAAAATTTTTAACTTTAAAAACCGCCCTAAAATACTTAAGTGTAGGATCAAAAAGTGGACCTAAAGCTTTTACGAATTCTTCTGTAGGAGGATGAACATGTACGTCTACTACCATTTAAATAAATTCTATATATTCACTTTTTGTTATTATTCCTTTATAAAGAAAATCAATTTGCCTTATTGTTGAATATAAATCAAATTCTGTTAAAGCTGATGTTGCATCTATAGGTAAGATAACTTTATACCATCTTAATGCAGCGCTACCTGCTGTATGTAGAACGCATATATTAGCAACAGTACCGGTGATTACGATATTTCTAATATTATGTAGCCTCAATACATGATCTAACGAAGTTCCATAAAATGCATCATAACGGAGTTTTTTTACCAAAATGTCATTAGGTTCAGGTTTTAGTTCTTCAACTATTTCTGCACCCCAAGTTCCTTGTATAGCATGTTCGCCCCAAATTGAAAATTCTGGATCGTTTTTCATATGCCAATCTTGCGTGTAAATTATCAAAACCCCTTTATTTCTAGCTTTTTGAATTAAACTTTTAATATAAGGTATTGACTTAGGTGCTGAAGGTACAAAAAGTTTTCCTTGAGGATGTACAAAATCATTTTGCATGTCTACAATTATTAAAGAAGTAGTTTTACTTTCTAATTTAACATTATCTACTATTTTATATTCAGGTATTTTAATCTCCATATCATTATTATATTTTCTCAAAAAATTATTTTTAAAAAAATTTTTAAATAAGAAAAACTATGAGTGATTAAGCAAAATGCCTGAAATAAAAGTTAAAGATATGAAAAAAGGTATGAATAATATATCAGCTACATTAAAAGTAATTTCTAAAGAAAACGAAAGAATTGTACAAACAAAATACGGAGAAACAAGAGTTAGTAATGCAATTGTCGAAGATGATACAGGTAGAATTAATTTAACTTTATGGAGGGATCAGATTGATAAAGTTAATGTAGGAGATATAATTAAAATTGAAGGAGGATTTATAACTGAATTTAAAGGACAGCTTAATATAAACGTTGCAAAAAGCGGAAAAATAACTGTAATAAAAAGAAGTAAATAAAAAATAAAGTTATTGTTAATTTTCAGCGGGCTTAAAATACTTGATATCAGTTAGGGAGCCATTTCTTTCATTATATTCTTTAAATACCGGAATAACCTTTAAACCTATCCGTAATTTATCATATTGAATTTCATCTAAAAAATGAATAAGGTAGCCCTTAACATTTTCAAAACTTATTAATGCAATTATTTTTGGTTTTTCCAATTCTTTTCCATAGCTATCAATCTTGGCAATAGTATAACTAACCACTATTCCTTCATTTTTAATTTTCTTTAACTCCTTAACTTCATTACCACATTTTAAACAAAAGCCTCGCACAGGAAAAAAAATTAAATCGCAATTTTTACAGTATGCAGCATAAAGTTGTGCTTCATTCTTTAATTTTAAGAAAAACTGCTCACTTAAGTATCCTGTAGTGTATTTATATTCCTCAGTTTCCATAATAGAAGGATAACTTATCAATTTATCCAAATTAATTTCCTTTTCGTAGCTCATTTTATCTCTTCTATAGGTTCAAAATATAAAATATCATTTATATCTCCTTTTCTTTCGTTGATATTTTTCCAAACTGCTCTAACAGTTACACCGAATATTTTCCTGTTGATAACATTCTCAGGATTTACGTTTATTCTATGAAATATTCCCTGACCAGGAGCATCGATAAATTCAATTATTCCAACAACTTCATGCTTTTCTGCTTTTCTAGCATCAACAGTTATATAACTGACTACAGCTGTTACAACTTTACCTATATCTCTAATATAAATCCATTCATCAGTAGCTTTAAAACAAATTTCGCAGTAAATTCTAGGAGGGACAAGAATTCTATTACAACCATAGCATTTCCTACCAATTATCCTACCATTCTTTAATTCATTTAAAAATCTACTAATGGCTTGACCTGCAGATAAAAGATATTTAGCTTCAGGTTTATAGCTAATTTCTATGATCTTTCCTTCATCTTCTTTTAAAACAGGAATAGCTGGATATATCTTCTGCATTTTATCCACCCTTAGCAATTATTACAGTAGAGACTTGCATAAGGTCTCCCCAAGCTTGGGCTAAAGCATAACCGTTTTTTATTCTTACCTGCCTTTTACCCGCTTCATACCTTAACTGCCAAAACAGCTCGCATACTTTCATTAATCCTGCAGCAGCTATTGGATTACCTACTCCTAGTAACCCGCCTGAAGGACATATAGGTAGATCTCCATCTCTTTGGGTTACACCTTCCCTAGTCAATTCTGGAGCTTTACCTTTATCAGCGAGCTTAAGTCCTTCCATATGATGTAACTCTTTATAATTAAATGGATCATATACTTCAGCAAAATCAAGCTGTTTTCTAGGATTACTTATTCCAGCAATTTTATATGCCATGTTTCCAGCGTATTCTAAATACAAAGGATATGCCAATTCTCTACATGTCCAATGAGTAGAATCCAAAGTCCAACCTACACCTTCTATCCAAACAGGAGAATCGGTAAATTTCCTGGCAATTTTTTCACTTGCAAGTACTATTGCAGCTGCACCGTCTGTGACTGAACTTATATCCAATCTCTGAACAGGCCATACCAACACTTCGCTATTTAAAACATCTTCTACCGTAACATTTGCTGCATCTCTAGCAGCAGGATGATCTAAAGCATTCCTCTTATTTTTTACTGTTACCAGTGCAATGTCTTCTTTTTTAATGTTATATTTATACATATACCTGTGCATTTCCATAGCAAATATCCAAATTAAATTAGGATTGAGAGGTTTTTCTAAAATTGGATCCCAAATATGAAGAAATACTGCTTGCGGATGAGGTCTAGCATTGCTCATTTTTTCTTCAGCAACTACTAAAACTAAATCATATAATCCTGAAGCTACATGCCACCATCCACTTATAGCTGCCATAACTCCTGTTGCACCTCCTACAAAAACTCTTTTTGTAGGTTTCAAATANGATAATGCACCATCAGCTAAATGTTCACCTTTTTCATGTATACCATCGAAAGCATCAGGAGCACTCCCTATTACAACAGCTTCTATATCTTTTGATTCTAATCCCGCAGATTCTAAAGCCATCTTTACTGCTCCAAAAGTAATCTCCTGAGGAGTTTCCTTGAGTTTTCTTCTAAACAAAGTCATGCCCGCACCGATGATCGCTACACGATTCTTTATATTAATATTTGTTTTCATAATTTAATTTAATAACAAAACAATTTTAATTTTCATTGCTTAATACAACAACAGCATAGGTAGAGGAGTTTATTCCTCTCCAACTTAATATCGCTGCATTTTTTACATCCTTAATTTGCATTTGCCCTGCTTCTCCTCTTAGCTGTAGAACCGTTTCGTAAACCCTCCATATTCCTCCTGCATCCAAAGGAAGACCACATGCTAAATAACCACCACTTACATTAACAGGGAAATCTCCTTCACGATTAAAACTACCGATTTCCAAATCTTTATATGCTTCACCTTTTTTACAAATCTTTAAAGCTTCAATATGCATTAATTCTCTATAGCTAAATCTATCATCTACTTCCGCAAAATCAATTTGTCTTCTGGGATTCGTTATTTTAGCCATCTTATATGCTCTTTCAGCAGCATCATAAGCTGACCTTATCTCAGGTAATTCTCTATATAAAAAAGAAGAAGATTCAGTAGAGTAACCTATACCTTTGATCCATATAGGTTTACAATCAAGTTTTTCAGTAATTTCTTTCGAAGCTAAAACTAAAACTATAAAACCATCAGTTAAATTAGCTATATCATAAATAGTTAAAGGATCGAAGATTTTTTCCTTCTTTATTATATCCTCATAATTTATTTTTGAAGCAAAATTACCTCTAGGGTTTAATAAACCGTTATTTTTATTTTTTTCCACAATTTTAGCAAAATAAGAGTAATCTATTCCGTATTTATTCATATAATACTTTGCTTCTAAAGAAGCTAAATAGTAGGGATGCACACCCAGATGTCTTTCGTATAAAGGATCGAGAGCCAATTCTAAAATTTTTGGATAAGAAAGTATATTACTTGCTTTAGAATGACTTTCAACAACTACTACATCAAATACCCCCGTTTTTATTTGCATATATGCAGAAGCCAATCCTATTAAACTTTCACTTGCAACAGTAACTATAGGTTTTAACACTGCACCTAATTGATCTGGTGTAAATTCGTTACATATGCTTATACCGACCCAAAAATCTTCTTCACATGATATAAATGAGTCAACATNTTTCCTAGGATCTATACCGCAATCGTTATAGGCTCTAACTGCAGCTTCAAACATTCCTTCTCTAAAGGAAATAAAGTTTGTGTTTGGCATAAAACCGTAGCATCCTATTCCTACTATTGCTACTTCAGTCATTATAAAACAATAAATTTAGAATTTAAAAAATTATTCTAAATATAAGCTCTTTCCTTATATTTTTTCCTCAAGAGATCAACAAAATAATCAACTTTAATTTCTTTAAACTGCTCACCGAGGAAATTCCTTACAGTAATAGTCTTACTCTCCATTTCCCTTTGACCAACTATTATCATATAGGGAATTTTCATCTTTATAGCATTGTATATTTTTTTCTCCAAAGTAGAATCGCTCTCATCAATTGTGACTCTAAATTCTTCAAATTTTTTATATATTTCTTTTGTATATTCTATAAATTTTTCTGATACGGGTAAAATTCTTATTTGTTCTGGAGAAATCCAAAACGGTAATTTACCTTGATAATGTTCAAGTAATATTCCAATAAATCTTTCTAAAGAACCCAATATGGCTCTATGTATCATTATTGGAGTCTTTTTCTTTCCATCTTTATCTATATATTCCAACTTAAACCTCCTAGGCATATTAAAATCTAACTGAATAGTTGAAAGCTGCCAATATCTGCCTAACGAGTCTTTAGCATCTACATCTATTTTTGGACCATAAAATGCTCCTTCTTTTTCCTTAACTTCATACTCCAAATTTAGTTTTTCCAGACATTTTTTAAGGGCCTTAGTTGCTTTATCCCATACTTTAATGCTGCCTATGTGCTCATCGGGCATAGTTGAAAGTTTAATTTTAAAATCTTTTAATTCAAATAAGTTTAATATTTCTATAATTGTTTTTAAAATATTTGTTACTTCATCTTCTATTTGATCTTCTCTAACAAATAAATGCCCGTCATCTTGAGTTATAGCTCTAACCCTTACAAGACCTAGCAATTCACCAGATTGTTCATTCCTATAAACTGTTCCAAATTCAGAAATTCTTACAGGCAAGTCTTTGTAACTTCTAATTTCACTTTTGTATATTAAGCAATGACCAGGACAATTCATAGGTTTTACAGCGTATTTTTCATCCATAACCTTTATTATGAACATTCTATCTTTATACATTTTAAGATGTCCTGAACGTTTCCATAACTTTAAATTTAATATATGAGGTGTCCAAACTTCCTGGTAACCGAATTGCTTATTCTTCTCCCTTATTAATCGAATTAATTCCTCTCTTATTATAAATCCTCTACTTTTAAATAACGGTAAACCTGAACCTGCCTCTTCAGATATAGTATATATTCCTAATTCTTGACCGAGCTCTATATGTGTTTTCTTCTTCTCCACTTTATAAATTAATAAATTTTTATAATTAAAAAAGGTTTTAAAATATTTACCGTAAACTAAAGCTTTATCCTTCATAACAGGAATAAGCTTTAAGATCCTTTTTAATAATTTTCTTCAAATAAGAGATGATCAAGCAATCAGAACAACGATCGCTATGAAGATTGCTCACTCAGAATGAAACAACCTCTCAATAAACAACATACGAAACTTTAAATAAGAGGGATTCTCTTAGCCTCTTGACTACTCCTCAAATAAGAGATGTAACCACGAATCGATGAGAGGAACCTCGCATTTCAAGGCGGGAGGAATTCAGCGTAAAACCAAATTAAATTTATAAAATGAAGAATAAATTAGACTTTCTTATCGTTTTGTCTTTCAAAAACTATTTAAGGTAAATTTTCTTTTAATGTATCATGAAGTATAAGAAAGTGTTTGAACCTAAAGGAAAAGATTTGCTATCTATGCTTGATTTGAACAAAGATCAGATAAATAGCATAATCCATTTAACTTCTTTACTAAAAGAATTGTATTATTTAGGAGCTAAGGAAATAAACTACCTTAAAAATAAGAAAATAGGTTTAATTTTTCAAAAACCGTCAACAAGAACGAGAGTATCCTTTACAGTAGCAATACAAGAACTAGGAGGTATTCCCTATTATTTCGGTTGGAATGAGCTACAACTCATAAGAGGGGAATTAATAAGAGATACTGCAAAGGTATTAAATAAATATTTGGATGGAGCTGTATTGAGGGTTTATGAACATGAAATACTTAATGAATTTGCGGAGAATTTTGAAGGACCAGTAATTAACGCTTTAAGCGACTTAGAACATCCATGTCAAATTTTAGCTGATTTCTATACTATATATGAAAAATTTGGTAGATTAGAAAATATTACAATAGCTTATATAGGGGACGGAGCAAACAATATAGCCAATAGTCTTTTATTTGGTTGCGCAATTATAGGGTTAAATATAAACATTATAGCTCCTAAAAAATATCAACCTGCATCTGAAATATTGAGAAAAAGTTACGAAATAGCTAACAAAACCAACTGTAAAATTAATATAACAGAAAATATTGAAGAAGGAATCAAAGATGCAGATATAATATATACAGATGTTTTTGTATCGATGGGAATGGAGAAAGAAAGGGAAGAAAGATTATCAATTCTTAAGCCTTATCAAGTAAACCAAAAAGTTATGGAAATGGCTAAGAAAGCATATTTTATGCATTGTGGTCCTTGGCATTTAGGAGAAGAAGTGACACCTGAAGTTGTTTATGGAGAAAGATCTTTGGTATTTGAACAGGCAGAAAATAGGTTACATGTAAGCAAAGCCATATTAATAAGTTTATTTTAAATAAAAAATTGTATGTCAAATAGAATAAAATCCATGATGAATACATTGAGAAATCTTTTAGCTTTATCTTCTAAACCTACGAGAGATGAATTTTGGTTACTTTTTAAAATCGTGCTAGTTGGACTTTCAATTATAGGGACTTACGCTTTTACTATACAGATTATATCCATAACTTTAGAAACTTTGAGGTTTAATCCTGCAACTAGTAGTGTAGCTGCACAAATAACCATATTTATAATTACACTTATAATTATGGTCGTACTTATAATATTTTATTATGGAAGAAGGAAAGGAAAGTGGTAAACAAATAAAGAAAAAATTATATGCTATTAAAGTTTCTGCTGGACACGAAAAAGAAATAGCCTTAATAGCAAGCGAAAGATATAATAGTATGAAAGAAAAAACTTCAGTTGTATCTGAATTAGTCCTAGATGAAATAAAATCATATATTTTAGTTGAGGCTGATAACCCAGCTGATCCTCTTCCTTTATTTTACGGTTTAAAACATGTTAGAGGTTATGTTAGAGGTGTGACGGATATAAAGGATATAGAACATTTAATATTACCTAAGGCTAAACCTGTAGAATTAGAAGTTGGGTACGAAGTTGAAATAATGTGGGGTCCTTTCAAAGGATATACTGGAGAAATAGTAAGTATTGATAGATCAAAAAATGAAGTAACAGTCATTTTAAAGGATGCGGTAACCCCTTTAACTATACAACTTTCAGCAGATTACGTAAAAGTAATAAAGAAATAATTGAAGCATGCCACAGGTAAAATCCTTTAAATTTGATATTGAAGGAGGAAAAGCTACAGGAGGACCCCCGATAGGACCTTCATTGACACCTCTGGGAATAAATGTTATGGATGTTGTTAATAAGATAAATTCTCTTACAAAAGACTTTGCAGGAATGAGAGTGCCAGTTGTAGTTAAAGTAAATTTAGAAACAAAAGAAGTGGTGGATATTGAAGTAGGAACACCTTCGACGGGAGCGTTAATTTTGAAAGAATTGAAAGCCGAAAAAGGGTCTTCTTCCCCATTAAAACAAAAAGCAGGTAATTTAACTCTTCAACAAGTGATCAAAATTGCAAAAATTAAGAAAAAAGATTTACTTGCCAAATCTTTAAAATCTGCAGTAAAAGAAATTTTAGGCACATGCGTGAGTTTCGGAGTTACTGTAGATGGTAAAGATCCAAGACAGGTACAAAAAGAAATAGATAAAGGTTTATATGATGATTTATTAAAAGAAGATTAAAAATGGCTTTAGCTGAAAAAAAGGTTTTAACGATAAAAGAAATAAATGGGCTTATTGATAAGATAAAAAATGAAGATAAGAAGAATTTTATTCAAACGGTAGATCTAATAGTTCATATAGAAAATTTGGATGTTAAGAAGGAAGGAAGCAAACTAAATAAAATAATAACTCTACCAAATAAATCCAGTAAAGAAAAAAGAATTTGTGTAATAGGTGAACTTGCAATAGCTGAAAAAGCAAAGGAAGGAGGAGCCGATTTAATACTAAGAAAAAGCGACATTGAAAAGCTACAAGGAAATAAAAGAGAATTAAAGAAAATAGCAAGGAAGTATGACTTCTTCTTAGTACAACCAGATTTGATGCCACTTGTTGGAAAATTATTAGGACCATATTTAGGTTCAAGAGGTAAATTGCCTGAAATTATACCTCCTAACGTAGATGTTAAAAGCACAATAAGTAAATTAAAACAAAGTATAAGAATAAGAGTGAAAAATCAGCCAGTTATATCATGCGGAATTGGAACTGAAGATATGCCAACCGAAGCTATAAGTGAAAATGCTCTTACAGTGATTAATGAAATAGAAAAGTTAATAGAAGGAAAGGGAAGAATTAAAGCTATATATATTAAGAAAACAATGGGTAAACCTATCAGGTTAAGATAATATGTCAAAATATATAGCGATAAAAAAGGCTTCAAGAGAAAGAAAAGAAAAACTAATAAATGAAGTAATTGATTATTTGAAAAATTATAAATATCTAATAATAGCTGATTTGTTTAAAATTAAAAGTGGAGATTTACAAGAATTACGTAAAAAATTTTATAATACTTTAAAATTAAAAGTTATTAAAAATTCTCTTTTAAAAGTTGCCTTAAAAAAAGTTTATGGAGATAAAATAGCTGAAAAATTGAAGCCTTACCTTAAAAATCAAAATATTTACATATTTTCAAACATTAACCCTTATGAAGTTTATTTACAACTTGAAAAAAATAAAATTAAGACCGAAGCTAAACCTGGTGATATAGCAGAAGAAGATATAATTGTTCCCGCAGGAAATACTGGAATAGCTCCAGGACCGGTTATGAGTAAATTCAGTAAACTTAAAATACCTACAAAAGTTGAAGAAGGAGCGATAACAATAACAAAGGATACAGTCGTGGCTAAAAAAGGTGATAAAATTTCCAACGAAGTAGTCGAATTATTAAATCTACTTGGAATTAAACCTATTTCAGTAACATTAAAATTAAAGTATTGTTTTGATGGAAAAAGTATAATCGAAAATATTTACGTAGATTTAAATCAAATCAAAAAAGATTTGGAAAAAGCTCAACAAGCAGCTCTGAATCTTTCACTTAATGCAGCATTGCCTATAAAAGAAGTTCTACCATTGATAATCGCACAAGCTCATAATAATGCTATTAAAATACTACAAAATTTAGTTATTCCTGACAAAGAAGTATTAAAATATTCAATTAGTAAAGCTTATACAAATGCACAAATCATTCATGAAATACTAAAATCTAAAGGATTAAGCTAATTTGAATAAAAGAAAATATATAAAGACAATAATTCAAATAATTAATTATGGAATACGTTTACGCAGGATTATTACTGTACTATACTAAAAAGGAGATAAACGAGGAAAATTTAGAGAAAATTTTTAAAGCAATAGGAGCCGATTACGATATTAATAGAATAAGAATGTACGCTGTAGCTTTAAAGGAAATCAACATTGAAGAAGCTATTAAGACTGCAGCACCTGTTACGGTTGCACCAGTTACAGCAACACCTGCTGCTACTCCAGCTGTAACAAAGGAAGAGAAGAAGGAGGAGAAGGAGGAGAAAGAGGAGAAAGTCTCTGAGGAAGAATTAGCAACAGGATTAGCTTCATTATTCGGATAAAAACTTTATGATCAATAATGAAAAGGAATATGATCTAAATTTTTTTAGAGAAAATAATTTTGTAAGAAAGAGATGTAAATCTTGCCAAAGATATTTTTGGACCTTAGATAAAGAAACCGAATATTGCAAAAGTTCACCTTGTGTAAATTATTCTTTTTTAGAAGAAAAAGAGAAAGATATACAAATAGATGAAATAAGGGAGAAATTTTTGATCTTTTTTGAAAAAAGAAACCATAAAATTATTGAACCAAGACCAGTATTAGCAAGATGGAGGGATGATATATATTTAACAATAGCCAGTATAGCCGTTTTTCAACCCTTTGTTACAAACGGTATAATCGATCCTCCAGCAAATCCGCTGGTTTTTTCTCAACCTTGTATTAGATTAAAGGATTTGGATTTAATAGGATTAACTGCAGGAAGACACCTTACAATATTTGAAATGATGGCTCATCATGCTTTTAATTATCCAAATAAGAAAATATACTGGAAAGATGAAACAGTAAGATATTGTCATGAATTAAATACTGAAATATTTAAAATAGACCCATACGAAGTTACGTATATTGAAGATGTTTGGGAAGGTGGAGGAAATGCAGGTCCTTGTTTCGAAGTTGCTTCTAAAGGATTGGAAATTGCAACGTTAGTATTTATGTCATATAAAGTGAGTAACGGAGAATATATACCTATGCCAATATATATCGTAGATACTGGTTACGGCTTAGAAAGGTATTGTTGGTATCTTAGTAAAAAGCCTTCAGCATTCCATTCAATTTACGGTGATTTAATTAACTGGATATTTAATAGATTGAATCTTAACTCTAAATTTATTAACGAAATAGTAAAAGAATACGCAAAGAATTCAATCTTTATTACAGAAAAAACTTTAAAGGAAAAAAGTAATATAAACGAAAAAATTGCGAAAAAATTGGGGGTTAGCAAAAATGAAATAGATGATATTATAAATAGAATTGAGGCTGCTTATACTTTATTGGATCATTCTAAATGTTTAGTTTTTATGTTGGCTGATGGTTTGGTTCCTTCGAATACCGGTGAAGGGTATTTAGGAAGACTAATTACCAGAAGAGCCTTAAGATTCATTAAGGCTCTAAGTTTGAATATTGATTTTAAGGAACTAATCGAAGCCCAAATTAAATTATGGAGTCATAGATTCAAAAGAATTTGGGATTCTAGAGAAAGGATAAAAGAAATAATAGAACTTGAAATTCAGAAATATGAAGAAACTTTAAGCAAGGCTTACCCGATAATATCTTCTATAATAGAAAACGTTAAAAAAGGAAAAATAAAAATAAATACGGAATTATTCGTTGACCTTTATGATTCACAAGGAATCCATCCAGATTTTATTATCCAAGAGGCTAATAAACAAGGAGTATTTATAGAATATCCTTACGATTTCTTTTCTAAAGTCGTAGAAAAACATGAAAGAGTTCAAAAAGAAAAACCTAAATTAGATCTACCAGAAGTTAATAATATAAAACCCACTCGTTTACTTTTCTATGAAGATAGTTATTTAAAGGAATTCACAGCTAAGATAATACATATAATAAAACCCAAATGGATAATACTTGATCAAACCGCCTTTTATCCCGAGGGAGGAGGACAAGTTTACGATACGGGGGTATTAATTATTGATGGAAAAAGATATGATGTTAAATCTGTATATAAGATAAATGATGTTGTATTACACGAAGTAGAAGAAATAGATGAATCCTTAATTGNTAAAGAAGTGATAGGTAAGATAAACTGGGATAGAAGAATTAGGATAATGAGACATCATACTGCTACTCATACACTTTTATATTCGATAAGAAAAATATTAGGAGATCACATATGGCAAGCTGGAGCTAATAAAGAAGAAAGTAAAGCAAGACTAGACGTTACACATTATAAAAAAATAACCGATGAAGAAATTGAAAAAATTGAAAAGTTAGCTAACGAAATTGTTCTTCAAAATATTCCTGTAAAGGCATTTTTTATTGAAAGAGATAAGGCTGAAGCTAAGTTCGGATATACCCTTTATCAAGGAGGTGTTATGGGTGGAAAAGTTATAAGAGTAGTAAGTATAGGAGATTATGACCATCAAGCTTGCGGAGGAACACATGTAGGTAGAACAGGAGAAATAGGATTAATTAAAATAATCAAAGTAGAAAGAATTCAAGACGGTGTGGAAAGATTCATATACACAGCTGGAGATATAACTTTAAGCGAATTTAAGAAGATAGATGAGAACCTTAAATTTTTGTCTGCTAACTTAAATGTACCTAAAGAAAAAATAGTGGAAGCTACTTTGAAACTCATTAAAGAATTAAAAACCGAAAGGAAAGAAGTGGAAAGATTAAGGGGGATATTAGCACAAATTTTAAGTGAAAATTTAAGAAATGCTAAAATAAAAGTAGGTCCGGTAAACCTATATGAAGGTATTTTCATTAATTTAAACAGCGATGATTTAATCGCTTTAGGAGAAAACATAATAAAGAAGGATAAAAACTCGGTCGTTTTATTAGCTTCTAATTTGAACAAGCCGATTTTTGTTATAATGACAGGAGAAGAAGCAATAAAGTTAGGAGTTAAAGCTAATGAACTAATAAATATTTTAATTAAAATTACAGGAGGTGGAGGTGGAGGGAGGGAAGATTTTGCTCAAGGTGGTGGAGGAATATTTGAAAAGACAAAACCTGCATTCTCTAGTATTGAAGAATATTTAAAACATATTTTAGTTAATAGCAAAATAAATTAAGTTTAAATATCTATATTATATTAATTCAAGAGGTGGGTTTGTCTGGAATTAACTTTAAGCAAATAGAAGAAAAATGGCAAGAAAGATGGGCTGAAAGCAAAATCTTTGAAAGCGAACCTATAAAAAATAAACCAAAAGTATTTGTAACTTTTCCCTATCCCTATATGGATGGACCTTTACATGTAGGTCACGCATTCACTTCTTTAAGATGTGAAATATTTGCAAGATATAAGAGACTCAAGGGATACAATGTATTATTTCCTTGGGCATGGCATTGGACAGGAGAACCTATAGCAGGAGCAGCTAAAAGAATAGCTGCAGGAGATGAAATGTTAATTAAAATGATCCATAAAACTTCTAAAGTTCCTTTAGATGAAGTTAAAAAATTTACCGATCCACTTTATATGGCTAAATATTTTACAGAAGTTTCAAGAAGAATTATAAAAAGATTGGGATATTCAATCGATTGGAGAAGGGAATTTCATACAACTTCTTACCATAAAGAATATAGTGCATTTATAAGATGGCAATATAATAAATTAAGAAGTTTAGGTTTCGTTGTAAAAGGAAGCCATCCAGTCGTTTGGTGCCCAAAGGATAAATCTCCCACAGGAGACCATGATAGATTAATTGGAGAAGGTGTATCTGCTGAGCAAATGAATCTGATAAAATTTAAATTTGAAGATTCATATTTAGTAGCAGCAACTCTAAGACCTGAAACGATATTCGGTGTAACCAATATTTGGATAAACCCTGATGATACTTATGTTAAAATAAAATTAGGGAATGAAAAATGGATAGTAAATGAATATACATTACAAAAGTTGGAAAATCAAGATTATAATTTTGAAATTTTAGAAAAATTCAAAGGAGAAAAAATTATAGGAAAATACGCTGAAGCTCCTTTAGTAAAAAGAAAAATATTAATCTTGCCTGCATTTTTTATCGATCCATACCTAGGCACAGGAATTGTTTATAGCGTCCCTTCACATGCACCTTATGATTGGATGGGTTTAAAATTTATAAAAGAAAATAAAGAAATTTTAGAAAAATTTAATTTAAATCATGAAGAGATAAAAAATATAGAACCAATATCTATAATTAACCTTGAAGGTTATGGTGAACATCCTGCAATATACGTTGTAGAAAAAATGAAAATTAATTCTATAAAAGATCCTAAACTTGAAGAAGCTTCAAAAGAAGTCTATTTAGAAGAATTTAATAAAGGTATAATGAAGGATAATTGCTTAAATTTCTCTGGGATGAAGGTGAAGGAAGCAAAAGAAAAAATAATCCAATATTTAAAAAACTTGGGAATGCTTGAACAAATCTGGGACTTATTATATCCCGTTGTATGCAGATGCGGAACTAGATGTATAGTTTCCATATTTAAAGATCAATGGTTTTTAAAATATTCAGCTCAAGAATGGAAAGAAAAAGCACTTAAAGCCTTATCTAAAATGAAAATTTTTCCAGAAGAAGCAAGAAGTTGGTTTATTGAAACAATAAAATGGTTAGATGATAAAGCTTGTGCAAGAAAATCAGGTTTAGGAACTCCGTTACCTTGGGATGAAAATTGGATAGTTGAAACATTAAGTGATTCCACAATTTATATGTGTTTCTATATAATTAGCAAATATGTTAATCAAGGATTTCTGAATTATGAAAACTTAAAGGATGATTTCTTCGATTACGTATTTCTTGGGAAAGGAAACGAAGATGAAATAGAAAGAATATGTAAAGTCAATAGAGATTTGTTAAGAAAAATAAGGGAAGAATTTCTTTATTGGTATCCAGTTGATTTACGTGTTTCAGCCAAAGAATTATTACCTAATCATCTTACGTTCTATATCTTTCATCACGTAGCGATCTTTCCTGAGGAATTTTGGCCTAGAATGATAGGTGTAAATGGACTTGTAAACATTGAAGGACAAAAGCTTTCAAAATCTAGAGGAATAGTTGTTACTATAGAAGAAGCTGTGGAAAAGTTCGGGGCCGATACTGTTAGGTTATTCTTAGCCTTGAGTGCAGAGGATATGAATGATTGTGAATGGAAATGGTCTAACGTTGAAAAAGTTCAAAGCCACTTATCTTCATTCTTTAACTTCGTATATAAAATCATAGAAATGGAGAATATTGAAAGAAAAACTGAAATGGATAATTGGTTAAGGAGCGTTTTTTATAGAAAGATAATTAAAATTGAGGAATTATTGGAGGAATTAAAAATAAGAAGTGCAGCAAATCTAGCATTTTATGAGATATGGTCTGATATCAAATGGTATGTTTCAAGAACTGATAATCCTAACCCAATATTCCTTAAAAACATAATTAAGGATTGGTTAATTATATTATCAATATTTATACCGCATATATGCGAAGAATTATGGGAAATGATGGGTAATAAAAATTTTGTTTCGACTTCTACATGGCCAGAAGCGAAGATTGAATATATCGATGTAATTGAGGAAGCAAAAGAGGAAATGGTAATAAAGATGTATGAAGATGCAAAAAGATTGCTTGAAAGGAAAAAAGAAGCAACAAGAATATATATTTATCTTCCTAGGGAAATCAAATATTCTATAATTAAGGATGTAGATGAGATGATTAAGGTAGGTAAAAAGAGAAAGGATATCTTTGATACATTGATCAAAAAATACTTCGATGTAATAAAAGATAAATCACAATTGACTAAAACTATAAACGAAATACTTGAACATTATTTTGGAATAAACGAAACATTAAGAAATGCTATTAATAAAGCTAAGGAAGTTGATTTAAAGGTCGCTGAAAGCTTAATAAAAATATTTAGCAGAGAAGGATATTCATGTACATTATTTAAAGAAACAGATGAAAATATTTATGATCCAATGAGAAAAATGGAAAGTGCGTTGCCATTTAAATTAGGATTTTACTTGGCTTAAATTTTTCAAGTAATTTAAACAAACTAAAGTCTTGATGTTTAGGATGAGATGAAATTTAGATTATGCAATTTTTTAGTAAAAGCATTTAGAAAAACACATTAAGATTATTCAAGAGGACTCTAAAAAGATGAATCTTCTGAAAGTTTCAGTAAATTAAATATTATGAACAGATAAACATACTTAACAATTTAGGAAACCGAGATATGTTTGTTTATCTAATTATTTTACGCCCCAGACGGGATTTGAACCCGTGACCTCTGGCTTAGAAGGCCAGCGCTATATCCTGGCTAAGCTACTGGGGCATACTATATTTTTATTAAAAGCAAAAAAATAAAAGCTTATCCAACACTATTTTTATAATTTACTAATTTTAAATCTAACTGATTTTTTCACCATAAGAATCCTTGATTATTATATGCAATTTTATCTTGTTCTATAAAATATGAATAACAAAACTGGAAGGACTTAAAATTTTTATTTTCCTTATTTATAATAATGTAATTAGATGCCCTGGTAGTTTAGCCCGGTTAGAATGTGAGGCTGTCACCCTTGAGGCCCGGGTTCAAATCCCGGCCAGGGCGTTCATTATTTTATTCTCCTTTAAATCTACTCTTTCATTTAATAGAAAATCGTAAAGAGCAAATAAAGTATTCTGTACATCTTTTATTGAAATTTCTTTAACTAAGGTTCTTAAAAATGAAAGTATTTTTTGAATATTAACATTCTGCTCACCTAAAAAAACTAATATTAAATCTTCAGGAGCTTTTGCTATAAGTTTGGATTTTAACCTTTGATTTATGTCTATGGCTAGTCTTAATAGTTTTGCGTTAAATTTTATTCTTTTAGATAAGATTTTTACGTAGTTTTCTTCAGGATGAAAGAATTCATAAGCAGAGAAAATAGAAAATCTTATTCCTTCACCAGTGGTAGGCATAACATACCCTGCAGCTTCTCCAATAATATAATATTTACCAAAAGCTCTTTGACTTAATAATCCTCCTATGGAGACGCTTGCTCCTTGCCTTGTATTTTTAACTATTTTTAGTCCAAAATACTTTATTTTCTTTTCATAGATTCTTTTTAAAGTTTCTCCATCGTATAATCCTCCTATACCGACGTTATAATATTCCTTACCGTAAGGGAAGATCCAAAAGTATCCTCTATCAAGAAGATCTATTAATAGATATCCTTCTTCTAAAAGATCTTTAGCTTCTGCATAATCCCTTATTACAGGTATCAATCTATACTCCCTTTTGTAAATCTCTTTAGCGTAAATTCTGCTAAAAGTTAAATATCCTGATGAATCTATTATCAAATCTGCATCGGCATCTTTGCCTTTATAAAAATTCCCCATGAATATTTTACCTCCTTCTTTTTCTATAATATCCGCTAAACTTTGAAGGAATTCCCTTTTATTTATTATCACCCCCCTTTCTCCAAAAGGAGATTTTATAGTACGGTAATAAATGCCATTGTAGTAAAGTTTAACATACTTCATATCAGAAAGCATCCATTTGTATTTATAACCTAATTTAAATGGTAAAACTTCTAGCGCATCGCCTGCAAGTGCTTCACCGCATGGCTTAAATGCAAAGATTCTTCTTCCCTCATAAATTTTAACGTTAATATTATGCCTTAAAGCATGATAAGCAAAAGTTAAACCTGCAGGTCCAGCGCCTATTATTGTAACATTTCTTATATTGTTTAATTTCATTATTATTAAAATAACAAACAACAAATATTATTAAATTTAAGGTAATTACAAAAATTAAAAGCTGAATCTATTCAAGAACTAAAAAGTTTATATTAACGTTAAATTACCAAAATAATTGTGAAAGAAGCAGTTCTATATGAAAAATTACCCAATGATAGAGTAAGATGTACTGCTTGCGCTAGATATTGTAATATTCCCAAAGGTTTGATTGGATTATGCGGAATTAGGGGAAATATCGATGGTAAATTATATTTATTCGTTTATGGTAAAATAATAGCAAGTCATATAGATCCTATAGAGAAAAAACCATTAATGCATTTCTACCCAGGGTCTAAAGTACTATCTATAGCAACAACAGGATGTAATTGGATGTGTCAATACTGTCAAAACTATGATATTAGTCAAAGAAGGAAGGTTGAAGGAATAGATGTTACACCTGAAGAAGTTGTACAAATGGCTTTAAAAACTGGCTGTGAGGGAATAACATATACATATAATGAACCTACAATATTTATTGAATTTGCCCATGATGTAGGAGTATTAGCGCATAAATATGGCCTATTTAACAATTTTGTTTCAAATGGATACATGAGTCCTGAGGCAATAAAGATGCTGGCAAACTTCTTAGATGCGATAACTGTAGATTTTAAAGGAAGTGGGGAGAGAAAATTCATGCAAAAGTATATAATAGTTCCTGGACCTGAACCTATTTACCAATCCTTACTGGAATTAAATAAGCTAAATATTCATATCGAAATAACAGACCTAATAATACCAGAAATTGGAGATAATCTTGATGAAGCAAGAAAGTTATGTAAATGGGTATATGAAAACCTAGGACCTGATACGCCTATACACTTTTTAAGATTTCACCCTGATTATAAACTATTACATTTACCCCATACCCCAATCAAGACTTTAGAAAAACACTGTCAAATAGCTAAAGAAGAAGGTTTAAGATACGTTTACATTGGCAACGTGCCAGGACATCCTTTGGAAAACACCTATTGCCCAGAATGTAAAAATATTGTAATAGAAAGATTTGGATTTGACATTACAGGATGGTATTTGGATGAAAACAACCGTTGTAAATATTGCGGTTATCCAATTCCTATAAAAGGTAAACTAAGTAAAAACGCTTTTAAGAATAGGTTTTTACCTGTATTTTGGTAATTTTGTATTGTAATATTTGCAAACAAATGTTAAAGTACAAATTTCACACATTGGTTTAATTGGCTTACATATACTTTTACCAAATCTTATAAAGAGCTCATTAATTTCCAACCAATATTTTTTATCAATTTTTTTCATTAATTCAAATTCTGTTTCTTCAGGCGTTTTTGTCTCTACAATTCCTAATCTATTCACTATCCTATGCACATGTGTATCAACCGGAATAGCAGGTTTTTTATATGCATAAACAAGAACACAATTGGCTGTCTTCCTACCCACTCCAGGTAAAGATAAAAGTTCATTTATATTATCAGGAACTTTTCCACTATATTTTTCTATTAAAGTTTTAGCTAATTTGAGCAATATTTTTGCTTTATTTCTATAAAAACCAACCTTTTTAATTATATTTTCCAGCTCTTCTAATTTAGCATTGGCTAATGCATATACCGTAGGATATTTTTTTATAAAATCCATTACTACTTTTTCAGTTATTTCATCTTTCGTTCTATGAGACAAAATCGTAGCAGTTAATACAATATAAGGATCGTTAATTTTCTTTGTTAGATCTCCTAACATAGTAGTTTTGGAATAAGGTTCTTTTGATAGCATTTCCTTTATTTTATTTATTATCAAACCAAAATCTATTTCAGATTCGGACATGATATATTCTTCCTTTCCAAATTATTCCTTTTTTATATGCTATATAAGATTTTATTAACAAATAAATAAATAAGATTATGGGAATAAAATATTGAAAAGAATAAATAAAATTAATATTTAATTTATAATAAATTATTCCAAATCTAAATAAATAAAATAAATTTATAATTAAAGACCAAAATAATAGATTAGCTTGATTATAATATAGATAAAAATATAATCCAATGAACAAAGAAAAGAAAGGAAATAAATAAATTAATGTTAATAGTAGTATACTTAAAATAAGATTATAAATTTTTGCTCCCAAACCTAAATATAAATTTTTAGACCAACCATTGATCATTTCTTTAAGATTTGTATACATTCTTACTTTTAATATTTTTAACCCATTATAAACCCTTAACTTACAGCCTTTAGATTTTACAAGTTTTGCTAATTGAAAATCCTCTAATATTTCGTCCTTTACAGCTTCATGTGTACCTATTTTTTCATAAACTTCCCTTTTAAATAAAAGAAATTGTCCATTACCAAAAACAAATTTACTACTATCATTATTCGCATAAGGTGCTAAAGTATATATAACAATAAACTGGCCTATTATTGGAAGAAACGACTTGACCCATATACTTTCCATTATTAAGCCAGGAATTAAAGTTAATAAACCTATATTCTCCTCTTTGCATTTTGATATGGTCAACTTTAACGTTTCTTTAGAATGTACGGTATCAGCATCGGTAAATAATAGATATTCACCTTTTGAATTCTTATAACCTATATAACATGCCCAATTTTTACCAACCCAACCGCTAGGTAAAGGAGGCTCTTTTATAACTTTGACATTTTTAAATTTCGAAGCTAGCACCTCTGTTTCTCTATCTCCAGCAACAACTATTATCTCCTTATTTTTATAATCAGAATTTAAAATGGAAAACAAACATCTTTCTATATTATGAGACTCATACTTAGCGGGAATTATTATTGAAACAAGTGGTTCTTCATTAATTTTATAATCAGTTTTTAAAGAGGGAATTATTTTGAATAAATAAAGAGAAGCTAAATTGACAAAAATAATCAAAAATCCTGAAATTACTAAAAACAAAGTGAATAAATCCATTTCTTTTATATTTTAAAACAAAGTTAAAATATATTTTTAGCCATAATTCATCCATAATGGATTTGATAACTACTTTAATCATAATCTTTGCATCTTTTATAGCAGGTTTTATCGGTTCAATTTTAGGTATAGGAGGAGGAATAATAGTTGTACCAACTTTAACAAATTTAGGATTTCCAATTGAAACTGCAATACCAGCAAGTTTATTAGCAATACTATTTAATAGTATAATTTCAAGCGTTAAATATTCAATGAAGAAACTAATTAATTTTAAATTGGGTTTAAGTTTATCAATATTGACAATTTTAGGAGCAATAATAGGTAGTGTAACTTTTATTGTGATCCCTAAAAAGTTTTTATATATTATATTTGCAATCGTTGTAATCATTTTAGGATATTTTGTTTTTAAGAATAAAAAAATAAATCTTAGTAAAAATTTAAGCTATCCGTTATTTATTATAGGAGGAATAATTTCAAACCTTTTAGGTGTAGGTGGAGGAATTTTATTTGCTCCTTTGCTTCATATAATTTTCAATTTAGAACTTAAAAGAGCAATAGCTACAAGCCTTTTAATGATAGGAATTGTAACGTTTACGGGTACGATTATTTACCTTTATAATGGGTACGTCGACCTACCTTTAAGCTTTCTAACCTCTTTAGGAATAATATTAGGTTCTTATTTAGGTTCCACTTTAATGCTTAGTATAAAGGAAGAATATCAAAGGAATGCTCTTGTATTTTTGCTAGTTATCGTGTCTTTTTCCATGATTTACCGTGGAATAAATGAAAATTTTATATATAAGTTAAAGTAAGGAAAAACTATGGCAATAACTGTTAATGAACCAATTGTGACTTTTACAGAAAAAGCTATACAGAAGGTTAAAGAATTTATGGAACAAGAAGGAAATCCTAACCTATACCTAAGAATTTATATCGCAAGCGGAGGATGTGCAGGATTCAGTTATGGAATGGTTTTTGAAGAAAATCCTACAGATGATGATATAGTTTATGAAATAAACAATGTAAAAATAGTGATAGATAAATTTAGTGCCAAATATCTTCAAGGTGCAAACGTAGATTACGTTGAAACACTAATGGGTAGCGGTTTTAAGATAGATAATCCAAACGCTAAATTCACTTGCTCCTGTGGAAGCTCTTTTAGTGTCTAAATTTTCTATTTCTAATACTTTTTGCAAGTAAAGATAAAGTAGCGAATATAACAGAAAGAATTATTAGGCTAGCTATCCAGTTTAATAATAATCCCTCGTAATTGGTTTCTTTTAATCTAGGTATTTCAACAAGAACAAGATCAGACATTTCACTTTCACCCTTGTAGTTAAAAGCTCTAATTGCATAGTAGTATTTTTTACCTTGTGAAACCTTCAAATCGATATAAGAGGAGGAATTTTTAATGATAGCTATTAGTTTTAAATCATCTTTACTTTCCCCTTTATATATTTTAAAACCCTCAATAGGAACGAAAGGATTCTGTCTTGGTACTTCCCAATAAAAAATAACATAACTCGAGGTTGAATTATATTTTAAAAGAGGCTTTGGAGGAGGAGTAGGTAAGATTGGTGTTTCAATTTTTAAAGTTTTGTTTACCTGTAATGTAGTATTATCGGTGGCTATCAATATTAATCTTAGTATATATATTTCATTTGGCAAGTTTTCTCCCACATACGAAAGAATTTCGCCAAATTTGTTTACTATTCCCTTTCCTATGATTACAAAAGAAGGATTTAAAGTATTTATTCCAAGCTCGAATATGTATAATTTAATAGTTATATTTTTACCTGAGATAACCGCTACTGAACCTTGAACATTTATCAACACCTGAACATTTTCGCCACTTATCCTAACTACTGGACTAGGTATATAATCTAGAGATGCAATATAAATTACAGAATCGTCGTATGCATAAATATTATTAGGACTCTTAATTAAAGTTTGAGTAATATAAACCTTAGATTTTTGTTTACTTTTAACATAACCATTTATTATAGAATCAATAACATAGATCTTCGAATTATCATAAGAAATTATCCCAATTAGATCTACGTTATTTATAGAAACAGTAGAATTTAAGAAGGATCTCACAATAATGTAAGATGAATTAGATAATGAATAATGTTTCCCCGAATAACATTCAATATTCCAAGCATAAATTGAGCTCTGGATAACGTTTACACGAGTATTTTCTATTTGAAACATTGACTGCTCCAAATTACCACCTCGTAGATTATTTATTTTAAATTTATCTCGTAGTGTAAGAGTAATATTTTTTGAATTTGAAACAGTTAAACTATCTGTTAAAACTATAATCTCGTTAGAATTAAAAATACCAATGGAACTATCGTAAACCCTTATTTTGCCAGGTACTCCTATATATTCCTTTGTTATGTAAGATAAATTCCAATAATTATAATAGCCATATGGTAATATGATTGGATTGGAAGGTTTACTTGCGACTTCTATTTTTAAACTAAATTTAGATCTATAAATTGTAATATCAAACTGTTGATTAGAAAGATATACATTAAAATAGTAAGTCTTATTTATAAATAGTTTTGAATATGAATAAGGGTATATTATAATGTTGCCTATAAATTCAGAATTGGTCACGTTTAAAGACGAGGTTCCTTTGATATTAATAATCAGTTCTTCAGCATATAATTTTGTACCATTTAAACTTAGTTTACTCTCCCCTTCTATTCTCATAATAGAACTTGAAACATTAATAAAAGAATCGCGGATAAATAACGATGATCGATCAAGAATATACATAGGAGAGAAAATTTCAAGTTTTGAATTTTCAACGTTGACTTGAGCTGATCTTTTTATGGTAAAATTATTAAGAACCTTAATTGTAACATTATTAAATATTTTTAATTTAGCTTCATCGGTAACAATCAAATTACAATATACTTTATTTTCATAAATAACCATGTCAGAAGTTGAAGTTAATTTCAAATCTTCACATTCTTGGGTCTCTACTTTTAAATTAAAAGTTAAGAATGAGAATATTATTAACCCTATTAATAAAAAATTTTTCATATTCTTAAAATTTACTGATAGGATATAAAATTAATCTGGTAATAAAGATATATTACCGCAGTTTATACATTTATAGACCCCCCATATCCCTTCCTTTCCTACTTTTTCCTTCTCCGTAACTTTGCCACATACTTGACAATAACTTTTTATTTTCTTTGTTTCCATTAGCTTTTCTCTATTTTTTTAATTTTTTTAATCAGATTAGCCAAATACTCCTTTGAATTTACCTTCAACCTATCTTCACATAAATTACATTCTTCTATATTTAAATTAGATTCGAATTTTTTATGGATTTCGCACAATTGCTTATTTTCTATAATATAATCAGCTATTTTAGTTAAACAATAGGCTAATTCTTTATCGTTTATCTTATTTAAGACTATACCTTTTGCTATTTCTTNAATACTTTTACTTATAAAATCAGATTGTAATAATTGTTTAAAAATTCCTCTCTTAGAAGATAAATAATAGCTAATAGCTGCCTGCGTTACACCAAGTTTTTTAGCAGCTTCAACTTGAGTATAATTATATTTTCTAATTAATATATCAGCTATCGTAGCTCTCAGTGCAGGATAAACACTTTTAGCAATAAGCTCATCGGGTAAGATTTTGGGATGTGCCACAAGCAATAATCATATACAAAGTATATTAATTTTTTTACCAAATTATCTCCATGAGGACTCATCATAAAGGATAAAGATTTAGTTTAAGTTAATTCTGACAAAGGAAAGGAAAGTCTCGCCCTTTAGGGCAGGGAAGGACAGCTTCTCATAAATGTTAGAGTGTGTTTATCAATTCGAAGTTATATCTTTCATTCAGGATTGATTGAGGATACCAAAGAAACAGTGAAGAAACTTGAGTTTATCGCAAGTTTAAAATTTTTAAACCCGTTATTTTAATATTATGATATGAATAGAGTTTTTGTAGCGTATACTAAAACTGTAACATTATTAGCTTTATTAGGAGGAATACTTGTAGGAATAGGTTATTTTATAGGTGGTGTAACAGGAATAGGAGGATTAACATTAGCTTCATGGTTTTTCATTCTAGCTTTAATTCTTAACCTTATTATATATTTTATATCTGATAAATTAGTATTAATTTCAACTGGAGCTAGAATAGTCTCAGAAACAGAAGCGCCTAGATTACATAGAATAGTAGAGAAACTGGCTATAAAAGCAAATATACCTAAACCAAAGGTTGCTATCGTGAATTCACCTCAGCCTAATGCTTTTGCTACAGGAAGAGGGCCAGGTCATGCTGTCGTAGCAGCCACTACAGGTTTGCTAACTTTAATGAACGAAGATGAAATAGAAGCGGTCATGGGTCATGAAATAGGTCACGTTGTAAATAGAGATGTTTTGATCGCTACAATCGCAGCTGCCGTTGCAACTGCCATAACATATTTAGCATACATTGCTTTATTTATAGCTTTTAGAGGAAGAAACGGTGCCAATGCAGCATTAGGACTTGCAATATTTTTACTTGCACCAATTACTGCTACAATAATTCAACTTGCTATATCAAGAACAAGAGAATATTTAGCTGATTATACATCTGCAGTACTAACAGGAAAACCACAGGCTTTAATAAGTGCATTGAGAAAAATAGAGAATGCCATATTAAGAGGATACGAATTAAATGCTCCTCAAATAACAGCTTCTTTATGGATTTCAAATCCATTTAGAAAAGAAATATCAGGAGAATCTATTGCTGAATGGTTTTCAACACATCCTCCTGTATCAAAAAGGATAGAGAAATTAAAGGAGATAGCGAAAGAAATGGGAATATATATCTATTGATGAAAGTTAAAATTAACGAAACATTCATTTTTGAGGAAAAACCTTTTTTTTCTTTAAGTAAATTCTGGAAAAAGAAAATTGTTACTATTAATATAGATAATAATTCAAAGATATACGAAGTCAAAAAAGCAATTTTAAAAAGATATAATTTGAATAACAGTATAGATTTATTTAAGATAGTTTATAAGAATAAAGAATTGAATGATAATTTATCAATAAGTGAATTAGGAATAAAGGAAAATGAAACTTTAATGATATTTTGTAAAAATAAAAAAGAATTAGAAGATATTTTAAGGAAGAAAAATATTTTATAAAGATATAAGAAATTTCTTTTGTGGTAAATTTTTCTGCCCTATGGGTGTGGAAGCATGAAAATATTCTTAATAAGTTAAAATGGTATTATGAAGTAGCTCTGAATAAAAAACCTGCAAAATATTTAATATGTAGGAGAATTAAATGCGAATTAGATCTGAAAGAAGCTTCTGAAAAAGAATTATGGGATTACCATGAAAAATTATCAAAAGAATTTTTAGATAAATTTTATGCGATAAAAAATGGTGAAATCAAACTTGATGAATTAAATAGATATGAAAAAAATTTCTTAGATTTAAAGGTTGAACTAGTAAAAAGAATGCTTAAAGCTTGCAATTTTTGTAGATGGAACTGCAGAGTTGACAGAAGTGCTGGAACAAAGCTAGGAACTTGTCAGCTTGATGAAACTTCAAGGGTGAGCAGTTATTTTCATCATAGAGGAGAAGAGTTGCCTTTGAGGGGAACAGAGGGTTCTGGAACTATATTTTTTACCAGTTGTAATATGAGATGTGTCTTTTGTCAAAATGGAGATATAAGTACAGATAAATGGAATGGAATACCAGTGACTCCTAGAATGGTAGCCATGATGGCGTTCCAACTAAGAATGGAAGGTGTTCATAATATAAATCTTGTAGGAGGAGAACCTACAATCCATTTACATACTATTGTACAGGCAATTAAAGAACTAGAAAATATAGAGAAAATGAAAACATTAGACTTGAGCTATATTTTAAATGCATATGCAGATTTCTATAGATATAAATTTGATAAAGAAAAAGCATTCTATGGTAAAGAATTTAACGTTCCTATATTATGGAATTCAAACTTTTTTATGAGTGAAAAAACAATGATGATACTAAAGGAAATTATAGATATTTATTTGCCAGACTTTAAATTTGGGAATGATAAATGCGCAATAAAATTATCTAGAACTCCATGGTATTTCGAGACGGTTTCAAGAAATCATAAAATTGTTTATGAATGGGGAGATAATATGATAATAAGACATTTGGTAATGCCCAATCATGTTGAATGTTGCACGAAACCAGTTTTATTATGGATTAAGCAAAATATGCCTGATGTACTAATAAATATAATGTACCAATATCATCCAGATAATTATTGTAATAAATTATCTCCTAAGTATGATCCTAGATATGAGGAAATATCAAGATACCCTACTAAAGAAGAATTAATGGAGGCTTATAACTTTGCTAAACAATTAGGTTTAGATTTTGAAATAATAAGTTTCGATAAGTTTATAAAAGGAGAGATTGAAGAGATTGAAGACTTAGTAAACGAAGTTATACTTTTCCGCTAGTCCCCATAAATAACGGCTTTAATCGTATCCCCTTTTTCAGAAAGTTCTAAAGCTTTTATTGTTTCATCCAACCTGAAACGGTGGGAAATCAGTGTCTCAGCTCTTATAGTTGATTTTCCCAGCAAGTTAATAGCTTGATATATTTCCAGTTCAGTCGTAGAATAGCTTGGTATGATTTTTATTTCTTTAATAAATACATCATTTACATTCAAATTTACTAATTCATTCTTTTTAGGATTACCAAATAAACAAATTGTTCCACCTTTTCTTACAATATTTAATGCATTTTCTATAGCTTTGACACTCGAAGTAGCTACTATAGCGATATCTGCCCCTCTCCCTTCACTCCAATCTTTAATTTCTTTTATTAAATCATCGGTAACAGGATTAAGGGAAATTTCGCACCCTAAATTCTTAGAAAAATCCAATCGCTTATTATTTATATCTATACAAGCTATTGAAGTTATACCTAAGGATCTTAGCAAAAGTAAAATAAGAAGTCCAGCAGGACCGGCACCAAATATTGCCACTTTATCTCCTATACTTGGTTTTATTTTATTTATAGCTTTAATACAACAAGCTAAGGGTTCTATAAAGATAGCCCTGTCGTCAGGGAAATCTTCAGATAATACAAAAACCCCTCTTTTTTCAATTATTTCTGCGGGAACTCTGAAATATTCAGCTAAACCACAAGGATCAAAATTTACTTTAGTAAAATTATCACAAAGAGTAAAATCACCTCTTAAACAATAATAACAAACCCTACATGGAACGTGATGATGAACAAAAACTTTTTGTCCTTCTTTGTATCCTCCCAAATTTTTACCTAATTTATAAATATAACCAACAACTTCATGACCTAAAATAGGAGGCGTTACAAAGTTTCCTGAATATTTTTCAATATCAGTTCCACATATACCGCAAGCTTTCATTTTTACTAAAATTTCATCATCATTAATTTTAGGAATTGGAAGATCTACTACTCTTGCGTCGCGAATGCCATAAAGAAGTACAGCCTTCATTCTACAAATACATTTTTTAATTCAGAAACAAAATCTTCATATGCTTCTTTATTTAAAAGGATTATCCTAATTTCTTCGAGATAAAATTTATCGAGGAAATCTTTTATTGCAGAAAACATAGCCTTAGCTGCTTCTTTGTAAGATAAACCACCCACTCCTGTACCCATTGCAGGAAAAGAAACACTTTTAAGTCCTTTATTATAAGCTGATTCTAACGCAGCGAAAGTAGCTTTGTATACTTTCTCAGAAGTTGTAACCATCGCGGGCCTCTCCATTGTAGGAGAATGAATTACGTATTTAAATTTTAGTTTTCCAGCTTTAGTGATTATAGCTTTGCCTATTTCAACAGGAGCATATCTTTTGGCTTCTTCTTCAATTTCTTCCCCTCCTTTTTTCTTTATTATTCCTGCTACACCCCCACCCATTATCATAAGTGAATTAGCTGGATTTATAATAGCTTCAGAATCATCTTCTAATAAATCTCCTATCTTTACAACAACGTTAGTGTTTTTATACTTTTTTATTTCCATAGGAAAGAAATAATACAGCATTAATTTCTTCTGAGAGATACCTTTTTAAATAAGATAACAAATATGGTTTTAATTTGATCTTTTCTTCTAACGGTAGATATTTAAATCCCTTGATTATTTTATAGCAATTTGGACTTTTGCATAAGCATTCGAAAGCGTCTATTCCCATATCGAATTCACTTGTATTGTAATTATAACATATCTCTTCGTCTTTCTCAATATCTCTAAGAGCAATTAAATATAATTTATTATTTATTAATTTTACATAAGAATTAGGTGAACAAGAATGATTAACGTATTTATAAATTCCTTTAGGAATTAAATATTTATTGAAGTCCAATTGTAATGCATATGGCATACTTACATTAGTATAATCCTGGTATACGATTTTACCGTCAAATCTAAATATTATTTCATTTTTTTTAATTTTGTTTTTGGCAAACAAACCTAATCCGTTGCAAATTTTAGAATAAGAAACGTAGATCTTCACAACCTCTAATTTGGGGACATATTGTCCCATTTATTTTAAAATACTAAACTTTTTCTAGTTTATAAACTTTTTAATTGATTTTAAATTAAAAATTTCAAATAAAGCCTCATATACCCCTGGGATTCTTCATTTTTTCAGATAAAATCAAACCATTTCATCGGCTAATTTTTATAATAAGGATAAAAGGGTTAAAAACTTTTAACTAAAATTATTGGAAGCAAAAATAGGCTTATTTAGAATGTTTTATCAAATTCTGGATAATTTTTCTTAAAATTGTTAAATATTTTAGAGATGTTTCGTAACTTCTTGAAATCGAATAGATATCTATCCCTAAATAATGCTGTGATGGTTGAATAAAACAATCAGCTTCATCAAAATTAACACTTAAACCGTTATAATATGGATAAATTTTCATTTCATTATTGGATTTCAGGTTTTCAAATAAATAGAAAATTTCCTCAGAAGAACATTCTAAAATAGTATTAGTTATATAATATTCAGGAAAATCTTTGATTATTTTAACAAGAGATTTATTAGTTTTTGAAATAAAAAAAATAAGATTCAACAAAGCTAATATAGAGTCAGGACCACATATAGGATTTGCTCCAAACCTGTTTTCACAATCTATAGTTACACTTTTAGCTTCTAACAAAGATCTACTAAAATCCCTATAATTCAAAGGAAAAATTCTTATTTTAAATCCTATTTTTTCAATGTAATCCATTAATGAAGATGGAATGTAAGGAGGAATGTTTATTATGTTAAATCCGTTTTCATAGGCACAAAATATTTGGAGAAGAAAGTTTTGTATCGGGTTTAACAAATAACCGTTATTTATTACCGTTGAATAATGAATTAAGTTTTTATCAAATATAAAACCAAAATCTATATTTAAATTTTTAAAATTACTTAAAATATAAGATAAATTTTCTTCCTCTATTTTTTTATAATTAGAATCAAATATAATATATTTATTTAATTTATAGTTTCTTAATATTAAATTTATAAATTCTTGTAAGAAACATCCATTTATATCCAAAGCTAATTTTATATTATCACTAATATAAGAAGGATCAAAAATATTAAGAATTTCTGAAAAATAAATATCGAAGACGGAAGGAAAAAATGAGATATCTCCTATATTTTTATAATCTAATGTTCTAAAATCTTCTCTCTGTAAAATTTCTTCGAGTTTCTTTTCATGTTTAAGATTTATATTCGCTCCGTTGTTATCTAATACTTGTATAGTTATAATATCTTCATCTTTAGGATGACTAGAAATGATTACACCCGAATTTGCTTTTAAGCTTCTTGTTATAGCTCTTGCTATATTTGGTGTAACAGGTCTAGAGTTAATTACATTACAGCCACATGATAATATGCCCGATATTAAGGATTGTTCGACTATTTTGGAATATGAATGATTATCCTTTCCTACAAATATGCTACTTCTTAATTGGATAAAAGAAGACAATGCTTTACCTATTTTTGAAGAAAGTTCAGGAGATATTTCTAAATTAGGAATAAAACTAGCTAGGCCATTAATAAAAATACGTTTAACGTATTTGGTACCTGTTATGATGTCTGAAGAAACTATTAAGTTATTCTCAATAATTCTGTTTGGCCATATTTTAACGAAAGATCTTATCTCTACACCTTTACCGATTATTGTATTGTCTCCAATAGTACATCCGTCAAATATTAAGATGCCTCCTTTTAATTTTACATTATCTCCCATTATGCTTGAAGATATTATGCACCTTTCCCCAACATAACAAGCTTTCCCTAATATACTGAAAGATATGATGCTACCTTCTTTAATTACTGTATCAGAATCAACTATTACATAAGGTCCTACTCTAGCTTTTGGTTGAATTAAAGCAGATGAACTTATAAAATTGGGTCCTTTATATCCTTCTTCCTTCCTTATTTCTTGCAAATCTAAAGCAATGTTTAACAGATTCCTAGAGTAACCTTCGAGTAACTCTTTATTCGTCTCCAAATATTGTTCCAATGTTCCTATATCTCTCCAGTAACCATCAAGTTCTATTGAATAAACAGGTTCATTTTTAGATAAAAGTATTGGTATAAGATCTTTACTAAAGTCAAATTCGATTCCTTTAGGTATGTATTTAAAAACTTCAGGTTCAATAACGTATATTCCAGCATTTATAATGTTGCTAAAAACTTCTGAAGGAGAAGGTTTTTCTAGAAATTTAATAACTCTACCTTCTTCATTTGTTTTAATTATACCAAATTGATAAGGGTTTTTAACCCTTGTTGAAGCAATGGTAAATATGGAACCTTTTTTGGAATGAAAATCTATAATTTCTTTTAAATTAAAATCAATTAACAGATCACCGCTTAGTACCAAAGTTCTTTCATTGTAATTACCAACGGCAAAGTTAACACTTCCTGCAGTACCCAACGGTCTATCTTCAATAGAATATTTTAGTTCGATTCCCTTGTATTCTGAACCATATGTTGCTATAATTTTATTAGCTTGGTAATGTAAAGTTAAATATGCTTCTCTTATATTCATTTTTCTTAAATTTTCTAACGTATAAGTAAGGACAGGAATATTAAGTACTTTAATTAATGGTTTAGGCTTTGTTAAAGTTAAGGGTCTTAATCTTGTTCCTTCACCCCCTGCTAATATTGTTACAATCATAATCTTCGTAGCATATTTAATTCAGATGACTTTATTTTTACATAATATTCATTAAAGAATTCGGAAATTTTTTCCATAACTCCTTTTTCATTGACTTTACCTTTTTCTATATCATCCATAGCTTCCTCAAATTTTCTAGTAAGTTCCACACTAGAGAGCCATTCGAATTTTTTATTAATTATACCCATTACCTGGTTAGCCAACTCAGTAGGTATTAAGGATTTTTTCTTCTTCGAAGAGACCACGTAACCATGTTCTTTTAATTTATTTATAATTGTAGCATAGGTAGAAGGTCTACCAATATTTTCTTTTTTCATTTCAGCAACAATCTCATCTTCTGTAAACAACTTAGGCCTAAGAGTGATCAGTCTAATATTTACAACCTCTAAAGTGTCACCTTCGTTAAGGGGAACCAACTTTTCATTGATCTGAATAGGAATAATCATAGCAAAACTTTCCTTATCATAATCAATTATGCCTTCAAAACTTTCAATTTTTAACTTAATATTTTTACTAATTTTAAGTTCTTCAAACTCCAATTCCTTTTTAATTACTTTTGTAGACCGCATTTGAGAAGCAATGAATGTTTGAAATATTAAATCATAAAGTTTATAGTGTAATTGAGTTAATTGTATTGGTAAATTTAATTGGCCGGTAGATATTAAATTCTCCAATTCATCCCTATCCAAAGCTCTTGTAGGTCTTATACATTCATGAGCCCCACGAGTATCATAGGAGTGCTTTTCGAATAGGTGACGAAGACCTTTTTGCTCTAAGTATTGTTGCGCTATTTTGAAACCTAAATCACTAATGTAATGACTATCAGTTCTATGATATGTAATCAACCCTGCCTCAAAAAGATCTTGGGCTATTTTCATAACCTGCTCAACTGTTATTTTAAACTTATTTGTTGCTTTAATAAGCATATCAGAAGTATTTAGGGGTCTTGGTGGATAAATTATTTCTTCTTTTACTTTTATTTTTTTAATCTTAATAAACTTAGTTTTTCTTATTTTTTTCTTTACTTTATTAATGAATTTTTTGTCCCACTCTTTATTTATTCCAATTATTCTCAGAGTAATATTCTTATTAGTTTTAATAAATAAATTCCTGTGTTTTTCTTCGATATATTGTTCATATCGAGTAATTATCCAATTTAAAACTGGAGTTTGAACACGACCGGCTCCTAAGGTCTTTTTACCGAGTTTCTTTTGTAAAATTGAACTAATTGAAAAACCTACCCATCTATCGCCTATTCTTCTTAATATTTGGGCATAAACCCTGTTAGTATTTATTTCCTTTAAATTTTTAATTCCTTCCCGAAAAGCTTTAAACGTGATTTCATGCAATTCCATTCTTTTAATGGATTTGTTTTTGGATACCAAAGGCTTCACCATTAAATAAACATCATATGCTATTTTTTCTCCTTCAGAATCAGGATCTGTAGCAATTATTATTTCATCTGCTTCTATGGCCAGCTTTCTAATTGCTTCAACCACATTTATAGAATCGAAAATACTTGTTGAACCACATTTAGGACATTTAAGAACTTTTTTATCTGAAACTTCTTCAAATTCTTTACTTTCTGTGAAACTATAGCCACAATTGCGACATTTTTTTATTGTTGCATATATAGGAACAAACTCTCCGTTATCCTTTTTAACTCCATAATAAATTCCATTATGCTCATCATAAGTATATACTAAATCAAAAATATGTCCAAGTGTAGGAACAATATTTAATATATATTCATCGGTCACACATTCATAAACAGGTATACCATTAACTAATCTAATAGCAGGTTTACCGAAAAAATATGATATAGTTTTAGCTTTAGTAGGAGATTCAACTATTAGTAATGCATTTTTAATCTTTTTAATTTCTCCTTCACCAAAAGTTAATTTTCTTTCTTTTATAGCTTGCCTTTCAAAATTTATTATTTTTATTATTTCTTCAAATCTATTTTCAAACTCTTCCTTATCAATCCAATTAAAGTCCTCATACCTCCTTTGAATTTGGTAAGCCAAGCCTTCAAAGACTTTTTCATTATCTACTAAAAGTATAGATAAGCCTGTAGTTATTCCTCCAAAATACATTCTACTTGTTCTTCCTGATGCTTGAATATAAGTCAAAGAATCTGCAAAAATAAAGTATCTTGATCCCTTTTTGTTAATTATAGAAATATGAGCTCTTTCTTCAAGTTTTTTAACAAAACTTTCATTTAGCAAATATCGATTTAATATTTCATATAATTTATTTAAATATTCTTGTAAAGGATAAAATGAAGCTATTTTTCTGGTATTAATCAAAACTTTTAATTCCTCAGGAGTATAGTTCTGTATTATTTTCCTTATTTTATTAGCAATGTTTATTATTTCTGCTCTAGAACTTTGGTCTTCCAAGATAGGTAAAATTAACGAGGATAACCATAAAATCCTTAAGGGATTATATTTTATTTCCTCTTCTCCAGCCTTCAATTTAAATTTAGGGACCCCTACAAAAATAGCATATCTTATTATAGCTGGCAAATCTATACCTCTAACCAAAGGACCGTAAAATATTGCAAATCCTAATAAAACATCTATTTCCCCATTTTTGAATTTATCTATTACTTTCAAATATGATCTCGATGATTCTACTATTTCGCATTTTACATTGTTTTCTTTTAATTTTTCATATAGTTTTTTTAAGAAATTTTTCCCTTTATCTATGGGTATAAATATGAGACCTCCTCCTCCTAGCTTTTTAACTAACTTTATTGTTTCTGGTATTATTTTTTTGGATTTAATTTTTACATCAAAAACTTTCCTAAATAATTCTAACGAAGAACCAGGCTCAAAGTTTAAAAGATAACGTAAAAGTCTTATTCTTGAAGTAAAAACTCGCGTGGTTGCACTGGAAAATATAAGCTGTCCTATTTTATTTTTTGACTTATACTCATTTATATATTCAATTAATCGCCTTTTTTCTTCAGCAACAACATCTTTAACTGGCCTTCTAATTACTTGTTTAACATTCGTTAATATCTGATGATCAAAACCTAATAAATAAAGAATTATATCGATGCTTTTGGATCTTTTAAGCAAAGCGTCTACATCATCTACAAAAATTACATCAGCTACACCAAGCAATTGATTAGAAAATAATAAATCTTTATTTTTTAATAGAAAATTAGGAGTAAATATTGCTATTTCAAATTCTCTACTAGACAATTTCTTTTTCAATTTCTTTTTATCTTTTTCATTCGAATGAATCATACTTAAATTTAAGTCAAGTTTTTCCGAATATTCACAAAATCGTTCATAAATTTGTTGAACTAATAATTTCGTAGGAACAATGAAAAAGCAATGTCTTATTTCTTTATCCAATCCTTTATTTGTCTTATACTTCCTATAAAACAAATATAATATATACAATATGCCGAAAGTAGTTTTACCTAAACCTGTAGGGACGGTTATGGCAAAACTCTCGCCTAAAATGGATTTTATAAACCAGTTTATTTGTGCAGAGTATGGCTTACCTATAATCTTATTACATAATTCCTCAAATTCCTTTTTATTTTCTTCTATAAACCAAGATTCGTAATACAAAGATTTTTCTGAGAAAAAATCTTTAATTTTTGGCTCAAGTTGGTATGTACTTTGGTTTAATTTAATACGTTTATTTTCACAATCTTCACAAAGCATTCCACGCTCAAGGTTGATTGAATCAATATCATTATAATCTCCAGGACATAACGATTTATAGATGAGTCTCATCAATATTGATAATTAAAAAAAGAGTTTAAATATATTATAATAAAAGAAAAATTACCCTTTAAGACTAGAAAAATCAGTTTTTATATTCCTAAGAACCAAATTGGTTGGTATTTTTCTTAAGCTTCTTCTTGACCTATCAATCTTAGCTGAATTTATTTTAATATTTTTTGGGTCAAAATTAAGTTTCTTAAGACAACTTGGGCATCTAAACGAATACCTTCTTAAGATTTCTACAGGTGTTATTAATTCTTCTTCATCGCTAAAAAATTTGAAACCGCATGCACCACATTTTATTAAGTACATAGAAAAGCTTTAATTCTAAAATAAAATGCTGTACTAGTATTTCCATTGGAAAAACGTAACATAAAAATTCATTTTTAAATTCATAAATTGATAAAATGAAGCTAATAAAATATGTTAATTGTAAATTTTTTCCATCAAACATGAAACAAACATCAAATCAAATTTTAATATAAATTAAAAGTCATTTAAATGAGACCTTTTCAATCATAACTCTAATGAGAACTCAAGGGCTGAACACTCCTATGGATATTTACTACTCTGTTATAGAATAAGCCAATTTGCTTTACGCTATAAATATCAGAAAACCTTCAGCGATTCATTATAATACTTCTTACATGAAAACAGTCAAGAGATTTAGAAAACATCATTTGCTGAAAGGTTGTATATTGTTTGCTTATATCGCCATGCTGAATTGCTTTTAGTATGAACAATATTNATTGCGACATTAGCTCTGATTGCTTTATTATTCTTTGTTCAAAGAAAACATATTATATAAATTTTACCTCTAACTCCCAAGAAGGACTTTAGTTGATTGTAAATTTTAAATAGATAGGCCTCTAAGTTTCTCTACTACTAACAAATTAAAGATGTAGATATGAATTTGTTAGAAGATCTTCTATACTCAAATGTGACTCAGAGGAAAAATGGTTAAGTTAAATGAAGGTGTTCTTTAATCAATTTAAAAACATTCAAACTTTTAAAAATATTTAAGAGTACTTCTTATGTTAGAATATTAATTTAAAAATTGTTAAATTATTATATTAATAAAAATTAATATTTTAAATATTATATACTTTTATATTGTTTATTCCATTCTTCGTACTTTCTTATGAGATCTGGTGTTATGCTAGGTCTAAAGTTATTAATAACCTTTAGGAAATCATTCATTTCAGGCCTCCTTAAGCTAGTTCTATTATAACCACCTTCTATTACTTCTCTTGCCAAAATATTTTGAAGTCTAATACAAATTTCCTTTATGTCACTTGCGCTAAAATTTTCGGTTAATTCGGCAAGTTTATTAAAATCGACGTCGGGAGAAGGATTTAAAGGTGAAGAATACTTAATGAATAGTCTTTTTCTTTCATATTTATTTGGGGGTGGGATATATATCCTTAAATGAAATCTTCTCAAAAATCCATATTCAATCAACCAAGGTTTATTTGTAGCTGCAAAAATGTAAATTTTTCTATTGACGTTCAGGTCTTTTAATCCCTCCATTTCTTTTAAAAATTGATTTTTAACTCTTACTTCACCACCAACTTCCGTGGAACGAAAACCAAATATGGAGTCTACCTCGTCTATGAATATCATGA
>AQYM01000032.1 GCA_000380705.1 Crenarchaeota archaeon SCGC AAA471-B05
CAAAAAAGGTTTTTTCAATGTATGTTAAGGATATAATGGAACCACCGTTTCCTATGGTAGATTACGACACTCCAGTAGAAGCTATATATTCATTGTTAATTTATTATCCTGCAGTTTTAGTTTTAAAAAATGGTGAGATAAAGGGTATAATAACAAAAGCTGATATAATTAGACCGTGAGCTACTTCACCCTAAAGGAAGAAGTTTCCAACGTTTAAGGCAGGTTTTATATTAAAACTATAAGTCTTGCCTTTTGTAGGAGCGGAGATGAAATTTAATATTTTTTAGAATTTTTCTTTGAATGAGAGAGACAAACAATTGCAACAAGCATTACTATGAAGATTACTACTTAAAAAACATAATATCCAATAAAAAGTAAATAAGGAAATAGAAACCATATTCTTATATAATAGTTACTAATTAAAATATATTGTGAGTTAACTTGACTGAGAAACAATCCAAAGGAGTTGAGCTAACAGTAATGGATTCTGAACCAGACAAAGTTGGTAGCGGTTATGTATCTATTAGCAGAGAAGTAATGAATGAACTAGGATTAGTTCCTGGAGATGTAGTAGAAATTACAGGGAAAAAAATAACACATGCATTAGTTTGGCCTTTAAAACATAATGTGGATAGAACAATAATTCGCATGGACAGTACTATAAGGAGAAATGCAGGAGTTTCTTTGGGAGATATTGTTACAGTAAGACCTGCAAAGTTAAAACCAGCTATAAAGATAATTTTAGCCCCACTTAATCAATCAATACCCCCAGATTTTATTTCATACGCTAAAACAAGATTAATCGAAAGACATTTTTATAATCCTAGACCAGTAACAAAGGGAGATATAATAAACATTTCTATAGGTATAGGAGGAGTTTTTTCATTCGTAGTAATTTCAGTTACGCCAGGTCCTGCAGGAATGGTTAGCGATAGTACAGAAATAATAATAAGAGAGGAGGCAGTAAAAGAGGCGGCATTACAAGTTCCTACAGTAACTTTCGAAGATATAGGAGATTTGGAGGAAGCAAAGATGAAAATTAGAGAAATAGTAGAACTACCATTAAAACATCCAGAATTATTCAAAAGATTAGGTTTATTTCTTCTAAAACGGATAGCAGGTTAAAAAACTTTAAGTATTTCGTACTATTCTTAGTAATAATTGTTTCTTTAGAGATCCTCCAAAAGGTGTACTTCTATTCGGTCCTCCTGGTACAGGAAAAACTCTTTTAGCAAAGGCTGTTGCTACGGAAAGTGGTGCGAACTTTATAAGTATAAATGGACCTGAAATTATGAGTAAATTCTATGGTGAATCAGAAGCAAGATTAAGAGAAGTTTTTAAGGAAGCAGAACAAAATGCCCCGTCAATAATATTTATAGATGAGATAGATGCCATCGCTCCTCATAGAGGAGAGGTGGTAGGCGAAGTTGAAAAAAGGGTCGTTGCACAACTTCTTGCTTTAATGGACGGATTAAAAAGTAGAGGACAAGTTATAGTTATTGGAGCAACAAATAGACCTGAAGCAATAGATCCTGCATTAAGACGACCTGGTAGATTTGATAGAGAAATAGCAATAGGGATGCCTGATAAAAAAGCAAGAAAAGAAATATTAATAGTCCATACAAGAAATGTTCCTTTGGATTCTAGTGTTAATCTAGATGAATTGGCACAAATAACTCATGGTTTTACAGGAGCAGATATTGCAGCATTAGTAAGAGAAGCTGGTATGCATGCATTGAGAAGATTTGTACCTAAGATAGACTTAAGTAAAGGAGTCATACCTCCAGAAATTTTACAAAATCTAAAAGTTACAAAAGAGGATTTTGAAGCTGCTTTAAAAGAAGTTCAGCCTTCAGTTTTAAGAGAAATAATGGTTGAAGTACCAGAAGTTCATTGGGATGATATAGGCGGATTGGAAGATGTCAAAAGAGCATTAAGAGAAGCTGTAGAATTACCATTTAAACATCCAGAACTTTTTGAACAAGTAGGAATAAGACCTACAAAAGGTGTACTTCTATTCGGTCCTCCTGGTACAGGAAAAACTCTTTTAGCAAAGGCTGTTGCTACGGAAAGTGAAGCGAACTTTATATCCATCAGAGGACCTGAACTACTAAGTAAATGGGTTGGAGAATCTGAAAGAGGAATTAGAGAAGTATTTAAGAAGGCAAGACAATCAGCACCATGTGTAGTATTTTTCGATGAAATAGATGCGATAGCTCCTGCAAGAGGAAGTAGATTTGGTGATTCAGGTGTGACTGATAGAATGGTAAACCAATTATTAACCGAAATGGATGGCATTCAGCCATTGAAAAACATCGTAGTCATAGGAGCTACAAATAGAGTAGACATTTTAGATCCAGCATTGTTAAGACCAGGTAGGTTTGATTCAATAATTTATATACCTCCTCCAGATTTGGAATCAAGATATCAAATACTAAAAGTTCATACTAAAAAAATACCATTAGATAAAGATGTGGATCTGAGAGAGATCGCCGCATTAACAGAAGGTTATGTAGGTGCCGATCTAGAAGCTTTATGCAAAGAAGCTGGAATGTTTGCAATAAGAGAAGGAGTTAAACCTATAGTTGTTAAAAGAAAACATTTCGAAGAAGCATTAAAAGTAGTAGGTCCTAGTTTAACACCCGACGATATTAAATATTACCAAGAAATGGCTAAGAATGTAAGAAGAGTTCAAACAAGAAGAGAAGAAAAACCTTTAATGTTTTATAGATAGAAATTTCTTTTTCACATGCGAAAAAGAATAATTATAATGGGAGCAGGAGGTAGAGACTTCCATACATTCAATATGCTATTTAGAGATAATGACGAATATGAAGTGATAGCGTTCACCGCTTCCCAAATACCTGGAATAGCAGGTAAAAAATATCCAGCTTCTTTAGCAGGTAAACTTTACCCTGATGGAATACCGATTTATGAAGAAAAAAACATTGCAGAACTTATTAAAAAGTATAATGTAAAAGAAGTTATCTTAGCTTACAGTGATTTATTATACGAAGATGTTATGGGAAAAGCAAGCATTGTTTTATCTTCAGGTGCTTCCTTTAAGTTGATTTCGCCGTTTGAAACGATGCTAAAATCAACTAAGCCAGTTATTGCAGTAACCGCATCAAGGACAGGTGCAGGTAAAAGTACTATATCAAGAAAAATTTCTGAGTATTTACTTAATAAAAAAATAAATTTTGCTGTAGTTAGACATCCAATGGCATATGGTGATTTGGAAAAGCTAAAGGTAGTTAAATTAAAAAATCTTAAGGATTTGGATGAATTAGGATTATCCATTGAAGAAAAAGAAGAGTTTGAAAATTACCTAAGGAAAAATATTGTTTGTTTTGAAGGAGTAGATTATAAGGAAGTTTTAAATGAAGTAGAAAAGGAATTCGATTTAATATTATGGGACGGAGGAAATAATGATACACCATTTATAAAGCCAGATTTGATGATAACCGCAGTAGATCCTATGAGGGCTGGGCATGAGAAATCCTATCCAGGTGAAATTAATGTTCGATTAGCTGATGTAATAGTTATAACCAAAGTTAATACGATAGAATATGAAAAAGTAATTCAAACCAAAAATATGGTTAGAAAATTAAACAGCAGAGCTGAAATAATAGAGAGCGAATTTATAATAGAAGTTGAAGATCCTTCTCTTATAAAAAACAAAAAAGTATTAGTAATAGAAGACGGCCCTACTGTTACACATGGTCATTTACCATACGGAGCGGGATTTGTAGCAGCTAAATTATATGGTGCAAGAGAAATTGTAGATCCTAAAAATTACGCTATAGGAATATACAAAGAAATTTATCAAGAATATCCACACATAGATAAAGTTTTACCCACGATAGGCTATACCAAAGAGCAATTAAAAACCATGGAGGAAATAATAAATAAAATTGAATGTGATACTGTTGTACTTGGTACGCAATCAGATTTAACTAGATATTTAAAAATAACCAAAAATGTTACAAGAGTTTACTATAACTATAGAGAAAAGGACGGAAGGAATAGATTAGAAGAAATTTTAGAAAATAATCTAAGGAAGTTTAAAATTTTATAATTTTTTACTATAAAGTTTTTTAATAAATTAACACAAAGAAGCAATAAATCATAGAAGTTCCATTTAAAGGATAATATTATAGAGAAAACGCGTCAAAACAGAAGCTGTTGAATTCTTCTAACATAAAAAATAAATTTATACGACAAACATAAAATTCGCAGTTTTAACAAAACAAGCTATGAAACCAGTCCTTCGGATTGAAGATGTTAATTACAAAAAATCAACGTAATACTTAGATGAATTTTAAGAAATATTTTTATTTTTTAAGTTAGAATAGTTTATGTGAGTAAAGCAATTTTGTTTATATTAATCTTAGTACTTTCCAACTTGTTATTCGTCAATACAAAGGTATTTGGAGAAAATTATAAGAATGAAAACGTAAATTGGACAAATCCTTATTTTTCACCTAACAATAATCCTGTTTTTAGTTTAATTTATAATGAAATTTCTAGTAATAAAACCTTTATTCTTAGTGATAAGAATTTAAGCGATAAAATATCTTCTAAAATAGTAACTTATCATAATACTGCATATTTTGTAACAGATAAAGGAAATTTATTCATGGTTGATTTAGATCAACTCGAGTACAATAAAACACAAATAACTAAAACAGGTTCGCTTAATACTCCATCACCTGTCATAGCCCAAAAATGTAACGTTTTAATAGTTAAAGATAGCGAAGGTTATATAAACTATTTTCAAATAATAAGTAATTTTAATTTAAAACTTTTAAAAAGGTATGGATCGACTGGAGATAAGCTAGGTATTATCGCAACAGAAACCGATGTATTTTTTACCGCTTCAGCAGGCCCTGCAGGAGAGATATTTCGTACGAGTTGTTATGGATCGATATTAAATATATGGTTGCTAAGTAACTATATTTATCCTTCTATTACACCAAGTTATTATAATAAAGTGTTTGTTATTCAAACAACATCCGGTTCTTTTATTGCAAGATCCATTGATAAAACTATAGAATGGGATAAAAATTTGGGAATAATTTCTTTCGAGCCTTTAACAATCAATAATAATTACATTTTTGCTAAAGGAAAAGATTTTAAGAATATACCTTTGATTATGGCCATTAACTTATCAAATGGGAATAAAATTTGGAGTATTACTTTAAATTCTGAAGTAATTTCTAATATAATAAGTATAAACGAAGAAATAATATTTTTATTAGCCAATAATACCTTAATTAGATTAAATTTAAAAGATTCAAAAGTAATAGATAAAATATCTTTTTTAAATTATAATATTAAATTAATAAAGACAGATTTAATTTATATTAATAATATTTTAATATTTTTAGCAACGAAAAATAACAATTACGTGGTTGTTTATTATGATATCGTTTCAAACAATATTTTAACAGAAAGGATAGTTAATAAAATAGGCGATTTAATAGGTTTAAGCTTAGCGGGTGGTAAATTAATAGTTACAGGAAGAAACGGTTTTGAAATTTTACCAATTTATACAAGATCATCATTGACAATCGATACAAATCCTAAAATAGCTTTAAAAGTTAAGATCGACGAAAAAATTTATACAATAAATGGAACAATAAAACTGTACTATTTAATACATGAAGAAAAAATTATCAACATACAAATTCAATCAGAAATAACCATTAATAGAACAACAAAGATGAGGTTAAGTGGATGGGAAAATGCGATTGAGGTTAATTATAATAACTCTATTGCTAAATTGACACAATGGAATAATGTAAGTGTTGTAGCTAAGTATGATTATTTTCTATTGTCTCGTTTGGAAATTAATTATGAATTTTTAAATTATACAGGAAATATTAAACCTAAAATAACGATTAATTACAAAGAAACTTCTGTATGGGAAGATTTTATAAGAAAAGATTCTTACGTAAGCTTAAAATTATTCGCAGAAAGTATAATTCCCATCAATTCTACCGATAGTCTAATTTTCTCTAAATGGAGCGATAATGTTACTGTTAATGAAAGAAATTACGACATAAAATCCTATAGCTTTATCAAATTGACCGCTTATTATATATTAAGCAAAAAAGCTATTCTTAAAATAAAAATAATCACAACAAACTATACTTATATAGATAAAATTACAGCTAATGTTAAATCTAGTTATTTACTTAAGTTTGAAAACGATACTGCACAAATAGTTTTAGATAAGTATAAAACAATCGATATTCAAATCTTAAATCCAGTAATTTATATCGATAAATACCATAGGTATAAGTTTATTGGTTGGCAAATCGAAGAAAATTATAATAATACTTATCTTAAATATTTAATTAATAAGAATTATAATGAAATAATCATATTATTTAAATACGAAAGAAAGTATGAATTATATGTTAATAAATTAGTATTATTCAATAATAAAATTGTAATAAATAATTCAACTAAGATTTATGAAGAATGGTCTGATAATTATTTAAATTATTCTTTAAGAATTAAAAAAATTGAATATTTAGAAAAAGATATTAAAATTGAATACAAAGATATTATAATAAACGAAAATATAATATCTAACAAAACTATGAATAATGATGAATTAATATTTAATTTAAAATTATTTGATCAAAAAACTAATATAACAATTTATTATAAAATATATAAATTAACTAAATTAACTCTTATAATAAACAATAACATTTTAGAAAAAATAAATTTAAATTATACTCAATTGCCTTTAGAGAAAACGAACAATTCAGCAACATTGTATATAGAAAAGTGGCTTTATGAACCAATAAATTTGATAATTGACTTGCCTAAAGAAATAAAGATTAATGAAGTTAAAACTCTCAGATTTACCGAATTTAAAAACATTTCCAAAAATTCTACGCTTAATATAAAAATTGAGCCAGGAGAAGAAGTCTTATTAGAAGCGATATATACTGAAGACAACAAGGAAATCAATTCTCAATTTATAATTGGATTGTTTCTAACTACATTATTAATTCTTGCAATAATATTAGTTGTAAGAACATTTCGTTAGCTTTATACTTTAAAGATTTTTATTGCTTTAAAAAATTATGATAAAATGATATCGTATTTTTTGGAATATATATCGAATATTATAACTGATGTAATGAAACAAATGGGTTACTTAGGTCTATTTATATTAATGATCTTAGAAAGCGCTCTTCTTCCCGTACCAAGCGAAATAATAATGCCGTTTGCAGGTTATCTAGTTTATTTAGGTCATTTTGATTTTACTTTAGTAGTAATTTTAAGTAGTTTAGCAAATTTGGTAGGTTCATGGTTTGGATACTTAATAGGAATAAAAATTGGTAGGAAATTGGTGTTAAAATATGGCAAATATTTATTAATAAGAAAAGAACACGTAGAACTAGCTGAAAAATGGATGAAAAAACACGGTAGTAAAGTAATTTTAGCTAGCAGAAATATGCCAGCTATTAGAACAGTTATTCCTTTGCCCTCTGGAATATTAAGAGTAAATTTTTTAAAATTCTCTATATATACTTTTATAGGTTCAATTCCTTGGAATTTTTTTCTTACATATATAGGTTATATTTTAGGTGAAAAATGGTATGAAATTAAAAACTATACTCAAATTATAGATTTAATTTTGATAATAATAATAACAATTATTATTATATTTTTAATAGTAAAATATAAATATAAATTAACGTTTAAGAGAAATTTTTAAAGCTGAAGTATGACATGCTGCTACGCATTCAAGACACATTATACATTCTTTTCCATCAATTCTTCCTAGCTTAGCCTTTTCTACATCAATTTGGACTGGGCATATTTTTGAACAAAGACCACATGTATCGCATGTTCCAACATCCCTATATATTCCCAGTAAACTTTTCGAAGAAAAAATGGCATTCAATGCTCCCATAGGACATATATATCTACAATAAAACCTACTAATTCTTGCTATTAATATCAAGATTAAAAATAATACAAAATATCTTACAACTAGACCAAAATTTAACGATGAAAATAATTTATCAAAACTGGAAGGTAAGATGCCTAAGTTAAAAATTAAAGGAATTGTTCCTAATAATGTAGCATCTGGAGCAATGAATATATAGCTTCTACTGGAGTGTCGTAATCTACCATAGGAAACGGTGGTTCCATTATATCCTTAACATACATTGAAAAAACCTTTTTTGAATTCTTCTTATTCATCAATGCTTGCAAAATGGCTTTTTCAGATATACTTCCTACTATTTTGTTTCCTTCCATAACAGGCATTTGAGATATGTTATGTTTTGTCATTATTTCAGAAGCTTCCTTTATTGTAGTAAACAAAGAAACACTGATTACATTCTTGCTCATTATTTCATAAACTTTTCTAGCCTTCTTAATTATGTATGGTAATAATACATTTGAAATTGTCTTCATTTTACTATAAGCCGGATCCACTTCGCCTTTTTCAATTTTAGCTATTAAAGATTGGCTTATATTGCACATTTTTGCTAATTGCTTTTGTGTAATAGATAACTCTCTTCGTATTTTAGCTAACTCTGATGGATCAATGATTATTTCCATCTACCTAATATTTTTATCTTTTTCCGTTAATTTAAAAGTCTCATTTTTAAATTATAAAAGATTGAAAGCCTAGTACTTTAGAGTGGGAAGGAGGTCAGAATTCTTAAAATAACTTTTATTAGTTTCCATTTGGGAACTGAAAATTTTTATTAGTTTCCTAAAATATTCTTATGGATCTTGAAGGATCTATAAGGATTCAAAATGGGTGGCGGATAGCAGAAAAGTTAAAGAAAATTCAACTCCTTCTTATATAAGAGAAATTTTTAATATCTCATAATGGTTGAGTAAGACAAATAGTCGTTTAACTGGTTTAAGAAGAATTACTGAATTCCTATCTGACCTATATAAAAGTTTGGTATATCAATCCAAAAAGTAGTTTCTAATTGAGATAACTGAATGATTTTAATATTTTTTCATTAAAGAATACTGGCTTAATTTCTTAAAAATCGAGCTTAAATTTTTTTGATATTCTTAAAATAATTATTTATTCATTAAATTTTTAAATAAGTAAAAAATATGAGAGCTAATGAATATACTAATTAGTTACAGTAATAAACGGGCTACTTATGAGTTGCCTGTTGAATTTGTAGAAAGAAAAGGCAAAGCGCATCCAGATAGCATATGCGATATGGCAGCAGAAGAATCTAGCTTAGCCTTATGCGAATATTTTTTAAAGAAATATAATAGAATTTATCATCACAATATAGATAAGGCTGTACTCGCTGGGGGTCAATCTAATGTAAGGTTTGGGGGAGGAGAAGTTGTTGAGCCAATTTATTTATTATTAGTTGGTAGAGCTACTAGGGAAGTTAATGGAGAACCGGTTCCTGTAGATGAGCTTGTTATAAATTCAGTCAAAGAAAAAATAAAAAAAGAAATAAGATTCCTTAATCCTGGTTCAGATATTATAATTGATACAAAAATAAGAAAAGGAAGTGCTGACTTAATAGGTAATTTTGAAAGAGGAGTTTTTGTTCCACTTGCAAATGATACAAGTTTTGGTGTTGGGTTTGCGCCTTTGACCATTACAGAAAAACTAACGTTAAAAATCGAAGAACATTTAAATAGTAAGAAGATTAAGGAGGAATTTCCTGCTATAGGTGAAGATATAAAAGTGATGGGTGTTAGAGTTAACGACGAGCTCAAAATTACAATTGCTTGTGCTTTTATTTCTAAGTATATACATAACGAAACTGAATACATGAATTATAAAAATATAGTTAAAAAGGAAGCAGAATACGTAATAGATTCGATGACAAAAATGAAATATTCTATAGTAGTTAATAATGCTGATGATTTTAAATCTAAATTATTTTACTTAACAGTAACTGGTACAAGTGCAGAGCACGGAGATGATGGTCAAGTAGGTAGAGGAAATAGAGCTAACGGCCTTATAACTCCTTTTAGACCTATGACCTTAGAAGCCACAGCTGGTAAAAATCCTGTTTCTCATACAGGTAAACTTTATTCTATCACTTCTCAAAGAATATGTGATAAAATAGTAAGTGAATGTGAAGACATAAAGGAAGTTTACTGTTACATGGTAAGTAGAATAGGTGATCCTATAATTGAACCTAAAATGATACATGTCGAAATTGTTCCTTTCAAAAAAGGACCAGATGAAGGAACTGTGGAATCTATAGTTAAGGAAACAATTTCTAACATTCCTTTACTTTGGAAAGATATTGTAGAAAGAAAAATAAGATTATTTTAAAAATAAACAGGATTCTTATTTAAATTTTCTAAAATAGAAATAACTAAATCTTTACTATTTTTTAAATCTTCAGAAGTTGTCATTGAATAAAAAGAATGGATGTATCTAGCTGGGCATGAAATAACTAGACAAGGTATTCCTCTTTTAGTTAAATGTATAACTCCTGCATCTGTACCGCCATAAATTGGTCTTTTAATTTGATACTTTATATTTTCCTTTTCAGCTATTTTTATAGCCCATTCAACTAATTCTCTGTTAGCAACCATGGTCTTATCCACAAGAGTTATCACTGCTCCATTATTTAATTTAGACGGTATTCTGTATTCTTCTATATTAGGAACGTCTGCTGCGACGGTACATTCGACTACGATAGCCAAATCTGGTTCTTGTTCGTAGGCTAATATTCTTGCTCCTCTTGTGCCCAATTCTTCTTGGACTGTAGAAGCTACTATTAATTCGTAATTTGGTTCAATCTTTTTTAATACTTCGGTTAAAATTGCACATCCTACTCTATCATCTAAAGCTTTGCACATTATTTTATCTCCTTGAGTTATAAAATTACTGTATGGAACTATATAAGTCCCAACATCTATTCCCATTTCTTTTAATTCTTGTTTGTTAAATCCTGTATCTATAAAAGCATCCTCAATCTTTATAGGTTTGGTTTTTTCCTCCTCTTTTAATATATGGGGAGGTATTGTACCTACGATGCCTATTACTTCTTTTTTCCCTAGTATTTTTACAGGCATTCCTGCAACTATTCTATCGTCCCATCCTCCTATTGGAGTAAATTTTATAAAGCCATTCTCATCTATAGACTGTATTATAAAGCCAACCTCATCCATATGGGCAACAACTAGAACTTTAATTTTTCCTTCTCCTTTTTTGGCAATCAAATTACCGATTCTGTCAACATATGTATTTGTATATTGTTGAAATTTTTGTTTTAAGTAATTTCTCACCTCATCTTCGTATCCTGAAGGTCCGTTTAATAAAGCCAAATTTCTTAATTCATCTATCATATCAGAAATTATAATTATAAGTATTAATTATTGTTATTTAATGGCCTCGTCCACATTAATAACCCAAATTAATAATCTAATTCAAAATATTAAATTGGAAAAGGGGAAAATTATCTCATTGCTTTGTGAAAATCAAGAAATATGTTTTCAAGTTTTTAATCAGTTTAAGAATGCTTACATTTCCCAACGTAATTTCTTTTTCTTTGCTAACTTTTTTTCATTTGATCCTAGCTTTAAAGTAAAAGACATAATTAAATTTTTGACGCTAAGTTATAATGTTAAAGATGAAACTTTATACTACAAACTTATATCTAATTTTAGCATAAACTTGAACAAAAAATATGAAGAATTAAGTTTAACAGAGAAGATCTTGGTTAGTTTATGTTGCTTATTAATAACAGATTATGAATATTATATTTTAAATATTTCAACTTTCAATTTTAACAATGAATTTTGGGATTTATTATTAAAATTTAAAGAAAAGAATAAAGGATGTCTTATTATCTCACATAATCCTATTGTAATTGAAAAAATTTCGGACCATGTATATATTTCATTAGATTTTAAACTAATTGATCAAGGTTCACCTTCAGATTTAATCAATAAATATGTGCCTAAAATTTTCGTGGAAATATCTCATTCTTCGTCGTCAAAACTAAACGATTTCATAGAAGCATTAAGTAGAAAAAGAGGAATAAACATTATATCTTACGACGGGAGAGTAGTTAAATTGGAAGTTGATCGCCTTCAAGACAGTTTACGCAGAATATTTCTTTCAGCGGAACAAGCGGATTTCATCATTAATAATATAACGCTCTTTTTTCCTACATTAAATGAAGTGTATAAAATTATAAAAAAAGAGAAGATATGGGAGAAATAAAAGCAATTTTATATAAAGATTTTAAAAATTTATATTATAAAAAATATATTATATTTTTCTCTCTTTTTTATTTTATTTTCATCTTTTATTTTTTAATAAATTTTACTTATAATATAAATGAAATAATTAATATGTATATTATAAATAATGATGAAGAAAATATATATATTAATGACTTTATTCAAATTTTTAAAACAGATAAATCTATTAATTTAACTTATGATAAAAATATAAATTTAAATTATAGTATTATACAAAAATTATATGGAGAAAAAAAATACAATATAATTATTGTTATTAATAAAGGTTTTTCGCAAGATTTATACCAATATAAGCAAACTAGACTTGAAGTTTTTATATTTGCTGAAAATGAATTAAAAAGGCACTTATATTTATCTTTTCTTTATAAGAAATTAGAAGATTACTTTATTACGTTTAAAAATAAAACAGCAAATAAATTACAAAATGTTACTGGAGAAGAGTACACTTCTTATATTGAATTTTTAGCAAAACCCTTTACTTTGGATGTTACTTGGTTTCGTATATCACAGGTTCCCTACAAAAATTTCTCTTATTTTTCCTTTTTAATTCAGACAACTTTTTTCTCGTTATTTATTATTTCAGCTTTAATTGTTAATAATGATATCTCAGGAAATTTCTTGGTACTAATCAAAAGGTCTAGGTTTATTTTTTTAAAAGTTCTAGTATCTAAAATTTTAGTATTGATCCTCTTCTTTACATCGGTTATTTTTATTTTCTTATTAATTTCTTTTGTGTATAATATAACAATAAAGGGGTTTATTGATTTGATACTAATAGTATTTTTTGTTGCACTCTTCTCCATTGGATTAGGAATTATAATAGGTGTACTATTACCAATCATATATATATTAACTCCTTTCATAATTTTAATAACATTCATTTTTGCTTTAGGAGGTTTCTTTTTACCTAATCTTAATATTCTTTTTATTGATGGCTATTTTCCGCTTTATGAATTTTTACAAAGCATTCTTAATTATGAAATATCAAATATTAGTTATGATTATAATAAATTAAGCTTTTATTTTGAATTTATAATTTTTATTGTAATTTTTTCTTTAATATTATATTATATAAAAATAAAAAAATTATTTTCTTAAAATATCTTTAAATATTATTGAAAATATTTTATAAATTATTTTCCTATCTAAAAAATAAATTATTACTAAAAAAATTAACAAATATATAAATGAATATAAAATAACGTTTATAATGCTTTCTAGAAAAGATAAAGCAATAAGTTTGGGCTTAATAATATATAATATTATTCCAGAAATTATTCCAGGAATAGCGTATTTAATTACGCTATTTAAAGGAATTTTTATCTGTATCTCTTTTACAAATATTTTATATCTTAAAATAAAAGAATTTATACTGAATGATAACCAAGCTAAAGACCAAAGGAATGCAATAAATGGAGGATCTGGTCTGTATATTTTAGCTATAATTAATACTATCGTCAAAACAATATATTGTAATATTAAAGAACTCAGGTCTATTTTAACCAATTTTAAAAATTTATCTTTATTTATCACCTCTGTCTCTTTTTCTTTAGCTTGAATTATTAAATTAAAAAAATAAGCAAAATTACCTAAAACAGCAACAATAGTTAAAATTACAAGTGTATTGTAAGAAGGTAAATAATCAAGCCTTAATATTGCAAGCATATGTTCTCCCAAAGCTATTATTAAAGGAGATACCAAAAATAAATAAATTGAAAGAACTTTTATCCCTAACAAAATATTAACTGGTGAGATTGTTTCGAGATATTTTTTGTAAAAGGGAGGGAATATTGCTTGCACGTAATTTACTATATTACTAATTATAAAAGCTGTTCTGAAGTAGGCTAATGGTAATGTGTTAGATAATGCTAAAGTAACAATTGCTGCATCATAGAATGTTATTGAGGTAATTAAAAAGGTTAGTAAAGGAAAAAACCAAAGCTTATGTACCGTTTCTTTAAATTTTGTACCTTCTTTTTTATAATTCTTGATAGCTTGTATTATAAAAGAAAAATAAACTATAACGAGAAGATTAGAAATTATGAAGGTTAAAAGTATAACGACAATTGATATTTTAGCAAACAACAAATAAATAATTATCAGTAGAACAATTAACCTTACTATCGATTGTAAAAAATTCCCTAGAGTACTTATTAAAACATTATACCCGTAACCTATTCCTAGAAAAACATTAATTATTTGCATGGTTATCATGAAAAAAAGCGTTAGTATTATCAAATCATAACCTATATTGATTACTTTTTCATTAATTAAGTACAGGCTTATTAAAAATATTAAACTTGATAAAATTATTATTAGAAAAGAATACACTAAAACTTCTCTGATTATATTTATTTTCCTAGCAGTAAATCTGGTTGCAAACCATCCTAAAGTTAGGCTAAATATCAAAAAATAGGAAGAAAAATTAATTAAGAATTGATAAGTGCCAAATTCTTGAGGTGTTAATTTTCTTGTACTAATTATAGCAATAATAAAATTTGCTAAAACGATGGTTAAGAATAAAATCAGATTAAATAAACCAGTCCTTACCAATTCGGTTCTTTCTTCCATTTAATATGAAAAGAATTAAAGAATTTAAATCCTTTAATCAATAATAAGATATATGAGATCCTCATCTACGCATTATTACATGCTTTTAAGTCTTTCTTTAATTTTATTATTATTTACTTCGTTATTTTTTAATTTTTCCTTTTTATCTTTTGCTTCATACGTTAAAGAAAATAATTCAAATCCTCCAATCCAAAACAATTATGTTGAGAGAGCTACTCAAGAAATAAGGTATAAATTACTTCTAATTTTTCACCATGATTTTAAACTGGACGAAAATTTTATAGTTATTTCACCAATAAATTTTGCTAATATAAAAATTTTTGATGACCTCACGAGTCGTTTAATTGAAGAAAGAAATATTGGTTATAACAATACTGCAGAATTTTTATTAGCGCCAGGTTTGTATCAGGTGATTATTAGTTTTAATTTTCTAATCCCTTCTTCCAACTCATTATCCAATCCTATAATAAAAATGGCAAAATTAAACGCTACTTATTCGTTAAAGGTTTACTTACAAAATGATACTAAAGTAGAAAATTATATATCGCATGTTTTTAAAGCGCCAGACTTCGTAGAGATTTATGATTATAATGGCAACAATCTAATAGAACTAGAGTACGGGGAATTGGTCTTTGTGCAAAACAATAGAGACAAAAATGATGATTTATACATTAATGGGGGTTTCATGCCACAATGGTCTGTATTCTATCTAAATAACTTTGGTGTGTTTTACACCAGAATTATTCCTGTTAATCCTACATATTTAGTATATTTATTTACTAATACTCTTTTGCAAAAGACAAGTTTTGATGTTAAGTCTATTAAAGAAGTTAAAATATTAACTATATTTTTAAAATATGAGTTCAAATAAAATTATATATTTATCTTTTGAAACTTTTTTTTCTATATGGTTAGCATTATTTATTATTTTATTAGTTGTTTTAATATTTTTAATAATAAAGTATTATAGAATTAAAAAAAAGATAAGAGAAAAAATATTTTATGAAAGAGAAATAAAAAATAAAAATATTGACGAAAAAATTAAAGAATTTGATGAAGTTATTAAAGTTTTTGAAGAGAATTTTAAGCAAGGATTGTTAAACCGAGCTATAATTGATTCTTATTCTAAACTTAGAAATATAATCACGAACCATTTCAATGCTTTTGTTGCCGAACATTTAACAGAAAAAGAAGCGGTTGAAGAAGTTTACTCGAAACACCCTTCGTTAATAGCTTTTTCTTCAACATTGGGTAATATTTATAAAATATATGAAAAGGCTAGATTCGGCAAAGGGGATATATCATCTGAGGAAGGCTATAATTACCTTTCATATCTGAAAGATCTAGTTAATTCCCTTAAACGTAAATATGTTTCAGCTTGAAGCCTTTATTTTAGGTTTAACTTTAAGTTTACCTCTTTTAATTATTTTCTATTATTTACTTTATAAAGAAGAGTATGAAGTAAAATCGCATATTAAAAATTTGGAAATTTTACGCGAAAGCTTTTGGTATGATATTTATGAATATAAGGTTAAAGGTAAAATGAAATTGTTTAAATGGGTACAATTAATACGTTATTTATTGTATGTTAATTTGGCTAAAAGGTTAAAATATAATGAAATCCCTCCTAAAATAAATTTGGCACCACTAAAAAAATCTCCTGAATATAAGAAAATAAAAAAATTGTTTAAAATTACTAATTCTTTTTTAAAGGGTAATCCATTTATTTTGAATTATGAGAAATATTGTTATAAAATATTATTAAAATATAAAGAATTAAGTGAAAAAAATGAAAGAAGTAAAGGAACTTTATGAACGATTAAAAGAAGAAGTTTCCAAGTATGTTATAGGAAAAGAAAAGGAATTAAAATTATTAACGATAGCTTTATTAAGCGAAGGACATGTTTTAATTGAAGGAGTCCCAGGTATAGCTAAAACTTTATTGGCTAAAACATTTTCGTTGGCTTTAAACTTGGAATTTAAAAGAATTCAATTCACTCCAGATCTATTACCTTCTGACATACTCGGATCAAATATATTTGATATTCGTACACAAGAATTCATTTTCTCTCCAGGTCCTATATTCGCTAACGTTATTTTAGCTGATGAGATAAATAGAGCTTCACCTAAAACTCAGGCTGCTTTACTTGAGGCTATGCAAGAAAAACAAGTTACAATTGGAGGAATAACTAGAAAACTTGACAGAGTATTCTTAGTTATCGCTACCCAAAATCCATTGGAATTTGAAGGAACATATCCATTACCTGAAGCACAACTAGATAGATTTATGTTGCGTATTATAACTTCGTATCCAGACCCTTCACAAGAATTATTAATATTAAAAAAATATGGTAAAAATATTAATGTTGAAGTAGAACCTATAGCGAAAAAAGAAGAGATAATAAAATTGATCGATAAAATTTCGAACGAAGTTTATGTAAGCGAAGAAATAGAAAGATATGTTATAGACTTAGTAAATAGGACAAGGAATGATAAAAGATTATTGTTAGGAGCTAGTCCTAGAGCATCAGTTATGTTAATCAAAACATGTAAAGCTTTAAGTGCAATCCAAGGAAGGGACTACGTTATACCTGATGACGTGAAGGAAATGGCATTCCATGTTTTAAATCAAAGGTTAATCTTTTCTTTCGAATTTTCAAGTTTAAGGGAAATCAGGAGAACGTATGAGTATTATGAGAAAATAAACGAAATAATAAATGAATATTTAAGAAGTATTAAACCTCCTAGGTGAATGATTACTAGGACAGGATACGTCTTGGTTTCTTCATTAATATTAATTTCTTTTATTTCTTTATTTTTATCTATAACATGGATATATCTTTTCTGCCTATTTCTTTATTTTTTTGTTTTTTATGATGCAATAATTTTCAGAAGAAATTCCAAAAGGCTCAAAAACTTAAGTCTTAACCGTTTAATTGAATCTACAGCTGTTTATTATAACTTTCCGTTTAAAGTAAAACTTAGAATAACCAACATGGATAAACGTTCAATAAAACATTTACTTATTATTGAAGAAATTCCTCTCGGTTTTAGTATTCTGGAAGGTAAAACTATTTTCTGGGGAGAAATTAAAAACAGTGTAGAGATAGAATATACTTTAAAATCTTTGCAAATAGGCGTACATGAGTTTAAAAATGTTACTATTATCATATTTGATCCCCTAATTTTATTTTTTAAAAAGATAAAGGTACCGCTTTATACTAAAGTAGAAGTTATGCCTATGATAAATATGCCTTTAACTATTCCATATATAAGAACTTTGGGTTTTGTCAAAGAATATGGTTTTAAAGAATCCAAAGTAAAAGGTATAGGTTACGATTTTTATGGAATAAGAGAATACCAATTAGGAGATGATCTTCGTTATATCGCTTGGAGAAACGTAGCCAAATCACCTGAAAGAAAATTTTTCATAATAGAAAGAGAAGAAGAAAATAAAACTGATGTGTTGATTTTGCTGGATGTTTCAATGAGTATGGCTGAGGGTTATGAAGGTAAAAGAAAGTTTGATTTCGCAGCTTTAGCAATATCAAATTTATCATATTTAATCATAAGAAATGAGGATCGTTTACATTTAGCATATTTTTCTTCTAATAATTTAGATTATATAAAGATAGAGAGATATTCTCAAGTTCCTATTTTGCTTAATAAACTTTCTAAAATAAAATTATCAGGACATAAGAATTTTAAAAAAATATATGAATTTATTATGCAAAATAATTTACAAGAATATTACAAAATAATTATAACTGATAGGTATTTAAATCATGAAGACATAAAATCAATTAAAGAAATAAACAATTTAGGTAACTTAGCTGTAATTATTTTATCTTCTTTTTGCAATTTAATTTATGATGATATAATAAAATTATATATAAATTATGAAAAAATCAATATAGAAAATTTATTAAGAGAATTTAATAAATATCAGATAAAATGTTTAATTAGTGAACTTGATGATCTGCAGGAAATGTTAATATATTTATATAAGATCTCTAAATATTATATAAAAAAAAGAAGAGTTTTAATATGAAAAAAATAGATTTCTTTATACTTTTTTTATCTTATCTAACTTTTATTTACTTAATATTTTTTACACAATTTATAACAATTATTAAATTACTAATAAATTATTTATTTTTTGGTAACAATTTAATTTTTAATATTACTTTTCTTCTTACTTTATTTTACCAAGTCTTAGTTCAATATATTTCAAGGGGAAGATATTTGTTTTCCAGTATAGTTTTATCTATCTTTTTACTTTCAATACTTATTCCTTTATTTTATTCCTTATTATATGTTTCTGATATAGTTAAATTAGGGGAATATTTATCCTATCCTATTCTCGCTAATACAATAATTACACCTTTGATCATTACGTTATTTTATTTTAAGCTCGAAAAGGGATACTTAAACCCGCTTAGACCTATCATGTTTTTTATCACTTGCTACATTACCATAGGTTTATCCATTGCAGCTTATGATTACCAAATTGATAAGGAAATAAATAAACTTGGTTTGAGCGAATTGCTTATAATTATAAACAGCATTCCTATCTTTTCTGGCATATTTTCACAATCAAATATTCCTGAAAGTTCTTTAGAAGCTTTAAGAGGGTTAATAATTTACATTCCTTTACCTTTAATAATTTTATTCATTATTTCTGCATTTGCTTATTTATTAATTTCTTTATTAAGGAACATCCAATATTATTCCTCCCATCAATTCTTCTTAAAAAATGTTCTTAGTAACGCCAACTTTAAATATTATTTAAGCAATATCACAAAGATAGTTTTTGCTTCCATTGTTACAGTTTTAATAATTCTTATAATTAACTATTCATTAATCATCTTTGATTATAGGTTTTTATTACTGCTTCTCTTAATACCTTATCTTTTAATAGTAATAACTTTATTATTAGTAAGATGAAAATAGGTATTTTTGTTTTTCTTTTATCGTTTATCATAATAAGCATAAATCCTCCTTATCTAAAGGCTCAAAGTATTTTAGAGGTTTACATTGGTTTATCACCCTTATCTATGTATTCTTCGGAATTAGGTAATCTTAGAGTTTCGATAGGTGATAATTTATGGGTTAAAACCTCAAAATCTGCGTTAATAAACTTAATTTCTCCAACTGGAAAGTTAATAACCTCAGTCTATTATGATCCCAAAGTATGGGATAATTATCCAATATTGCTATATAATTTTACAGATAGAGATTACTTTGGTGTTTGGAAGATTAATGTATATTCGGATACAGGCTTATTACAAAAGAGCATTGAGGTTGAATATATTGATAACTCATTAAAAATTTACAATTTTAACTACAGTTTCAATTTTTCTTCTGATACAATAGTCATGAAATACAATTTCACTATAAATAAGTCTGATTTCTTCAATAATTCTAAATATTACTTGCTTTTATTAACAAGTTCTTCTTACGTAAATTATACAGGAAGTATAGTTAGAGCATTAATCGGAGGAGCGGAAATACCCGCTAGACCAATAGGTATAGGATACTTTAATATAGAACAAAACATAATTGAAAGTGACAAGGAAATAAATATAAAGGTTAAACCTATCATATTCAATGAAACTGTTTCTCAAAGAACATACGTCATAGAAAATTTTGATTATAAACTGTATTATTATACTACGTTTTATAAAGAAAGTGGTGAAACAGAAATCTTAACTTATGTTCCAGTTTTAATTCAACAATCTTCACTAAAAAATTTCAAAATAAATCAAGATTCCATAATTATTAAATTACCTAAAGGAAATATTCGAACTGTATTTTTAACTTGGGAATTTTCCTTTAATAATAGAACTCCTTATATAGAATTCAGTCAATCTTCCCAAATTATATTGTTAAATAATAATACTCAAACAAAAATATTCTTTATTTTAGATAAAAAAGAATTAGACCTAAAGAACAATACCAGTTTAATTTCAGGTGAAGCTGAATTTGATCCAATGCTCATTTTTAATCTTTTACAAAGGAAACAAGAAAATATTTTAAAGGATCTATACTTAGGAATATCTTTATACGAAAGGGGAATATTAGGAATTTATCCTAATAAAATAAAAGCTGACTTTTTTGCTTTAAACTTTGTAAATTTGGTTGATAATTCGATAATTAAGAATTTTGAAATAGAAGGAAATATAAAGATAAAGAATTTTAGAGGAAATGTTATAGGAATAGGTAATTTAACAGAATTTTCCTTAATTTTAAATAAAATAAAACTACCCAAAACTCTTTTGTTTTTAGACCCTATCTTAATTGAACCTTATCAATATAGAAGATTGGATTTGATACTTTATAAATTGAATCTTACTATAATGTCTGGCAGTTATTTTATTTATAATACTACATTAACCATCACATATTTAAGATATAATATGCAATTGTTTAATTCTACGGTTTCCTCTTATAATTTTACCGCTTTATTACCTCCAGGGAACTATAATATAAAAGTTAAAAAAGAAGGGTTTGAAGATTTTGAAATGATTATAACTTTAGATTCGAACAAAATTATATATATTGATCTAAAACCTATTCCAGAAAATTCACCTAATGAAACCTATGATGCATCTTTAATTTTGTTGTTTTCGCTAATCCTTTTAATAGAGGTTGTTGCAAATCTTTATGTTTATTATAAAATAAGGAGTTTAAGAAGAAATCTATAATTTAAGTATCTCTTTGGCTTTTTCTAATATATATGGTTTATTTCTCAGCCAAATTTTCACATAATGTTTATAATTAGGGTAAGTCTTTTTTACGATATCTAAATACATTAAAATTTCTTCATCATTCATGTATTGGAACTGATATTCTCCTATGTATGGTTCAGGTTCTCCTTCTCTACGAATAATTTCAAGGTGCATAAAAGGCTCTCCTTTATTTATTACAATGGGTATGCGATCGTTGTTTAAATTAACCAATTCCAGTACAATTCTTCCTATAAAACCACTATGAACTTTGGCTGCATTTAAAAAAGACAACCCTAATCTCCCGAATTTACTTTTTGCAGTCATATGAGCAACGTAATTAACAGGAATGTAAACAATTTCGTTAGAAATTATATTTTTATGTTCCAAATATTTAATTTCCACTGGAGATTGAACTGTTAAAATAAAACTATCTCCATCGATTAACTTTTCATCAAAGGGATGTATTACTTGATATTCTTTTTGAAGCTTTAATAATTCAGATTTACCTAGTACTGCCATAGATTATCTATATTTTTTTACCTTTTATTTTTATTTTAAAATATCTGTTTATAACTATAACATAAAGAAAAATTAAGGTTAAAATAAGTAAAATTATAACTAATTTATTTATGTATTCAGAATAGGGTCTAGAATCACTTGTTTTCATTTTAATTTCATATTGCGGTAAGTATGAAATTTTTAAACTATAGGTGGCTTCTTCAGTAATATCCTTCTTAAAACCGCCTATAATATTAATATTAAAATACTTTACATCTTCGTTATAGGGTATAATAACGTTTAAACTAAATACTCCGTTTTTTATCATAGCATACCTATCCGTTTTAAATTCTTTAATATTACCTTGATTATCATAGTAAAATTGTTTCTCCGGTATAGTAATATTTGAAGTGGTAATTTGTTTATTTTGGGGATAAAAAATCAAATAGGTTGAATTCATCTTCGTTATATAATCAAATGGAGGAAAGATAATGTTTCCTGACTCGTATATTATTTCTTTGTTATTTAATAATTTTATATCATTTTCAATCATTTTTTCAATTTCTATAATTTCTTTATTAAAAATAATTCCAATATAAATTTTAATTATTAAAAAAGATTTAAAATAATTAGTTATATTTAACTTTTTTATTAAATTAAAATTATAATTTAATTTAATTAACATATTTAGAACAAAACTATATAAATCTAATTTAAAAGAAATATTATCAAATTCTTCATTTATAGTATAATTATATAATCTAATATAAATATTTGCATGAGTAAATTTATATTCTATGCTTTTTCCTAAAATTTTATTATCAATATTTATAAAATTTTCTGTAACATTAGTATTAATAAATTTAATATAAAAATCATTTAAGGAATCTTTATAATTATTTAATATTGTTAATTTTTTATAAAAATCAGTTAAATAATTTAAAATTGGTAAAATATTATCAAAATAAAAATTCTCTAAAGAATTTTTATAATTTTGTATTTTTTCAAAATTTATATTTTGTGTATTTTTAATATAATTTTCTAACTCTTTTAAAATATTATTATAATTAATTAATGCATTATTTAAATTTAAAATAGTTAATGTAATAGGATATGATGTTTCAATCGTTTTATTAATAATATTTCCTAATTTATTTATTAAATTTTCTAATCTAGTTTTATTAATATTAAGAAAGTAGACTGAATCTAAAGCTTCGAAAAGTTCCTTTGAGGAATTCATAATTGATATAACGAATAAGTAGTTTATTCCTTGTATATTTTGGAATAACTGATCAACTAAATTAGATTTTGTCAACGATGTATTTTTAATGAGAAAATAAGGATCGAAGAAAGGCAACCATTTCTCTTCTATTTCATACGGTATTAGGTAATACATAACGTTTGAACTATTTTTTTCATACCAAATCAACAATGGGGCTTTCTTTGAAGTTAAAAAAATAACATTGGAAGAGGATGAATAAAACTGATAAGTATTTAGCAAAATAAAAAGTAATAATATAGCAATAATTTTTTTATGCATTAATAATTATTTATTCAACGTTAAAATTAAAACTTCTTAAGAGATCTTAAAGCTATTCATTTAGCATAAATAACTAGACTTTAATCTTAGTTTAAGTCTTATCTTTTTTGTAATACCAGAATTTTGTGAGAGAAAAGTATTTAAATTTTTGTATAAAGCTTTCTTAGGATGGATTTAAATTACCAATTACTTAATCTGTTTGTATTATTTCTGTTTATAGTTATTTCGACTATTTTTTCAGCTATAAGTAAAAAAACTTTAGCTGTTTTTCCTGCTTTCTTTATTTCAGTAATAATTTATGTAATTACACTTAATGGTTTTTTAGCTGGTATTTCTGCGCTTTTCGTTACAACAATCTTACAATTAAAATCATAACTGCTACATCTCTTAATATATGCTGAATTCCTAATCGATTCATACCTATATAAAAATCGATCAAGAAAATTAGAGAAACATTTCATTTAGATTTAACTAACTGTTTAAGTTAATAAGACATTTTTTGAATCGAAAGGTTAAATTTTTTAAAATATTTTGTATTTTATGGACAAATTGGAATATGAACTTAATTTATTAAGAAAATTAATAAGTTTTGATACCGATTCAATTAAAAAATCGTATTATAAAGAATGTGCGAAAATTATAAAAGAGGAATGTGAAAAAATAGGTTTAAAAGTAGAAATATATGATGGTGAAGAAGAAGCTAAGGATGGAATTTCAAGACCTTCTGTCGTTGCGAATATTGATAAGGGAAGCGATAAAAATATATTATTGCTTACTCATTACGATATCGTTCCTGCTGGTAAAGGGTGGACAAAGGATCCGTTTGATTTAACAATCGAAAATGGTAAAGCTTATGGAAGGGGTTGCGCGGATGATAAAGGATGTATAGCTGTGGTATTAGGAGCTCTGTGTGAAGTTTATGATAAATTAAAATATAATGTAATATTTGCAGCAGTACCTGAAGAAGAAATAGGAGGAAGATATGGTGCAGGTTATATAGCTAAAAAAATTCCTCGTATTGATGAAGTACTTGTACTAGATGCAGGTAATGAATACATAAGCATAGGAGCAAGCGGCGTAGTTTTTGGGGAAATTAAAGTGTATGGCGACCAAGGTCATGCAGGCTATCCTTTCAGATATAGGAATGCTGCTCAAGATTTAATTAGGCTACTATATCATTTATCCGAATACTCTATAATAAGGTCAAGAAAAATTTCTAAATTTGATGCACCCCCTGAATCTCCTATACCAAAAAACTTTGGGAGATTTAGCATAACTATGTTGGGAGCTGGAGAAAAAGAAAATGTTATACCTGGTCTAGCCTATGCGAGATTCGATATGAGGTTAATTCCAGAAGAAAACTATGAAGAAGCAATTAACGAATTTAAATCCTTTTTTGTAATGCTGGCAAATTCTCTAGGGATAAAAGCTGAAATTAGCTGGATAGAAGGAGGTGGTAATTATATAAGTGACCCAAATAGTGATGCTGTTGTCAAATTTAAGAAAATTGCAAGTGAAGAATATAATAAGGACTTAAAGATAGTTACTGAGCTTGGAGGTAACGACGGAAGATACTTTGCTAACAGAAATATTCCGATAATATCATTTGGGTTGGCAGCAAAAGATACAAGATATCATGGGCCTGATGAATTTGTGTACTTGGATGATATGGTAAAATTAAAATCTATTCTTAAAAAATATTTAACAACATGAAATGTAAAGTCGGTGTAGTTTTAGGAGAAAATCTCAAATACGCTTTCCCAGAACCTCATCCTTTAAATTATAGACGATATGAATATTTTATTAACTTGTTACATGAAAGTAATTTCTATAAAGAAGGAAGAATAATTAAGCTAGATCCTAGAAAAGCATCTGATGAAGAAATATTATTATTCCATACACCAGAATATCTTGAATTTGTTAAAAGAATATCTGAGATAGGTTATGGCTATTTAGATTACGGTGATACGCCTGCTTTTAAAGGAGTATATGAAGTATCAGCCTTATCCGTAGGAGCTACTTTAAGAGCTCTTGAAGCTATAATTAATGGAGAGGTGGATCATGCTTTTAATCCTTCAGGCGGTTTACATCATGCCTATAAATATAAAGCTGCTGGTTTTTGTGTATTTAACGATCCTGCAATAGCAATAGAATATTCAAGAAAAAAATACGGTTTTAAAAAATTCCTATATGTTGATATTGATGCGCATCATGGAGATGGAGTTTATTATTCTTATGAAGATGATCCAAATGTTTATATAATAGATTTACATGAGGATGGAAGATTCCTTTATCCAGGAACAGGATTTGAAAATGAAAGAGGAAAGGGAGAAGCTTACGGTACAAAGCTTAATATTCCTTTAAAACCTTTTTCAGATTCAAGTGTTGCATTACAGTATTTACCTAAGATAAAGGAATTCATCGAAAATATCGATTTCGATTTAATAATTTTACAATGCGGTGCTGATGGTTTAGAAGGAGATCCTTTAACACATTTAAGATATTCTCCTAAGGTTCATGAAGAGATTACAAAATTATTGCATAAATTTGCCCATGAAAAATGTAAAGGGAGAATTCTTGCAACAGGCGGAGGAGGCTATAATTTTAATAACGTTGCAAAGGCTTGGGTCACAGTTGTAGAAACATTAGCAAAAGAATATTAGCGCCTTTTTGTTTCCAATATTCCTGCACCTATATGGACTCTGTCTATATGTTTTGATAAATCTATATCAGTTGGGAAAATCGATTCGCAATAGGGACAAATAAAGCCTTTAATTTCTTCCAATTTTTCTTCCTGTGCCAAAGGAATTATATCTCCTACTATACTTCTTAAGGTAATTATACCTATTATATTTCCATCATCCTTTACAGGAAGTCTCCTTATGTTATATTGTTTAAACTTTTCCAATGCTTCTTTAACTTTAGCATTTTTATTTATTGTTATTAACGGATAGGACATAACTTCAAATGCTTTAGTTTTATTAACATCCTTTCCTTCAGCTACAACTTTATAAAGTATATCCCTTTCTGTTATTATTCCTATAATTTTATTTTCCTTCTCTATAAGAACGCTTCCTACTTGTTTCTGTTTCATAATTTCTGCAACTTTCCTTATGTTTTCTTCAGCGTTAATAACAACTATATTTTTCCTTATATATTTTTCGATACTTTCGTTTAATTCCATAAAATAAAATAATAATAAAAATTTAAAAACCAATGGGGCCGGAGGGACTCGAACCCCCGACCTTTGGGTATCTCCGCTCCAGAACTTCATCATCGCTTTTCGCTCAAAATTCTTATATTATGTTCTGGAGCCCAACGCCCTACCTTGCTAGGCTACGGCCCCCTATAAAAAAAATTTTTTTCTACATATAAAATTTTTTTCTAACAATTGTTAGCAATTTTTTTTATGAAATCTTTTCAAAAATTAAAATTGGCCACAACGGCCAGCTAAGATTATATTTATTAGGTGCTACTTTAATTCGTACTTTATCTCCGATATTGATTTTTTCATTTTCTGAATATTTTTTCTTTGCAAGAATGTTTAGTTTTCCATCCAATTTTATTAAGCATACATAATAGGGAGCTTCTTCCTCAAATAATTTAGGAGCAACATGAATTATAGTGTAACTTTCTACAGTACCTTCATTTTTAATCTTTTCCCACGAAGTATTTACTGAATTACAGTATGGGCAAATTTTTCTTGGAGGTAAAGATAACTTATCGCAGTCTTTACATTTAGATACCCATATTTCCTCATTATTTATTCTTTTATAGAATTCTTCAATTAACAAGTCCTCACTCATATTGCTCTGCTTCTTAAAATATGAACGAAATGTGTTGAACCTGAGCCACCCATATTCTGGGTTAAACCTATTTTTGCTCCTTTAACTTGTCTAGCACCTGCTTCTTCTCTTAATTGTAAATATATTTCATATATTTGTGCAATCCCTGTAGCTCCCACAGGATGACCTTTGGCTTTAAGTCCTCCGCTTGTATTTACTGGTAACCAACCATCTAAGTTTGTAGCTCCTTCTTCTAATATTTTCCCTCCCTTTCCTTTTTCTGCAATTCCCAATTCTTCATATTCTATAATTTCTGCTATTGTAAAACAATCATGTAATTCTGCAACATTAACATCTTTTATACTAATTTCTGCATAATTAAATGCTTCCTTAGCAGCGAGCCTTATACCTCTAATACTAGATATTTCTTCTCTTTCAATTATAGAAGAATGATCATTAGCATGACCGCTACCTATTATGTCGACTGGGTTATCATTAAACTTATGGGCTATTTCTGGAGAAGATAAAATCAAACATGCTGCTCCATCAGTAATTAAAGAACAATCGTATAATTTCAAAGGCCATGCTATAACTCTTGAATTTAGAACGTCCTCCAACGTTATAATTTTTTGCATATGAGCCTTTGGATTATAATATGCATTTCTATGATTTTTAACAGCAACCATTGCCATTTGTTCTTCAGTAGTACCATATTTATGCATATGATGTGTGGCCATTAATGCAAATATTCCAGCGAAAGTTAAACCTGCCCACTGCTCAATAGCTATATCGCTGGCCATAGATAATGCTTCATTTGCTTCACTGGTCGTTCTGTTATTCATCTTTTCTACACCAGCAACCAAGACAACATCGTAAATTCCTGATTTTATAGCTAATATAGCTGTTCTTAAAGCAGTCGCTCCTGAAGCACAAGCGTTTTCAGTTCTAATTACCGGCAAATTATGGAAACCTAACCAATCTGCTAAGATAGGTGCTAAATGAGATTGATGTTCAAAATATTCTGAAAAGCATCCAAATATTCCTAATTTTATTTTATCTCTAATATTAGGATCTTTACAATTTGATATCGCTTCTAAAAAAGCTTCCACTAAAAGCTCTCTTGCCATAACATTTTTCCTTTTGCCGAATTTACTACAGCCAGCTCCTATAATAGATGCTAAAGGTTTCTTCACAATAAGAAAGTGTTTAAAAGTAATAAAAAATTTAACTTATTTTTATCTTTGAAGCAATCCTTAAAGCTTGAATTGCTGGAAGCTCTTTTTCCATAAGCATTTCTATTAATGCCCCACCACCTGTACTTATATGACTTATATAATCTGTAAATCCAAACGTATTTATTGCAGCTACAGTATGACCACCTCCAGCTACACTAAATGCCTTTGAGTATGCAATAGCTTTTAGAATTCTTTTTGTTCCATACGAAAATTCCTTTTCCTCGTAAACTCCTGGAGGTCCACTTATAACTATGGTTCTTGCTTCTCTTATATAACTTTCTATTAATTCACATGTTTTCTCTCCTATATCTTTAATGGGCATTTCCAAAGGTAATCCACTTAAAGGTATTTCAGCTCTTTCTCCCTTTGGAGTTTCAACAGCTATATCTATAGGCAATATTATTTTCTCTTTATATTTTTCATAAACTTTCTTTGCATTTTCGTATAAAAATATTCCTCCTTTTCTATCTAGGAATTTTTCGTTAATTTCTCCTAATTTATATCCAGCAACCTTTAAATATAAATTTCCAATAAGACCTGTGGCTGCAATCCAATCTGCTTTATTAGTTTCTCCCAAATGTTCACATATAGCTACAGCGTCATCTAATTTTGCTCCACCTAAAATATATAATCTTGGTCTTTCACTATGTTGAAGTAACCATGTTAAGGCTCTTACTTCCCATTCCATAACCCTTCCAGCACATGAAGGCATTACTAAGGGATAACCTGTAAGTGATGCGTTGGCTCTATGAGCAGCAGCAAAGGCATCGTTAACATATATATCTGTTAAAGTGGATAATACTTGAATTTGTTTACTTTTAGCATGTTCGTCAGGAGATTTTTTTAGCATTTCTTCTGGGTCCGTCCTTACATTTTCAAGCATTATTATCCTATAAACTCCTTCCCTCAATTTCTTTAAAGCTTCTACAGCTTTCGGGCCATAAACATCAGGAATGTGAATTACTTTTGTTCTTAGCATTTTTGATAAAATTTTTGCATGAAGATCTGTAGTAGTAAAATCTGCGTCACCTGGTCTTCCTTGATGTGTTAATATTGCAACTCTTGCACCTCTTACTAAAAGCTCAGTTAAAGTTGTTTGAGCTAAAACTTTCATTCTTGTTAAATCAGAAGGTAAATTTGTTTTTGGATCTAAAGGTAAATTCATATCGGTTCTGAGCAAAACTACTTTTCCTTCGAAATCAAAGTCGTCCATTGTTTTAAATCCTAAATCAATTTTTAGCATTTGCTCTAGTATCTCAGGATTTACTTTACCGCCTAAAGCTCCTACCATGTTAATAAAATCTCTTTACAACTCCCAAACTTCTATCTGTTTTTTCTATAGAGTTTCTTGGATTTTTCTCAACACCGGTCAAAGCTCTAATAGCATCTATATTCTCTGGTATAACGTTACTTTCTTCAGGTGTAGCCCAAATTAAAGTTAAATCATTATGGATGATAGAAATGCTTTCCAACCAAACAGGTATTTCATATATATCTCCTCTAGGTCTTCCTAATTCTCTTCCTATTTCAAATATTATATTCAATGCTTCCACCTTATCCTTTCCGCTAACTAAAACTACTCGAGGTTCTTCTTCCAAAGCATTAATTACTGCTTCTCTTGAAACCTTTTCGTTTAATTCAAGAAATCCCATATGTAAATGATATAAATTATGACTCCCCTTAGCTGCTAATGTTATAATGTCCAAATTTTTAATGACGGTTTGTGCATCAGGTCCATGATGGGAAGGAATTTCCAATTCAGGAACAACAGTATTAATTATTCCTTTTTTATGACTTTCCCAAGGATCTGCTGCTCTTCTAAATATAGTAATACGAGCTTTTTTAACTCCAATTCTTTCATGTATTGCTCCAACAACTCTACAAATAGCTGTAGTATTGCAACTTACAACCCTTGTAAATTGTTTATTTAAATTTTCTAAATAATTTCTAGCTGCTACAAAACTTGAGTTAGTTAATGAGTGCTTTTCACCCCCTTCAAATACAGCTTTTACGCCAAATTTTTCATAAAGAGGTTTATTTTTTGCTCCTGTTCCTTCAGGAGTAGCATCAACAACTACATCGACTTTACTTAATAAATCTTCTATAGTTCCTGCAGCTTCATAATTATGTTTTTTAAATTCTTCAATTCTTGCATTTGTAGATAAATATATTGGAATATTTTTTTTAGCCATAAGAGCCGCTCTCCAATCAAAACCTGGACCAGCTATACCAACTAATTCCATATCATCTTGTAACATTATAGCTGTAGCAACTCTTTTACCAATAGTACCATATCCTCCAACAACTCCTACTTTTATTTTACTCATACTTAATTAACGTTTTAAATAATTATATTTTTTGTTGAAGAAAACTCATTCTATTTAGAACTTGCTAATTCTTTTTGTTTTAGAAACAACTCGATTATCTTTTTAGCCGCTATTTCAGCATGCTCGAAATCCTTTGATTGCTTAAATCTTAAATTTATTATTACCAATAAACATTGAACAGAAAAAGCAGCTGCGGCTGCAAATTCTCTGTTTATTTCTTGATGAAGTTCTATTTCTTCAGGACTTTCTATATCTCTACCTGCTCTAGGTACGCTTACAATTCCTTCTTTATGTTCTATTTTTTCCTTTAACATAATATCCTTTTTTCTCCTTTCTATTACATCCTCTGGGTTATATTCTGCTAAGACTATTGCATCGGGCTTAATTTTTTTAATAGCTTCTTCAGGTAATCCAGGATAATATCCTCCTTGCATTTTAATGCTTACGTGTGTATCTATTATTACGTCACCTTCAATTCTTGCAATATTTTCTGCAGCTTCAATTTGTAATTTCCTATATTCATTTAAAGGTATTTTTTTCCTCATCTCATCTCTATTATTTATTCCGTATTTTTGTGAAGCGATTTTTAACATCTCATCTCCATAGTTAACAATTTTTATATCTGGTGCTTGTTTTTTTATAAGTTGCATTATTGTAGTTTTACCGCTTCCAGGAACTGCTACAAAAATAATTTTCATAATTAGCTTTCTTTACTTTCTTATTTATTTTTTAATAACGCCGGTAAGAATAGGGCTAAAAGAGTAATTCTTTTTATAATAAAAATAAAAGAAAGTTTAAAAAAATTTTAATTTAATATGGATATTATCTAAAAAAGTAATTCTGGATAAAAATACTTCTTGTTACTCATCTTTATCTTAATATTATTTAACGTATGTACAAACGTTTAACTAATTAAAGAAAATTTTTATACTTAAACTTCGAAAACGATAAATTGGTATCATGATATATACGTATACATTGCAGAATGAGAAACAACGTTAATAATAGAACAATAAAGTATTATGTTTTTCTTACTTGCTTCTTCTGTGGCTTCTGGATAAAATAAGGTTTCATCATAAAGATCAATCTCAATAATTCTCGATTGACTTTGAAGAATCTTCTTTACATTTCAAGTACCTTGATTCTCAAATGTCTTTCTATCCAGCCACATAAAAACCACTCTGGCCATATCTTCAAGACTAAAGCTTACTGTTTCTTCGAGACCTCAAATTCTTAGCTCAATCGCTTTATATTCAAATTTTTAGCTAGTTATACGAATCAAACTAGTAGGAGGCACCCCTTATTAACTAAATTTGTTAAATATGTTAGTTTTAACAAATTATTGGCAAGTTTTGGCAAATAATGGCTAAAATTTACTCGGAATAGCTAGGTAAAATATAACAGAATCAATTAAACAACAAATAAAATAATTTAATAACTAAATAACTATTAAACTATATCTAAAATTTAATTTAAAATATTTTTATAAAATGATATTTTTTATCCTAATTATCCCATAGATTTCTTTCTTCCTACCATTGACTTTCGCACTACTAAGGGCTAAGTTTGTAGTTCTTTTTTGTCATAATGGCAAGATTTTTAACATTTCTGACCTCTTCCCAGATCTAAATAGTGAGACTTAAATTTCGTTTTATTATGCATCCTTTATAACAAGTTAAATCCTCTTCGTAGTCTAGGTTGCTTTTAATACGAGTAATCCCATAATATTCATTTATATTTTCTTTTATTATAATATATGGACTTTGAATTTACTCTGGAGCAAAACTTGTTTAGAGAAACAATAAGGAATTTTGCTCAAAAAGAAATAGCTCCCTATGAAGCTTTATGGGATAGAACTGGAGAATTTCCTAAGGAATTGTTTAAAAAACTTGCAGATATAGGATTAATGGGAATAAGAATACCTGAAAAATATGGTGGGCAAGGAGCGGATGCTGTTACTACGGGAATAGCTATAGAGGAATTATCAAGATACGATTTCAACGTTGCTAATTTTATAATAATTAATAATGCCTTAACAGCTGAGGTTATCACAAACTATGGGAGGGAAGAAATTAAAGAAGAAATTTTACCTAAGGTAGCAAGTGGTGAAATAATTTTAGGTATAGCTTTAACAGAACCTCATTGTGGTACAGATGCTTCTGCAATAAAAACAACAGCTTATTTGGATGGAGATGAATGGGTAATAAATGGAGAAAAATCTTCAATAAGTATGGTAAAATATGCTTCATATTACGTTTTATTCGCCAAAACAAATTCTGAAGCTGGTCATAAAGGAATAAGTGCTTTTCTTGTTCCTGCAAGGGATAAAAATATAACTTATTCTTATTTTGACGATGTCGGCTATAGACCAATTTCAAGGGGTGCTTTTAAGCTTGAAAATGTAAGGATTCCAAAATATTATCTTTTAGGAAATTTAGGCGAAGGGTTTTATATAGTCATGAAAACCTTTGACTTTAGTAAAACTTTATTAGCTTTATCATGTTTAGGAGCCGCTGAGCAATCTTTAGAAGAAACTATAGAGTATGCAAAGAAAAGATATGCCTTTGGAAAACCGATAATAAAATTTGAAGCAATACAATTTAAAATAGTTGAGTATTATACTTATCTTGAAGCCTGCAAGCTTTTATGTTACAGAACACTTTGGATGAAGGATAAAGGTTTGCCTATAGCTAAATATGCTGCTATGTGTAAAATGTGGGCGCCTAAGTTAGCTTATGAAATAATTCATCAATGTATATTAATTCATGGAAATATAGCTTATACCAAAGATTTACCCTTTGAAAGAAGATTAAGAAATGTGATGGGAATTGAAATTGGTGATGGGACAGAAGAAGCTCAAAAAATAGCTATAGGAAGGGAATTGATAGGTAAGGAATATGCTCCTCATAAATAATATTATATAAAAATGACAGTTGTTTGATATTATTTAATTAGAGGATTTTTTTCTGAGAAAAAACATAAAATAAGAGTACCTATATTATTAATTTAATTTATTTTAATTTTAAAATAAGAGATCAAGCAAAAACTTCGCTTTTGCTAAAGTTTTTCTGGATAATAATCGTTGCTACTTCAGTATTAATTAGTACTCCTATAGTATTTTATTTAAATTATGGTGACTTAATCAATATTCGTTCGGAAGTTATTAGTTATGAAAAAATATATGAAGTTACATACGTAGCATCTCCAGATTCTTATGTATTCCCAATGTATAATTTAGAAGACTGGATTAAATAGAAAAGAATCCAAAACCAGGAAGGTGGTGGATAACCTTTTTTTAATGTTGTTAAAAAAATTAATTTTTTAAGATAAATTAATTAAAACTGTTTTTATTCTTGTATAATTATAAATTGAATATATACTTTGTTCAAACCCTAATCCGCTTTCTTTAAATCCGCTAAAAGGCATTTGAGGATAAGTGACTGGATATTCATTTATACAAACCGTTCCTGCTTCAATGCTTGAAGCTAACTTATGAGCTAAAGTTAAGTCGTTAGTCCAAACTGCTGCATATAAACCATATTTTGTAGCATTCGCCAATTCAATTGCTTCTTCCAAAGAACTAAAGCTTGTCGATGCCAATACTGGGCCAAAAATTTCCTCCTGGAATATTTTCATTTCTTTAGATACATTATCGAAAAGTGCAGGATAAATAAAGTTACCCTTTGATAAACTTTCATCTTTAGGCCTTTCTCCACCGTAAACTAATTTACTTCCTTCTTTGATTCCTTCTTCAATATAATACATAACTCTTTTAAGCTGTTCTTTAGAAGTCAAAGGACCCATTTGTGTATCTTTGTTTAAACCATTGCCGATTTTAATTTTTGAAAAACTCTCATTTAAAATTTTTATTAATTTATCATGCAAACTTTCATGAACTAATACTCTACTTCCTGCCCAACACATTTGTCCAGCGTTTGTTATTATTCCGTTTATTATGCCTTGTACTGTCTTATCAATCTTTGCATCAGGTAAAACTATGTGTGGGTTCTTTCCGCCTAGTTCTAATATTACAGGTTTAATGTTTTTGGAAGCAAGTACTAGTACTTCTCTACCACTTTCCGTAGAACCTGTAAAAGTTACCAAATCTACTTCTTTATGGGAAATTAAGTATTTGCCTACCGTATTTCCTGGACCGCATATTACGTTTAATACACCATTTGGTAATCCTGCTTCTTTCGAAATTTCTGCCAATTTTAAAGCTGTTAAAGGAGTATAAGAAGATGGCTTAACTACTGCAGTATTTCCTGCAGCTAAAGCTGGAGCTATACTTCTTGCAGCTAATGGTAAAGGATAATTCCATGGAACTATATGTGCAGTAACTCCCAAAGGCTCTCTTATTGTATAACAAAATCTATCGCCTGGTACTGGAATTGTATCACCTTGTATTTTATCAGCCAAGCCTGCATAATACTCAAATAATCTTGCTGCGTATAATACATCGCCTATTGACTCTCTTATTGGTTTACCATTGTTTAATGTTTCAAGTTTAGCTAATTCTTCACTTTTATCTCTTAATAATGAAGCAATTTTATATAGAATTCTTCCTCTTCTAGTAGGATCGGTTTTAGACCATTCTTTAAAAGCGTTGTTAGCAGCTTCTATTGCTTTCTCTACATCTTCATTGGTAGCTTCTTCTACATAAGCTATAATTTCATTATTTGCTGGGTTGTAAACAGGAAATTTATTTTTACTTGAGCTTTCAACAAAATTTCCGTTTATAAATAGTTTATAATGCGGTATTTCCATGTAATAATATTCTTTTACAGTAAATTAAAACTTCACTGGTCAGAATTGCTATAACCATGTTTTTCTAGCTATAAAAAAATATATTTAAAGCTAAGCCCAGTTCAAAGTGCAAATTTTCATTATTTAGGAGTTGCCTTATTTTTATATTATAATAAAAGATGTAAAATTAAATTTTAATTTTAAAATAAGAGATCAAGCAAAAACTTCGCTTTTGCTAAAGTTTTTCTGGATAATAATCGTTGCTACTTCAGTATTAATTAGTACTCCTATAGTATTTTATTTTTATTCAGGTTTTAGTCCAAGAAGGAAGGCGTTTGAAACTTATTACGTTAATTTCCCTTCATGTAGGATGTCCTCTTTTTAAATTTTGAACAGAAGATCGAGTAATTAAAAAATTAGAAGAAAAGTTAAACAACATATTGTTTCCTTTGCTATGAATGATAAAAATTATACTGTGATTATGATATCAGATATATTATAGGAAATAGTACTTTTATCCATGGAGATACCATAGATGTTTTATGTAAAAATATTAAAATAACGATATACAATATTAGATAATTTTGAAGTAAATTTTATTCCTTTAGCTACAAATTCTTCTAGAATAAATCATCGAGAAGAAGATTTAACTGTGACAGAAGAAAGATACTATACAAATCTTTTAGCTAACTCAACTTTAATTATTGATTACTTGCATTTAGCAGCTTGTAATTGGGCAGTAACTTATGCTTCACAAAGTTATCATGTATATGGTATGGTTAAAACAAAAGCAGCTGAAATATTTGTTATATAGCAAATTGCAAAATTATTAAAATTAGAGATTTATTCAATTATTGGTACGGTTTTATCACTTAACATTATTCTTATTATTCAAAAAAGGATGGAGAAATAACTATAGAAGGAACCGTAGAAGCTGATTCCTTTGATTGACTTTCACCATCAGGATGTTGGTTATGGGCAACAGCTACTAAAGCATCCTAAGGTACATGTGAATGTTTCGAGCAATGTAGAATACACGGGCTTTTATAATGTTTCCTATGTTTGGTGTAGTTGTTAATTAAATAATTTTTTATTCTGTTTTTATTTCCTTAAAAAATATAACTTGCATATTACCCTTAGAGATCTTTATAGCATGTCTTGCAGCTTCTCTCATTTCATTGGAATTTAAAGCTTCTTTCATATCTTCTTCTGAATCAAAAAATAGTTCAGCTAGAAGTAAATACTGTAATTCCCCTGTAGGAGAACCTATAGCCTTATTGACTACGAATTTTTTAAGCTTCGGTATCTTTTTAACTAAGGGAACATGTTCATTTAAATATTTTTCTATAAAATTTTCCTCTAATTTAGGATATAATACTACTATCTTATACATACAATAAAATTTGAGTATTAGTATTTATCTTTAATGGTAAAGATTTATTTTTGGTTTTACTAAAATAGTTTATGTTTAATGTTTATTTNGAAAAGAGAAATAAATTTGAACGTAAACCAGAATGGTTAAAGTCTAAAATTCCTTCTGGAGAAAATTATTTGTCTATAAGTAAAATTTGTAAAGAATTAAATCTACATACTGTTTGTGAAGAAGCTTTATGTCCCAATATAGCTGAATGTTGGGGCTCTGGTACAGCTACATTTATGATTTTAGGTAACATATGCACAAGAGCATGTAGATTTTGTAATGTTTCTTCTGGGAATCCTAAAGGAATTGTAGACTATGATGAACCTAAAAGGGTAGCCTTAGCTATTTCTAAAATGAATCTTAATTATGTAGTAATCACTTCAGTTGATAGAGATGATTTGGAAGATGGGGGTGCATACATATTTGCAGAAACGGTGAAGGAAATAAAAAAGATAAATCCTAAAATAATTGTTGAACTTTTAATTCCAGATTTTAGAGGAAATGTTGAATCGTTGAAAAAAGTAGCTTTTTCAGGAGCTGAAGTTATAGGTCATAATATTGAAACTGTGAGAAGATTAACACCCCTTGTAAGAGATCCTAGAGCTAGTTATGATCAATCACTATTTGTTCTTGAAAGTTTAAAAAAGCTAAATCCTAAAATATATACAAAATCTGCTATAATAGTAGGTTTTGGAGAAAAGGAAGAAGAAGTTATTGAAACGATGAAAGATTTAAGAAAAGCAAACGTAGATTTTTTGACCATCGGACAATATTTAAGGCCTTCGAAAAGGCATTTACCAGTAATGGAATATGTTACTCCTGAAAAGTTTAAAAAATATGAAGAAATAGGAAAGAATCTAGGTTTTAAATACGTTGCCTCAGGACCTTTTGTGAGAAGCTCTTATAAAGCAGGCGAATTCTTTATAGCTTCTATAATTAACTCTAGTTATCATTAAGTATAAGGAATATTCACCAATNCTGATTGTAAAAAATTTAACTAAAAAGTTTTTAGTCTTTAATTCACTTTATCAAATCTTTAATAACATATTTATTTAAAAGGTAGTTGAATTAATTAATATGAGTTTTTTACAAATACTAAATGAAAACGGTGAAGCAAATGAAGCGCTTTTAAAATCCATAAATTTAACGAATGAAGATTTCTTGAAAATGTATAGGTATATGCTAATAACAAGGGTTTTAGATGGTTGGTTACTTAAATTACAAAGAATGGGTAAAGTTGCGATTCATGCTCCAAATGAAGGTGAAGAAGCTGTAGCTGTAGGAACGGCTTACGCAGCAAGACCTGAAGACTGGTTTTTCCCTACATATAGAGAATTGGGTATATTAATAACAAGAGGTATGAGTATAAGAGAAATACTTTGTAGATGGTTAGCCAATAAAGAAGATGTCTTAAAAGGACACGAATTTGCAATATACGGTAAAAAAGAATTACATATTGTTCCTACAACAACTCCTATATCAGTACATCTTCCATCAGCTGTAGGCTTTGCCCATGCAGCTAAACTTAGAAAGGACAAAATTGTAGTTTTAGCTTATTTAAGTGATGGAGCAACTTCCAAAGGTGATTTTCATGAAGCATGTAATTGGGCTGGGGTTTTTAAAGTACCTATAGTTTTTATATGCAGGAATAATCAATATGCAATATCTTTGCACGTGTCCAAACAAACTGCTTCTGAAACATTAGCTATTAAAGCTGTAGCTTATGGTATAAAAGGTATGCGTGTTGATGGAAACGATATAATTGCTGTATATAAGTCTGCAAAAGAAGCAATAGAAATGGCTAGAAATTACGAACCAGTTTTTATAGAATACTTGACATATAGATTAGGTTCGCATACAACTGCGGATGATCCTAAAAGATATAGAAGTTATGAAGAAGTTGAATTTTGGAGACAAAAGGATCCAATAAAAAGACTAAGGACATTCTTAATTTCAAGAGGAATAATTACCGAACAAGAAGATATTAGCATTAGGAAAGAAATTGAAACTATGGTCGAAGATGAAGTAAGAAAAGCTTTGGAAATTCCTCCACCACCCATTGAAGTAATATTTGAAGATGTTTATTCAGATATTCCTTGGAATTTGAAAGAAGAAATGGAAGAGATAATTGAAGATTTTAAAGGAAGTTAAAATGCCAGTGATGACTCTTGCCCAGGCTTTAAATAACGCTTTAAAAGAACAAATGAGAAAGGACGATAGAATAATAGTGCTAGGTGAAGATGTAGGTAAAAGGGGAGGAGTTTTTCTAGTAACTGAAGGATTGCTTGAAGAGTTTGGATCTGAAAGAGTTATAGATACTCCTCTTTCTGAAGCTGCTATATTTGGTGTAGCTGCAGGAATGGCTATGTATGGTTTGAAACCNGTTGCTGAAGTACAATTCTTTGATTTTGCCTTTGGTGGTTTTGATCAAATAGTTTCTCAAATAGCTAAAATAAGATATAGAAGCGGAGGTCAGTTTAAAGCTTCTTTAATAATTCGAGGCCCTGTAGCGGGAGGTATAAGAGGAGGTATGTATCATTCACAGCATCCGGAATCTTATTACATCCATACTGCAGGATTAAAAGTCATTGTTCCATCCTTTCCATATGATGCAAAGGGTTTATTGATTTCAGCCTTAAAAGCAGATGATCCGATAATTTTCATGGAACCTAAAAGTATTTATAGAACAGTTAAACAAGAAGTCCCTGAAGGCGAATATATGGTACCAATAGGTAAAGCTAATGTAGTAAGAAAAGGTGAAGATGTTACAATTATAACTTATGGAGCAATGGTTCATAAATCTTTAGAAGCTGCTGAACAAATAGAGAAAGAAAAGGGTATAGGAGTTGAAGTAATAGATCTAAGGACTCTTCTTCCTTTAGATATTGATACAATTTTGACTTCCGTTAAAAAAACGGGTCGTGTAATAATAGTTCATGAAGCTCCTAAAACTTTAGGTTTTGGAGCAGAAATAGCTGCAATTATAGCTGAAAAAGCTATCTACAATTTAAATGGTCCTATATTAAGGGTATGTGGAGCTGATACACCGTTTCCATTGGTACATGATCAATATTATATTCCTACGGTTACTAGAATTAAAAAGGCAATTATAAAATTAATGAGTTATTAAAATATGGAAGTAGAAGTTAAGCTTCCTGATATAGGAGAAGGAATAAGTGAAGGAGAAATAATAAGATGGTTGGTTAAGGAGGGGGATTACGTAAAACAGTTTCAACCTATTGTGGAAGTATTAACTGTAAAAGTCAATGTTGAAATTCCTTCACCTTATAACGGTAAAATTATCAAAATATTGGCTAAGGAAAAAGAAGTAGTAAGAGTTGGTTCACCGATCGCTATAATTGAAGTTGAAGAAATAAAAAAGGAAGAAAAACCTGCTATAAGTATTCAACAGGTTTCAACTGAAACCGTTCAAAAAGAAATTCTTGCAACCCCAGCTGTAAGAAAATTAGCTAGGGAATTGGGAGTAGATTTAACTAAAGTAAAGGGAACAGGACCTGGAGGAAGAATCACTGAAGAAGATGTTAGGAAATATTATGAAGAAAGTAAAAAGTTAGAAGTAAAAGAAGTTGTGGAAATTAAGAAAGTTGAAGAAAGAATTCCAATAACAGGAATAAGAAGGATGATAGCAGAAAAAATGGTTAAGGCTCAAAAATCCGCAGCGATTGTTACTCATATGGATGAATTTGATGCAACCGAATTGGTAAAAGTAAGAGAAGAATTAAAAAATGAAGCTGAGAAATTAGGAATAAAACTAACGTTTTTGCCTTTTATAATTAAAGCAGTTATAAAGGCTTTGAAAAAATACCCAAAGTTTAATGCTATAATGGATGATGAAAGAAACGAATTGGTTATAAAGAAAAATTATAATATAGGAATAGCAACCGCAACTGAACAAGGTCTTGTGGTTCCTGTAATTAAAGATGCTGATAAAAAGAGCATCTTTGAATTAGCAAAAGAAATAGAAGACTTAAGTGCGAAGGCTAGGGAAGGAAAGCTTAAAGTTGAAGAAGTTACTGGAGGTACTTTCTCTATAACTAACATCGGAGTTTTAGGTGGTATTTTTGCAACACCTATATTAAATTATCCCGAAGTAGCCATACTTGGTGTATTTAAAATTAAGAAAAAACCTTGGATTGTAGATGGAAAAATTGAAATAAGAGATATAATAACATTGACTTTATCATTCGATCATAGAGTAATAGACGGTGCAGAAGCTGCTATGTTTTTAAACGAGATAGCCAAGTATTTAGAAAAACCATATTTGCTAATAGATTAAACTTCTGCAAAAACTGTGCATGGAGTACTATCTAAGCCTTTTATATAGATAGGAATTACAAATAATCTTTTTATATTTTTAGGTAAATTAGATAAATCCATATCTTCAACAATTAAAATTCCTTTGGATAATAAAATTTTATGAGCTTTTCTTCCTTCTTCTCTATACAAGGGAGAGGATAGGGAAATAAAATCGAAACCGATTGCTTTTAAATCATAGTTAGCTAAATATTCTGCTGCTTCTGAAGAGAAACCTGGACCTTCAAACATATATGTATTGGGTTCCTTTATTCTGTATTCTTGAAAATTAGTTTTAAATATTACAAAATCCGACTTTTTAAAAATCTCATCAAAAATTTCCAATTCTTTTCTTTTAAAAAGTTCTCCCCTACCTTTCTTGATTTCTATTATATTAACCTTTTCAAATATTAAATTGTTTAAATTTATATCGCATATACTTTTCCCTTCTTCTATAAAATGTTTAGGACAATCTATATGTGTACCCAAATGATTATACATCGAAAAAATAAAAGTATTACTAGAATCTCCTTTCTTAATTTGTTTTACAGGAATTATTGTTAGTTTACCTGAATTCATGTATGAAGGTGTGTCTTCAGTTATAATATGGGAAAGCAAAACAAACATATACTAATTTGTTTTTAAAAGCTTTTATTTCTTATAGTTTTATTTTAAAAATATGCCATTTGAACATAAATTTGAGGTAAAGAAATTTCCTATAGAAAAAGAAATAAAAGGGATTTCTGTTAAAACAAACCAAGAACATTATAAGTTATATCAAGGATATGTAAATAAATGGAATGAAATAATAGAAAAGTTAAAGACTGTTGATAGATCTAAAGCAGCAGCTACTTATAGTGAATTTGGAGAATTGAAAAGACAAGAGACATTTAATGCCAACGGAAGACTTCTACACGAATTATTCTTCCCTACGATTCTAGACGGTGATGGTAATCCGAAGGGAGAAATAGTTAAGAAAATTGAAGAAGACTTTGGTTCATTTGAAAAATGGAAGGAAGATTTTATAGCTACTGCAATGGCAGCAAGAGGTTGGGCTGTACTAGCTTTAGAACTTTCTTCAAATAAACTCTTCAATTTTTTAGTGGACTTACAAAATATCGGTCATGTTGTAGATACTATACCGATATTAGTTTTGGACGTTTTTGAACATGCCTACTTCATTGATTATGGAACTAACAGAAGAGCATATATTGATGCATTTTTCCAAAATATAAACTGGGATTTTGTGGAAAAAAGATATCAGTTCGCTAAGAAAGTAGCTGAACTTTATAGGCAGTATTTTTAAATTTTAATTTTTTATTTTTTAGTTTTTATTCTTTTATTATGCTTAGATTAGCATATTGGTGTGCTCAAGAGCAATATGATCCATATACGTTAATAGAATTTGCTTCAATAGCTGAAGTTGTAGGTTTTGATATAATTGCAGTAAGTGATCATTTCCACCCATGGAGTGATAAAGGAGGTCAATCGGGATTTCCTTGGATTATAGTTGCATTAATTGCCGAAAAAACTAAAAAAGTTGAAGTAGGTACAGCTGTAACAACCCCTTTATTTAGATATCATCCAGCTATAGTTGCTCAAGCATTTGCTACGTTAGCATACCTTTATCCTGGAAGAATATTTTTAACATTAGGAACGGGTCATTCAATGAATGAAACTCCTTTAGGTTTTAAATGGCCTGATTTTAAAGAAAAAGTTAAAAGATTGGAAGAAGCCATTGAAATTATCAAGCTTTTATGGGAAAAGGAATTTGTAACTTACATTGGAAATTACTATAAGTTATACAAGGCAAAATTATACACAAAACCTAAGAGCAAAATACCTATTTATATTGCTACTTCTAATAAATACGTTGCAAGAATAGCGGGAAAGTATGCAGATGGGATATTGGTAAACCCAAGGGGTTTAGAAAATTATAATGAAATAATTCAAAGTATGGAGAAAGAAGCGAAAAAAGAAGGAAGAGATCCTAAAAAATTAAAAAAATTAATGGAATTTAAAATATCTTATGATGTTGATTATGAAAAAGCTCTAAATTCTACTTTATTTTGGGCATCCACTGCTATTCCTAGAGAAAAAAGAGAAAAGATTTCTGATCCGAGAGAATTAGAAAGCATGGTAACAAAGGAGGAAATAGAAAAAATTAAAAAAACTTGGCTTATAACTTCTGATACCGATGAAATAATTAAAACTTTAGAGCGATTCTTAAAACTTAATTTCGATATAATTTTTATTCATAGTTCAAGTCCTAATGAGAAGAAATTTTTAAGCGTATTAGGAAGAGACATATTACCTTGGGTGAGGGAATTTTATGAACTAATATCTAAACCGATAAGGGTAGCTATAGATTAAATTTTAAAAATTTGTTTTCTGATATCAATTAAATGATATCCTGTGAATTAATAATAATAGGAAGAGAAATTCTCCAAGGAGTTGTTCATGATACCAACGCTCACTGGTTATGCAAAGAATTACTAAAATTAGGCATAAGGGTAAATAGAATCTATGTTGTAGATGATGTTAAAGAGGAAATTAAAGAAATTTTAGGTCTTGTTATTAAAAGAAAACCTAAAGTAGTTATAACCACAGGAGGTCTAGGTCCTACTTATGATGATATTACAGTTGAATCTGTAAGCGAAGCTCTTAATATGGAATTAGTTGAAGATCCGAGAGCTTTGGAAATTGTAATGGAAGCATGTAAAAGGGGAAATTTAGAATTAACGAAGGAAAGGAGAAAAATGGCTATAATTCCTAAAGGTTCTATAGCTTTACATAATCAAATTGGTACTGCTCCTGGAATATATATAAATTACAATGATATTCATATTTTTTTATTGCCTGGTGTGCCAGCTGAAATGAAAAACATTTTTGAAAATGAAGTTAAGAAATACCTTTTGAAAATTGAAGGGAGGGAATATTATTTTGAGTTTTATTTAAAGATTTTTGGTATAGCTGAGTCTGATATTGCACCGATTTTAAAAATTTATAGAGAAAGGTATTTTCCGGTGTATTTTAAATCACATCCGAAAGGATTAGGAGAAGAAGCGAAACATATTCTTTTACATGTTTGGTATTTAACTAACAATTCTGAAAATTTAAAAATAATGAAAGAAATTAAAGAAAATTTATTACAGGATTTAAGTAAAATTGCTTATAAGATTGAAGAATTATGACCAATTATATTTATGTTTTAGGTACCGCAGGATCTGGTAAATCTACTTTAGTAAAGGCATTGAATAATATAATTGAAGATTATAAAAAGTTATGTGTTACAGTTAATCTTGACCCCGGTGCAGAAGTAATACCTTATGATCCTGTTGTTGACATAAGGGATTATATAAAATTAAGAGACGTTATGGAAAAATATAATTTGGGTCCTAATGGAGCGTTAATTGTTGCAGTCGATATGATTGTAAATTATATTCCGCAAATTAAACAAATAATTGAGAACGAAAATGCAGACTATGTTTTAATAGATACTCCAGGACAGCTTGAACTTTTCGCTTATAGAGAGGTAGGAGCAAACATTTTAAATTCTTTTTCTTCCGAATCTAGTAACAGCTTAATATTATTTTTAATAGATTCTTTTTTAGCGAGGAAAGCTAATAACTTTGTTTCGCTTTTATTATTAGCATATTCTATCCAAGCTAAATTTTTCTTACCTTATTTACTTTTGCTTTCTAAGTCAGATTTGTTAAGTCAGGAAACACTTGAGAGAATATTGGAATGGAGTGAAGAGCCAAGTTTATTGGAAGAAGAACTAAATAATATTAGCAATGTATCTCAAAAAGAGATATCTTTAAATATTTTACCTATTGTTAATTCTCTAAATATTCCTTCTTTAATTCCTGTTTCAGCTTTAACAAACTTTGGCATAGTTGAACTGTATTCTGAAATACAAAGGATACTAGCAAAGGAAGACGAAATTTCGTTGGAATAAATAAATTTTATATACTTTAAGGGGTATTGTTAATTTGTTCATTATTAGGTGGTAAAAACATGTCAAAACAAGAAGATATTTATAAAGACATCAAAAAACTTTCAGACGAAGAACTTGAAGAAAAGCTTTCTGAGATAAAATCTTTAATGATTTATAAAAAGAAAGAAATGTTCACTTTAATAGAAAAAAGGAGTGAACTTGTAAGAGAAGCTGGAATAATAAAAAGAGAAATCTTAAAAATTAAAGAGATTATCAACTCTTTAAGTAAAAAGTCTGATGAAATAAGGAAGGAACTGGAAAAGTTTAAGATTTCTGTTTCTTCATTAGCTGAAGAAAGGAGAAGGTTATACAATGAATTAAAATCATTATCTACGAAAGTAAAAGAACCTAAGGATGAAATTCTAAAGAAGCTAATGAAATTGGAATGGTTCCAGCAAACAACTCCATTACCTCCTGATGAAGAGCTAGAAATTACTGAAAAAATAGCCGAAATAGAGAGAAAAATATTATTATATGAGAAAACACATCAGTTAAAGAGTAAAGCATCAGAGACTTCTTTAAAGATATCTGACTTAATTATGAAAAGAGAATCTCTTGTTAACGAATTAGTTAAAATAAATAATCAAATAAAGGAATATAAGAAAAAGATTAAGGAGTTATACTCGAATTTAATAAATAAGAGTAAAGAGATAGATGAAGTTAAAAACAATTTGCTAAATACAATAAAAGAATTTGCTGAATTAAAGGATACTTACAATAAAATTAGAGAAGAAATAGTAAGTAGAAAATTAGCAATAAAAAGGAAAGTTAGCGAAGACGATGTGGAAATTGAAAAGGAAATAGCTAAGAGAGCATTGGAAAAGTTGGATAAGGGAGAAAAAATTGACATATTAGAGTTACAAGTATTACTAAAACAGCAAGAAAATTTCGGTAAATCTTGAATTTATATATTAGTTCATTAAAATTTTTTGNAAATATATTTAAAAATAAATATATAGTTTATAGGGTTGAGTAAAGAATACGAAAAGGTTTTGGTGCTTTACGTTGATGGGGATGGAGATATACCTATCATTACAAAAAATGACACGCCTGTAATAGGTAGAGAAAATAATTTAAAATTAGCTGAAAAATTTGCATTATTAAAACCTGAAGATTCAGATTTGAACGCACTATTTTATGCTATAAAAATTTACGATGAAATAATAGAAAAGAAACTTTTTGCTTCATGTGAAATAGCTACAATAAGTGGGGATCCTTATGGTGGAGTAAAATCAGACTTAAAAATAAAAAATGAACTGGAAAAAGTTTTAAGTCAATATGATGCAGAGGCTGTAATCTTTGTTAGTGATGGAGGTAGGGATGAATTAATAATTCCTATAATAGCTTCCGTTTTACCGGTAATTTCCGTTAAAAGAGTTGTGGTAACTTATTCGAGAAATGTTGAAGAAACTTATTTGGTTGTAATGAAATATATTAAACAAGCTATTAACGACCCTAGTTTAAGTAAAATTATTTTAGGAATACCTGGATTATTATTGATTTTATATGGGTTTTTAGCTTCGTTGAATTTAGCACATCTCTTTTCATCTCTTTTATTAATTTTTATTGGAACAATAATTTTCATTAAAGGTTTTTCCATAGATGATTTGGTTATAAAAATATGGAATAATTCTAAAATCCAATTTATTTCAGCTATAGTATCTTTTGCTTTAGCTTTTGCTGGGATATACAATGGTTTAACTCAAACTTATTCAAGTAACGTTGATGGTGAATTTTCTTTCTTACAATCTTTTGGTTTATTTTTGATTTCTAAATTTATTTACGGATTAAACACTTCACATATTCTTTCAGCTTCGATCGTCATATTTTTTATAGGAAGAGGTATTGAAAGATACATGAAAGAAAAAACTTTTCACCATGAAATAATAGCTATATTCTTTTTTTTATCATTAGGTCTAATTTTAACTTTGATCGGTGACATTTTAATAACCCCTGCAAGTAATGAAGAAGCTAGGCAACGTTTCTTTAATAGTATTTTAGTTTTATTTATTTTGAATATTCTAGTAGCTGTATTAGTTACTTTTTATGATAAAGTTATACGACGTCCTTTAGCTAAGGGATAAACTTTTGATAAACTTTTTATTATTAGGGAAATTCGATTAGAGTAAAAATACATCAGTTAGTGTCAAAGGTTTCCAAATCAACTAAGTTTTCTTTCTCATAGAATGAATACAGTCAAAGTACTAAGGGATAATTTGAAAGTATTTCGCATTTATTCTTTTTAACCAGTACATCCTGTTCTAATCTAATTCCATACTTTCCTTTAAAATATATCCCTGGCTCTACTGTTACTATCATTCCTTCTTTTAATGTTGCCTTACTATATTTACTTAATCTAGGATATTCATGAACATCAAGACCTAAACCATGCCCTAGTCCATGTACAAAATATTTATCCAAACCTTTTTTACCTAAATAAGATCTTACAATTTCATCTATATCTTTTGCAGCACAACCATCTCTTATATTATCACAAGCTATTTCTATTGCCTCTTTTACTATTTCAAAATTTCTTTTAATTTCTTCTTCTATAATTCCGTTGGAAAAAGTTCTAGTCAAATCTGCACAAAAGCCATTAAATTTTGCGCCAACATCTACTACTGTTAACGAATTTTTGGCTATAAATTCGTTTGTAGGAGAAAAATGAGGATAGGCTCCATTTTTACCAGTTGCAACTATTGGCTCAAAGGCAAACCATTCTCCTCCGTTATTTAAAATGGCAATTAGACATTCTTTTGCAATGTTTTTTTCAGTATATTTCCCTTCACGAATCATTTCTTCAGAAACTTTTAAAGCCTTTTCAGTTATTTCAATTGCCTTTCTAATTTTATCTATTTCTTCAGGTTCTTTAATTGATAAAATTTCCCATAACTCAGTTGTAACATCGTGTATTTTTAAATCTTTTTTCATCAAAGAATTTATAACTTCGAAGCTTATCGAATTACTTTCTATTCCTAAATTTACAGGTTTTCCTATAATATCTATTATTTTTTCTGATAATTTTTCGTTAACTTCAAGTTTAATTACTTCCGCATTCTTGCTTTCCTCTAAGCTTTGTTCGTATTCCAAAGGGTATGTTAATGCGTATATTTTCTCTCTGGTTATCAATACATATATACTTCGTGGAGGGAATTTATTAGCAACAATTCCTGTAATATACTGGACTGTAGCTGGGTTTTGAGAAAATATACAATCTAAATTTTTCTCTTCTAAAAGTCTAAATATTTTATTGATTCTTTCTTGCACATTTAATTAATAATATTTTATTAAATAAAGGTATTCTCAATCTTACTTTCTTGCGTACTAAAGGGCGAGACTTTCAATTTTTTGTTAAGAACTTAAACTATTATTTTTAACATTTCAGTGATGTATAAGTTAAATAACTTATATATTCAGTAACGTAACAAGCCTATTTCTTTTTCAAATTGCTTTACAGTTTCCTTTCTGATTAGAGCATCTAAAACTTGAATAATTTTTTTATTCGTAGAAACTAATAACTTTTTAGCTTTTAATAACGAATAAAATCCGTCCTTTTTAAAAGTTCTTAAACACTTTTCGTACTCGTTTAAAAGCATATTATGTATATCTTCTATATGAAACGATGCAAAATAAGGTATTTCTATTCTTTGAATATAATTTAAACTTGGTCTAAGATAAAATATCAATATTTCTTCTTTTGTTAGATCGGTAATCATATTTGAATTCATATATTTAAACAAGGGACTTCTTTCTTTATTATTAATTTTACCTCTTAGAAAAATTTTATCCGAAATAACCTTCAATGGAGAACACATGGAATTTTCTTGGATGCAGTCTGCGCACCTCATTCCTCCACCAAGAAAATATTTTTTAAATGAGTTTATTAAAGGAGAACTTTCATAATTAACTATCGAGATAGGTATCACATTAATACTCTTGAAATATTTCAGCACTTTATCTATTGTGTTATATAACTGAATAATTTCTTCTTTATTCCAATTTAAAAATTCTTCGCATGTTAATGATAAGTCGGTTATTACAAAAGTTTCTTCATTTTTATTAATGTTTTCAGAAATCTTATTTTGGAAATCATCGATAATCAATTCATAGACTGTTTGTAATAGTTTTACATTATTTAGATTAGAAAAGTCATTATTGGCATATTTATAAACTTCTTCACCAATTTTAATTTCTAAAGAATTAAATCTATAAATAGGGTTTCTACCAAAGTAACTTATTTCAAAAATTATTAAAGGAGGAATAATTTCCTTGTATAAAGAATAAATGTAAAATGCTATGCCTATTACGTTGGACTTTTTTAAAGATGGTTTCGTATTAATCGAAATTTTCTTCCATTCTTCAAAATTTAAGGGCCAAGCGAAAACTTTGTGAATATTTAAAGCTGTTGGGTCTTCTTTTATTATGTATTCTACTTCAGATAAATTCTTACTAAAAGGTTCCATCATTTGATCGATCATTGAGCTTACTTTATTTAGTTCTTTGATAAATTCATTGATGAGTACTGCTTTTTCTTTAATGATGTTATTCTGGAATATCAAATAATTCAGCTTATTTTTCATTGGTTAAATACTAATATTTAATAAAATATTTTGAATTTATGCATAAAATATTTCCGCCACTTTTGCAAGTAGCTATAGATATTTTAGATTTAGAAAGAGCGGTCAAAATAGCAAAGGAAGCATTTTTAGCAGGAGCAGATATCATAGAAGTGGGAACTCCATTAATAAAAAAATATGGTATTTCAGCTATCAAAAGGATTAGAGAAGAATTGCCTAGAACTAAAATATTTGCAGATATGAAGATAGCAGATTCTTCCGAAATAGAATTAAGACTTGCCATGGAAGCTGGTGCAGATATTGTTTCAGTTTTAGCTTCATCTGATGATAATACTATAGTAGATTCAATTATGTTTGGTAAAAGGAACGGTATAGAAATTTGTATAGATTTTATAGGAGTAAAAGATATCATAGGTAGATTGATGGAAATTTTTTATGTTAATCCTGATTATATTTGTTATCATATACCATACGATCTTAGCAAGAAAACACAGATGAATTTAGCCAACAGTGTACGTATAGTAAAGGAATTGGTAAGGATTAGTGGAACTTTAGTTTCTGTAGCTGGGGGACTTGATCACAGTACAATTCCATTGTTTGCAAACGCTGGAGCTTCAGTATTAATAGTAGGAAGGACTGTGGTAAATTCAAAAAATATAGAAGAAGAAGTTAAGAAAATTAAGACAATTCTATCCCAAACGTTTCAATAGGTATTTCTTCATAAAACTCTTTAATATAGTAATTTTCGTATTTTAAATAAGGTCTATTTAAAAATAAATACTTTTCTGGTTCATTGATAAAATCTTTAAAAATGTTAATATAATTAATTTTTGGTTTTAATACTAATATTTTTTCTATTTTTGAATAATTCTTATTTCTTATTAATTTATTATTTTTTAAAAAATAAAAACAGCTACCTTTTTTGTATTTATACGGTTCATATAAAGATAAAAATCTATCACTTACAAGATTCATTGTAACTAATATATCGTTACCTATGTTAATCATATTATGCCCATAATTAGGTGGGATCATTACAACATCCTTTTCCTTAGCTTTTATTATTATGGCTTCTTTAACTTCATCATCCTCAACTTTTTGTAAAATAAACAAAGCCTCCCCTTTTATTATTTGATAAACTTCTGGAAAGCTTCTTCCAGGAGCTGCCTCAGGATGATAATGTCCATGTGTCTTATTTTTTTCCTTACCTATATCAATTGATAAAAGTATAGTTATGTCGAATCTTAGCTGATATAGTTCGGTATAAGGTTTGGATTCCTCATTATATATATTTCTATAAACAAAATATAATATAGTATCTTTATCTAAATTTTTAACATCCTCTAAATCATAGATTACATCAAGTAAATCCTTTAATCTCTTTATATTTGGCTCAAATCTTTTATTTTCAAAATAAAGCTCAAAAAAATTTTCTTCTTCTATATTCAAATTGCTATCTATTCTCATTTTCTTTCATCAATAAATTCTCTTATTAATTCAACGCCTTTTCTCAATCTTTCCTCATTCTCTCCCACAAATGTTAATCTAATATGATTTTTACTTTCAGGACCGAACGCTCCTCCGTATATTACTGCCACATGTTTATTTTTAACCAATTCAATCATAAACTGGTAATCATCCATATTTAATTTTCTTAATACATTCTCCATGTTTACAAACATATACATTGCCCCCTCAGGCTTGATGGTTTTTACTTCAGGTAGTTTTTCTTTAACAGCGTTATATAAAGCATCTCTCCTTGCCTTGTAAATTCTTAACGTATATTCTAAAATTCTTTTTTTTACTTCTGGCTGTAAATACTTTATAGCTGCTATTTGGGCTGGAGTATTTGAACATAGAGTTGTATATTGCTTAATTTTTTCAATCGCACTAATTACTTCGGAAGGGCCATAAATATAGCCTAATCTAAATCCAGTCATCGCTGGATCCTTAGAAAACGTGTTAACACAAATTGTTCTTTCTCTTGCATTTGCATATCTCCAAAACCAGTAATGTTCTCCCTCATAAATTAAATGTTTATAAGCTTCATCTATTATTAGCCAAAAATCATGGTCTATGCTAAGATCGATTAATCCTTTTGCTATTTCTTCACGAATTACTCTTCCAGTAGGATTATCGGGTGTTGCAAGAATTATCGCTTTAGTTTTTTCAGTTATTTTCTCTTTTATTCTTTCTAGATTTGGTTGATAACCTTCTTCTACTTTCTCGCATACATAAATTGGTTTAGCGCCTGCTATTAAAGTTACATGGGGATAGCTAACGTAACTAGGATCCATCATCACTACTTCATCACCTTTTTCGAATAATGCCAAAGCTGTTAGAAGTAAACCTTCTGTTGCTCCTTCAGTTACAACTACTTCATTTAAATTAACATCTATTTTACCAAAGATTTTTAAATCTGCTACTATTGCTTCATGTAATTCTCTAATTCCTCCTGTCGGAGTATAAGAACTCACTTTTATCGGGTCGTTTAAAAAGACTTTTATCAATTCATCAAGAACTTCTTTATCTACCGGTAAACTAGGCTGACCTGTTGAAAGCTGTATAACATCTATTTTATTCCTTTTTAATTCAGCTACGATTTTTAACATTTCTCTTATAGGAGACGGTTTTAATTCACTTACTAAGTTAGCCAATTTCCTCATTTCCCAAACCTCCTATTTCTTTTTTGATAAGTTCTTATTGCCCTATATAAATCTATGTCTCTGAATTCAGGCCAATATGTATCTAGAAAACAAAACTCACTATATGCAGATTGCCATAATAGAAAACCAGATAATCTTTCCTCACCGCTTGTCCTTATTATTAAGTCAGGGTAAGGATTTGGTAGGTGTGAAGTATATAATCTTTTGTTTATTTCTTCCTCATTTATTTCATTGAGATTTAATTTCTTATTGAGTATATCTTCGATTAATTTTTTTATAGCATCTATTATTTCAATTCTTCCTCCATAAGCTATGGCAATGTTTAAAAAATGTTTATCATAATTTTTTGTACTTTCTTCTATTTCTTTAATAAGTTTTTGTAACGATGCTGGCAAAAGTTCGATTTTACCTAAAAATTTCACTCTGACCTTGTGCTGATGGATTTCCTTAGAATTTAAAAGTTCCTTCATTTTTTCTTCGAATAATTGCATTAAATATTCAACTTCTTCCTTTGACCTTTGAAAATTTTCAGTGGAAAAGGCGTATAAAGTTAAAGTTTTAATGTTCAATTCCAAACATTTTTTTAATAATAATTTCACTTTTTCAGCTCCTTCACTATGTCCTAGCCATACAGGCAAGCCGTTTTCCCTAGCCCATCTTCTGTTTCCGTCTAAAATTACACCTATATGATTAGGCATTGGTTTACTTTTTATTTGCCTCAGTAAATACCATTTATATACGCGATAAACTCCAATTTTACTAAGTAACCAGTTAATCATTACATGATAGTTAAATTTATAAGCTTTTAAAAAATTTAAATTTTCATATGGTATCAGATAAAGTAATAGGAGCAGGAATATTTATAGTAGCTTTAATAGTAGTAATAATATATGCAATCGGGTTGGTAATAATACCATTATTCCCAAATGCAATTCCACAATTGGCATGGGTTAATGAGCCCTTTTGGCAACTATGGTTAATACGTATTCCAATCATCGCTGCCATATTTATTTTAGGTGCAATTGCAATGTGGATAGGTTGGACAATATTAACAACTCCACCTCCTAAGCCAATAGAAGAAATTGAAAAGGAATTGGAAGAAGCCGCAAAAGAAGCTGAAAAACAACCTCCACCTCCCCCTGAAAAGAAATAATAACCTTAAAGATTTTTTTAGTTTATTTATTTTAATTATATTATTTGATGAAAAATGATTTTGGATTATTATTAGATAATAGATTAGTAAATGTTATAGCAAAATTTGGTTATAATCGTCCTACTGAAATTCAGAAGCGCGCATTTCCTGTAATAATTTATAAAAAAAGTCATTTAATATTGGTTTCACCTACTGGGTCTGGAAAAACTGAAGCTTGTTTATTTCCATTAATTTCTTTAATTTTACAAAAGGAAATCAAAGAAGGTATTTTTGCAATATACATGACTCCTTTGAAGGCTTTAAATAGAGATATTTTTAGAAGGATAGAAAAAATATGTAAAGAATTAAATGTTTCAATAAAAGTAAGACATGGTGATACTCCTGAATCGGAAAGAAGGGAAATCTTAAGAACCCCTCCTTTAATATTAATTGTAACTCCAGAAACTCTTGACGCATTAATAATAAACCCGTCCTTCAACAAGCATCTTAAAAATTTAAAATTTTTAATTATAGACGAAGTTCATGAACTTATTGGAGGTAAAAGAGGTGCAAATATAGTTACTCTTATTTCTCGAATAAAATTATTTAGTAATAACTTTAGGATTATAGCTCTTTCAGCTACTTTAGGTAATCCTTATGAAGTAGCTCAATTTCTTTTTAACAATGAAGATTACATAATTCTTTTTGCTGAAACTGAAAGAAATTACGAAGTTGAAATAGATTATTTTGAGAATTTAGATGATTTTATCAGCAAATTAAAAGATGTTTTAAATAAGTATAGATCCTCTATTCTGTTTACTAATACTAGATCCACAGCAGAAATGTTAGGCTATAAGTTAGGAAGGAATGGTCAAATAGGAATTCATCATAGCAGTTTAGGTAAAGAAGAAAGGGAAAAAATAGAATCAGATCTAAGAGAGGGAAAGTTAAAATGTGTTGTAGCAACGAGCTCTCTTGAGCATGGTATAGATATACCTTACGTAGATATAGTAATTCAATTTAATTCTCCAATTCAAGTTACAATATTAAAACAAAGATTGGGTAGGTCAAGACATAGAATAAACGAGAATGCAAAAGGATTGATATATACCTTTGATGTTTTAGATTCATTAGAATCGTATGTTATTTCTTTATTTTCAAATAAAAATATTTTAGAAGAATTGATACTTGAATATAATCCCCTTGATATATTAATACACCATCTAATAGGATTATTACTAATTAAAAATAAAATAAATAAAGATGAATTATTTAAAACAATTAAACAATTACATTTATTTAAAAATCTTTCTTTTGAAGATTTTAATAAAATTTTAGATCATTGTTATAATATTAAACTAATATTAATAAATAATGATCAAGTCCAACCTTTAAGAAGTAAATGTCTAAAATATTATTTTGATACTACTTCCACAATAATTGAAGAGCAATTATATAATTGTGTAGATTCCATTACGAGAAAACTAATAGGTAAGGTTGATGGTTTCTTTCTTCATGAGGCTTTGGAAAATAATGTTGGAATAATATTAGGTGGAAGAGCTTGGAAAGTTCTTTCCGTAGATGAAGAAAGAAATACAGCAGAATTATTCCCGATAACAGAAGCGAACGAAATACCTATATGGAATGGAGAAATGCTGCCCGTTTCTGAGAATGTAGCAAGTGAAGTCTTTCACATTCTTCATAAACTATTAAGAGGGGATTTAAACTTTCTTAATGATGGGTATGTAAGATTTAGTGATTCTACGATTAAGGCATTAAAGGATTTCATTGGAGATGCCATTACATCTTTACCTTATAAGATTGCTAAAGATGTTTTCATAATCGAAAAGGTAGAAAATCTTATCTTCATAATAAATCCTAGGGGAACAAAAATTAATAAAGTGTTGGGAACATTTTTAAAGACTCTTTTGGGCGAGAAAATTGTGAGCAGTTTTTGTAACGCTTACGGAATAGCGTTTTATTTAAGAAAAGATTTAACTATTAAAGAAATCATTGATAAAATATTTTTTATTCCTGAAATAATAAATGATTATGAATCATTAAGAACAATATTTTATAATGATTATAAGTTCTTAATTAATTTTAAACAAAATCTTTTATTTTTTGGGCTAATAAAAAAAGAATCTTTAAACGAGATCAACAAGAAATTATTACTAAGTTTTAAAAATACCTTTGTTGAAGAATTCTCTATTAAGTGGTACTTATTTAACTATTTAAAAATAAATCGAATTTTAGAATTGATAGAAAAAATCAAATCTAGAGAGATTAAAATATTAAGTTATGAACTAAGGAATTTTTCTCCTTTATCTAAATTGTTTATTAAATCTTTACCTTATATAGGAGAAATATTCAAAAGTGTCTCAACTAAAAATATATATGAGGCTATCGAAAAACGACTTCTTGAAGAAGAATTATTCTTTTTATGCATTGCATGTAAAAATTCCTTTATAAGGAAGGTATCAAGCCTTGAAAATCAAATAACATGTTATAAATGCGGATCTATTAAAGTAGCAGCTTTAAATCCTTATGATAAAGAAATAATGGAAGCGGTTAAGGCTTTTAAATCTTCAGATATGAGGTTTCTGAAAAAACTTTCCAATGCATTTAAAAGAATAATTTTAAGTGCTGAGCTTATTTCCCATTATGGTAAAATTGCCGCCTTTGTTATGGCAGCTAAAGGAATAGGACCCGAGTTTGCGAGAAGACTTCTCATAAATTGGAACGGTGACAAACAAAGTTTATTAAAGACTATAATAGAGTACGAAGTTAATTTTTTAAGGACCCGTAGGTATTGGAATTCTGACTAAATTCTGACTAAACCTTTTTCCTTTTATCTTTATTAATTACTTCGTATGAATTTGTACGTCTTATTAAAGCATACCATGGATTTATTATCTCTATTATTGCTCCTTTGATCCAATTAATTAATAAACTATGAATTTTTATTTTCGATTTATCAAGATATTTTAAATGTAAATTGTAGCTTATAATATAGTTTCTGAATATTGTAAACCATAAAAATCCTACAAGAAAACTAAAAGGAAACATTCCCGTATTGGTAAGCAAAGTAGCTAGAGGAGCTAAACAGAGTGAAGGAATAGGAAAGTATAACATAAAAATGCTATAATATATAGGTAACTTAAATTTAAGACTTATATCTTTTCTTTTTATCAAATCAAAGTTACCTAAAATCCATCTTCTTCTTTGTTTAAGTCTTTCAATTAACGTATAAGGACTTTTTTCATAGGCAAAACCTTTCATATAGGAAACTACCTTGCCGTATTTTTCTGCAACTTTTATATGGAATAACCAATCTTCAGCTCTACAAATACCAAAATCCCATCCTATTTTAGCTTCTATATCAGCTCTAACTAAAAAATGTGAACCATGATAGCCAAACAATGGAATCTTTTTTTCTTTTTGCCAAAATAGATTTTTTATATCTTCATTTCCGGTCCTGATTATTTCTTGTAGATGTATACTTGTATTTTCGAAATCTAAAGGGTATAAGATTATTCCGTTTCCAACCAAATACTTATCATTAGAATCGATGATAAATTCGATTATTCCAAGAATTGTATCTTCTCCCACATTTGTTTCTTCATCTTGAAAATAAATCCATACATTCTTGTTTGCCAAACCCAATTGCTTCCTAAGTTCGCAAGCATAGTTAAGAGCTCTAGCTTTAAATTTAGTATTATTTTCAGTTTTATATTCTGAAGGAACTATAATAAGATTTATTTCCTTATTGATTCTTTTTATTGCTTCATATTCTTCTTTAAACTTATTATAGTAATTCTCTTCTATAACAATCCATATACTTGAATTTAAGTTAATATTATATTTTTTATTTATTATATTTTTCCAATAAATAACTGAATTTAAAGATGCTTTTATACTTTCTATATTAAATCCTAATGAAGTTATTTGGAAAATTATTTTAATATTTTTTAATTTATCTTTGTTGTTAATTATTTTATTTATATCTATTAAACTACTATTATCTTTAAATAAATAATAAACTCCTAAATTATAGAAAATAAAAGATGGTAAAAAAGTTATCCAGTTAATTTTTAATAAAAATAAAACATAGTCAGTTATGTTTGTAAAATTCGCAACGTCGTTAAAATATATTCCTGTAGTAGCAGAGGCAACTAAAAGTCCTAAGAAATGTCTCTTCTTTTCCTTTATTTGTTGAAGTATCGTTGAATTATAAACTTCTAAGGTAAAGTTGTAATAATACTCTTGGATTTCTTTTTCTATTATAATCTCAGTACGGAGATTCTCGTTACGGAATTTTGATTCTACTGGGTAAGTAATTAGAGTGTAAAATGAGTTAATAAATTTGTACTCACTAATTATAGGGAAATTATTTAAAATATTCTCCATTTTATAAAATAACTAACTATAAGGTTATAAACTATTCGTTTTTTATCTCAATAATATGTTCTGAATTTTACAATGAACTAAAGTCTTGCCTTTTATGACAGGAGAAGCTCAGCGAATTAAAAGCTTGTATAGTTAATAAGCCATAAAAATCTGGAGAAATTCGATTTTATTCATAAACTTCTTTATTCTTTCATAAAAGCTTTTTTTAACAACTAAATACCAAATCAGTAGCCAAACTATAAATATTGCTAATCCTGTAAATAAATCAATAATTCTTGCTAAAATGCCCTTTAATTCTGAAACTTGGCTTATTATTAATGCTATAATAAAAGAGAAGAAAATTAATAAAATCCAAGAGAAAATTAATAAACTTAAAACATATAAAATATTTCTTTTCATAAAATTTTAATTTGGGTTAAAAAATATGTAAACAATGCAAGAAGGGAAGAAACTGTTGATAAAATTAAAAATATTAAGGCGATGTCCTTTTCTTTTAAAGGTCCTTCAGCTAAGCATATTCTCATTAAAGTTAAAGGACTTTCCTTTTTTAATGAAGGATAAAGCAACCCGTTTTTAATTATTACAGGTTTTTCTTTTATTTGCTTTTTTTCCAAAAAATTTTTTACTGATGAAATAACAAAGAAACCATGCATTATAAAAGGAAGCATAGAGACCAATATTACAAATTCTAGACTATATACTATAGCTATTGCTCCCAACAATCCTCCAACAAAAAAATCGCCACAATTACCCATGAAAGTTTTGGCTGGATATTTATTATAATAAAAAAAGACCGCTAAAGAAATAATAGAAGCTACTAGTAAAGGAATTAGAGTTGTTTTATTTGAAACTAAGGAAATAACAGTTAAAGATATAAGAATTGGAATGACTAGCAAAGGTGTAGCTCCGTTTACAACGTTTAGCATATTTACAGCATTGGAAGTTACGGCTATACTAATGGGTATTAAAAAGGGATAAACAATTGTTAGTGAGGTTTTTGGTATAAACGGAAAAGATGGATGCGGATCAAAACTACCTGTAATTAATATTGGTATGGATGCTAATAAAGTAAGAGCAGGTTTTAATTTCCCCCCTAAATCCTTAATATCATCTATTACTCCTATTATCCCAACTATTAGTGCTACAGATATTATGACCAAATATTTATCAAAATAATTGGGTTTAAGATAAAATAAGATGAAGGAAAACGAGCTAATCATAACCATTAACGGTATTCCTCCCATCTCTGCAACATTGGGTTTTCCTTCTTTATGAATATCTTTGCCTACTATACCTTTCTTATACATTAATTGAATCCATTTTCTTTGGAATAAAAAAGTAATAAAGGCAAAAAGAATAAATATTAAGGCAGATTCAAAATATTGCATATTTTTTATTATAAAATCATTAATTAAAAACTTATGCGGGCGCCGGGATTTGAACCCGGGCTACCAGCGTGGCAGGCTGATGTCCTAACCAGGCTAGACGACGCCCGCTCTAAAATAAAAATTATGTTATACCATAATAAAAATTTAATATGCTCATTCAAATGCCTTTTCATCATTTTTTCTGCGCAACTCTAATTAATCATCGCACATAAATCATAATATAAATAAAAAAATAAATAATTTAAACTGGTATAAGTTCTACCTTAACATTATATTTTCTACTTATTCTTTCCAGTTTTTTTCTTGCTTTATGTTGGACTCTAGAATAATAACTAAATGGCACTTTAACTAAGAAGCCTTCTTCTCTTTTTTCTATTTCCATTTCTACTGCAGGTATATATTTTTTAATAACATTTATAATACTATTCTTAACTCCTTCATCTCTAGAAGTGCTCTTAATTGGTACAACAAATGTTCTTTCACCGAAGACGTATATTTCATATTCAACTTCGCCTGTTTCAAAATCTTTAACTAAAACTACAGGTCTTGTCAAATCTGCTTCAGTTAATCCTGCAGGTATTTTTACAGCAGTTTCAAGAGTATATACTTTATCAATGGAACCATTTTTAATAAATATTACAGTATCTATTATCGAAGGTATCATTCCTAATTCAACTCTATTAATAAATCTTTGAATGGCATCTATAGCTGAGGTGGAATGAATAACTCCTACCATTCCTACCCCTGCCAATCTTAGATCGGTGTATAATTCAAAATCCTTAGTATCTCTCATTTCATCGAATATTGTATAATCTGGCCTGGACAAAAGCAAAACGTCATGAAGTTCTTCAGAAGTACCGTGTGTCTTGGATAGTTGTGTAATTTCTGGTGGTAGTTGCATATCTCTAGGAGACTCAAGAGTCTTTATAATCTTATTTTTTCTAAAGTAAAATTCTGCTAGTGCTTGTGCAAAAGTTGTTTTACCCATTCCTGGTGCTCCTGCAATTAATATTCCTTCAGCTTGTTTTTCTAATCTTTCCAATAATTTAGGAGATAAATTATAATCTTCAAGTTTTAACATTCTCACCGGTTTTACGATGGTTATTTCTATTCCATCAGATAAAGGAGGTCTTGTTAAAACAATTCTATAATGTTCGAATTGGGCAATTAAAGAAGACTTTCTTTCTATTTCTTTAATACTTGGATCCCCTGAAGATTTGGCTATTTCGTATATTTCTCTTGCAATATTTTCTAATTCGCTTCTTGTTAGTACCTTATCACTTACTTTTTCTAATCTCCAATTACCGGGTTTGCCACGCTTAACGAATGCATAAGTTCCTTCTTTTAAATGTAAACTCATTACATCATCTTTGAAGTATTTAGTAAATGTAGGGATTTTTTTACTTGGTTCAATGAATAAACATTTAATTCTTGAAGCATAACACATTTCTCTAAGTAAAGGATCAGATGTTACAATTTGTGCTCCCAGTTCTATTGCTAAAGTTATTAAGAAGTGAGCTTTATTAACGTTAAAGTCTTCATAATATAAGTTTTTAGGAAGATAACTTGTTAACTCTATACTTATTTTTGGATAATCCTGTGCGATTTCAGACAACCTTAACAGNGAAGCAGATATACCTCTTATTTCTTCTATATTTGATAGATTTTTGAAGTAAGCTGTATGAATAATTATTTTACCTTCAACATCTAGACTCAACAGTAACTCTTTTAATTTTTCAATATCTATTACTTCTAAATCCAATAGATATTTATTCTCCACTTTCTCAGACCAACTAATAAAAGATTGTAAAAACCTAATTTATATTTTTATTGTTTCTATACTTTTTTCCTTTAATACTTTTAATAAGAATTGTCTTTCGGCAGATTTTAACCCTTTCCAATCTATTAATACTTTGGTTACTGGTTCTACAGTTTTATGTATTGGCTTAAGAAGTAATTCTTCGTTTATTTCTTCTTCTATTATATAATAAGAAGGCATGATATGTCCAATTGCGTATTCGCTTTCCTTTTGTAATGAAATAAAAGCGGGAGCATAATGAGGACCACCATAACCTACTGTAGGAATAAAAGATTTATTCATGTCGGTAATTGATTCGATAATCGATTTTGCTAAAATTTTCCCAGCTAATTTATTCCTCCATTCCTCTTCAGAACTTCCAATCTCTACAAATACGCAAGGTGTTTTTTCTATATAAGGTCCATGATGTGTTACTTCTAAACCTATTTTCCAGTTTTTTAATTGTATATCAAAATTGGAATTAATTTTTAAAAAAATATTCTTAATTAGAAGAGCAGAAGTATAGCATAATTCTTTTTCTTTTCCTCCAAATGAAACATCTTTAGAAAAATTTCCTATAGGATGAATATAGAAACCTGGTATTTTACTTTGAGATTTATGTCTTGATAAAAAAATGAAGTAATCTCCATTAATTTTCTTATCTAAATTATTGTAAAAAATTAGTTCTTTATCAGTTTCAAAAATCACTATCTCATCTGATATTTTATAAATTGTTTCATTCACATCAACAGTGATTTTATCTGAAAAGTCATATTCGTTAATTATAGATTCTTTAATATTTACTGAAGCTATATCTTGTGTACTACTTATTAGTACAAATTTTGGATTTAACTCAGCCATAAATTATTCAAACCATTCAAATAAGTAATAGTTTATTTTTCTAGTTTTTAAATCTACTGAAGCAATTAGTAATTTCTTTCTTACACTATGGGTTAATCTCCCTGCCCTAATTATTTGTAAATCACTAAAAAAGCTTTCCTTTCTTAAAACATCCACTAAAAAAGGAGCATGATCTAATCCTGGCCCGTATTCATAAACCATAAAGGTTACCCCATATTTCATTCCTGGTTTTAATATGTAACCCTTATTTCTTAGATCTTCATATACCAAATATTTTTCTTCAAAGAATTCTATGTATTTTTTTCCTTCCTTTATTATTTCTTCTACATCCAATTTTTTTCCTTCGATATCATAAATTTCTACTTTATTATTTTTAAGCAAGTATAACCCTTCATAGAAATTAAATATCATCTTTGCTGTAAATATTGGTGTCTTTGGTTTTCCTATGCCTAGAGGTCTTCCGTAAAAATTTTCTCTATATAATGAAGGTGAATCTTTTTCATCAAACCCTATAAAGTAACCGTCTGAATATATCAGTTTAGTTTTCATTTAAATTTATTTACTATTAACACATTTTTTAAAATATATTTTAATGAAATTGCTACATCTAATAAGATGGCTAATTCTTGTAGTTATTATTATTGGTCTTTTCCTAATTATATATAACCTTGACATAAGTAAGTTTATTAATACTGTTTCTAAAGTCAGGATGGATTATGTATTTCTTATGATTATTAGTAACTTACTTGCTATGTTATTATTTGCAATGGCATGGCATGTGGTTATAAATGAAGTATATAAAATTCCTTTTAAAGATAGCTTTATCTCATCATGTATATATATTTTTGGTAATTTAGTAATTCCTTCGGCATCTTTTAGTGGTGAAGCTATGAGAATAAACTATTTTAAGAAAAAATTTCGAATACCTTTGGAACAAGTTTTGGCTATGATTGCTATTAATAGGTTTCAATATTCAGTTACAATGATTGGTTTTTTTGCAATAGGAATAATCATAGCTTATTACTATGGAATACAAACCTTTTCTTTATTAGTTGCGTTAATGTTTGTACTTATAATAATCATTCCTTTTATTCTTTTATTATTTCGCCATAATATTCTGATAAGTATTGTTGATAAATTTTTAAGAATTTTTTTCTTTTTTTCTAAAGAAAAAGATAAAATTAGTTTTGTTTATGATAAAATTTATGAATCTGTGGAAAGATTTAATGCAACTACTTCATATTTTAAGAAATCCAAATCAATGATTTTAGCTTTAATTTACATGGCTTTACAATGGCTATTTAATTCAATTACAATCTATCTTGCTTTTATGTCAATTTCTTATCAAGTAAATATAGGCATAATAATCTTTACTTATCCGATATTTGCAATGCTAACTGTAACATCGATAGGTATTCCTGCCAATTTAGGATTGATGGAAACTTCGATGATATGGCTTTATTCAAGTTTCGGAATAAGTTTTGTAGAAACTCTTGTTGCTGTTTTTTTGACTAGAACTATAGTGATTCTGATGGATTTGCTTATTCCATTACCAATGTTTATAAAATATAAAAAATTTGTGTTTTAATTCTTAAAATAAATTTAAAAGAATAAATATAGAACTATTTTAATGGCTTTCTTATAGTAGCTATAGTATTATCAGCTATACCAAAAGTTTTTGCAAAATCTGGATTGATTAATACTTGGTCTTCTGGAACATCACTACTTGTTATAATATCCAATTCCAATCTTTTTTTCCCACCTATTACTATCTCAGCTTTATCAGTTATTCCCAATTCTTGTGCAGTCTTAGGATTAATAACCAATTTACCTTCTTTGACACTTTCATTTCTTTTAATCCTTAGCCTTCTTTCTTTTCTTACAGTCATCATAATAAATTAATATTCATTATTATAAAAAATATAAGAAGGAAAGTTTGTGTTGAGCTGACTTTTAATTAAACAAAAACCTCTTTCTTTCCAGGTATATAATGAAATTTATTTTTAGATTTTTCTTTGAACAAGTAACAATCAAGCAATAAGAACTATTGTTGACATAAAGATTGCTTGCTTCGAAAAATAAACATATAATATGCAAAATTCCATAAAACAATGGATTCTCTGAACCTCTTGACTGTTTTCATGTGAGAGATATAACCATGAATCGATGAAAGGAAATTCTTTTAGGACATGAATGAAGTAAGATTATCTTCTTAGCCTTCTCTTTTTCTTTCTCAAAAATAAATTTTTTATTAGATATCGAGGAAAATATCTTATGCAACTACATATTATTAGCTTAATAATGGTGCTTACTCTATCTTTAAATTCATATTTGGTTTTTGTAGATTTCGCTGCCGCATCTCCTCAAGAATCTTCAATAATAATAAAAGAAAATTTAAAAATAACACAAATCTATAATGAAACAATTTTTATCTTAAACATAACAGCTGAAAACTCTAAGCCTATTTTTTCTTTGATTAATGAAGACATTGATAACATTCAGTACTTTGGAGTTGTAATTTATAATTTGAATTTAACAGATAGAACTTTAAGATGGTTTTTCAGCGATCTTAACCCTATAAAGGATTTTCCTTTCCTAATGGAAAAAGGTTTTTTAGTAAAAATGAGTGTTAAAAGCGATAATTTGGAACAAATCATATTGAATAAACTATCGGATAAATTTAAAACAAAATTTGTTAAAATTGAATCTGATTATCACATAACAGGAGGCAAATATGGCTTATATATTGATGATTTTCTTCTATCCTTAAATTATACATATAAAGGTTTCTATAATTTAAATGAGTATTTAAAGCCTGTAGGAATTAAATATGAGATAAAGGGTAGCATTCAACAATTAATTTTTATTTATATAACACCTTTCGCTGTTTCTCCTGATATATATTCTAAAAGAATATTTAACATTAATTATTCCAGATATCTAGAAAACATAACGTCCTCAGAATTTTCTTCAGAATCTAAAATTGAATTTTTCCTATATGGCATGGCAGTACATGAATCCATACCTAAAATAACATGGTTATCTTCTTATGAAAATAACTGGGTAACTTATTCCTATTACAATATTGGTAAAAACGAAAGAGTAGGCAAAGTATCTTTAAATTGTTCCAAGCTTGATCCTTTTGTACTCGTAACTCAAACTGCTAATCCAGGAGTATTTAATTCTACAACAAAATTGTACATTTTAATATATAATTATGGTACTGTCGACGCTTATAATATAACGGTGAAAGTTAATCTTCCTTCTGGAATAACTGCTAATAATGATACTTTAGTTTTTAGTAAAGTATCTCCAAATCAATTTTCGAAGAAATATTTAGAGTTAAGTTCTTCGATAAATGAATCAAAAATATTTGAGTTTCCTCCCCCTGAAGTTTATTGGAAATTAGGCAATACAGTAATTAAAACTGTTGGTAATCCGTTAAAAGTAGGCTATAAAGTTGCTTCTTTTGCTTCTTTAAGTTATATAATCTTTCCAAATAAAGTTGCTGGCGAATTGCACGACATCTTGAATATTCCCACAGAGTTTAAAATTATAGTTAATAATACCGGAAATGTGGAAGCTAAAAATGTTAAATTAATATTGGACTATTTAAATCAAAATATTGGCGATATTAAACATAATGATAGTTCATTCATGATATTTGAAGTGGAGCCTTATAAGTTTAAAATTGTTCCTAATGGTTCTGTGGCCATCCCCGGTTTTACAATTACGTATGAATATAACAATAAAACTGAAAAATTAGAAAGCAAAAATCCGTATTTTTATACTTTTTCTTCTTATTTTTCTTATGTAAATTATCTTTCTTTAACTCAACAAGAATTAAATAATGTTATTTCACCCCCAAAGATTAACCTTGCATGGTCTTCAATTGCTTTAGGTTCACCTCGTTTAATTATAATAAATTCAACTTTAAAAGAGTTAGAAAAACAAGGAATAAAATATAGTGGTCCTGATAGCTTTACTAAGAAAGAGGATAGAATTGAAGTTCGATATTCCTTTAATAGAGGCGATAGACATACAATTTCTTTAGCTTTAAATTTCTCTAATTATTCCCATTATATCATTACTCCCATTTATCAATACGTTGAACCATTTCAAACTAAAATTCTTGTTCCTCCCTTGGTTTTCTCTTCGGCTATTTTGGTTAAAAAAGAAACAAATTCTACACTCATAGGTGTAGGTTCTTACTTAAATGTAACGGTTATACTATCTAATTTAAGTAATGATACAATATATAATGTTGATTTATACGATGAAATACCTATAGGCTGGAAATTCATTTCAGGATTAAATAGAACTTTCGCTTCTTCTTTAAAACCCAAAACAAATTTAACCTTGACTTATATTATCGAAGCTATTGAACCTACATTTAATTATTTACCTTCTGCAAAAGCAAACTATTACTTTTTCGGTAATAATTGGAACTCAATTTCCTCACAAGTTAATATTTTAATCAAATTAATTGTAAAGTTTAAAATTCTGGATTGGAATATGAAAAACCTTACTGAGGCAATATTGAGAATAAAGGATTCAAAAGGTAATTTATTAGGTAATTATACTGTAAAAAATGGCATCTTAGAATGGGAAGGATTTGTAGGAAGCATAACCATAGATGTTATATTTAGAAATCAAATTGTAAATAGTAATTCATTTTATTTAACTTCTAAAAATACTTCAATTACCATTAAGACTTACGTCTTCGATTTAAATTTAAGTTTAAAAGATATTTTTGGCTTAAATATTAAAAATGCGAAGGTGTATCTTGAATCTTCGAATTTAACAATATATCCAAACGCAAAAGGAAATTTGTTAATATTTGAAGGAATACCTAAAGGTTTGTATTATTTAAACATCGAAATTGGAAATTACAAATATAAGGTTCCTATAGTAATAGATGAAAGGTTTTCTCAAAATATCAATATGGGTTTACCGCTAATCGAGATAGGAAGCATAATTTTGGATCTTCAAACATTAATCGCAATAATTTTACTATTCTTTTTGGCATTCTTTATTTACATCACGATTAGTTTAAGAAAAAAATAACTACTTTTTAACGGGAATTCCAGCCTCTTCAAATTTTATTTCATTTCTTAAAAGCTTGTTTAATATATTTACAAGATCTGTTACTTTTATCCTTATTTGATTCCAATCATCTCTATTTCTTATTGTAACTGTTTCATCATTTAAAGTTTGATAATCGACTGTTATACAATAAGGAACACCAATTTCATCATACTTGGCATAGGCTTTACCAATATACTCTGTATCATCGTAGACACAATCAATACCTTTTTCCTTTAAATTTAGATATATCTTATAAGCCATTTCAGGTATACCATCTTTTCTTACCAAAGGTAGAACTGCAGCATGATAAGGAGCTATTTCGCTGGGCAATTTTAATATAATTCTTCCATCTCTTTCTGAATAAGCTAAACTTAGACTACAAAGCATTAATCTTTCTAAGCCAAAAGAAGGTTCAGCTACGTATGGGTAAAATTTTTCTATAACTTTTCCTTCCTTTATTCTTTCTGCTACCAATTCTACGCCGCTTTTTATGGAATGGTTTCTAAGATCATAATCTGTCCTTAAGGCAAAACCAGCAACTTCTATAGGATTGCCGTTAATAACTACCATATGATCGAATGTCTGGGATGAATAATGTGCTCTTTCTGAAGGTAATTTTTCTATAAAGTACTGTTTTTCGTACGGTATTCCTAATTTTTGAATAAATTCTTGGGATAAATACATGAAATATGCTAACCATTCAGAGAGGACAATTTTATTTTTTAAAGCTGTTTCTATACTAATTTCTTTAATCCCAAGGTTTTTATTCCTACTTTCAATATCTAATATCCTTATTTTTTTTGAATAAATTTCGTTTATTAAATTACAATTTGGGTTTTGGGGGTCATAAAAAAATTCCAAATCTATTATAGTAAACTCTCTCATACGATACAAGCTTTTTCTAGGAGCTATTTCATTTCTTTGGACTTTACCTAGCTGAACCACTCCAAATGGTAATTTCTTTCTTGCAATTTCATACATTCTTTTGAAGTTTATGAATATTCCTTGTGCTGCTTCAGGTCTCAGGTAGCCTATATCTGTAGAAAAAGGTCCTATGTTTGTTTTCATTAAAAGATTAAAATAAGAAGGTTTTTCAAATTCTCCTTTACATTCTATACAGCGAATGTTATTTTCCTTTATATATTTTTCTATTTCATCTAAGCTCCAACTTTCTATATTTTCTACTTCGATTATTTGATCAACTCTGTATTTGTTTTTACAAGAGGAACAAGTTAAAACTATATCGGTAAAATGTTTTATATGTCCTGAAGCTTCAAAAACTATCTCAGGCATAACTATTGGAGTAGATATTTCATAAATAAAATCATGTTTTAAAATGAACATTTTTCTCCATAAATTTTCTATATTTTTTAAAATTTTGATACCCAAAGGTCCGAAATCTATAAATCCTGATACTCCACCGTATATTTCAAATGAGGGCCAAAATATACCTCTTCTTTTAGCAAGTTGAATCAATTTTTCATTCATAATTCTAAATTTTTTCTTATAAAATAAATTTCTATGAATAGTCCTAAAGCTTTAAGCTTTAACTATTTAAAATAATTAAAATACGTATGCGAACTTGGCAATATCCAAAAATTAATCCAAAGTACTAAACTCAAGTCATGCAAACTTATATAATTATCTCTTATATATTAAAACAATAATAAGTATGGCTAGAGTAACTAAGAGAAGAATATTANTAATAGTAATGCTTATAATAGCTATATCTCTTATAACATATACTTTTCTACCTCAACAACCTTCTCAACCTTTAACAAAACATACTTATGATTTTATTATTTTTGACATATTCTCAGCCAAAGTTGAACAACCAGTTACGAATTTAACAGTTACTGTAATAGGAAAGAATTATAACGTAAGTTACGACAAGCCTAATAAAAGAGATCCTATATTAGGAGGGGATTTTGTTTATTCTTTTTCCAATTTAACAAGAGGTGAAACCTATACTATTAAAATTTTTTCAGAAGAAAAAGTTCTTTTATACAATAAAACATTTACGGTTTATGAAGATAAGTCAGAAAGAATAACGTTAAACACACAACCTTTAACAGTTTCAGTATTTGTTAATGATTTACCAGCAAAAATACCTTTTAACATTACCATTAAAAGCCTAGAAAAAAATATTGAAATAAATAAAACTTTACAAGCTGGAGGTAATTTAAAAATAAGCGAACTACCTTTAGGAACTTATAATATTAAAATTAAATATAAAAAAATCACCCTCAACGAAACGATGTTAAACTTAACTGGGACAATACCTTCTTTAACGATTCGTACTAACTTATATAATTCCACAATTTATGTCTTTGATCAAAATAATAAGGAAGTCGATAATGTATTTCTTGATATAATTTACGATAACGAAATTATAGATAGTTTAGTTTCTTCAAAGAACAAGTTTGAGTTGAAATTTTTACCTCCTTTGAAGTATAATTTAGTTTTCAAGATATACGGGGTTAATTTAACAGTAGAACCTGAACCTATATTGGATTTAAGCAAGGAGATAAAATCTAATTATAATTATACAATCTTTCTAGGTAATCTTACTTTAAAGGTAAAATACGATGATGGAAAAAGTGCAAGGGCACTTAAAATATCTATTAACGATCTTTATAATACTTTTACTGGAGCCGACGGTAACGCTACTTTAATAAATATTCCTGCGAAATCCAAATTTGAGCTTAATATTTATCGAGATATATTAGTGGCTAAAATTCCTGTAGAAATATCTCCTTCAAATAATACGTTAGAAATAACTATAAATAAAACTAAATTACAATTTAATGTAACCTATCATTCAACTTTTGGTGGTGAGATAAAGGGTTATACTATAATTCATGACCAATTTAATAAAACAATTCTTTTGAAAACGGAAATAAGTAATCATACGTTGGATATTCTTCCAGGAAATTACTATATCGCATCCTATATAATTAATCCGTTGAATGAAAGCGTTAATATATATTCTAAATTCATTGCTATAAATAAAACGATAACTGTTAACATAACAATTCCAGTAGGCTTTAGATTAAACGTAAATACCAATTATCCTACTGTAAATGTTTATCTTTACTATGTTAATCTTAAAGGTAATGAAACTTTGGTTGATAAAAAGGTCGGTTCATTGGTATCATTTTATAATTTATACGTTGGTTCTTATAAAATACTTATTAAAACTGAAAATCTTGAATTAAGTAAAATAATTACGATAAATTCTACGTCTGAACCAGAAATAAATATAAGCTTTAATTTAACTCCTTCAAATAATATAAACAGTTATATTTTCAACACTCTATTACTCGCATTGATTTTATTAATTATTTCCATCACTTTCTTTAATTACTCATATAAAGCGTATAAAAAGAAAAAGGAAATTTTAAAGGGTGAAAAAATTGATAATAAAAAATGATTAATCAGTAATGAGTACGGATTTTAAATTTGGTAGCTCTTTTTTTATAAATAAGTTGTATAAAGAGTTTTGTGGGATACAAAAATCTTACAAAGAAGCACAGTATATAATAATTGGAATACCGTATGAAACCACAGTTACATATAGGCCAGGAACAAAATTTGCCCCTTCTTATATAAGAGAAGCTTCGACAAATATAGAAACTTATTGCATATTATCCAAAATGTATTTTGAGGATGTAGAATTTTATGACATAGGAGATATAGACGTAAATGGAGTTAAAATAGAAGAAGCTCTAAGAAGGATTTCAATGGTTATAGAAGATATAAAAAGAGAAAATAAGTTTCCTGTTTGTATAGGCGGTGAACATTCGATAACTTATGGAATTGTAAGAAGTATAAAACCTGATACTTTGGTAATATTTGATGCTCATTTAGATTTGAGAGACGAATATCCTATAACAATCAAATATGGTCATGCTACAGTTATGAGAAGAATTTATGAAGATTTAGGAATTGATAACATTATTTATATTGGTAGTAGAGCATTTTCTAAAGAGGAATTTAACTTTGCAACAAAGAAAGGATTTAAAATATTCTCATCTGATGAGATAAATGAGAATATAAAATATATCATCGATGAATTATCCGATTTGCTAAACAAATCTAAAAGATTGTATATTTCAGTTGACATGGATGTTTTTGACCCTTCAGTTGCTCCAGGAGTAGGAACACCTGAACCTTATGGAATTAATTTTAAAGATTTCTTAAACATTATCAAAAACGTTTTAGACAAAAGGATAGAAGGTTTTGATATCGTAGAAACTTCGCCATTATTTGATAATGGGATATCTTCTGTTTTAGCGGCAAAAATAATTTTTGAATGCGTAAGTTTCCTTTATAAAAAGAGCAAAACGAAAGGTTAATCAGCTTTTACTATTTTAGCTGCAGGTCTTTTACTTTTAATCAGAATTTTCGAATCACAATAAATACACGAAAAATTTCTTACAATAATGCTTCTTTCTTTAATTTCTTCATAAGTTATTTTTCTTCCACATTTTATGCATTGATATTCGGTCATGATTAAAATTTAAAGCATAACTTCAATATAAACTTTTCATATTGGTTTTAAAGCTTATTGTCAATCTCGCTATTTATGGCTGAGATAGGTTAGTTTATGCTTTAGATAAAATTTATAAATCTTTAAAAACAAATTTAAATTAACTAATGGAAGAGAGGATAGAAAAAATCTTAAGTAACAGAATAAAGGCATGGAGGGTGAAAATTTGAGCGAAAACTTATCTATTGACGAATTCAGTGAAATACTTGAAACATTAGATAAAGAGCAAAAAAGGATCAAAATAAGGATAGAAAAAAGAAAATTTGGAAAGGATGTTACAATAATAGAAGGAATATCTGAAGATTCGGCTCCTGAAGTAGCACGTATACTTAAAACAAAATTGGCTTGTGGAGGAACCTATAAAAACGGAAAAATAGAATTACAAGGTGATCATAGAATTAATGCAAAAAATATTTTAATTTCAATGGGTTATCCTGAAAGTAACATTACTATAGAATGACTTTAAAAGATGTAATAAAATCTTTGAAAAGAAATAAAAGATATGATTTAAGATGTCCTGTTTGCAGAGGTAAAAATATAGTTAAACTACATTCTTTGGAATGGTTAATGCCTCAAATGTATTATTGTATAGAGTGCGGTTACCAAGGAAACCTACTAGTGGAATTTGAAGATAATAATTTTTAAAGATGGAAAGGTAATCCATTTTTTAATATTTTTTCTGGTATTTTTTCCTTCCATTTATTTAAAAAATCCTTATCTTCCTTTTCATTTCTTAACTCATCAGGTAACATAATAGGAATTTCATCAACTATAGGATACCATCTATTACAATTATTGCAAATTATAAGTCCTTCAACTATTTCTTTTTTTATACATTCTACACAGTTGATCTCCAAAATATTTATATTATTTAAATAATTTGCTTTTAAGCCGCAATAGTCTTTACAAAATGGTGTTTGTACTTTTAGATCCTTATACTCGTAGTAAGTTTCACTAAAAATTATGTAGCTTAAAGGCCAACTTTTACAATGTGGACAAGCCAATAGATCTAGTAGTCTATATTTCATAAAATACTTTTAAAACTAAAATAATAAATTGTTTTTTAAATTATTGAGATTATCGAATGATACCAACTTAAAATATAATCGGGTAATCTTAATCCTCTCTTTTCTATTCTTTCAGCCAAAAATAAAGGTAATGGACTTAATAAAAATGCTGCTTTTAGATAAAATCTATTAGGTTCTCCCTTAATATAAGGAGAGTTAATAACATAAGAATAATCTGATAGGGAATATATTGGAGAATTTTTATTTCCAACTATCGATATAACTTTACCGCCCATTTTTTTAAAGTTTTTACACCAACCGACAACTACTTCGGTTTCTCCGCTATAAGATATAACTATAAATATATCTCCTGGTCTAGGCGTAGGAAGATTTACATCTCTAATTACATAAACAGCATCCCCTAAAACTCTTTTAATATGCCCAATTCTAACTGCTGTCATTCTTGCTACTTCTAATCCACTACCTAAACCTCCCAGGAAGCATATTGACCTTTTTTCCAAATCTTCAACAACTTTTTTTATAAATTCTATAGAACTTTTATCCTCGAATATCTCTTGAATTTCTTTAAATATGTTTTCAATATTTGAGAATATTGTATCAGCTGAAGCATCTTTATTCATAGCTTCTGCTATAGCTTGATATAAAACAGCACTTCCTAGTTCAAAAATATCAGTTAAAATTCCTGTTTCTCTAAATTCTTTAACTTCGGAAGAATTTTCTTGTATAATTTGTCCTTTTAAATTAACTATAGAACCATATCTTGCACCTAACTTACCCAGTGGTGATTCAGGATCTGAAGTAACAACATCTATCCTATAATCCTTTACATTTCCAGTCTCGGATATGTATTGACCCAATTTTTGTGCATCTATTAAAGGAATAAGAGCTTTTCCGCTTCCAGAGTTTATAAGTAGACTCATAGGACCATATTTGTTTCTTATTAATGGTGCTGCTTCGTATAAATCTCTTCCAGGAAATCCTATGTCACTTCTATCAAGTATTATTTTACCTTTATTCATTTTAGCTATTTCACTACATGCAATACTTAATGCTCCTTTTGACCTCCCTTCCCCACTTGGAACTATTACTCTTACCGAAAGTAAGTCGTAATAGAAAGATTCTACTTCCTTTGCATTTAATGCTTTTATATTGTCAAATATTGTTAAAATATACTTAATATTCGCTTCTTCTATCATTTCCAAATAATATATTAATAAATAATATTAAATTCATTTTATGAGAAAATATGACGTTGCAATTGTAGGTGCAGGACCAGGAGGATATGTAGCAGCCATACGGTTAGGTCAGTTGGGTAAAAAGGTTGCTTTAATTGAAAGGGATAAAATTGGAGGAGTATGCTTAAATTACGGTTGTATCCCAACAAAGGCTATAATACATGTTGCTTATTTGTTTAAAAAAATAAAATGGTTAAGAGAAGTGGGATTAGAAATTCAAGAGGTCAAATTGGATTTTAAAAAAATTCAACAATGGAAAAATAGTGTTCTTGAAAGATTGCGCAAAGGTATAAATTATCTTTTAAATTCATATTCTGTCGAAATTTTTAAAGGCAATGCTTCCTTTGAAGATCATAACAAATTAAATGTAAAGGAAAGTGGCGAAGAAATATACGCTGAAAATATAATAGTAGCAACTGGTTCTTTACCTTCAGAATTACCTAATATAAAAATAGACGGAAGATATGTAATAGATTCCACTTTTGCTTTGGAATTGGAAGAAATACCTAAGGATATAATAATAATAGGAGGAGGTGCTATAGGTTTAGAATTTGGGTGTGCATTTCAAAATTTTGGTAGTAACGTTTATGTAGTAGAAATTATGGATCAACTTTTACCAGGCTTTGATAAAGAATTATCTGAAACCTTAAGGAGAATAATGGAAAGGAGGGGAGCAAAGATTTTTCTAAATTCCACTGTTTCTGAAATAAGCATATCAAATGATAAAATAAAAGCTATTTTAAATACTAAAACAGGAGTTGTAGAATTAGAAGCTGATAAAATTTTATTAAGTATAGGTAGAAAACCTAATACAGAAGGCTTAAATATCGAAAATACTAAAATTCTCAGAAATAACAAAGGTTTTATTATTACAGATGAATACCAAAGAACCAACATTTCTAATATTTATGCCATAGGAGATATAACAGGTCCTCCATTTTTAGCTCATCGAGCTTCAAAACAAGGAATAATAGCTGCTGAAATAATATCTGGTCTTAAAAGTGCTTTTGATTATAGAGCTATTCCTTCAGTTTATTTTACTGATCCTGAAATAGTTTCGGTTGGATTAAGCCAGGAAGAAGCAAGTAAAAATAGGGAAATATTAATAGGTAAGTTTCCTTTTTTAGCTTTAGGAAGAGCTTTGGCTTACGGATCCTCGGAGGGATTTGTAAAGGTTATAGCTGATAAAAAAACCAATATGATTTTAGGTATTCAAGCAATAGGAGAGGGGGTTTCTGATTTAAGTGGTGAGGCTGCGTTAGCTATAGAGATGGGTGCTACATTAGAAGATTTATCCTTTGTTATGCATCCACATCCAACTTTAACAGAATCTATAATGGAAGCAGCAGAAAACGCTTTAAAAAAAGCAATACATATTTTAAATAAATGAAGGGATATTTGCTTAATTTTGATTTTCTTGAGTATAAAAAAGCTCATGAACTACAACATTATCTAGTAGAAAAAAGATTAAAAAACGAGATACCTGAAACTTTAATTTTATTACAGCATGAACATGTTTTTACAATAGGAAAAAGAGGAAGCGAAGCAAACATATTTGAAAAAGTCGCCACTGTATATTATATTGAAAGAGGAGGCGATGTAACTTATCATGGGCCAGGTCAACTGGTAGGTTATTTGATATTTGATTTAAAATATTTAAATTTAGATGTAAAAGAATTTGTTAAAAAAATAGAAAAATCCATCGCCTATGCCCTTTCAAAATATAACTTAACATGCAGTGAAGAAAACAAATTACCAGGTGTATGGATTAAAGGGAAAAAAATCGCCTCAATAGGAATAGCTTTGAAAAATTTCGTAACATTCCATGGTTTTGCGTTGAACGTCAACACAGATTTAAAGTATTTCTTTAAAATCAAACCTTGTGGTTTATCACCAGATTTGATGACTAGTATGGAAAGGGAATTGGGTTATAAAGTAGATATTGAAAAAGTCAAAACTGATGTTATAGAAGGAATTTCAAAGACTTTTGGAATAGAATTTATCAATGTTAATTTAGATTCTCTCAAATAAACAACTGATTCCTTGCCCTACTCCTATACACATTGTAGCCAAACAATATTTTATATTTTTCCTTCTTTTAGCTTCATGAAATAGCGTCGTTGTTATTCTTGCTCCAGAGCATCCAAGTGGATGCCCAAGCGCTATTGCTCCTCCATTGGGATTTAATCTTTCATCTTGAGGATTCATTTCAAATTCCCTTAAACAGGCTAGTACTTGTGCTGCAAAAGCTTCATTAATTTCTATTAAGTCTATTTTATCTAAGGAAAGATTATTTTTAGCTAATAATTTATTTGTTGCTGGGACAGGACCTATTCCCATTATGTTCGGATTTACTCCTGCTGTAGCCCAGTCAATTATTCTTAATATAGGTTTAAATCCTAATTCGTAAGCTTTATTCTCTTCCATCAATAAAACTACAGCTGCACCATCGTTTATTCCCGAGCTATTTCCTGCAGTTACAGTTCCATTTGGTTTAAATACAGGCCTAAGTTTGGCTAACTTTTCTAAGGTTGTATCAGGTCTGACTTGTTCATCTTTTTCCACAATTGTTTTATTTCCCTTTGGATCTATTACTTCAATTGGTATTACTTCATCTTTGAATTTTCCTTCATTCCATGCTCTAGTAGCCTTCATATGGCTATTATAGGCAAATAGATCCTGTTCCTCTCTACTTATTTTGTAAATCTCAGCTAAATTTTCAGCAGTTTCACCCATAGATATTGGAGGATATTCCTTTGGCCATCTAGGATTTATAAATCTCCATCCTATAGTTGTATCGTAGATTTGCATATTTCTTTGAAATGCTTCATCTGATTTGGGAATAACAAAGGGAGCTCTAGTCATAGATTCGACCCCGCCTGCTATATAAATGTCTCCTATATTATTCCTTATCATCGAAGCTGCTATCGTTATGGCTTCTAAACCTGAACCACATAATCTATTAACTGTACATCCTGGTATTTCAATTGGTAATCCAGCTAATATTATAGCCATTCTTGCAATGTTTCTGTTATCTTCTCCTGCTTGATTTGCACATCCTATATAAACATCATTTATTAGTTTTGGATCAATTTTATTTCTTTCTATTATTTTTTTAAGAAGTAAAGCCAGCATATCATCAGGTCTAACGTGTTTTAAAGCACCACCATATTTCCCTATAGGAGTCCTTATTGCATCAACAATTACTACATTTCTCATTGATTTTACATAAATTGAGAAATAAAAAAATTTATCGTTTAAAAAATATATTATTTAGTATGGAGAGTTTAATTATTCTTGGCTTGCACTTTATAGCAGGTATACTTTGGTTTTCTTATGTATTAACCATGATGCATATTAGTTTTAGAGTAAGAAAACAAGACAAAAACTTTAAGATGATTTTTATCAATCAAATATACAATAAAAGTCTACCTTTTATAATTATATTCGCAACAATTAATATTTTAGCTGGATTATATTTACTTCATCTATATAAGATAAATATCTTTAATTTAACTAATATAATACTAAGTATTGGGATGATTTTTGGTTTTATTGCTTATATTATAAATATTTATCAAAATATAACTAAGAAGAATATTAATGATGAAAAAAATATAGATAAATATCTAAATATTCAGGTTATATTATTATCGTTTGCTGTTTTATTCATATTTTTAGCTCTATTATTTATGTTCTTGTATGATGAGATATTTTAATTATTTTCCTTTAAATACCGGCTTTCTTTTTTCTAAGAACGCTTTTAATCCTTCTATATGATCTTCAGTTGAACCAGCTATTTCTTGGAGATACGCTTCATATTCTAAAACTTCTTCTAAACTTTTATGATAAGTATAATAAATTAACTTTTTAGTTAGACCAATTGCTTTCGTAGGCATTTCAGCATATTTTTTAGCTATTTGAATTGTTTCTTCTTCAAGCTTCTCATGTTCAACTAACTTATTTATTAACCCCAATCTAAAGGCTTCGTTAGCATCTATTTCTCCTCCTAATGTTACGAATTCCATTACTTTAGGAAGACTAATACTTTTTAATAAAAAGTAAACACTACCGCTATCTGGTACTAAACCTACATTTATAAATGCTTCTACAAATCTAGCTTTATTTGAAGCTATTTTATAATCACATGCAAAGGCTATACCTAATCCTGCACCTGCAACAACTCCATTTATCGAAGCAATTACAGGTTTGGGTAAACTAATTATACTTAAAATTACTCTATGAAAATATTTTCTCAACATATCTCCATAGGGAAATTTTTCACCTTTTTCTAAAAATGACTTCACATATTTCAAGTCTACCCCTACACAAAAAGCTCTACCGCTTCCTGTTATTATTATACTCCTTATATTTTCGTCTTTCTTTGAATCTTCTAAGCATTTTTCCAGTTCGATTAAAGTTATATCATCTACTGCATTAAGAACTTCAGGTCTGTTTATTGTAATTTTACTTATTCCTTCAATTTTTTCGTAAATTATGTTTGGCATTTTTATTTACCTATAAATTTTGGTTCTCTTTTTTCTAAAAAAGCTTTCATTCCTTCTTTTGCGTCTTCTGTAGATAATAGTAAATAAAATAGTTTTCTTTCAAAATTTAATCCTTCTTTTAAACTAGTCTCAAGTGCTGTATTTACTGATTCTTTGATTAATTTTATAGCTAAGCTTGGTCTCTTAGATATTTCCTTTGCAATTTTTATCGCTTCATCAAGTACAAGCTCATCTGGAACTACTTTATTAATTAACCCCAATTCCAAAGCTTCCTTTGCACTAATAAGTCTACCTGTCAATACCAATTCCATGGTTTTGTATTTTCCGATCGTTCTTGCTAACCTTTGAGTTCCTCCAGCTCCTGGCATTAAACCTAAATTTATCTCTGGTTGACCTATCATAGATTTTTCTCCAGCTATAATAATATCGCAGCTTAATGCTATTTCTAATCCGCCACCTACTGCGTAACCTTTTATTGCAGCTATTAAAGGCTTGCTTATAAAGTTAAGATATTTTTCCCATTTAGCTAACGGACTTTTCTCCATCGCTTCTAAAGGAGAAAGATTTATTAATTCATTAATATCAGCTCCTACTGAGAAGTTATTTTCTCCTGTTATTATTATTACCTTTATTTCATCATTCCTTTCAAATTTTTCTAATGCATCTATAATTTCTTCGACAGCTTTTCTATTTAAAGCGTTTAATTTTGCAGGTCTATTAATTTTTATTATTCCTATATTTTCTCTTATTTCTACGATAATGTTTTCGTACTTTAATTCCATATTCTAAAATATTTGAAAATAATAAATTTTTAATTTAAATTAAATTTTCTATTTAATTCGTTAATTAAAATTTTCTTAGCATTTACTGATGTTATTTCCTTAGAATAAACTTTGTCGGTTAATTCTTGTATTAGCTTATTATTTGTTATGAACGCTCGAATAAATCTCTGTATCGAATCGTTTATTGCTTCTATTAATTCGTTTTTTATTCTTTCCTTTCTTCTTCTTTCTATTTCTCCAGTTTTTATGTATTCTTCCCAGCAAGAATCTATTAAATCGAATAATTCCTTTATTCCTTCATTATATAAAGCAGAAACATATATTGTCCTTTTTGTCTTTTCAACACCTAGAGTGGTTCTTAGTATCACATGTAAATTCCTAACCTTGTCTAAATCGCTTTTATTAATCACATAAATGTCTCCTATTTCCATTAATCCAGCTTTTAAAGCTTGTATTTCATCTCCTGAGTATGGCATTAAAACAACTATTACTATATCAGCTTTTTTAGCTATTTCAGTTTCTATTTGTCCTGCTCCAACAGTTTCTATAAAAATTATAGTTTTACCACTTGCTTCTAATACATTTATAGCTTCAGATATAGGTTTAGATAATCCACCCATCCAACCTCGTGTAGCAAAACTTCTTACATAAACATCTTTATGGGTAGAATTTTCTATCATTCTTATTCTGTTACCTAATAATGCACCTCCGGATATAGGTGAAGAAGGATCGACTAAAAGTACACCTATTTTTTCACTCCTTTTTATTCCTTCTGATATAAGCTTTGAAATTAAAGTAGATTTTCCAACTCCTGGTGGTCCAGTGATACCTATTACCCTAGCTTTTCCTATAAATTCTTTAAAATCGTTCAAAATTTCATAAATTGCAGGATTATTTTCTTCAATCATCGTAATAGCCTTTGCAATTGCTCTTTTATCATTATTAATGATTCCTTCTTTAATTTCTTTTAAATCCATATGATATATTTATTAAAGATAAATGATATTAATAAGTTGAAATGCTGATAAGAGAATATAAGTTATTTAAGGAATTTCCTAAGGGATATTGGAAAATAAAGCTTAAAGAAATTTATGAGAAAAGGGAAAGAATTTCTAAGTTATATAATGAAGAAGAAATAAAAAGAATAAAAAATGAAGAAGAAAAATGGAGAAAGGAAATTTATGAACCGTGGATTAAAAAATCCTCTGAAAGAAAATCTAAATTTGAAACAGCTTCAGGAATTGAGCTAAAGCCTGTATATACACCCTATGATGTAAAGCATATTGATTATTTGGAAGATCTTAACTTTCCAGGATGCTTTCCGTTTACAAGAGGAGTTTATCCTTCAATGTATAGAGGTAAATTATGGACTATAAGACAATTTAGTGGTTTTGGTACTCCTGAAGATACAAACAAAAGATTGAAATTCTTATTAGAACATGGAGAAACAGGGTTAAGTATAGCCTTTGATATGCCTACTCTATATGGATATGATTGTGATTCTCCAATAGCTTTTGGTGAAGTAGGTAAAATGGGGGTAAGCATTTCAACTTTAAAAGATATGGAAATTTTGTTTAAAGATATTCCTTTGGATCAAATAACTACTTCGATGACCATAAATGCTCCTGCAGTTGTAATATTTGCTATGTATTTAGCATTAGCAGAAAAACAAGGTATTCCTTTTGATAAATTAGGAGGTACAATTCAGAATGACATACTTAAAGAATATATCGCTCAAAAGGAATGGGCTTATCCTCCAGAAGTTCATTTAAGGATTATTAGAGATATAATGGAATTTTGTACAAAACATGTTCCAAAATGGAATTATATAAGTGTTAGTGGATATCATATAAGAGAAGCAGGCGCAAACGCTATTCAGGAATTGGCCTTTACGTTAATGGATGGTTTCACCTATGTTGAATTAGGAATTTCAGCCGGTTTAGACCCCAACGAATTTGCACAAAGAATATCCTTTTTCTTTAACTCTACTATGGATTTCTTTGAAGAAATTGCTAAATTTAGGGCTGCAAGAAGAATATGGAGTAAAGTATTAAAGGAAAGGTATGGAGTAACAAATCCTAGAGCCTTGCTTCTTAGATTCCATACCCAGACATCTGGTGTTTCATTAACATGGCAACAACCTTTAAATAACATAATAAGGACTACCATAGAAGCTTTGGCAGCTGTTCTTGGGGGTACTCAAAGCTTACATACAAATGCATATGATGAAGCTTTATGTTTACCAACCGAAGAAGCTGCACTGGTAGCTGTAAGAACTCAGCAGATAATAGCCTATGAAACTAACGTAGATGCTGTAATAGATCCTTTGGCAGGTTCCTATTATGTGGAATGGCTTACTGATAGACTTGAGGAAGAGGCATACAAATACTTCGATAAAATAGAAGAATTAGGAGGTATGGTGGAAGCAATTAAAAAAGGCTATCCTCAAAGAGAAATAATAGAAAATTCTTATAAACAAGCTTTGAAAGTTGAAAATAAGGAGTTGATAATAGTTGGAGTAAATGAATTTATAAATAAAGAGGAAAAAGTGATGAAAATATTTAGAACAGATCCTAATGTTGAGGAAATTCAAAAACAAAGAATAGAAGAAGTTAAAAGAAGCAGAGATAATAAAAAAGTTAAGGAAGCTTTGGAAGAAGTGAGAAGAGCCTTCCTTGACCCAAGCATAAACATAGTATATCCTATATTAAAAGCAGTAAAAGCATATGCTACGCTTCAAGAAATAATGGATATTGGAAGAGAAATCTATGGAGGTTGGAAAGAGCCTGATTTATTATAGAGAAATTGTAAATTCTTTACCAAAAAAGATAAAAATACTGGTAGCAAAACCTGGCTTGGATGCCCATGATAGAGGTGTCCATGTATTAATAAGAGTTTTTAGGGATGTGGGAATGGAAGTAATTTATTCTGGTATATTAGCATCAGTAGACCAAATAGTTCAAACTGCTATAGACGAGGATGTTGACATAATTGCTTTAAGTTCTATGAATGGTGCTCATATGGTTCATTTTCCTGCGGTTATCGAGAAATTAAAAAGTAAAGGAGCAACTGATATATTGGTTATAGGAGGAGGTATAATTCCTGAGGAAGATAAACCTAAATTAGAAGCAATAGGCGTTACAGGTAACTTTAATCCAGGCACTCCTTTGGAAGTAATCATAAGACATATAATAGAAAGATTCGTTAAAGAAAAATTAAAATTAAAAGATTTTAATTTTTAAAATTTTCCCTTAATTTTAAAATAGCTTCAAGAAAATATTTTCTTTCTTCTTCAACGACTTTCTCCCAATCCCTTTCTCCTGTAGCTATTTTTTCCATGTTTTCTTCCATTCTTGAAGTAAATTCAGGTGATATGTATTTATCCCAAATTTTTTCTAAGAAATCTATAAGTTTTATACCCTTTTCTGTAGGATAAAGGATTCTTCCTTTTTTAATAACATAATTTCTTTCCTTTAATCTTTCAATTATATAAGGTCTTGTAGTTTTTGTACCTATTTTAACTTCTTCCATTTTGGCAATTAATGTACTTTCAGTATATCTATTGGGAGGTCTTGTCTCCTTCTCTTCTAAATATACCTTATCTATTTTGTAAAGATTATTAATTTTAAATTCATCTACGTATTCTTCTTTATGTTCGAAATAAAATATCTCTAAGAAACCTTTGTATAAAATCTTTTCACCTTCAGCTATAAATTTTTCACCTTCAACTTCACCTAGTATTTTTACTTTGTTTATTATAGCTGGAGGACTTAAAATTGCCAAGTAATGTTTTAGTATAATTTCATAAAGTTTGTATCCCAGTAAATTTTTGTAACTTTTTATACCTTTTATTGGAGTAATGGGTTCATGATCTTCAACAAATTTACCTTTAGTTGGATAAAAAAGTTTTTCATTAATTAATTTTTTTACGTAATCAGAAAAATTAGAATTTATAAGCTTTTTTAAATTTTCTTCATGGTTGAAACTTTCACTATACTTTTGATTATCAACTCTAGGATATGTTATTATTCCTTCCAAGTATAAATCTTCAGCTAGCTCCATTATTTTACTAGGTGAAACGCTTAGAATTTTTGATGCTATTTCAAGCATTCTGTTGGTATTTAAAGGAGGCGGAGGATATAATTTTTGTTTTTCTTCCTTAATTTCTAATATTTTTATATATTTAGAATTTTTTACTTTATTATAAATTTCAAATGCTTTTTGCTTATTAAATATTTGTTTTTCTTGATAAATAAAATTAGTATTCAAAACTTTTATTTTTATTTTCCAATATTTTTCAGGTTTAAATTTTAATATTTCTCTTTCCCTTTGAACTATTAACCATAAGGTAGCAGTTTGAACTCTTCCAAAACTAAATATGTCTTTGTATTTTTCGCTGGACAATCTTAGAGTTAACTCCCTCGTTCCTGCAAAGCCTGTCAATGCATCAATTTTTCTTCTTGCTTCTACTGAAAGTGCTATCGGCATTCTAAATTCTCTTAAGTTTTTTAAAGAATATAGAATATCATCTGGTACGGTTGTTGTTAGCCATAACCTTCTTATTCTCTTTTGTATATTATTATTTTGTAATATTTCTAGTATTTCCAGTCCTATATTTTCTCCCTCTTCATCACTATCTGTGGCAATTATTATTTCATCTGCTTTTTTAGCCAAATCCTTTACAGCTTCCTCGTAACCCCTTTCCTTTATTCTTTTAACTAGGCTATTTTTATTTTTTAATATTTCTATTACTGAATTAAAACTCCAATTTTTTAAACTCTGAATTGTGTCATATTCAGTTATATGACCTGATAAAGGAAGAATAATATAATTTGTGGATATTATTATTCTAATATCATTATTCAAATACCGCCTCCTTATTATTTTATATTTCGCTAATGCTCTAGCTATGTTTAAAGCTTGTCTATATTTTTCAGTTATTATTAGTTTCACAAAAATTATATTTTATCTAATAACCTTCTTTGGTATGGGAATTTTAGATTCAAAGGTCCAACGTATTCTGCCTTAGGTCTCATTATTCTATTATCTTGTAATTGCTCTATGTAATGAGCTATCCACCCAACAACTCTGCCTAAAGCAAATAAAGGAGTATATAAAGGTATATCTAAACCTATTCCATAATACAAAGGACCAATCCAAAAATCTATGTTGGGGGGTATTTGTCTTTCCCTCCACATAACCTCTTCAAATTTTAACATTATCTTATACATATTTTCCAATTTAGGCTTTCTTTGTAATAATTTTAAAAATAATTTTTTTGCTATAGGTACCCTAGGGTCAACCCTTTTATATACTCTATGACCAAATCCCATTATTTTTTCTTTTCTTTTTAATGCATTCAAAATGTACTCTTCAGCTTCCTTTTCATCCTTTATTTTTAAAAGCATTTCAGTAGCTCTTTCATTAGCACCTCCATGCAAAGGTCCTTTAAGAGCAGCCAATGCTGAAGTAATAGATGAATAAATATCGGTTAAAGTAGATGCAGTAACCCTAGTAGTAAACGTTGATGCGTTAAAGTCATGGTCCATGTAAAGTATAAGTGAAACATCCAATATTTTTGAATAAAACGGGTCTGGATCTCTTCCGAACAATAAGTATAAGAAATTCTCTGAATGATTTAAATCATATCTTGGTTCAATTGGCTTTAAATTTTTATATACAATTCTATAGGAATTTGCTGTTATGGTAGCAAGCTTTGAAATTATTTTTATAGCTTTTATATACAATTCTTCCTTTGTTTGTGTATACCAAGTTTCATCGTAAGCAGCCAATAATGAAACTCCAATTTTTTGTAAATCTATCGGTGTAAGATATTTTCCCTTTAATTTTTCAAATATTTCATAAATCTCGTATGGTACTTCTCTTTCTCTTTTTAATTTTGAAATAAAATCGCTTAATTCCTCTTCATTGGGTAATTTGCCGTACAAAATCAAATATGCAGTTTCTTCAAAAAATGAATTTTCTGCAATATCTTGTATCGAATAACCTCTATATATTAAATATCCTTCAGGATCACTTACTGAAATCGCAGTTTTATCTACCAATACATTTTCTAATCCTTTGGGTACTTTTATATATTGAATAGCTTCACTCATCAAATATGTTTAAAAAACCGTTTTATTTATTTTTATCGTATGAATATTTAGCTATCTTCGTATCTATATCTATGTACGAATAATAATTTATTAAATCATAAAATTCTTTCCTTGACATCATTTTATCCAAATAGTATTTTTGTGTACCTTTTTCTTTTATCTCCCTTAAAATTTCTTTCATTGAATATAAAGATACTCTTAAAAGAGTAACTGGGAATAAAACTATCTTATAACCAGCTTCTTTAAATTCTTCAACAGTTATGTAAGGTGTTCTACCGAATTCAGTCATGTTGGCTATTAAAGGAACTTTTATATTCTTCGAAAATTCTTTAAATTCTTCTAAACTTTCTAAAGCTTCTGGGAAAATTATGTCAGCTCCTGCTTCAACATAAATTTTAGCTCTTTCTATTGCTCTTTCTAATCCTTCAACACTTCTAGCATCTGTTCTTGCTATTATTAAAAAATCTTCACTTTTTCTAGCTTCAATAGCCATTCTTATTTTTTTGACCATATCTTCTTCTTGAATTACCATCTTTCCTTCTAGATGACCACACTTTTTAGGCATAATTTGATCTTCAATTTGTATAGCAGAAGCACCAGCTCTTTCAAGCTCTCTTACTGTTCTATAAACGTTTATTGTTTCTCCAAATCCTGTATTAGCATCTACTATTAAAGGCAAATCTACTACTGAAGTTATTCTTCTTACTTCTTCTACAACTTCTGTTAAAGTAATCATTCCTAAGTCTGGTAGTGCTAAACTTCCTGAAAAAGAGGCTCCTGAAAAATAAATAACTTCAAATCCCATTTTTTTACAAAGCAAGGCTGTTATGGGATTAAATACTCCTGGTGCAATTATTATTTCTCGATTGTTTATTATCTCCCTTAGCATAATAAATAATATTTTAAGGTAAATTTATTCATTCGGTTTTTCTTGAAATTTTTTTTGTTGAACTGTAAAGAATGAAATAATTATAAATTTATAAATCTAAAAGCTATTTTTTAATCAATGTCGCCAAAAATACTGCTGGTAGCATTTGTAATAGCAATACTACTGTTTCCTATAAGCAACTATGAGATAAAAGACGTTCAAGCACAACCTTCTATAAGTATAAAGGTAATTAGTAAATATCCTGCACCGCATAATACGACTTTTTGGGTAAATTNTAATGCACCTTTATATTATGATGCAGCTACAGGAACACCCGTATATGATATGGAAACTGGTTATATAATTGTTCAATCCTTGGGTGGATTTAGTGGCATTGTTAGTTTCTCACACGTTCCAGTTGGTTTTTGGCCAGCAGGGCTACAAGTAAGTTTGCCTCCTCCAACTTTCCTACCTTCAGGAGGTACATTAACGCTATCATTCAATATAACAGTTGTTTCTCNAGTATCTATTGGTTCATACGCTTTTATAATAAGAGCTACAAGTAATTCACTTACCTCTGATTCTAACATTGCGTCTGTTGTTGCTACTTNTGCTACATCATTATTCAGGTTAAAAGGCTATCCGTACATAGTAGCTACGGCAGCAGGTACAACAATAGAAGTGCCGGTTTTAATTATTTCTCAGTCAGGATACGTTGGAACAGTTGCGTTAAGCAGTGTTTATCTCGGTGATCCTATACCTTTTAATCCATCAGGCTTTACCATTTCTTTTGATTCACCAGATCCAATATATACAGGTGGTTTATTAAAATCACATGGTATTTTTGAAGGAAGATTGAAAATAGGTATAGATAGTGGAGTAAGCCCATCTGTATACTATGTTTATGTGATAGGATATTATTCAGATTACATATTCAATGGTGATTTTAACCCCGCATTAGCCAAGAAAATAGGAACTACTTTATATCCATTAGGTTGGAACTATACTCAAAATGTTGAGTTAGTGACATCTCAATATTTTACATATCCATATTCTGCAAGGTTAATCGCTCCTACAGCTTCATATAGTGGGACTGTGAGGTTGTATCAAAAAGTTTGGCTACCTTCAACATCTCCATCATACGTTTTATCCGCCTGGTATCAAATTTCAACAAGTGATACTCCTGGACATGATGTAGTTAGGTTCAGAATTTATAATACAACTAACTATTTATTATACGAAGATGTTATTCCTTCAGCTAACTATAATGCAGNTTGGGTATCTTATTGGGTGGATTTGGCAGCAATACCAAGTGTAATGGCATACCGAGGTAAAGATATAATCATATCCTTTGAAGTTGTGCCTGATGCTGATTCCTTATCTACTACATTATATCTTGATTCTATTAGATTGCCTGGTTATACTGTGATAACAAGTGTTAATGTATGGNACTTCTTTGGAATAAATGTTAGAGTAGTAGATATGCTTGTTACTCAAACACAGCCTAGTTTACCTCCAGAACCATTAGTGTTAGGGACTTTTGAGGCATTCCCATTAGGTTCTTTACCTCCTGCAAGTTTAACAATAGGTGGACCTACACCACCTGCACCATATGTATGGCAAGGAAAAGCAAATACAGGAAGCCTTACATATAGCCCACCTACATACCAATGGTTTGTTGGAATAGTAACAACTGATTATCCATCTTCTACATATGATAGGGTTTATGAAGGAGTGAGAGCAGCAAGGATAGGTGCAACACCTAATCATCCAACATCTGGTTTTTACCATATATGGGGATGGGAAATATTAAGGTATGGTCCAATAACAATACCTAATATTCTTGATCCTCTGGAACTTCAATTCTATATGTATACAGATTCACAAGAAGGTTCTGCTGGAGGTGCAGATTTTTGGGATCCAACGTATGTAACATTTAGGAGTATTGATACCAGTGAAAGTCCATTTACTATATTACCTGGAGGTTCTGATTGTAGCATTGCTGTAAGTTTACCATGCTATTATACAATAAATAGTGCTGCCAGTTGGCAAAATTGGGCACTATATAAGTTTACTATACCTGATTGGATGAAAGGATATACAGTTTATATTAGCATAGAAATGGTGCATAGAGATNCATTGTTCAGGACATGGCATATAATAGATAATTTTGGTATATTTAAGCCAGGAATAATATTACAAGATATAACATTGATAGGGGGTGCTTTTAGAGTAACAGGTCGAATAGGTCCAAACGAAAATGTTAATACATTAGTGACAGGGGAAGGATATTATGGAGGAAACGTTCACATATCTGCTAGCATATCTCCAACGATACCATTTACTAGTGAAATCTTTGCTCAAGGTCCTGTTGGGAACTTGCTATTTAATGGAGATTTTGAGTTAGGAACTTTAGAAGGTTGGGATTGGTTTTCAGATGTTGTAAGGGCAACACCTCCTGTAGCAATTGTACAGAATTATGATCCTTTGGCACTAAATTATGATCCCAATGTAATAAGTGGAAGATACAGCGTTAAAATACTATATGATACTAACGTAATGGATATTGAGTCAGCAGGTTATACTACATTATTTACTACAGTTCCAGTATACATATCTCCGTATGCAACTAGTGCAACTTTAAGCTTTAAATATAAGACAGCCATACCACCAGATGGTATAATTTTTGATTGGTTTGTTGAAATAATAAATGCAAATACAAATCAAAATTTGGCTACTATATTTTTGCCTTTACCTACCACTACGGTAACCACAATCACCATAGATTTGACTCCATATAAAGGAAATAATCTTATATTCAGATTTAGACTAGGCGAGTTAACATTAACTGGAGTTAGAGCAGTATACCTAGATGATGTTATAATTAATGCACCTACACCTTCAATTGATAAAGTTTTCATTGCGGATGCAACTGAAATTTATCCATTTGATGCTATAATAAGTCTACCTATAATGTCATTAGGATCCAGTCCAGCTATACCTCCAGGAATTTATAATCTTACATTGAAATTTGAGGCGGATCCTCCTTATGCTCCTGCTGTTGAAAAAGGAGCTAAAGGACCTGTAAAGACTTTAATGCTGAAAATAAGAATTGTTGGAGTTGAACCAATTGAAGTACCTCAAAAGATAACAACCAACGGAGAATTTGAGTTTAAGTTAAGGTTTAAAACAGCCAGTAATGATAATTTAAATAGGACATTATTCTTTGAAACATATGATGTTTGGGTTTCATCTACTTCTTATGAAACAGGAATATTCACTCCTTTTGATAGGGCTACAGCTGCAAAAGAGTTTGGTATTTGGCTAAAACAAGATGGTGATGTTAACAGAAAATTCAGCATTGAATTACCTGGCAAAGGAGGTTCAAGTGAGGTAATGTTAAGATTGATAACACAAAATGCAAAACCTGGAATATATTACTTTAGATTCTTTATTACAAGCAACATTACAGCACCTGGTGCGATTCCATCTACTCTTTGGATTTATAATCCACCTCCACCGCCAGGTAACTGGTTATATAGAGAATTCGTAGGAACACCTTTTGATATTGAATTCCATGTGGGTGATTATACAATAAGCACCGATACGTATACTATAGTTATACATTCAACTGGTTCAGCAGAATTTGATGTTAAAGTAAAAACTTTTGTAATGCCCTTCAATTTATCCTTCTCTGGAAAAGCTTATAGAATAGAATTAGGAGAAGTTAGAGAGGTAAGAGGAGTTTCATTTGAGTTTGAACCTGAAACAATTAATTTAGGTGCTGATTCAGAAGCTACTATTAGAGTTAGAGTAACAACAAACTTAGCTCCGCTAGGAATATCTTACATAGATATAATTGCCACTGATGGTATTACTACAAGAGTAATACAAGGAATCAAATTAATAATAGTAGCTGAAGGAGGAAGCTTACAAGAAATGATAGGTTCCAAGAATCAAGCTAAACCATTATCCTATGGTGAATCAATAATTAAGAAATTACCGACATACGAATTCTCAGATAGTAGTAACAATAACAAAATAGTTAATGAATATAAACCTATAAATCTACCTTCAGATAACATAAGAGAGATTCAAGTAATTTCAGGCTATGCAACATTATCTTTGAACGCAATCGTTTTAGTAATTGCAACTTTAGCAGCTATAGGATTAGCAGTATTTATTACAAGAAAATATTTATAAAATAATTTTTTTTATTTTTTCTAAATTTATTTTTTCTAAATTTTCTATTTCTTTTCTTAATTTTAAAATTTTTTCTTTATAAATTTCTTTTTTATTTTTCATTTCTTTTATTTTTTCAGACAAGTTTTTATGGAATGTATATAATGCATTATCTTTTAAAAAATTCCTTAATGTTAAAGTATCAGAAGCAATTATTGGTTTTCCTAAAGATATAGCTTCAAATAAAATGCTAAGCAAAGTAAATTCCCTTTTGGTTAAAGCTAAAATAATATCTGAAGATTTTAATACCTTCAAATAATTTTCATAACTAAGATATCCTAAACATTTTATATTTTTAATATTTAAACGTTTTCCTGTTGAAATAAAAGTAAATTCGTTTTTTAATTCTTCAGCAGCTTTAATTATTTCAATTAAAGGTTCATCTGGTTTTTTCATTATTGGAACAAATACTAATGTTTTTTCTTTTTTAATTTTAATATCTTCTATATCATTTATTAAAGGATCATATAATAATAAAACTTTATTTTGTTTATTTTTTATAATTTTTAATACATCTTTATTATGAACTACTAATAAATCTAATTTATTAATAAATTTTAAAAAAGTCATATTTAATATTTTACCTTTAATATTTAAATAAATTAAAAAACCAGAATGAATATCACCTATTAAATTAAATTTAAGTAATTTTTTCAATATTATAAATAAGAATAAAACTGGACCTTGGGTTAATTGTAGTATAATTGTTCTAGGTTTTATTTTTAATATTTTAATTGTTGTTAAAATCAAAGAAAATATATAGGGAAATTTATCCTTATAAAATATTAAAGGAATATTTAGCTTCTCTGATATTCTTTTGCTTCTGGAAGAAACTGAAGAGAAGGCTACGAAAATGCATTTTTTATTCATATTAAAATTTAAGCTTTTTTAATTAATAATTTGTTATGGAATCTGGTTTATTATTAAGAGAAAAAGAAATGGTTAAAGAAAAAAGGATCCCCTTAATACTTTTAGCCAAAGGAAACATTCCTAAGGATTTTCCCAAGGATAAGATTCTAGAATATTATAATTTAAAAATAAAATTGGAAAAGGGTGAAGAAATCAATAAATCAGAGTTTGAAAATTTAAACGAAGAAATAAAAAGATGGAATAGGAATGAGTCCAACGATTCTTCTTATTTCATGCTTTTAAATATAGCTGAAAAAATTAACTCCACAGGAAAATATTTAGCTGAAATTGCTTTTGAAGAATTCTGTTATCCTGATATTGAAGAAGCAATATTAAGTTTAACATTAAGAGGTTATAAATTTATAATAGTTATTCCTATGGATTATTTAAACGGATTAAGTCAAGAGACATACAATAAAATTGAAGAGTTAAAAACCAAACTTAATGTTGAAATAGTTATAGCTTGGCCTTATAGTTTAAATTTACTTTTGGATTTCATAAGAGAACACCTTTATACGTTTATGGGCAGATAATTTAAATCTTTCGTTTTCTCGATTTTTTATTTGTTTTTTTAAAAAAATATCATAAAAACTTTTGACTTAAATATTTAAATTGAAATTTTCTTCAGTATGGCAAACCTAGAAAAGAATTGGGACAAACCTTTAAGCGAGCCTGTATCTATGAGAATAAAAGATTCTATATATCCAGGTCCACCTCTTAAACAAAGAATAAATCAAATAATTCATAGACTAAATATACATTCAAGTAGATTAAGTGTTTTACTTGAAAGGTTAAGAGAAAAGGATAAAAGATTATTTGAAAAAGTAGTTGATGCTTATTTAAAACATGATGTAGATAGAGCAAAAGTACTTGCAAACGAGGTAGCAAACACTAGAAAAACTATAAGGTTAGTCGATGGTTGTAAGACTGCTCTTGAATCTGTTGCTTTAAGATTGGAAACAATACAATCCATAGGAGATGTAGCAGTTACTGTAAGCGGAGCTATAAACGTAATTCAATCAATAAGAGGAAAGGTAGGAGGAATTTTACCTGAGCTTGATAAAGAATTGCTCGCTATAAATGAAAATCTTACGGGATTATTATATGAAACTGAAGGACCTTCAGGAATGATTGGAGGATATAATGTAACAAGCGAAGAAGCAGAATCAATACTGAAGGAAGCAGTTAGCGTTGCAGAATCTAGAACAAAGGAGAGATTACCAGAGATTCCATTAGGAAGCAATACAACCTTAACAAATAAAGAATAATTAAATTTTTTTAATAGGATTTTTTATTTATTTTTGATGAAAAATCTAAGATTATTTTTATTTCTAATTTTCTTTTTACCATTTTTACTTTTTAATAATAAAGAAATAAACACAAGCGAAGAATATTATGTAGTTTCTTTAGACCAAACGATAGATGCTGGGGCTCAGAATTTTATATATAGAACAATCGATGAAGCTATTAGTAAAAACGTGAAATATTATGTTATCATATTGAATACATTTGGTGGTTATTCGATTCATATGGATAATATCATTAAAAAAATATTGGAAGCGGAAGATAAAGGCATAACAGTTATAACATTAGTAGCTCCCGTAGGGGCCCATGCGACAAGTGCAGGTGCTTACATAGCTATGGCATCGAGCAAAATTTACATGGTAAAAGGAACAAGCATAGGTTCAGCTACTCCAGTAGGAGGAACTTTAGATGAAGAAACTAAACGTAAGGTAATTAATGCTTTTGCCAAATATATGGAAAGCTTAGCTGAAGCAAGAAACAGAAATAAAACAGCAGCCATTGAAATGGTTACATTAGGAAAATCTTATACTGCAGAAGAAGCCTATAGATTAGGATTAATAGATAAAGTTCTTAATTCTACTTCAATTACTGGTGCTTTAGAAGAGATAGGTATAAAAAGTGCAAATATAATTTATCCTGATTATGTTTCAAGATTTATGAGTTTCATTTCAGATCCTGAAGTAATTACTTTTCTTGCTTTCATTTCTGCAATAGCTATGATTGCAGGTATTTATGCCCAGTCTGAAATATTGATTGCAACTGGTCTTGTAGGTTGGATTTTAACTTTAGTTGGTTATTCTCTTATTCCAGCTTTTATTGGCGCTTTAATTTTAATAATTATAGGAGCAATATTATTGGCTGTTGAATTGAAAATAGGTGAAGGGTTGGGAGCTATACCTGCAGGAATTTTTATGACGATAGGTTTTCTTTTGTTTTACATACCTATAACTCCTCCTGATATTAAGCCAGGTGAATTACCCAGTTTTCATTTCTTCCAAATAGGTATTTCACAGTATACTATTGCTGCAATAATAGCTATTCTAACAATAGTAGGTGGCCTTTATTTACATAAAATAACTCAAACAATAAAAAAGAGAGAAAAGGTGTTTGATACATCTTTACTTCTAAACAAGATAGGTTATGCTTTAACTGAAATAACTCCTGAAAATCCAGGAGTAGTTAACGTTGAAGCTGAAGAATGGACCGCTGAAAGCAATAGTTATATACCAAAGGGAAGTAAAGTAAAAGTAGTTGAAATTAAAGGTAATATTTTAAAAGTTGAAAAAGTTGAAGAGTAAAAAATATATTCGAATTCTCAATCAATATTTTACTCTAATAAGTTTTATAGGATTTTTAATTTCATCAGCTTTAGCATTCTTAGGAGCACTTTTAATTTATATTTCATTTTTTTTAAACGAATTGATAATTTTTATTGCAGGTTCAATTTTGGTTCTCTCCTCGATTTTATTGCTGGTGACTTTGGCTACTACTGAAATAATTTTTAAAAAGGAAAAATACTTTGATTTAACGCAACTAATAAATAAAGAATGTAAAGTGCTAAATGATATTAAAAAAAATGAAAAAGGAGTGGTTTATGCAGAAGGCGAAGAATGGCTTGCTTTAGCTTTGGAAGAGCTTAAGAAAGGAGATAAAGCTATAATAGTTAAATTTGATAAAAATATCCTATATATAAAGAAAAAGAATTAATCTATAAGGTTTATAAGTTTTTTTAATTATTTTTTAAATATGGTTCTTCTTCAAATCTTATCAACACCGGAGTTCTTATTCCTAGTATTTTTACTAATTCTATTTATAATAATATTCGCAAGGGCTGCTATTAAAAGAGTATATGAATATGAAAGACTTGTAGTTTTTAGGCTAGGGAAATATTTAGGAGAAAAAGGTCCAGGATTGGTGGTTATCATTCCTTTTATTGATACTGTAAAGAAAGTAGATTTAAGGGAGAGATTTATTCAAGTTACAAAACAAACGTGTATAACAAAGGATAACGCACCTGTAGATGTAGATTTCTTAATATATTACAGGGTTTTATCTGCCTCTGATTCGGTTTTACGTGTTCAGAGCTTTGAAGGAGCTGCTGTAGGAATTGGTACCACTACGTTAAGAGCTGTCATAGGTGATATTTTATTAGATGAAGTTCTTGCCAAAAGAGAAACTATAAACCAAATTTTAAGGAGCAAATTAGATGAAGTGACATCTAGGTGGGGTGTTAAAATAACCAACGTTGAAATAAGGGAAATAATTCCTCCTAAGCAAGTACAAGATGCAATGATATTACAAATGTCAGCTGAAAGAAATAGGAGGGCTCTAATAACTGAAGCTGATGGAAAGAAAACCGCAGCAATAACAATTGCTGAAGGTGAAAAACAAGCTACAATTTTAAGAGCAGAAGGTGAAAGACAGGCAGCAATACTAAAAGCAGAAGGATTTGCTCTAGCATTGGATACAATATTTAAAGTAGCAAAGCAACTTGATACAAATACTTTAACTCTCCAATATTTTGAAACATTAAAAGCTCTTGCTCAATCACCTTCAACAAAATTCATATTTCCAATGGAATTTACTTCACTATTAACTCCTATTCAAGAATTTGTAAGAAGAGCTACGCAAATTAACAAATAAAAATTTTTTATTTTTCGAAAATTATTTATATTTTGATGGTAAAGTGTGCTGTTTGTGGAAAGGATATTGAACCAGGCAAAGAAGTTAAGAAGGGATTTTTAAGAAAAAAGTACTATCATACAGAATGTATTAAAAAATAAATTTTTTTATTCGGGTATACTTTCTGTATGAAGTTTTCCATCTTTTATGTAAATTACTAGATATCTATTATCTTCAAAAACTAAAGTTATTTCTTCGGGTTTTTCATCCACCACTAATAATCTTCTTCCTATCACTCCATCGTACTTTGCCATAAGAAAATATTATTTAACTAAATTTAATTTTTTAACAAAACTTTTAATTTTGACTTTTCATGTCAAAATGATAATATGCTTCTCGATTCTTACAGTCATAAGGATTTCTTCTCATCAATTTATAACTGCATTTCTCACATGAAAACATGCTAGAGATTCGGAGAACCCAATTTATTATAAAATTTTATGTTGTTTGCTGTCTATTGCTATGTTTCTTTTTTGGATCTAGCTTTCCTCATAGTGATATTAGCTCTGATTACTCTTTACTTCGTTTCAAGAAAAATTTAAAAATATTAAATTTTCATCTCAGCCTCTAAAGGGTGAGGTTTTAGTTAATGTAAAGATTTAAATACTTGTTAATTTAATAAGAAAGAAGAGCTGAGGAAAAACGGAAAGAAGAAGGTATTATGAAAAACCTGTAAGAGTAAATGAAGTAGTTGAAGTTGAAATACAGGAAGTTGGTAAAAGAGGAGATGGAATAGCTAGAATTCAAGGTTTCGTTATATTTGTTAGGAATGCTAAAAAAGGAGAACATATAAAAGTAAAGATAATTAAAGTAGCTGATAGATTTGCTATAGCCGAACCAATTTCTGAAAATATTTTATAAATTTTTTATAATTTTATTTTTTTATAATCATTACTTTATTATTTGTTCTCTCAAGTAGGTTATTAAATTATGAATAGAATCTTGGTCGTTAAGTTTATTTATTCTTTAATTAGTAAAATTTTGTAATGAAAAACTTTAAAATAAACAGAAAAGTTAAAGAAGGTTCTTATAAATTGGAGGATATTTTTAGTGGTCTCGAAAATTCCTGGATAGTAAAAAACGTCCTTAAAGATAAATTTGAAAACATGAAAAAAACTGTGGAAATAAGAGTTGTAAGGTGCAAAGGTTATATGTGGGTTGATGATATCGATGGATCAATATATATCTGTTTAGAATATTTAAGGAAGGGGAAGAAAGAATATCTGTACTTGGATCTTTTGCATGAACTAATTCATGTAGACCAACTTAAAAGAGGTATGAACCTTTATGATACAAGATTTTCCTATATAGAAAGGCCTACTGAACTGGAAGCCTATAAGTATACAGTGGAAGAAGCAAAGAATATAGGATTAAGTTTGGAAGAAATAATTGAATATTTGCATGTAGATTGGATAAGTAAAGAAGAAGTTTTGATTCTTGCAAAAAAAATAAATTTGATTTAGTTATTTTAAATTTTATATGTTTTTAAATTAAAGTAACGTCTCACCTTTTTAGGACTGAGATGGGGTCAGATATTCTAAAAGCGATAGGGATTTATTCATATACATTAAATTATAGGCACGTAATGATAATCTTCTTATAAGTTTGTTACATTTAGGTATCAGTTCTCTTAATAGTTTTTCAGAAATTTCTTTTATTTCCTCATAAGAATCTGTAGGTGAATTTAAAATTGTACTTTTTGATACGGTTGAAAAATCATCCAAAATAGCAATTATACCTATACCTTTAGCTAAAACTTTATTGTATTTTAATTCAGAGGATAATTCCTTTGCTAAAGTATCTAAGTAAGGCAATATTTCTTTATAATTTAAAGTACTTTCCTTTAAAGTAATCATCCTACTATATTGTTTATTTTGCTCGGCAGGTTTTACAGGTTCAACATCTTTTCCCTGTGAAGCTAAAATAAAATATGTAGCAATTTTTTTACCAAATACTGAAATTAACTTCAACGGATCATAGTTAGCTAAATCGCCAATAGTTTTTATACCTAATTTTTTCATGATATTTTCTGTTTTCGAACCAACTCCTAGTAACTCGTTGACAGGCAAGGGCCATATTACTTTAGGAATATCTTCTGGTTTAACTAAGGTTAAACCATTAGGTTTATTTATTCCAGATGCTATTTTAGCTATAGCCTTTGAAGGACCTATTCCTACAGAGCATGTTAATCCTTCCTTGTTATAAATTTCCTCCTTCATTTTTTTCATTAATTCAAAACCATTTTCGTAGCTTTCATTAGAAATTTTTGTTATATCAAGGAATGCTTCATCAATGCTTACTTGCTCAAAAGAATCCCCATATTTTTGCACAATAGTCATAATTCTTGAAGAAATTTTTTCATAAATTTCAATTCTAGCAGGTATAAAAAATGCTTCAACTTTTTCTAGGAGTTTTTTTGCTCTACTAATAGCCATGCCTGATTTAACTCCATATTTTCTAGCAATGTAATTTGCTGTAGCTACAGCTCCTCCTTCTTCTCCTCTTCCTGAATAGATGCAAACTATAACAGGTTTATCTTTAATACTAGGATTTAGAATTTCTTCACATTGTGCATAAAAATAATCTAAATCTATGCATGCTATTATTCTCATTTACTTAAAAAATATCCTATTGCTACTCCAAGTAAAAACAATAATGAGGAAGCCGGTAAAATATTACCAACTGCTCTGGCAGCTTCAATAGCTCTTTCTCCATAATTTAATAGGTTTTTAAAGAAAAATTCAATCAAAGAAACATTTATATATCCAAAGATTAAGAGAAGTAATACTAAGATAATTACAGCTCCTAAAATTTTTAAAGCATGTTTTAAAATGTATCCTATTATTAATCCTATTATAAAAGGAAAAATTAATGCTAGTGCAGTTTCGTATTCGAAAGCCATGAAAATAAATATTCTTTTAATAATAAAAAATTTAACTATAGCTAACCAAAGGTGAAAGTATAAAAGGATAAGCCTTTAGAAATAGGTATAAGTTCAATTACATGTTCCTCAGGCTTCTTTAATTTTAATAAGTGATACATATCTGGCATATCAATATTTAAAATAGCTTCACCATTTACTATTTTAGCATCTGAAAGAAAATCTTCATTAGGTGTTTTACCATCCAAATAAATCTTTAATTTGCATGGAAAGTTGTTTAAAGAATTCAAAACAACATAAACATTTTTAGCATAAAACCTTAATTTTAATTTAGCTTCTCCTCCAAGATAGGTTAAGCATTCATCATATACCATCCATTTTCCTATTAAATGTACTCGATGCATTTTTGTTTCTTCGATTTCTTTATAATTAAAATTTTCATACGGGAATATTTGATGTTGGTATGCATTCATACGGTAATATCCAAGATATATCTCAGGAGTAATTCTATGCCATCCTATTTGCAAGAACCATTCAGGTTCTACCTTTTCCGCTTCTTCATTTATTGAAGGATTTATTTTTTTCAAATTTCTAATTATTTCTTCTTCTATTTCTTCGTAATCTCCTTCTCCAATATGCTCGTAAACTATATAACCTTCATGATCTATTATAAATTGCCTAGGCCAGTACGAATTTCCGTATTTAAACCAAGTTATATTATCACTGTCCAATGCAACAGGATATTCTATACCTAATTTTTTCACAGCCTTTTCAACCCAATTTCTTTCTCTTTCGAAACTGAACTCAGGAGTATGTATGCCTATCAAAACAAAACCATATTTTTTATACTTATTATAAAAACGTTTTAAATGGGGCAGCGTTCTTCTGCAATTAATACATGTATAAGTCCAAAAATCTAAAAATACAACTTTTCCTATTAAATCACTTAACTTTAATTCATTTGAATTAATCCATCCCTTAATTCCTTCGAATTCTAATGCTTTAAGCCTATCCATACCTGAATATTACTCCATATCCTCCCTTTGGGTATCTCCATTTAATAGCTTTATTGCCCATTTGATGACAAGCTATAATGCATCCTCCAAGTTCCATACATGCTTCATAATTATAGTGTATTTTTCCGTCTCTTAATTCATATACTTTGGCAGGACATACATATAAACATGCATATGTTGGACAAGATAAACATTTTTCAGTATCAACAAAAATATGACTTTCCTTATCTGGATTATAAGAAGTTAAAGCCAATCTTTCAGATACGTTTAGATATTTCTTTTCACTCATAAATACATCATCGCTTCTATAATATCTTTTACTAAATATATAGGATTAACGTTTTTAAACATCAAATTCAACATTAATTTTCCTAATAAAGGTTTTGTTGAACCATCAATATGCATAATTTGTTTATATATTTCATTTATCAGTTTTGGATAGATGGTATATAATCTTGGATTATTCATAAATTTAGGAGCGTTTTTATATCTTTTTAAATCTCTTAAGACAAAACTATTGTTTAGCAGCTCTAAATAAATACTTAATGTTTTCTCGCTAAAATCCTTTCTCTTATGGGCAATTAATAATGTTTCAGCAGCTAAAGAACCTGATTCTATGGCGAAATCCATACCTCTCAATATTGGTCCTCCTTCTAGGAAAAAAGCTGCCGCATCTCCTGCTATTAATAAACCGTTGGAAACTATCTTTGGCATCATGTTTATTCCTAATTCTGGTGTTAAATGTCCTGAATATTCTATTAACTTCCCTCCCTCTATATACCTTTGAATGGCTGGATGTAGCCTATAATATTCGAAAAGATCGGCTATGGAAATTTTATTCTTAACTAAAGATTCCAAAAGACAAACAACACCTATTGCTACTACATCTTTATTTGTATAAATGAATCCTCCTCCTTGAACTCCTTTAGTTATTCCTACAAAAGCATGCGCTACTCCTTCTCTATTTTTTAAATTGAATCTTTTATTAATTTCATCTTCGCCCAATTCAATTATTCCTTTTGCAGCTACCGTCATAGATTTTGGGGAAAAACTTTTCCTTAAATTGTATTTTTCAGCTAAAAAACTATTCGCTCCTTCTGCTATTATAACTGCATTTGCTGTTATTTGGTCTCCTTCAGCTATTATTCCTGTTACTTTGCCATTTTCAAATAACAAATCATCTACTCTCTTATTGGTTACAATCACACCTCCATTTTCTTCAACTAAACTAGCGAACCATTTATCGAACCTTGCTCTTAAAACTATACCGCTTGTGTATTGTTTAACTTTAAATTGGTTCAATTCTAATGTTACGTAGGAATCTTCTCCTACAAACGTTATGCATTCTCTTACAACAAATCTTTCAAAAGGCATATTTTCTACAGGAATTTCTCTTATTAATCTTCTTATTGCATGTAAATACATTCTACCACCGCTTACATTTTTGGAACCAGGATAGGGTCCTCTTTCTATTACTAGAACGTTTAAACCATTCTTAGCTAATTTATATGCTGCAGATAAGCCTGCTAGGCCTGCACCTACTATTGCAACATCTACATCTGGCATGTTATCTAAAACAAAAATAATTTATTTATGTAATATTTTTATGGAATATTTCAGTCAACCTGTATCAAAAATTACAAAATTATTGATGGGTATAAAAGAAGAAAAGATAAAAATAAAAACTAAATATCAAAATTGCTCAATTATTGAATTTTTAGAATATGGTTTAGCATTGGTATTAGATGAACTTGTACAAGTTAGCGAGGCTGATGAATATATATATCATGAAATGTTAGTTCATCCATGTCTAATAACGCACGATAATCCTTCTAAGGTTCTTATCATAGGAGGCGGAGACGGTTGCGCTTTAAGGGAAGTAATAAAACATTCCATAACTAAAGTAACTCTTGTAGATATCGATGGTGAGCTTGTTGAAATTTGTAAGAAGTATTTAAGTAAATTAAATGAGAGAGCGTTTGAAGACAAAAGAGTTGAGTTAATAATTATGGATGGTAAGGATTATGTTGAAAAGAGCAAAGAAATTTATGACTGCATAATATTGGACTTGACCGATCCTTTCGGACCTGAAATATCTAAAGAATTGTATAGTTATAATTTTTATAAAAAATTAAAGAATATTCTTGATAATAAGGGAATAATTGTAACCCAAGCAGGTTCGTCCTTTTACTTTCCAGAAGTCTACAATGATGTGCTTAAAAATATTTCTGAAAATTTTAATATAGTAAGGGAATATAATGTTTGGATACCTTCTTTTGGTTATAATTGTTGCTTTATAATAGGTTCGGATTACTATGATCCTTTAAAATTAACTTTAAATGAAATCGATGAAAAAATTAATAAAAGAAAAATAAAAACCAAGTTTTATAACGCCAGTATGCATTATCACATATTAAGAATCCCAGTACTAAAACCTAATAAAAAACTATCTTAATAGGAAATTTTAAATCTAAAATTTTTATAATTTCTTCTGGATTTGAAGTGTACTTATAATCCCTTATTTTATTCTTTATTAAAATACAATATTTAACATCAGGCTTTGTTATTATAATCTCTTTATCTTTTAAACGTATTTTAATTCCTTCATCAGGATTTAACGAGATTAAATAAGTTAGGAACTCTTCGTTGTTCCTAATAACTTTAGCCATATTAATATGTCGAATTAAAATATTTTATGCTTAAAATTTATAATCGTTTTTCAGGTAAAAAGGAAAAATTAAAGGTTAGCAAAGATGTAAAAATTTTTGTTTGTGGACCTACGTTATATGACCAAATTCATGTAGGAAATTTCCGTGTAATCTTATACACAGATATCTTGCTAAGATATTTTAATTTTATAGGTTTCAACTCGTTGGCTATTTTAAATTTAACTGATATGGATGTAAAAATAATTGAAAAAGCTAACAGTGAAGGAAAATCTTCTAAAGAAGTTTCAGAATATTATTATAATTTTCTTTTAGAAGACTTCAAAAAATTAAATTTATTTAATTTATATAAAATTGTAAAAACATCTCAATATATCTCTGATTCAATTAATATAATTAATTTTCTTTTGGAAAGAGATCTTGCTTATAGAATAGATAAGGATATATATTGTGATTTATCAAAATCAAAATATTTAGGCAAATTATCAGGTTTATCCTTTGAAGAAATAAGAAAAAGAATCTATGAACCTCATCCCTTGAAAAGAAATGATTTTGATTTTAGGCTATGGATAAACTTACAAGATGAAAAGCATTCTTTAAATACTGAATTAGGTAAAGGAATAGTAGGTTGGCATTTACAAGATTTTAGTGTAATCAGTAAAGAATTTAATGGAAATTATGATATACATGTAGGTGCAAAGGAGCTTATTTATCCCCATCATGAATTCATTATGAGTTTAGGGGAATACTATTATAATAAATATCCTATAGCTAAGTACTTCTTATATACCGGTTTGGTTAAATACAAGGGAGAAAAGATGTCAAAATCCTTCAAAAATTGTATTTACATAAATGATTTATTAAATGAATATGATGTTGATTCTTTAAAATTATATATTTTAAGTAAAAAATATAAAAAAGATTTTGAATTTGATTTTAATAGTTTAAAATATTTTAATAAATTAAAAGAATATCTTAAAAATATAAAAATTAATAAAACTAATTTAGAAAATAAAAAAGTCTTTAATAAATTAAAAGAATATATTTTTAATTTTATAAAATATTTTGAAGATGATTTAAATACTTCGAAATGTATAGAAACGTGGATTGATTTTAAAAGATTTATAGAAAGCGAAAATTTAGACGATAATTCTACAGAATTAGTAAAAATAGGATATAAGATATTTAGCAAATTAACTGGTATATTAGAAAATAGATTTAGTATAGAATAATCTGTACCTTTTTATTTCAAAGCCATGTTTAGAATATAAATCGTAAGCTGCTTTATTATCTTCCTCTACATGAATGGCAATTCTTTCTATTCCTTTTGAGTGGAACCAGTTAAAAGCCTTCCTTAAAAGCTTTTTACCGAATCCTTTGCCTCGGTATTCTTTTAGTACTCCCAAAGTCCAAATTATTCCCCTTTTGATTTTTTTATACTTATTAAATAAAGGATCTATTTCACATGAACATTCTCCGATAACTAAATTCTTTTCTTCATCATAAATTCCAAAATATCCTGTAGGATCGAACCCCTCTTCTTTATAATACGACTTAAGCTCATTGATTCTCAGTGGTCTCATGCCGTAATGTTCCTTAAAAGCTTCGTTATAGCATTTAACCCATTTTCTAATTATTTCATAATTTTCTAGATAAACCCAACGGTAACCCTTAGGCAAATCTGGTATTCCAAAATTTTGTGTTGTTGTTTCTAAATAATACCATTTTTTATCCAATAAAAAACCATTCTCCAAATAAAATTTGTTTTCATACGTATTAGTTGAATCTATAAAATGGGCTTGTATAAAATGGGCTTGGATTTCCTTTGCCTTTTCCTCTAATTTTTTAATCAGTAAACTACCTACTTCAAATAATCTCTCTCTTTCTACAACCAGAGAATCGATTATTAAAATTCTTTTCTTAAATTTTTTCTCGACAAGCTTATCAAAATCTGATATTACATAACCTATTATTTTATTGCCTTCTTTGGCTATGAAAATATATTCTGGTTTAATGTAAGGTAAGTCAATGAATTTTGTTTTAAATTCATAAATGCTTAAAGGTCTAAAATCAGGATCGAATATTTTATTCTCATTATAAATTTTTGTCATTTCTTCCAAAAATTCTTGTTTATAGTTTAATATAAGCATAAAAATAATATATTATGGAAAAGAATTTATCTATTCCGTTAAACGAAGCTTATAAAAACGTTAAAATCATTGCTTCAACGAAAAACTGTAAAATAGTTTACGATGAACCTTATAAAATGCTAATTTTAATACATGGACACTATACTTTACTTCCCTCTTTAAATATTAAAAAAATATTAAGAATAAAATTTTTAGAAAATAAAATTTTTGTAAATTATGAAATTCCTAAAAGTATTAAAATTACCGATGGGCTAGTTTTTTGCTTTCTTTTAATACTCTTAATAGTTTCCTATTTTTATTTTTCTTATTTTATAGCGGAAATTCAAAGTTCTTTGCCACAAATTCCTTCTAATTCTCCATTTGGAGGATATGAATCGTTGTTAGGAATGTTAAAACTCATTGAAGTTTTGATATTATTAGGTATTATTTTTGTTATTCTTTTACTACCTTTAAGTTTCATTAAATATAGAATGGCTAAAAGGTTCGTAAAGGAATTTTTATCATATATTTAGTAAGCATTTATTAATTTGATAAAACAATATTAATAAATTAAAGGTGGCAGTTTTAAAGCAAAAGGAGATCAAAAAGCCAATAAGGGCTGCATCAGGAATTTCAGTGATAGCTGTAGTTACAGCTCCTTTTGATTGCCCAGCTAAATGTACTTATTGTTTTGGCGGACCTAATTATGGCGCCCCTAAAAGTTACATAATAGGCGAACCTGCAATAAATAGAGCAGCCCAGAACGCTTTTAATCCTTATTTTCAAACACAAGACAGATTAAAACAATATATATTATCTGGACACTTTCCTTCAAAATCCCAAATAATAGTGGTAGGAGGGACATTTACAGCTTTACCAAAGGATTATAGAAAATGGTTTATATCACAATGCATAAAAGCTCTAAATGATTTTCCTAAAGTAAACTACCAAGAAAATGTAGATCCTTATTATGAAATAAAAAGAAACGAAAAAGCATTAATAAGATGTGTAGGTATATCTATAGAAACTAGGCCTGACTGGTTAGATGAAATGATACTGGATGAACTATTAAACTTAGGTGTAACAAGAGTTGAAATAGGCGTTCAATCAACTTTTGATTCTATTCTTGAAAGGGTTAAACGAGGGCATGGTATTAAGGAAGTAATTCATGCAACAAGATTATTGAAAGATGCAGGATTTGAAGTTTGTTATCATATGATGTTAGGACTTCCAGGTTCAAACAAACAAATGGATATTGAGTCATTTAAAACCATATTTTATGACTCCAGATTTTGCCCAGATATGATTAAAATTTATCCTACATTGGTTATGCCTGGGTCCGAATTATATAAAGAATGGCTTGAGGGGAAATATAAAGAGATAAAAGAAGAAGATGTGATAGAAATTCTCGAAGAAGTTACTAAATTTTTGCCTCCATATGTTAGAGTTAACAGAGTTCAAAGAGATATGCCTTCCCAAATAATTATTGCAGGTATTAAAAGAGGAGACTTAAGGGAATATGCGAATAAAATATTAAAAGAGAAAGGAATAAGATGTTTATGTACTAGATGCAGGGAAGTAGGAATTAGAATAGTTAAAGAAAAATTTAATCCTGACAATTCAAAGGTAAAATTTATTCGAAGAGATTACTATGCTTCAGAAGGATACGAACATTTTCTTTCTTTTGAAGATGAAGATTTAACTTTAATAGGATATTTAAGATTACGTGTACCTAAAAATCCTTGGAGAAAAGAAGCTAAGAATGCTGGAATAGTAAGAGAACTACATGTTTATGGTCAAGCTGTTCCCGTAGGAGTTAAACTAGAAAGTTCTTGGCAACATAAAGGTTATGGAAGAAGATTGCTAGCAGAAGCTGAAAGAATAGTTTATGAGGAATATGGCTTAAATAAAATGATCATAATAAGTGCTATAGGAGTAAGAGAATATTACAGAAAGTTTGGTTATGAGCTCGAAGGACCTTACATGTCAAAAATTTTAAACAAATCTTCTATTATAAATCTTTAATGCGCTTAAAATTTTTCAGATTTATTAAAATCTTATTTAAAAAGAAAAAAATCCCTAAGATATTAAATGAATATATTGTAATAGCCCATGATGATGTGGATGGAACAGTATCTGCTGCCTTAATAAAGAGAAAATATAAAGATGTTTATTTTTTACCTTCGGTTCCTAGAGAAGTAATCTTCGATCTTGGAAAGCTAAAGGTGGAAAATAAAAAAATATTTATTTCAGATTTATCTCCCAACGATGATCTTCTTAATGAATTGGATAAAAATCTTTCCAAGTTAATTAAGAATAATAATGAAATAATTTGGATAGACCATCATACATGGTCTGAAGAAGCAATACAGATAGCTTCAAAGTATTCCAAGCTTTTTGTTGAGAGAACTAAAAGTGCTGCTGAAGCTATAGCGAAAGTTCTTGAGTTAAATGACGAAGTATCTTTAAAGCTTGTTGAGATAGCAAACGATGCAGATACAGCTTCGTATTCTTTAGAGGATACAATCATTATAAATCGCTCATTAAGATATAAAGCTAGAATCAATTACATTGTAGATGCTTTAAGTGAGGGAAGGATAAATGATGAAAAAATTTTAAAGTGGGCAAAAAAAGAAGCTAAAAATGAAGAAAAAATAAAGGAAGTAATCAATACTTTGCCTGTTTTAAAAACTAAAAACGGTCATACATATACTATAATAGACATTAGGAAAATTAAAAATAAATTACCGGGCAGTCTAGTAGCTAAATATGCAAGTATGGAGAAAAACTTAGATTTTACAGTAGTAATTTACCCTAGATTAAATGTATCCTTTTATGCTGGAATGAATAAAAATATAAATTTGTTGCCGATTGCGAAGAAATATAACGGAGGAGGTCATCCTTTTGCATGTGGTTGTATGCCTAAGCTATCATTTAAATCTAAATTATTAGTAAAATTTTTAAAAAGATATGTACCAAAAGAAATAAAAGAAGTTATTAATACAGTGAATGAGTTGGTATGAAGAGAATTGTAATTGGAATCTCTGGCGCTTCAGGCTCAATTTATGGTATAAGAACTTTAATTCGGTTAAAGGAATTAAACCATGAAAGATATTTAGTAATAACAAGTGCAGCATGGCAAGTTATAAAAGATGAATTAAATCTTTCCAAAGAAGAAGTTATAAGTTTGGCTACAAAATACTATGAAGAATTTGATTTCACTGCACCTATCGCCAGTGGCTCGTATCCCACTGATGGAATGATAATTGCTCCTTGCTCGATGAAAACAGTCGCAGCAATAGCTAACGGAATTTCGAATAATTTGCTTTTAAGGGCAGCAGATATTTGCATAAAGGAAAAGAGACCTTTGGTGTTATTAATAAGGGAAACCCCATTGAGTACAATCCATCTTAAAAATCTTTATATTTTATCTAAAATTCCTACTATAACGATATTTCCTCCTTTACCAGCTTGGTATTCTAAACCTGTTGATTTAATTGATGTAGTAGACCAAAGTATTGCTAGAGCTTTAAGATATTTGGGAATAGAAGATCCAAAATTAAGGATATGGAAAGGATATGAAGATTAAAGAGTAATATGATTTATAAAAATTTTATAAATTTGATGAAACAATTCGTTGAAACCTTAAAGCATCTTCATACATATAAATATTATTAAATAAAATATAAACTTCATTTAATTCTAATTTTTTTATAATATTTAAAAGATTTTTTAAATCATTATCCGTATATTTATATTTATACATAGTTTTTCCTAATCCATGTAATCTAAAGTATGCTATTTTATTTATTCCAAAGTATGTTGCTTCTTCCTTTAAAGGGTCTACGCAATGAATAAGATTAAATTTTTTGCATAATTTCAAAATATTTTCTCTATTCCATCCTCTTAATTCAATTGCAATTTCTAATTTATTTCTTTCTATTCCATAAAAGAAATTTTCTGCATTTTTTATACCTTCTTCATTATCTTTAAAACTTGAAGGAAGCTGGATTAAGCATATCTTTGAGTTCAACGCTTTACTTATTTTTATTTGCTCTTTCCAATATTCCATTACTTCTTTGGTTAACCTTAATGAACCAACTTTGTTTTTTAATTCTTCTAAATTTTTTATACCACTTCTTTTCCATGTAGGTGAACTTACTTCATGAGTTATCCCCTGAAAACATTTAAATGTAAACTCAAAATCCTTTGGTGCTTCTTTTCTCAGTTGCATCATTCTATCTATTGAAGGTATTTTGTAAAATGTTTCTTGAAGTTCAACTAATTTAAAATTTTCATAGTAAATTTCTCTTTTCTTTTGAAATCCGCAACAACCAATTTTTATTATCACAAATTTTCTTTTTATTTTATAAGCTTATTAATTTGAATAAAAATTCAAAATTAATGAATGAAATAACTATTGATGAATTTTCAAAGCTAGATATAAGGATAGGTAAGGTGGTAGAAGCAAAAAGAGTTGAAGGAACATATAAATTATTATTACTAAAAGTAAATTTAGGGAATGAAGTAAGAACAATAGTAGCTGGAATAGGTGATCAATATGAACCAGAATTTCTCCTTAATAAAAAAGTTGTTGTTTTAGCTAATCTAAAACCAAAGGTAATAAGAGGTATAGAGAGTCAAGGTATGATTTTATGTGCAGTGGATGAAAACCAAAACGTTTATCCATTGACCACAATGGGAGAAGCTAAGGAAGGTTCTAAAGTTTATTAATATGTTATTTGATTATTAAATAAAAATGGATCAACAGGAGAATCTTATGTTTGAAAATTTGCTATATTTAGAAGACAAATTTCTCTTTAAACGTGTGTCTTTATTTGAGAAATTTATTAACAAAGAATTGGAAAAACATAAAAACTCTTCTTTTTATGAATCTTTAATTTACGCTTTAAGGGGAGGAAAAAGGTTGAGACCTATAATTTTATTTTTGACTGCCGAAACTTTAGGTATTCCTAAAGAAGACTATTATCCAGCTGCCTTTGCTATAGAACTTATTCATACTGTTTCCCTTATTCATGATGATATGCTGGATAGGGAAATTTATAGAAGAGGTTCAAAGGCTTATTATTTAGTTTACGGTGAGGAGCAAGCTATATTGGTAGCAGATTATACTTTATCTTTGGTTTTAGAGTTGACAAGTAGATATAAAAATAAGAATGTAGCTTTAATACTAGCAGATACGGTTAAAGCTATGAGTGAGGGTCAATTACTTGAAGTTAAATTAAGAAATGAAAATGAGATTAAATGGGAAGAATATTTTAAAATTATTCAAAATAAAACAGCTTCGTTATTCGAAGCTTCTTCACGAATAGGAGCTACTTTAGCCACAGAGAATGAGTTTTATATAGAAACTGCGAGTTTCTTTGGAAGATATTTAGGTCTAGCATATCAGATTTATGATGATTTAAGGGATTGGGATAAAAAAGAATACGTACAAAAATTAAAAATTGAAAATAAAAAGGATTTTCTTAATGAAAAATTATCTATGTATTTAGATTTAAGTAAAAGAGCATTAAACAAATTACCACAGAACAATATTAGGAATATTTTAGAGGGGTTTATAGATTTGGTTATAAAGACTTAGAAATTTTTTAGCTATTCAATTTGCAGTTTTTCCTTATAAGCATCTAAATCTAAGAATCCATGACCGCTTATATTCATCAATATAATCTTTTCTTTTCCATTTCTTTCAGCCTTTAATGCCTCATCAATACATCCCTTAACTGCATAAGCGGACTCAGCTGCTACAAGCCATCCTTCAGTTTCAAGGAAAAGTTTTGCTGCCTCAAATATTTCCTTTTCATCTATAGGATAATACTTAGCATTAACAATTCCCAAATGTCTTAATAAGCTTATTATTGGAGCTGCCGCGTGATATCTTAAGCCATCTCCCTTAATTTCCTTTGCTTCATATTTATGTCCTAGTGTATACATTTTAAGTAAAGGAGTTAGTTCTGCTGCATCTCCAAAATCATATTCATATTTCCCTTTTATTAAGTTTGGTGAAGCCTCTGATTGGATTGCTAAAAATTCAATATCTAAATTCTTTTTAATTTTCTCTCTGACAAAGGGTAAAATTATACCCCCAAAGTTTGATCCTCCTCCTAAACAAGATATTATCAAGTTTGGCATAATATCAAGTTTTTTAAATTGTTCCAAAGTTTCCAAGCCTATTATAGTTTGGTGTAGTAAAACATGATTTAAGACAGAACCTAAAGCATAGGCTCTTTTTTCACTCTTTGAAGCATATTCTAATCCTTCTGAAATCGCTATAGCTAAGTAACCAGGATGATTTGGATTTTCCTTCAAATATTTTTTTCCTACTTCTGTTAAATTACTTGGAGAAGAGTAAACGTTTGCACCGTATAATTTCATTAGAATTCTTCTTTGTGTTTTCCATTCATAAACATTTCTAACCCAAAAAACCGTACATTTCAAATTAAACATTTTAGCAGCATAACTTAATGCACTGCCCCATTGGCCTGCTCCAGTTTCAGTAACCAATTCTTCAATTCCTTGCTTTAAGGCGTAATAAGCCTGAGCTATAGCGGTGTTTAATTTATGTGATCCAGGAGGTGAAAGATCTTCCCTTTTATAAAATATTTTTACTTTTTTTAAACGAAGTCTTTCTTCTAATCTAAAGGCTCTATATAATGGTCTTGGTCTTCCTATATGAATATAAATTTCTAGTAATTCTTCAGGAATCTTAATCCAAGATGAACTTTCAAACTCCTGTTTTAGGCATTCCTTAATCATAACTTTATTCATAAATTCCAATCTGGAAAATCCGTCATTATAATCCTTAGGGGGAGGCAATGGTTCTGGCAAATCTGGAATGATATTATACCAATACCTTGGTATTTCATCTATACTTAAATTTATTTGGGATATTTTCATAACAAATAATAGATTTAAGTGAATATATTTCTTAGGGAGAAGAAATTTGGTCCTAAAATTCAAGTTATATGCTAAGTAAAAATTTATTTTTTAAAATTCTTATTTTTAAATATGTTTAAATTCATCTTTATCTTTACTTTTATGCTTATACTATTCATTTATATTCCTTCGGAATCGATTAACTTAGCTGACAAAGAAATGAGTAAAACTATATTAATTTCTCATAATAGATATTTGCCTTTTATTTATATTTCTCCAATCTCATATGAACCAAGTTATTTTTTGGAATTTTATAATATAAGCGCTCTTCATCAAGAAGGATTTAAAGGAGAAAATAGTAGAATAGTAATAGTTATAGCTTATGGTAATGATAAAGCATTAGAAGATCTTTACGCTTTTTCCCAAATGAATAATCTTCCGAACCCAGATTTGAGAATAATTTATCCTAGTGGTAAACCCATCGAATCTAATTATACATGGAAAATATTGACAAACTTAGCTTTACAATGGTCCCATCTAATATCTCCTTTATCTAAAAAAGTATTAATTGTAGCAAAGAATGATACGTCTGATTTAGAAAATGCGATAATTTATGCTTTAAATAATTTCCCATCTTCAGTAATCGTTTTACCTTTTGGAAGAGCGGAAAGCACTTTTTCAAATTCTACTTTAAATTATTTGAGTTATTTATTTAAAGAAAGCACAAAGTTTGGTTCTATTGTCATCTCTCCTTCTGGCGATCTAGGTAACAAGCTTACTTTTTATCCTTCTTCAGATCCTTATGTTTTATCCGTTGGTTCAACTATAAGAATTAATAATAATGAATTAGGATGGAACTCAAGTGGAGGAGGCTACAGTAATTATTTTAATTCACCACAATGGCAAAAATCAAGCAAAGTTAGTAATGCTAAAAGGGCTTTTCCTGATGTTTCGTTTGATGTCGGTGGTTATAAAGTTTATGTGGATGGTAATTTTATAAATGTAGCAGGACCATCACCATCAAGTGTTATATTTTCCTCGATAATTTCTTTAATAAATTATAAAATAAAAAACATAAATTTTCTTTTGTATCAAATAGGCTCCTCTAACTATTATAACAATATTTTCAATGATATATTATTGGGCAATAATGGCTACAACGCTAAACTGGGTTGGGATGCAGTAACAGGATGGGGTTCTCCGAAGGTTTATAACTTTGTTAAATTTCTTTCCAATAATATAGCAACTGTAACAATTGATTATAAAGGCTCAAAATATTCTCCTTATATTAAAATAAACGGTTATGAATATGAAATTCCTGAAAGTTTTAATTTTATTTTAAATTCCACACAGACTTTTGAAATACAAGAAATAATAGAAGGAAATCTCGATAGATTCGTGTTTACCAATTGGAGTGGAGATATTGTAAGTAATTCAAGTAAAATAAACATGAATATAAATAAAAATTATTTCCTTTTAGCCAATTATAAAATACAATACAGAGTAATAGTTAATTCAGAATATAGTGAAGTAAAGGGAGATGGATGGTATGATGTAAATTCAACAGTTAAAATTTCTCTAAAAAACGATACTGTATATCTTTCCAACGATACTAGGGTTATTTTTGATGGTTGGTCAGGATATGGTATTAATGCTTACAATGGACGAAATTTAACGTTTACAATCCAAGTAAATGGATGGGTAATTCAAATAGCTAAGTGGAAAAGACAGTATTTTCTAGAAATTATTACAAATTATTTCGACCCAAATGTTTCAGGATGGTATGATGAAAATTCCAATGTTACAATTAAACTTGAAAATTATACTTATTATATTAACGAAAACGAAAGATACGTTTTTGATAGTTGGAAATTTTTGAAACCAAATTATCCTTCAGTAAATGAGAATATCTTACAGATAAACGTTCAGCAACCAATGAAAATAATTGCCGTATGGAAAAAACAAAATAAACTAAATATAGAAAATTATATAGATGGATTAAAAGTAGAATTAAAAATCAAAGGAGAAGGTTGGTATTATGAGAATGAAACTGCTTATTTTACAAGCGATAAGTATTATTATTTCACCAATAATACAAGGTTAGTTTTACTTGGTTATAAGATAAATGATGAACTTATAAATAATAACAAAGGTCAACTGGTTATGAATAAACCATATAATGTTAAATTTTATTGGAAAATTCAATATTTAATACAAACTTTTACACCTATTTCTTTAATCAACGGTACTGGCTGGTATGATAAAGGTGAATTAATTAAAATCTTTCTTAAGGAAACCGTGGTCTATGTTAATTTAAATACAAGATATAAGTTTAAAGGTTTTAATTTATCTGATTATTTAAGCTTAGATATAAAAAGTTATGCAACTCTTGAAATTAAAGTAAAAAAGCCTCTTATAATATTAGCCTTATGGTCTTTACAATATTATGTCGAAGTAAGAAGTTTATTCGCTCAAACCTTTGGTACTGGTTGGTATGATGCTTTTTCTATCGCATATATAGAAGTTTATCCTAAGGAAATATACAATTACCAAGGTTCAAGGCTCATCTTTTCTCATTGGATTATCAACGGAAATGAATACTATAACAATTATATAGAAGTTAAAGAACCTATAAAAGCTGAGGCAATTTATGTATTACAACATAAAGTTAGATTAAAAATAAAGGACATCAAAAGCAATGAAATTGATAACTTTTCAGTGATTTATTTGGATAAATTTGGAAGGGAAAAGATATTTGAAAAGGAAGAGTGGTTTAACGAAGGAGATGTTTTAAAAATAAAGGAGATAATAGTAAACAACGAAAGATATTATTTCCCAATTGAAACTCCAGTTTATTCTGGTAGGGAAATAGAAATAACACTTCCTATTTCAAATGTTGAAGTTGTAATAAAAGATCTATTTGGAATTCCTATTAAAGGTATAGAAGTGGCTCTAATCACTGAAACAGGTAATAAATATGTCAGTTATACAAATGATGAAGGAAAAATAATATTTAATAATATCAAAATTGGTAAGCTTATAGTAAAGGTTAAATATGCCTTGTTTGATTTGGAATATGAAGTTAAAGATTATAACGAAATAATTTTACCTTTAAGTTTCCAATCTTTTATATTATTTATCCTCTTTATATTTATATCTTTAACTTTAATTTTAATAAGAAGATACTATATAAAAATATATATTAAAAAAGTTTTAAAATAAAATAATGAAGAAAAGAAATAAATTTATAATTGAAATATTAAAATAATATCGATGGTTTTTGGTAAAAAGATAGTTTTAGAACCTTCGGCTGAGATATGTATCCCTTGTAGAGGAGCTAAGTTATTATGCGGAAGGAGTTATTGTCCTATTTTAATAAAAAATATCAAACTCGTAAAAAATATAGAAATAAATAAAAAAATAATAGAAGGATCGTCCCCTCCCTCAGTATTTGTAGGAAGAATTAATTATCCTAAAGTTGCAGTTGGTCCTTTGGTCCCTCCTTACTTTGGTAACACAAAGATTTTTGATTATCCTGAAGCGTGGAATAACTTAAAAATAGAAGATATATTAAATTATAGAATATCGTTGGTTAGAAGTTATAAGTTTGTTAAAGTAGAATCCATTGAAGATCCTTATGTATTGGCTTTACATGAAATTGCTTTATCTTATATTCCTGTTAACATGCATGTTGAATTAAAAAAGAATCCTTCTAAAATACCTTTGTTTGATGACATCCTTCCTCCTTTAGGTCCTTCCTCTTTACTTGATAGATTTAAGATTCTTTCAAACATAAAAACTGATAAAAAAATAGAGAAAATTTATTATGATAAGGATTTAAAAGCAAATGAAGGAATAATAAAGCTTTACAATGAAAATGTGGAATTGTCAAGAATTGTTAAAGTTTTTAGTCTAGGAATGCTTGGACTAAAAAAGAATAGAAAATTAGTTCCTACAAGATGGAGCATAACTGCTGTGGATGATATAATTTCTAAGGATTTGATTAAAAAAATTAAGCAATTTAATATGATAGATAAAGTAAGAGTATTTATTTATAACAAATTCATGAATAACTTTGTTATAATTCTTTTTCCTTCCAAATGGATGTATGAATGGATAGAAGCATGGTATCCTAAGACTACTTGGAATCTTTATGGTAAAGAAATTGAAGTTGAATCAGATCATGAATTAAGCTCAGGTAAAACTAGATATTCGAATTTAGGCGGTTGTTATTATGCAGTAAGACTTGCAGTAAGTGAATATTTAATAAGAGAAAGAAAACAGGCTGGCGTTTTGGCAATAAGAGAAATTTTACCAGGTTTTATTACTTCCATAGGAGTTTGGTTTGTAAGAGAAACCTTAAGGGAAATATTTAGAAAAAATGATTACAAAGAATTTGAAGATTTAAAAGAAGCAATAAATTATTCTTTAAATTATTTATTAACCGATAAAGAAAAAATAATAAATTCAAGCTATATACTAAAATATTTATTAAAATATTCAACTTTTATATTTTAAAATTATTCTACAAATTTTATACTTAAATTCCAAATCTTTGAATTTATAGATATATTTAATATAGTTAAAGTTAAACTTTCTATTAAGTTAGCCAAATCCAATCCTCCTACATAAAGAGGGTTCAAATGTATACTTAAGTCTTTTATCAATTTTATGAACTTATCGATAATATTTTTATTATCAGTACAAAAAGGCACATCATAATTTAATCTATGATATGGATCAGCTAATTTTTTGGCTGGTATTGTATGTAAAGCTGCAATTACTTTATCTGTTTGAAGTATTTTTGCTATTTCTTCTGCAGCTGAAGTAGCGCCTTGCCTTATTATACTAGGATCATAGATAAATTTCAAATCTTTTTTTGCTATTGGAACTACAGGAGAAATTATTATTGCTTCTCTGTTTATTTTCTCTTTTAATCCTTCCAAAAAGCTATAAAGGTATTGGGCCGGAATAGTTAAAACTATTACATCTGCAGTTGAAGCAGCTTCCGAATTTTCCATTCCAGTAATATTACCTTTCATTTCTTCTAAATAAGCTGAGGCAGCTTTTATTACATATTCTTTGGCTTCTTTTTCTGCTTTCTCTTTAAACCTTGAACCAATTATTACTTCATGCGCTCTTGACCATCTTATAGCCAAGCCTTCACCAAATTCCCCTGTTCCTCCTAATATAGCTATTTTCATAATTTCTTAAGCAATTTTAGAAATTTAAGTTTGTTTTTTCTTTCCCTAATATTATCTTTGTGTCTCCATATTCCTTTTTAAAACTGATAACTGAGATACCTAATTCATCTATCGTTGCACTGTTATCAAGTCTTCAGTTAGGTTCCTATCCAACGTTATAAAAGCATATAGATCAAGGGAGTTGGTTATCTAGATTGGATTAAAAGAAGAAAAATTTTTAAGCTAATTAGTTTCTTTTAAAAATATGAATATTTTTAAAATAGTTTATCGAAGATTTACAAGACGTTTTTTATTTTTTAGTGGAATAATAATCTTAGCAATAATCATTTCAATAATTTTCACCGGGGTAAATATAGGAGGACATTTAGCAATGATAAGATCATTAAATGAAATCTTAGAAGAACAAATCTTCGTAGATATAACCATTAGTTATCTTATAACCAATGAAGATAAAATTAACAGTGTAATAGAGGAAATTAATGGAATTGCGGGGGTTTATAAAGTAGAACCGATATTGGAATTTTCGATAAACCAAACAACCAACTCTGAGCATTTTTTTTTTTTTTGCTATAAAGGATGATAGCTTGTTTTATATTAAACTAGGTTTACTTCCTCCTAAACAATATGAAGCACTTTTAGTTTTAGCAAATGAATTTGTTACTTCTAAACTCCAGATATCAAATACATTAAACATAGGAAACGTTACAATTTTTATCAAAAATGTTATAATCGGAGAACCTAAAGCTTTTCAATACTTTCGTACTGGTTCAATTTTATATTATATCATAAGTTATGATAGTTTTTTAAAAGAGTTTTTACAGAAAATTAATCAATTTGAAAGAAGACCAGTTTATCATTTAAACGTTTTTCTTGATAGAAGTTTAGTTATAGATGTTTCTGATTTGGAAAAAACAAAGAAAATTTTAACTGACATAAATTCTCAGGTAATTAATATAATAAAGAAGTATGGTTTTGCACATGATATTAATAATAGGCTGCTTAATACTATAGATAGTATATCAGTAAACTATACTGGTTTTCTTTTACTTTTTACTTTTCTTTCTTTACCTTTGATATTTGTTTCATGGTACTTGGGTTCTTCATTAAGTGATTTGATATACAGTTTAAATAAAAGAGAAATGTCTCTATTCAAAATAAGAGGGTTTAGTAGAGGAAGACTATTTATGCTATATTCAATTGAAACTATAATGGTTATCTTACTGGGAATAATTCTTGGTTATTTTCTTTCTTCAATAATTCTTTCCTTTTCTTTTAGGGTCTCTATTTATGATGTTGTCAAAATTTTAATTAGTAATCAAATAGCATTTATAATTACTTTAATCTTTTCTATGATAATATCATTCTTGGTTTTCATTCCTCCTTTAAAAAGAGTCTTAAATATACCTATATTACACGGTTTATATGGAGAAACCTATGAGCATTTAGAAAAACCATATAAAAAATTTAGGGTTTGGATAGCTTTGATATTGGGAAGCTATAAACTATTAATATGGATATTACAAATTAATCTTAACAATTTATTGTCCGAAGCAATCAAAACTCAAAACTTTCTATTAGTAATTATCTTATCAATCGCATTAATTATCGATACTCCTCTAAATATTTTAGGTCCTTTCCTTTTCTTATACGGTATTTCAAAAATATTATCATACCATGGAAGTATTATACAAGAAAAATTCGTTTCATCATTAAAGTTTTTGCTAAAAGATTTAACAATTATTTCTTCAAAAAGTATATCTAGAGCTGCTGCAAGAAATTCTATAATAATTTTTGTTATTTCAATTATAATTTTCTACAGTTTTTTCAACATAATTAGCTTATCTTCCCAAGAAGATTTTAGAATACGTAATGCATATTTTGAAAGTGAATCTGATATTAAAGTGTATTTTAACGATACCAATTTAGCTGAAAAATCATTAAATCAAATTAAAACTTTTCAAGAAATTGAATATGCAACCTTAGTTTATTATGCTAGTTATTTAGGTTATTATTCTAGCTACATTTATGCAATTAATCCTGAGGAGTATATTAAAGTAGCCTTTTATGAAGAAAGTTGGTTTAAACCAGAACCTCCTTTGAATTTATTTAAAAAACTAGATGAAAATTCTATAATTTTAGATCTAAGTTTAGCTAATTATATGAATCTTAAAGTCAACAATGAAATAACGATACCTGTTGGTAGTTACATTAAGAAGTTTAAGATAATAGGATTTGTTGGAAAAAATATCAGTTTCAGTTTTATTGGTCCTGCTCCTCCAATTCAGTTTAAGTCTTTCATAAATATAGCTTCAATACAGAATTTTAAATTCTTCTTTACCCCAATAATTTTAATTAAACTAAAATCCGTTGATTATACCAATTTAGTAAAGGAAAAAATAAAACAGATGAAAGGTATCTTTAGAATCGTGACTTTCTTAGAAGTTTATAATAAACAAAGAATGAGTAGTATCTTTTTCACAGAAGATTATCTAAACTTTCAAACCTTAATTTCAGTTCTTTTAATTTCCTTAGGAATTATGGCTATATCAATAGTTAACCTTTTTGAAAGATCTAGAATTATAGTTTTACAAAATATTCGAGGTCTTGATAGAAATCAACTATTTAAAATAAACATTTTTGCCATGCTAGGGATCGTTATTTCTGCTTTAATAATAGGAATTATTACTTCATTCGTTACTGCATTGGGTTACGTAAATATGATCAATACCTTTTCATCTTTTTTACCTGTAGAATATAGAGTTATTGTTTTACCTCACCATTATTTATATTTATTTTATATTGTATCGGCTGTCTTCTTAAGTTTAATAATACCTATTGCTATATTTATTAGGAGAATACAAGCTAAAGTGGAGGAAGTGATATGAAAGGTATCGATGTCCATGTTAAAAATTTAATAAAAATATATAAAACTGGTAAGGTAGAAGTTCAAGCTTTAAGAGGAGTCAATTTAGATGTTGAAAGTGGCAGTATTGTAGCAATAATAGGTCCAAGTGGGAGTGGTAAAACTACGTTACTTAATTTAATAGGTGGTTTAGATTATCCTACAGGAGGAACGGTTAAGGTTGGAGATATAGTAGTATCTAATTTATCTCCTTCACAACTAATAAATTATAGAAGAAAATATGTAGGTTTCGTTTTTCAATTGTTTAATTTAATTCCAGATTTAACTGTGGAAGAAAATATAGAATTGCCTATGATAAGCTTGGGTGTACCTAAACAAAAAAGAAAGGATACAATAGAAATGTTATTGGACATATTAGGTATAAAAAATAAGAGATATCAGTTTCCTTCAGAACTTAGTGGGGGAGAACAACAAAGAGTTGCTATTGCGGTTGCTTTAGCAAATGATCCTCCGTTAATATTAGCTGATGAGCCTACTGGAGAATTGGATTCTGCTAATACTAGGATAATAACAGATTATTTTTCAAAAATTAACCAAGAATTTAAAAAAACTATAATTATAGTTACCCATGATCCTAACGTAACAAAAATAGCTCATGAAATTTATAGAATAGAAGATGGAATGATAAAAGGACGATTTATTCCATCGCAAGTTTATTCAACAACCAGTGCAAGTTACTCTGAATATATTAGAAAGAGAATCGAAGAATTGGATGAACAATTAAGGAAGCTTGATGAAGAGTTTAAACAAGGTAGAATAGATAGCGATAAATATATTGAAGATAAAATAAGACTAAAACAAAGAAAGCAAATATTATTGGAGGAACTACAATAAATTATCGTCCTTTAGTGCAGAGAAGAAATCAGAAAAGACAAACATTCAATAATAACTAACTTTCTCCTAGCTCTAAAGGACGAGGTTTCCAATATTTGGAATTTAAGAAGCAATTTTATTGAGTCTTTTTATTTCCTTAATTTTTTTAAGATATACAGTTTTTAAGTATTTATATTCGTTTTCTTTTATTATGTTATTTTTCTTTTTTATTTCAAGTTTTTGTAAATATTGTTTTAATCTTTCAATTTCTTGTTTTTTTGATTGGGATTTTTTAATTTCCTCCTTTAATATTATTCTTAATAGTTTAATTGTCGGTTTTCTTATAGAAATATAAAGTAAAGTGAAACCAACCAATTCCATCATTGCAGCATATAACAGGGGTAAAAAGATTGATGCTAGGAAAATTATGCCTACTACAGAAAATAAAACATCATTGTAAAGTCTTTGGAATTTAAAAGAGCTCCATACGTATGCTAATAACCAACCTATCAAAGATAAAATTATGCTTGTTGCAAGAAATAAAACTTAGTAGAAGTCAATTTAATTCGTATTANTGTAAATAGATCGAAAACGCTTAATATGTTACATTATAAAATACACTGACCATTAGCCAGGAAGCTGAGACAACAATGTTAATTATTGCAAAATATTTAATGTTATCTAAACCATTCAATTCTTTCTTTATGTTTGAAAGTTCACTTACCATATATTTTTGTTTATTATTTACTAAATTTTTTATTTTTTAGCAATATTAAATTAGTATGTTTGATTTAGTAATATTAACCGTTATTATATCGATAAGCGGTGCACTATCGCCTGGTCCTTTAACTGTAGCAACTATTGCTACAAGTTTAAGGAAAAATTGGAAAGTAGGATTATTAGCAGCTTTAGGGCATATGAGTGTTGAAATTCCTTATGTAGTTATGTTAATTTTTGTTTATGATAAAATAAGTGTTTTCTTATCGAATTCTTTAGTAAAATTCTTTTTTATTATTTTTATAATAATTTTTATATTATTATTTGCTTTTCTAACTATAAAGGAAAGCTTTTCAAAAACAAAAGTCGAAACAAAATTAGAAAAAATTTATAATCCTTTTTTAATAGGTATTATTTTTACTATATTAAATCCTTATTTTCTTTTATGGTGGGCTACAGTAGGCTTTGTTTTGATAAAGATTATAATAGAATCAAGCAATTGGTTATTGTTTTTCATTGTAATGTATACAGCCCATGTATGGTTAGATTATGCATGGTTAACAGGTTTAGCCTCCATAGCTTCTCTCTCTACTAATTTTCTTGGAAGCAAATCTTATAGAACAATTATGCTATTTTTAGGTATTTTCCTTGTTTATTTAGCTTTAGGAATATTTTTAGCTGAATTTTTTAAAATCAAAATAATTTTTTAAAATATCAAGCGATAATTTCTTTTTGTGAAAACGATTTTAGTTAGACTTAGTGGTGATGTAACTTATAGAAAAAGAAAATCTAGATTATTATTTGAGAGATTAGTATTAAGAAATATAAAAGAAGCTTTAAAAAAAGAAGGTTTAAATGCTAAAGTAAAATGGGAATTTTCGAGGATTTTAATAGAAGGAGAAATTAATAATTTGGATTTTTTGAAAAGGATTTTTGGCATTAGTAGCTTTTCACCTTCAATAAAAATCGATTTTAAAACATTGGATGATTTATCTGAAAAAATTAAGGAAATTTATAAAGAAAGAGTTAAAAATAAGACTTTTGCAATTAGATGTTCAAGGGTTGGAAAGCACGAATTTAATTCACTTCAAGCTGCTGAGGCTATAGGTTCAAAAATTTACCCCTTTTCCGCAGGAGTGAACTTAGAAAACCCTGATTTAGAAATTAACGTTGAGATAAGAGGCAATAAAGCTTTTGTTTTTGAAGAAAAGATTAAAGGAGCTGAAGGATTACCTTTAGGTTCGGGTGATAAACTACTTAGTCTATTTTCCGGTGGTTTTGATTCTCCTGTAGCTTCATGGTATATCGCTAAAAGAGGATGTCCTGTGGATTTTATTCATTTTAGCATGGGCAGTCTTAACGATGTTAGAGAAGTTTTCCTCGTTGCTAAGTTTTTATCTGATAACTGGTTTTATGGACATAAAGCTAAGTTTTACGTGGTTAAATTCCACTCAATAATAAAGGAAATTATGAAATCTTTGGAACCTAAAATATGGCAAGTAGCATTAAGAAGAGCTATGTATTTAGCTTCTGAAAAAATAGCTTTGGAAAAAGGCTATGAATCTTTAATTACCGGTGAATCTATTGCTCAAGCAACAAGTCAAACAATAAGAAATATTAGAGCTGCGGAAGAAGGAATATCTTTACCAATATTAAGACCTCTGATAGGTTTGGATAAAAGAGAAATAATAGAAATTTCTAAAAGAATAGGCACATACGATTTATCTTTAAAAGTAGAAGAACTTTGTGCTATAGCGATTGGACCTTTAACTCCTAGAGTAGACTTAAATAAGTTTAGATACGATTTTGCAAAAATCGAAAAATCAATAGAAGAAGCTTTGAAAAGTTTAATAGAAGTAAGCTTGGATAAAAGTAAAGAAGAAATTGAAGATTTATTTAAAGAAGAGGAATTTACAATAAGCTTTATTCCAATAGATGCTGTTGTGGTTAATTTGATGCCTGAAAAAATTTAAAATACCGAATTCAATTTCTATAATGGAATTTTCTGAAGAGAAATATAAAGATTCTATGGTAATTTTCGTATGCGAAAGAGGTTTAACAAGTAAGGGTTTGGCTAGTTATTATAGAAGTATGGGAATAAAGGCTTACAGTTTAGAAAATGGATTTGAAGGTTATAAGAATATAATCAAATCTAAATAAATTCATTTATTGTATAATAGATTTTATCATCCTTTACAAATCCTTCTAAAAATTTATTATTGCCCAAATCTTTCCATCCTTCTTCTTCTATTGGTTCCGATGCTACTATTAACTTTTCTTCATCTGTGTAATAACACATTTTATAGTAATCTCTATCAGAATCGATTAATGATTTTTTGTAATTTGATAAATATTTGTTTAAAGCATAAACTTTATTTCCATCTGTAATTATAACATTTAAACTTGAATAGGGTTTTTCTTTGTTTGATTTTGTTTCATTAAATACTTTTATTATAAACTCTTCAGTTCTTTTTAAGGCTTTTAATACATTTTCTTCTTCTTCATAGAATTTTAAGAAGCATAAGAAATAAACTTCGCTATCGTTTAAACTTAAAGGTTTATGTTTAAAGTTTAGACTTTGAATTATTTCATCTGGAATTTCGATAGAACCGTTATGTTCGAAGGAAATATTTTGAAAATAAAATGGCTGGGTAGCTTCTATATTCATGAGCAACTTTTTATCTATACCCCTTGGGTTACTTGCTTTTCTAACAAAGAATAATGCAAGTTTTGCATCAAAAATGATGCTTTTTAATCTATCCTTTTCTTCATAAACAGGCTTTATGCTTTTTATAACAAAGCTTGGATTTCGCCCATTATAAATAACTAAACCCCAACCATCTTCTTGTTTTTCATATTCAGCTTGTTTTAATATTGAATACTTTGCATCTAGTAAATAATAGCTTAAGTTTAACTTATTTTTGCTTAAAACACAAAATAATCTGCACATTATTTTAGAGTGTTATAATAATTCATCATAATCAACGCATCTTCTTCCAAATTAGGACTTTCACTAATTATCACTCCTGCAATGTTATATTCTTTTATTATTTCAATTAATTCCTTCCATTTAAGATCGGCTTCATTTAAATTCACATGTGTACCAGCTTTATCTAGTTTAATACCTGAAATATGAATATGCATATTCTTTAAAATTTCTTTACCAAAACTATCTTCTAACTTAATAAGTATATTTTCAAATTCCTCTTTAGAATTCCAGCCATATCGGTATCTTAAATGTGCGAAATCTACGCATGGTAAAACATAGTCTAATCCTTCAGAAAGTTTAATAACTTCATCAAGTTCGCCGAACTTTGTTTTTCCTTCCATAGTTTCTGGTCTAATCCAAACCTCATATCCTTCATCTTTTACTATGGATACAACTTTTTTCAATGCTTGTTTAACTCTTTCAAAAGCTTCTTCTTTTGAAGATTGCTGATACCATCCTGGATGGAAGCAAACACTATAACCTCCAGCATAATATAACACCTTTGCACTTTGAACTATAAAATTTATACTATTCTTCAGTTTTGCTTCTTCAGTTGAATTAAGATTTATATAATATGGTGCATGGGCTGTTAAAATTATTCCTAATTCTCTTGATAATATTTTTGCTTGATTGGCTTGTTCCTCATTTAATTTTACTCCATATACAAACTCGAGTTCCATCGCATTAAGATTTAGTTCTTTAACTGTTCTTATTCCTGTAATTGTATCTTTCTTTTTTGCAGCATGTGGTACTCCTGCAGGGCCAAAATATAATTTTAAACCATGTATTAGTTTCATAAAAAATAATGATTATAAGAATATTTATCACTTTCTGTTGGACTTATCAGAAATTAATAAGCTATTTGATAAATGTATATACTTATTTAAATTTGTTCTTTATTATTTCTTCAATTTGATAATAATTATTAATATAAAATAAATTTATTGTAGAAAATTTAGGTAAAAATTTTAAAAATCTTTTATAACGCTTATCTCCCAATACGAAAACCGCTCTATCATCAGGACTTCTAACTGCTCTACCCAATGCATGTGAAGCTCTTCTTATTGCTGGTAAAATATATGAATAAAATATTCCCTTCTTTCTCCCGTATATTTTAACATAATAATTTATAAGTAAATGGGTTTTTGATGTTAATCTATCAAACGGAATACCAACTAGAAATACTCCTACTAACTCTTTTCCAGGAAAATCAGCTCCTTCAGAAAATTTACCTGTTGCAGAAGCTAAAAGAACACCTTTAATATTTTCATATGCTTGTCTTTTAAAATCTTCAAGCAACCTTTTAGCTTTATCACCAGGCATATCTTGTGTTTCGATAAAAACCTTTCTTGGAATTCTCCTTAAAACTTCCAATAAACCATTCTCGATTAAAGTCTCTTGAATTCTGTAGCTTGAAGAGAATATAGCTACATTTTCATTTAATGAATTAACAAACCTTTCTATACTTTCTATGTATTTTACTGCTTCTTCCTTTGGTAATTCTTCCCCTTTTGTTGATAAATAATTTGTTATTAAAGTTAAAAAGTTCTTCTTTTTTATATTAAAATCTACTTTTTTTCCTACATAATTTTCTAAACCAACAATTTCTGCGAAAGATTTAATGGAACCTAAAGTTCCTGAGCAAAGTATAACTCTATAAAACTTATTCCAAATATTTGAATATATTTCAGAGCTTCGCATATCATATATCTCAAATGAAATATTGTTTTCCTTTAATGAAGCAATTATCTTTACCCCATCAATATTTTTCATTTCATAAGCAGATTTCAGGAAGTCTCCTAGTCTATAAAGACTGGATCTTGGAACCTTATTTTCTCTTATTTTTGTCAATCTTATTTTAATTCCATACTCTATTATTTTCTCTCCCAGTTCAGAATCCCATACTAATCCACATTTTTCTACAATTTTATCTAATTTTATAGGAATATCTTCTTTATTTTTCTCTTTTAATATTAACATTATTCTTATCATTTCTTTTTCTAATTTATTTAAAAAATTTTTAATTTCTTCATTATTTATTTTATATTCTTCCATTTCTTTTATGGAACCTTTTACTGTACCTAACGTAATTTCTTTTTGATTTAAACTAGATATAAGAAATTGCAAATTATGCGCTTCATCAACCACCAGTATTGCATCTTTAAAATTGATTTTATTTCTTAAAGTCCAACTTATTTGTTCATTGAAGATATAATTATAATTAACAGATATAACATTTGCATCATATATTTGTGATAATTGATAATAATATGGACAGATTTCATATTTTTCAGCAAAATTTAAAATTTCCGAATACAATAAAGGAGTATCTTGGTATGGTACATAATCGTATAATAGTTTATTATAATATCTACATTGATTATTTTTTATCTTAGCTTTACAAAATAAGCTAACTTCATCATAATCTGCTTCTTCGCTTAATACTCGTTTTAATAAGCACATATCTTTCTTTCCTCTTATAGAGATACCAAAAATTTTAGAATTTTGATTTTTACTCATTAAATACTTATCTATTATTTTTAATTCCTCTATAGGTCTATCTGTTTCTGTACCAGTTTTAGTAGCCCATATAATTTTTTTCCCCATTTCATTAGCTACAGGTAAAATTGCACTCAATATAATTATTGTTTTACCAAATCCTGTTGGAGCACTTATTATTAAGTTATTCTCATTAATATTTTTTTGGATAAATTCAAATAATTCCTGTTGATTTTCTCTGAATTTATAAGGGAAAAATGCTAGATTTAAATTATCTTTATTCACCTATTATCTGTAAAACTACATTTCTAATAAATCTAGGCCCATCCAATTCAACTAGGAAAATATTTTGCCAAGTACCACGTATTAATTTTCCATCTATTATAGGAAAGACTTTTGAAGAACCTATAAAAGAAGAAGCTAAGTGAGCATATGCATTGTCATCTATTCTATCATGTTCCCAATTGTATTCTTGGGGAAATTCTTCCTTTATTTTCCTTATTATATCGTTTATTAAACCCCTCTCATTCTCATTGGCTATTATAGCTGCCGTAGCATGAGGCGCAAAAATTAAGCAATATCCATTTTTTACGTTGGATTCTTTAACAAAACTATCAACATCACTCGTTATATCTATTAGTTCAATTTTTTTCTTTGTTTCAATTTTTAAGACCTTAGAAATAACCTTCATTTCTTTTTATATTTATTCAATATTTCATAAATTTCTTTTTCGCTTAAAGTCTTAGTTTGCTTTTCTGGAATTAAACCTTGAGGTCTAAACATTAAAATCAAAATTAAAAGAATGCTTAACATTATAGGAGTAAGCCATACTACATCAAAAGGTAAGATTTCCTTTATTTCAGCTTTGTATACATCTATTAACCTATTAGAAGTAACAAAGATTATTGCTCCTGTTACTGCTCCTAAATTATTTGCAGTTCCTCCTACAATAATCATAATCCATGGCAGAAATGTATAAAGGTATCTTGTATAAGAAGATGCTATAACAGCTCCCAATTGTAATATTAATAAACCTCCAGCCAATCCTGCTATAGCTCCTGCATATATCATTATTTTTTTTCTATAACTAATGATATCTTTACCAAAAGTAATAGCTAAGTTTTCATTATCTCTTATAGCCCTTAAAACTCTGCCTAAAGGTGAATTTACAAATTTTCTAACTATAATGTAAATAGCTATTCCTATTCCTATATAAATAGCTATTCTTACATAAGGTCTATTTTCCAATGGGACAAATCCAAGAAAAGAAGGAATAAATATTCCAAGTGTTCCTCCTACAAATCTTTCATACGTATAACCGAAAATTACTAAAATTTCTCCCATTGCTAGTAAAGTCATTCCTAAATAATCTTCCTTTAACCTTATAGCAGGATAACTTCCTATAAACCCAAATGAGGCTCCTGCTAAAGTAGCTATTGTAAGCATTATTATTAACATTTCTATGGATAACCATGAATCCTGTCTCAAAACCTTGTTAATTTCACTCATAACCTCTATATGATTTTCATAAAAATCGTATTTTGAATTTAATCCTAAAAAATAATAAGGAATAATTCCTGATAAGGAACCTGCGAAAAATGCTCCTGCAGCTACGGCTAATACTTTTCCAAAATTAGGTATCCCTGTATAGCCGTATTCCAAATTTAAACTTAGGGTTATTAATACATAGACTACAATCCAAGGTACAAGGTCTAAAGTAAGTTGTAAATAATTTATCTCCGCCATTGTATTTTAATTGTATTCTTTATTATATAGGTTATTTTAGAATAATTAATACCCATTAAACCTTTTGGAAATATTAATAAAACAATAGCCATTATTACCAAGGGTATTAATGGTTGTACTCTTAATATTTCAATAAGGCTTATTTTTATATTTAATATTTCGATTGAACCAAATCTTGATAAATAATATGGGAGATACATGGAAAGAGTACCTACAACTATACCCCCTAAAATTGCTCCAAATAGGCTATTTAAACCGCCTGCTATACTTGCTGCAAAAATTATTGGAAGGAAAGTTTGACCTGCTGTAGTATTAATAGGTATTTGAAATCCGTAAAATATACCTGCAAGTCCTGCTAAGCCTCCGCTTAAAAACCATGAAAAAGTAAGTACTCTGTCAATATTTATTCCTAAAATTTGGGACAAAGAAGGATTTTCCATAACAGCCCTCATTGATATACCAAACCTTGTTTTATATAATAATATATATAATAAAGTACATATTAAAATTACAAATATTGTCGATATTATTGCAATTCCTTCAATATCAAATATTTTAAAATCTAATCTCTTAAAAATTACATATGTTACGTATATTTTATAAGTAGTAGTTAGCCAATCAGCTATAATATTTATTAATCCGAAAAGAAATACATCTACAGTTAATGTAGCAATCATTAAAATGACTATATTAGCTCCTCTATTCATAAGCGGTTTTAAAACTAGTTTATATTGTAATAAAGCTACTGAACCACCAATCAAAAAAGCAAAAGGAATATAATAATATGGAGAAATTTCTTGGATAGAAAAAGCATAGACTCCTACATAAGCTCCAATGGTTAAAAAACTACCATGGGCAAAATTTGGTACTTTGGTTGTTAAATAAGTTAAAGTTAAACCTATACTAGATAAAATTAAAATATTAGTAAACACGATTGTTCCTATAATTATTGGTTCTACCATAATAATTTTAAATATTTATATATAAAAAAAATTTTAATATATTTATGGCACATGTAAAAAGTGTAGCAACTCAAAGTATAGTATTGCTAGTAGTAGGTTTATTAGTAGGAGCAGCAATTGGTTATTTAATATATCCTTCAGTAAACCCAGCTCAAATTACTACCGTCACAGCTCCAGAAGGGGCAGGTGGAGTAACAACGGTAACAGTTCCAGTCGGAACACCTGTATTAACTGGAGAAATTAAATTTGGTGCAATACTAACTCTTTCAGGAGACTTGAGAACTTTTGGTGAAAATCATAGAGCAGCCCTTGAACTTGCTAAACAAGAAATAAATAACTGGTTAGCTTCATTTAGACCAGGTTTAACTGTTACAGTAGAATATGAAGATACCCAAACCAAAGGCTCTATTGCTTTGGAGAAGGTTCAATCTTTTGTTGCTAGAGGAATCAAATTTATCATAGGCCCGTTATCTAGCGGAGAATTAAGGGCAATAAAATCCTATGTTGATGAACAAGGAATAGTTGTAGTAAGTCAGTCATCTACAGCAGTAGATTTAGCTGTTAAAGATAGAATATTTAGATTTACTCCAAACGATAATGAACAAGCACCTGCTCTTGCTAGATTAATTTATGATTTAGGAATAAGATATATTATACCTGTATGGAGAGATGATCCATGGGGTAATGGATTACAAAAGGGTGTTACTACAAGGTTTACCCAACTTGGCGGAGCTGTAGATGAAGGTATTAAGTACTCTCCAGAGGAAAAATCCTTTGTTACTCAAGCAGCAGCCTTAAAAGATAAAGTAGAGTCCGCTTTAACAAAATATCCTAAATCTCAAGTGGCAGTTCACTTAATAGCTTTTGAAGAAGCTGCAGTTCTAATGAAAGAGGCTGCAAAATATGATGTGCTTAGACAAGTAAGATGGTTTGGAAGTGATGGTACAGCTGGTTCTGGTGATTTATTGAAAGATCCTGAAGTAGCCAAATTCTGTTATGATACTAAATTCTTAAATACAATATTTGCTCCCACTCAAAGTGAAAAATATAATAAAGTAAGAGAGCATATTATGCAAACGTTGAATAGAGAACCAGATTCATACTCATATGCTATATATGATATACTATGGGTATTAGTAAAAGCTATATTATTTGTTGAAAACTACGATCCTGCAGCTGTAGCACAAGTTTTACCTCAAGTTGCTGAAACCTATTTTGGAGCTTCAGGTTGGGTCTTATTAGATAAAGATACTGGAGATAGAATAGGTACAGCATATGATATATGGGCAATAAACGAAGTAAGTCCAGGAAAATATGAGTGGGTCAGAGTTGCATATTGGGTTAAAGCTGAGGATAAGGTAACATTCTTACCAGGATACAGCTATTTTGCTTCTTAAACTTATAATATTTTTTTAAAAATTATTTTTTTATGAAAATTATTTTATCTTGTAAAAATGTTAAAAAATATTTTGGTGCTCTAGCTGCTTTAAATGGTGTTGATATTGATATTAGAGAAGGATTATTCAATTTAATAATAGGTCCTAATGGAAGTGGTAAAACAACTTTAATTAATGTGATAGCTGGTTTCTATAATACTGATGAAGGAAAAATAATATATGAAGATAGGGATATAACAAAGCTTCCACCTCATGAAAGATTTAAACTAGGCTTGGTTAGAACTTTTCAAATACCTGTTCCTTTTTTAAAATTAACTGTATTAGAAAATTTATTAACTGCAGCTAGGGATAATCCTGGGGAAAAATTCATTTATGCCCCAATTAAAAGGTTTTGGAAAAATAAAGAGGAAGAAGCTTACGAAACCGCTTTAAGAATATTATCGATTGTAAATCTTTATAATCTAAAGGATTCTCCTTCATATGCTTTGAGTGGGGGTCAACTTAAGCTACTAGAAGTAGCAAGAGTTTTAATGTGCAATGCTAAATTTATAATGATGGATGAACCAGCTGCAGGAATAAATCCAACTTTAGCACATGAAATTTTCACATATTTAAAAAGTTTGGTAAAGGAATTAAAAATAACCTTGCTTGTAATTGAACATAGATTAGATTTGGCTCTGCCTTATGCAGATTACGCTTATGCGATGTCCAATGGAAAAATAATATCTGAAGGAAAACCTGAAGAAGTTTTAAATGATCAAAAGGTTATTGAAAGTTATCTAGGCAAATAATATGTTAATAATAGAAAATTTGAACGCAGGATACGGTAAATTTCAAATATTATTTGATGTTAATTTAAAAATTGAACCTAAAAAAATCACTACAATTGTGGGTCCTAATGGAAGTGGCAAATCAACACTTTTAAAAACAATTTTCGGTTTAACTACAATTTTTAGCGGCAAGATAATATATGAAGGTAAGGATATAACAAAGTTAAAACCGCATATTAGAGCTAAGATGGGAATAGCATACTTACCTCAAACAGATAACGTTTTTACCTCATTAACTGTTAAAGAAAATTTAAAAATGGCTTCATATTCTTTAAAGAAGGAAGAAAGGGAGAAAAAAATAAAAGAAGTTATAAAGATGTTTCCAGTAATAGAAAAAAAGTTACAACAAAAGGCTTCCACATTAAGCGGAGGAGAAAGACAAATGTTAGCAATAGCTATGAGCTTAATACGTTCTCCTAGTTTAATGCTTTTCGATGAACCTACAGGTAATTTAGCACCTATAATAGCTAAGCAAATTCTTGAAATTATAACTTTTCTTTCAAGAGAACTTGGGATAACAATCGTTCTTGTAGAACAAAATGCAAGAAAAGCCTTAGAAATTTCAGATTACTCCTATTTACTTGTAAGCGGCAAAGTAAACTTTGAAGGAAATCCAAAAGATTTACTTAACCATAAAGAACTAGCCAAGTTATATTTGGGGCTTATTTAATTAAATTAAACCTTACTCTTTAAGTCGTATAAGTTAAGTTGATAAACTTTTAAGTTTATGTTTAATTATGCAATTCAAATACGGTGATATGTTATTAGCCTTAAGAATATATATTGCTCGAGAACTATCTCACAAATATAAGATTCCTAATAAAGATATAGCAGAAATTTTAGGAATAACTCCAAGCGCAGTATCACAGTATCTCAAAGGTAAAAGAGGAAAAAAATACGAAACTGTATTAGACAATATAGAAAAAAATCCGCATATAAAATTACTAATCGAAAATTTCCTTAATGAAACATTGAAAAGAAAGGAACTAAAGTTACCTGTAACAGAGTTTTATTTTCTAAATCTAATTAATGATATTTATTCTTCTTTAAGTGGTATTAAAATTTCTGAAGAAATAAAAAAGGTTAAATTGAAAACAGAACAGATTAAAAATATATTAAACGAACGAATAAACTTGGAAATTGAAGCAGCTCAAAAATGCTTAAATATGGCTAGGTTGGTGAGAGATGAGTTTTTAAAAATCTTATTAAGAATGATCGCTTCCGATAGCATAAGACATGCTGATATATTATCAATGATCTTAGCTAAACTTGAAGGCAAAATCGAAATAGAATATGAAAAATTATCGGAAAAATTCATAATGGATATGCTTAAAAATGAAATAGAAGCTAAAGAAATATCTTTAAAAGAATTAATCGATTTAGATTATCCGATAATCAGTTTGCTCCTTGAATCTATAGATTTGGATGAAGAAAAGCACATGAAAATAATTCAACAATTAAAGGGAATAAAATAAAATCTTAACATTAAAGCAAATCATAGTCCTTTGGTAAGAAATCATAAAAGCTAGTATTTTATAAGCGGTTAGAGTATCTGTCGAGAAAATTATAAATTAACTCTCTTAAAATTCTATAAGTAAGACCCCAAATTATATAATCTTTATATAAAAACGCTTGTCTTCTACTATTAATTTTCTTAATTAGCATCCTTTTTTTTACAAATTCCTTAATATTAGCCCAAAAAATTTCCTCTATTTCCTCTCCTTTATTGATTTCCATATTTTTATCCATTAAAAAAATAAAAGGCTTAACCTTTATTTTTGGCACTCTTTTACTTCTTGGCGTAAAAAAATGTAATTCACCTAAAAACTTCAATTCTTCAACGTTTAAACCCACTTCTTCTTTTATTTCTCTTTTTACTGTATCAAACAAATCTTTATCTTTATCTTTTTTCCTTCCTCCAGGTAAAGCTATATCTCCAGACCATGGATCTTTTGAATTTTCTTTTCTTTTAATTAAAAGTACTGAATCGTCCTTTAATATGATTCCTACAGCAGCAATTTTTGCTTCACGCATTTAAATTTATATATTTTCACGGTAATTTATTTCTTTATGTATTTTTTATTTATTCTTTTAGCAATTTCTAACATAACTAACTTTATAAACTTGGAAATAACTGGCCCCTCATTCTTAGAAATAAATGATACAGTTATTTCTCCTCCTAAAAATTCTATATATATTGATTATTTGAGAGATGATATAAATTTGAGAATAGTAATAGGTTTAAATTATAAAAACAATTCACAATCAGAAATATTATATAAAGATTTAATTAATTTAATTAAACAAATGGAACCAAATAATATAACTACTTATAAAAATAAACTTTTATTATCTTTTGAATCTAAAAAGAGTAAAATAGAGGAAATATTTAAAATAAAATTTTATTTATATTATTATAATAAAAATTTTTATTATTTTTCCACAATTCCTAAAATTGATTATAAATTTAAAGATTTTATAATTGGCATATCTGGTTTAAATAACTTTACAAAAGCTATAAATCAGTTATATTTTACTCAAATTTCTTCCAAAGTATTTGGAGTGGAAGATATAAGAAAATTCTATGGTTTTGATAAACTTATATCGCTAGGATATACTGGAAAAGGACAAAAAATAGTTATAGGCTCAGTTTATTCCTTTAATTATAATGATATTAATAGTTTTTTTGACAAATTTAAAATAAAAAGGAAAGAAATCGAGGTACATTATGTTTTAGGTAAAACTGATAAAATAGGAGATGAGACTACAGCAGATATAGAATGGGCTATTGCAATTGCTCCCGAAGCTGATTTAATATTAGCGGTGATTCCTGATCCTAAATATTCATCATTCTTAGAACTTTTTAATTATATTGTCTCAAATGATTTAGGCAAAATAGTTTCTATTAGTTGGCTCATACCCGAAGATATTTTAAGTAAGGCTGAAATAAAAATTGCCAATAAAATATTTGAAGAAGCTATTAGTAAAGGCATCACGTTTTTTTTTTCCTTCAGGAGATTGGGGTTCTAGTTCAGATCCCAATAGGAAAGGGATAGAAAAACCTATTCCTTTTTATCCTTCAACAGATCCTTATGTAATAAGTGTGGGTGGAACAAAAATAATTGGTAACAAAGAAGTTGCATGGGGAGGATATTTGGATAATGGAACTTTCGGTTCCGGAGGAGGTTATAGTTATTATTTCGATAGACCTTCATACCAACCTGAAGAAATCGGGAATAAAAGAGGTTTTCCTGACGTAGCTTATAATTCAGCCGAAGAATCGGGTTACTATGTTTATTTTAACGGAGAATGGAAATTAGGTTATGGTACAAGTTTAGCAGCTCCACAATGGGCTGCATTATATGCTATAATTTCTCAAATTAACAATAGAAGCTTGGGTTTCCTTAATCCATACTTATATAAACTTTACAAAGAAAGTTATAACGAGGTATTCAATGATATAACTGAAGGAAGCAATGGATTATATAAAGCTGGAAAAGGATGGGATCCTGTTACAGGATTGGGTTCTCCTAAAGCTTACGAATTGGCAATGAAATTAAGAATCTCCAAATATTTATTAATTATATCAAATTCTACAGATCCAGTTATAATATCGATAAATAATAAAAATTATACATTACCTTACATTATAAATTTTAACGATTATTTAAATATTACAATTTCTATACCAGAAGTTTATTATATTAATAATAATATTAGATATTTATATTTATTTAGCGAAGGAATACTAAATACTAATTCAAGTTTTATCAAATTAAGCTTAAATTCAAGCGGTACTTTAATATTACATTTCAAAAAACAGTTCAAAATCAACATAATTTCTGAATATCCAATCCAATATCAAGAATGGTATGATTCAAATACTAATTTAATTTTAACCATACCAGAAAATATTTTTATCTCTGAAAATCAAAGAATAAAATTTTTAGAAGTAGTAGGAGATATAAATTCAACTTCCAACTCTATAACCATTGTTTTAGACAGGCCTTACAATTTAAGGATTATTTGGGATGTTGAATATAAAATAACGGTCGTAAAAATTTATGGTGTTGTATTAGGTGAAGGATGGTATAAAAAGGGTAACATCGCTAAAATAAAAATACTTGATCCTTTAAGTTTTTTATATCTATTAAAACCTAAAATAAAATATGACAATGTAAGTATTTACTCAAATCAATTAGATATAATTGTTAATAAACCATATAAAATTTATTTAGAATGGGAATTTACTATCAATTTTTATATATTGATTATAATTTTTCTATTTTTCTTATCATTTATAATTTTAAGAATTTATTCTAAATTAAAATTTCTTTCTAGCAAATACTCTTCAAATCTTTTAATAATTTCTTCTTGCCAATAATTTTCTATACTTCCTGGTCTTATTTTTCTTACATAACTTATAGCTTCTTCTGCTTTAATCCTTTTATAATAGACTAAAAAAGCAGCTAATATTGTTCCAGTTCTTCCTAATCCACCGTAGCAGTGAACAAGTACTCTTTTATTTTCTTTTATTTTATCCTTTAAATATTTAATTATCTTTACAAGATACTCAAGTGTAGGAGCAGAAAAATCTTTTATCGGATAATGTTTTAATTCAATCCCATATTTGTTCAAACTCTCTTCGTATTCTTTAATATTTTTGAAAGTTAATTCATGCTCTTCAACTAAACAAACAATGCTTGTAATACCTTTTTCCTTTAATTCCTTTATCTCATTCTCATTTCTTATTATGCTGCTTCCTGCAAGTTTGTCCTTAATTATCCAAAAAAATTTCATAATATTCCTTATTTTATCAAACAAATTAAAATTTAGCTAACCTTAACATATATCCTAAAACAAAAGAAGCAATAAAAAGGACATGAGAAATGGTGCAGTATAAACAATAAGCCTGTAAAATAAAAATTTGAATAAATTGTAAAATTATTATTATTATCAAGCCTAAGATTCCCCAAATAAGATATGGTAATTTTTTATAAAAATAAAGTATTAACAATCCTAGAAATCCCAAAGTTCCGTAAAGTGCTAAAGGAATTCCTAGGAAATACGAATATTCGCTATTTAAAATTTTTTCGCATGAAATAAAAGAATTTAAAGGACAAGCTATTTTAGCTTGTAAGGTAAGCTCTGTTAAATATAAAGTATATATGATTCCTATAATATTTAAAGCCAAAAATAAAAGAAATCCTAATTTCATAATTTTTATAATAAAAAATAGAATAAAACTTTATTAATTTAAAGAAGAAATATTATTCATGTTTCCGTTTAAAAGCATTCTCGATTTCAACGTTATAATAAAGGAAGAACATGAAGTATTTAGAAGAACTGTTAGAGAGTTTGCCGATAAAGAACTTGAACCTAGGGTAAAGGAAATTGAGGAAAAGAATCAAATTCCTGACGATTTAATAGAAAGAGCTAGAGAATTAGGTTTTCCTGGCATAGGGATTCCTCAAGAGTACGGAGGTCAAGGAGGTGGAGCTTTGGAATTGGTTATCTTAATTGAAGAACTTTCCCGTGTATGTCCTGCATTTGCAATAGTTTTTGGTGTCAATCATTTATTTACTACACCAGTCTTATTATTTGGAAATGAAGAGCAAAAGAAGAAATATATACCTCCTGTAGCTAAAGGAGAAGTTTTCGCTGCACATGCTAACACGGAGCCTGTAGCAGGGAGTGATGTAGCTGGTATTCAAACTACCGCTAAGAAGGATGGAAACTATTGGATTTTAAACGGTAGAAAAATTTTTATAACTGGAGCTGAAAAAGCTCAATATTTTGTTGTTTCTGCAAGAACCTCTCCTCCTCCTAGTAAAAGAGAAAGATGGAAGGGTTTATCATTTTTTATAGTTGAAAGGGATTATCCAGGTTTCAAAATTGGTTCAAGGATAAATGTAATAGGATTAAGAGGAGAGCAACCCTATGAAATTATTCTAGATAATGTTAAGGTTCCTGAAGAAAATCTCTTAGGAAAAGAGGGAGAAGGTTTTAAAATAGCTGTTACAACCTATGATCATGGTAGATTGGGAATAGCTGCTCAAGCATTAGGGATAATTCAAGCTGTTTTTGAAAAAAGTTTAAATTATTCACTTCAAAGATATGCTTTTGAAAAACCTATAATTTCTTTTGAAGGAGTTGCTTTTAAAATAGCTGATATACTTACAGAATTGGAAGCCTGTAGATTACTAACGTATTGGGCAGCCACTCTTGCAGATAAAAATTCCCCTGAGTATTTATTAGCAGCTTCTATGGCTAAAATGTATACTACTGAAATAGCAGAAAAAGCTTCATCTTTAGCTATAAAGATTCATGGCGGTTACGGTGTAGATAAAGAAACTGGAATAGAAAGATATCTTAGAGATTCATTGATAACTACAATATATGAAGGAACAAATGAAATTCAAAGAATAACATTGATAAGAATGTTAATTAAGAATATATTTGGAACTACGATTGATATAATATAAAAATGTCTCTTGAAATCAAAAAAATAGCTGTAATAGGAGCTGGTACAATGGGTCATGGTATAGCTGAACTAGCTGCTATAGCTGGTTATAAAGTAAGTATTGTGGATATTTCTGATGAGATATTACAAAATGCTCTTAATAAGATTCAGTGGAGTTTGGGAAAGCTTTACGAAAAAGGACAAGTTAAAGAAAGTGTAGAGATTATTATTTCAAGGATTTCCAAAACAATAAATTTAATTGAAGCTGTTAGGGATGCTGATTTTGTAATAGAAGCTATAATAGAAAAATTGGAAGAAAAGAGAAGAGTGTTCCAAATAATTGATGAAAATTCACCTCCCCATACAATATTAGCGACGAATACAAGTAGTTTACCTATAACAGAAATAGCTTCAGCTACAAGACGTCCTGATAAAGTAATAGGTATGCATTTTTTCAACCCACCAGTTTTAATGCCTTTGGTGGAAATAATAAGAGGTAAAGATACGAGTGATTTTACGGTGCAAATTACAAACGAATTGGCCAAAAAGTTTGGAAAACAAACAGTAATCGTAAACAAAGATATTCCAGGGTTTATAGTGAATAGAATACTTGCAAGAGTTTTCAATTCTGCTTGCAATATAGTAACCGAAGGAAAAGCAGATATTATAGAAGTAGATTCCACTGCTAGATATAAATTAGGTTTTCCAATGGGAATTTTTGAGTTAGCAGATTATAGCGGAATAGATATATTTTACTACGTTCTTCAAGTTTTAGTAGAAAGAGGATTTAAAGTTCATGGTTGTAATTTATTTTTGGAAAAGTTTAAAGCTGGTGAATATGGAGTTAAAACTGGTAAAGGTTTCTATACTTATCCTTCACCTGGAAAATTTGTAAAACCTGAACTTCCTAAGGAGAAGTCTGAAAAGTTAAATCCATTATATATAATAGCTTTAGCTATAAATGAAGCAGCTTGGATGGTAAGGGAAGGTATAGCAAGTAAAGAAGACATAGATAAAGCATGTAGATTGGGCTTAGGTTATCCCAAAGGAGTATTTGAATATGCTGATGAATTTGGTATAGATAATGTTGTAAAAATTCTTGAAGAGATTAAAAAAGAGAAAGGTTGGGAAGAATATTCGCCTGATCCTTTATTAATTCAAATGGTTAATGAAGGAAGACTTGGAATCAAATCAGGAAAAGGCTTTTATGAGTATGGAAAGTTTGAAGAAAGGAAGCTTTCTACTATTATATTAAGGATTGAAGAACCTTTAGCGTGGATATTTTTGAATAGACCAGAAAGACTTAATGCTTTAAACTTGGAAATGGTAAAAGAATTATCACAAGTTCTTGACGAATTGGAATTAAACGAAAGAATACGTGTATTAATAATAACAGGAATGGGAAGAGCCTTTTGTGCAGGTGCAGATGTTACGGGCTTTCAAGGATTGACACCGTTCCTTGCTGCTATTTTATCTAGAAGATTTCAAGAATTGTTTAATAAAATTGACTTTTATACAAAGCCTATTATAGCTGCATTAAACGGATATACCTTAGGTGGAGGTTTGGAAATGGCAATGGCATGTGATTTTAGAATAGCTTCAGAACAGGCAGAACTTGGTCAACCTGAAATTAATTTAGGTTTAATTCCTGGCGCAGGTGGTACTCAGAGACTTTCAAGATTAATAGGAGAAGGTAAGGCTAAGGAATTAATATATACAGGAGAAAGAATACCTGCAAAGGAAGCTTTAAATTTTGGTCTTGTTAATAAAGTAGTTTCTCATGATGAACTATTAAACGAAGCAAGAAGATTTGCGCTTAAAATAGCAGAAAAATCTCCTCTTTCATTATTAGCTGCTAAATATTCTATTAAATTTGGTTTAGAATCAAACATTTGGTCAGGAATGGCTTTAGAATCTTCTTTATTCGGTTTACTTTTTAGTACAGAAGATTTTATAGAAGGAGTTTCAGCTTTTCTTGAAAAAAGAAAACCAAAGTTTAAGGGGAAATAATTAAAGTAGCTTTTTTCTTAAAATTAAAATTAAAACGGCAATAAAGGCTATCATTAAAATTATTATGACTAATGTAGGATAATCTATAACAGGTTGGGTATTAAGAGAAGTAGGGGTAGTTGTTGTTATATTTAATGGTGTAGAATTAAAAGGAGGCAAGGTTTCTATCAATGTTCCATTAATTGGCGNCCTTGTANTAGTATTATTTAAATTTAATTCTATTATTACAAAATACTCGTTTTTAATTGAAGGTATTGAAGAAAATATTGTATAATAATATAGCTTAACATACCATAATCCTGCTTCCATATCTATTGTAGAAAATTCTATTTTAAATATTCCTTTGTTAAAATTAGCATAGGAAGTAAAGGCTATTTTTCCATTATTATGTTGAATTATATAGAATAACTTGAAATAATTTTCATTTAATTCATATAAATCTGAAGTAACATTTATTAATATTTCTTGTCTCTCTCCTTTAATTAAAGATTTTTTTAATTTAATATTTAGAATATTTATTTTAACTTCCTTTATATCTTTATTAAAATCAATTGTTGGAATATTATATTCTTTATTTAAAAATAATTTTAATTCATTTTCATCAAATTTTTCTAATTTAAAAGGACCGTTAGAGATTATTGAATGTTGATAATTTTTAATAAAAACTATTGTATTGTTATACCTTTTATTAACCTCTTCTAAAGATATTGAAGTTATTTCTCCTTCATATAAAGCATCAGGAACATAGTTTTTATTTTGAAAATTGAATAAAATTATGCTTATCCAATTACTTTGGGTGGAATTTAATAGATTCAACCATTCAATTTTTAATTCTTTAGCTTCTTCTTTATACCACGAAGCTTTTCCTTCGATAAATAATTCTTCTGTTGCCAATATTATTTGCCATGGAATTGTAGGCAAAATAGGAAAAATGTATGATAATTCGTTTTTATCAAAATGATAATAATTAGAATAAATAATTAAAGTGTTATCATTAACAATTTTAATTCCTTTTATTAAATTTATAAAAGGTTTATAAAATAATTCGATATATTTATTATATTTATAATCAATTTCGTTATCTTTATTACTCCATTCCCATAGGAAATAAAACCAATATAATATATCATATAGATTCATTTCACTCTCATCATGCCATTTATTATAATAAATCTCATACTTTATTATGCTTCTCACCTTTTTCCCCTCTTGAACATATTTCCATTTTTTCTCCTTAGAATCCCAATAAATTGCCTTATCATCCATGTTAAATATTGGCTTATTTGATGAATTAAGTACCTCAGTTTTTACTTTCCAAGTAATTATAGATGAATTATATGGATTTCTTAAATAAGGATTATCAGAAATTAAGTTGAATATGAAATTATTTGAAGGATCTAAATTACCTCCTATGGGATTCCAAGAATCCTCAGTTTTTTGCAAATAAGCTACTACTATGGGTTTATCTTTATTTTTTTTTGGTTTAATGTTAAGAAAATTAATTTTATTTGCAAATCCGTTCGTGTAATCGTTAATTATTCCTTCAATTCTTTCTTTGTTATAAATATAAATCTCTGTTCGTTGTACAACAAATATCCTTACAGATTCTTCAATACCCATTTGGATTATTTTTCTTAATATATCATCCCTTTCTTCTTCATTTAAGTAATCTCCGATTAAAAGTTTAGATGTTAAATTATCTATAGTAGAATTTATATAATTCCAGTAATTTTGAAAATTCCAACCTGGCATAAAGCCATACCAGCTAGCGTAGAATTGGGCTACTTTAAATTCAGAATATCTTAGATTCTCTGCGAAAATCCATTCTTCTATATATAAATTCCATTTTAATTCTTTAGGATCTGTATTGTAAATCATGTTTTTAGCTTCGTTTGAATTTAAAGTAACATTTTCAATTTCAAATCCTAAATTTTTAAGTACATTAGATATATGCAAAGCGTAGGCATACCTTATTTCATCATTATTTATAAATATTATTTTAATTTTTATTGTTTCATTATTATAATTCCAAAATCCATTTATTTTCTTTATGTTTAATTTTGTTAAAGTTTTATTTATTATATTTTCTGCAAATGAAATATCATCTTTTAAAAGTTTGCTCTCAATTATATCTGCTACTTTTGTCCAATCAACATCGAATTCGTTTATTGGGGAAAATGTTTCTTTTGCATAACCTCTTAATAAAGTGTCCTTAAACCATTTCCTTTCAGCTAAAAAATTCATCGCGAATCTTATTTCTTTAAATTCAAAGGGATTAAATTTACCGCTTGCGCTTTTAGGAACAGGATTCAATAAAATCGTATATATTCTTCCTTTTGGTGCTAAATAAAATCCTATGTTTGTATCGTTAATTAACGAAGAATTACTTAAAGGGTTAAGAAATAAATCTGTTCCTCCTTTATCTCCTCCTAATTTTACGCTATTTATAGCTTCTTCTTCACTGTAGAATTTTTTAAAGATTAAGTTATCTGTTATCTTTACACTCGTTATTAAATTTACTTTAAATAAGGATAAGAAAATCAAGAAAATTATTACCAGACTTATTATTTTTCGCATATAATTAAAATTACTTAATTTTTTAATAAGGTTGAATTGTATAGATGAAATTGGTTTATAATAAAATCCTCACTCTTTAGGACTGATACCTATACCTAATGATCATTCAAATAATTTTTCGAGATTTTTTACCAATCCTATTAGCTATAGTTATATCATTTCTAGTTCCAATACTTCTTTACAGAAAGTTAAGAAAAAGATAATTTTTATCTTAAGAATTTAATTTTTATTCCTTTTAAGGGTAATAATTTCGCTTATTGTATAAACTTAAATTACTATTAATCAGATCTAATTTTTAAGTAATGAAGAAACTTTAACGGGATGAACTCATAAGAATAGACTTAGCTTTATAATTTAATTAATTATTCATTAAAAATTTTTAGTATAACTATTTATTATGGAAAATTTTTCGAAAATATTATTTAAACGAAAAGAAGGAATATCTTGGATAATTTTAAATAGGCCTGATAAATTGAATGCTTTGGATAAAGAATCATGGATGGAAATATCTCAAGCTTTAAAAACTGCGAACGAAAATGAAGATAAAGTACTTGTAATAACTGGCATAGGTCGTGCTTTTTCTTCAGGAGATGATATTCAAGCTATGTATAATTTAAAGGATTTGAATGAATCAAAAGAATTCTTTAATTATATATACGAAACTGCCTTTAATTTAATTAATTTGAATAAGGTTTTTATTGCAGCTGTGAATGGGCTAGCTTACGGAGGAGGTTGTGAAATTTTACTTTTAGCTGATATAGTAGTTAGCGTACCTGAAGCTAAATTTGCAATACCTGAAGGCAGACTTGGACTAATACCTCCAATAGCATTGGCTATAGGTTCATTTTCTTTAGGTACAAGAAGAATAGCTAGGTTAATTTTTACTGGTAAAGAAATAGATGTTAATGAAGCACGAATGATAGGTTTGGTTGATTACGTTGTTGAGAAAGACAAAATTGAAGAAAAAGTGCTTGAAATAGCTAAAAATGTTTATCTTAATGATTCGTATTCGATACTTGTAATGAAGAGATGGCTTTTAAAATATCGTTTAAAAGATTTAAAAAAAGCAATAGAGGAACTTTCTGAAATGGCTATAAAGGATAATACAAAATATAGAATGAAAATGTTTTTAAATAGAAAGAAAAGCGAAAATTCTTTTAAATCGATCTAATTGATCACCTGTTACAATAGATTAAAAAATTATCTATATTTTTAACGATAGAATCTTTGATTTTCTTCGCTATTTCTAGATAATTATCGAAATACTTTTCCTATGAAGTAAGTTAATATTATTATATCAATTGCTTTCATATTTTTCTAAAATTCGAAGAATTTCTTTGTAAAATTTAGTAATCTTTCTGCTTTTTCTCTGGAATAAATATCTTGCATCTGTATAAGCTAATTCTAATTCTTCTATTTCCTCTTTAAAGTTTAAAAAATTGAGTTATTTCAGGATAAACTTTTCCAATCTCATTAATAAGTTGAGTAATCATATGCGTTCTTGGGAAATAACCTATTTTCTTTGTTAATTTAACTTTAAGTTATAAAACTTGTTCTAGATTAAAGGTTGCCAAGTAATAGAACTCTTTCTTAATATTATCAGCTTCCTTTAAGAATCTTGATGCACGGATTCTAAGACCTCCTCTTCTTTCACTTCAACATATTAATACTTTATAATATACAGATTGAGCTGTTTGTAGATATAAATCAAATAAATATTAGTTTCCAGCTTAAAAGCAAAATAATCATAGTAAATTTGGATAAAAGTTAAATTATTTAAACATACAAAGAAATTTAAATTTTAATGAGATTAGAAGATATACTTTGGCTTTCAAGAAATATATCTTATAATGAAGCTTTGGAATTTTACAATAAAGATGATGAAAAAATTTTTGAAATAGCTTCAACGATTAGGGATTATTATAAAGGAAATATCATAACCTATTCTAGAAAAATTTTCATACCTGTTACCACTCTATGTAAAGATTTATGTTATTATTGTTTTTATAGAAAGGAACCTAATGAAGGAGGCAGGTATATGGAAATAGATGAGATAGTTAATGTGGCTAAAAGAGGAATAGAATTGGGCTGTACAGAAGCTCTTTTAGTTACAGGTGAAAGACCTGAAGTAAAATATAGGGAAGCTTTAAATTTCTTGAATAACAAAGGCTTCAGAAGCACTCCAGACTGGTTATATTATATTTCGAATATTTTATTAAATCTTGGAATACTTCCTCATACCAACGCAGGTATTCTTAGTAGATATGAAATGGTTAAATTAAAGGAAACAAACGCAAGCCTTGGTTTAATGCTAGAAAATGCAAGCGAAAGACTTATGAATAAAGGAATGCCACATGAATTGGCTCCAAGTAAAAATCCTAAGTTAAGACTAAAAATGATAGAAGAAGCTGGAAAATTGAAAATTCCTTTTACTACTGGAATTCTTATAGGAATAGGTGAAACTGTTGAAGAAGCTATATATTCAATTTTTATGATTAAAAAGCTTCATGAACAATATGGTCATATACAAGAAGTTATAATTCAACCTTTTGTACCTAAAAAAGGGACAAAAATGGAAAATCATCCTCCTCCAAGTGAAGAATATTTTTTGAAGTTACTTGCTTTATCTAGAATAATTTTGGGAGAAATGAATGTTCAAGCACCGCCTAATTTATTCAATGATGTAAAGAAACTTGTTAAAGCGGGGATAAATGATCTGGGAGGAATTTCTCCTTTAACAAAGGATTACGTTAATCCAGAAAAACCTTGGCCACATATTGAATTTTTGAGAAAAGAATTAATGAAAGAGGGATTTATTTTAAAGCAAAGATTACCAGTTTATCCTGAATATCTAAATAAAGAAGGATATCTATCTTATAGAGTAAAGGAAATTGCGTTGAAACTTATAGATCAAAATGGCTTTGTTTATGAGAAAATAATATGAACATAGAAAGTTTGGAAAAAATAGCGGATCCTGAAGTAGTATCTATAGTAGAACGTGCATTATCAAATAAAGATCTTTATCTTGAAGAAGTAGAAAGACTTTTAAAGTGTAGAGGAATAGATTTATATTTGATCTCCTTAGCGGCTGATATTTTAAGAAAAGAAACTGTAGGAGATATTGTCACTTATGTCGTTAATAGAAACATAAATTTCACAAATGTATGTATTATGAACTGTGGTTTTTGTGCATTTAGCAGAGATTTTAGACATGAAGAAACTTATTTCTTACCTATAGAGGAAATTGTAAGAAGGGCTAAGGAAGCATATGAACTTGGTGCAACCGAAGTTTGTATCCAAGGAGGTTTACCTCCTAAGTTAGATTGGGAATTTTATCCTAAAATTGTTAAAGAAATAAAAAAGGAAATGCCTAAACTACATATCCATGCTTTTTCTCCTGTAGAAATATGGTATGGGGCAAATCTTTCCAAACTGGGTTACGAGGAATTTTTAAAAATATTAAAGGAAGCTGGTCTGGATTCAATACCAGGAACTGCTGCTGAAATCTTAGATGATGAAATAAGGAAAATAATATCTCCGGGAAGGATTTCTACTAATGAATGGATTACGATAATCAAAACAGCCCATAAATTGGGAATTCCTTCAACTTCTACAATCATGTATGGTCATATAGAGAATGAATATCATAGAGCTAAACATTTGCTAATTTTAAGAGAAATACAAAGAGAAACAAAGGGTTTTACAGAATTTGTTCCTTTAAGCTTTATTTATGAAGAAGCACCTATGTATAAATATAAATTAATTAATAATGTCAAAGCTGGTCCTACGGGTGAAGAAATAGTAGCTTTATATGCAACAGCAAGATTAGTTTTAAATAACTATATAAAAAATATTCAAGTTTCATGGGTAAAGGAAGGACCTAAGTTTGCTCAGTTTTTATTAAATTGTGGGGCTAATGATTTTGGAGGAACTTTAATAAATGAAAGTATATCTTCATCTGCAGGCGCTAAATTTGGTCAGTATTTATCTCCTAAGGAAATAAGAAGGCTTATATTTGATGCAAGAAGAATCCCTGCGCAACGCACCACAACTTATTCTATTATAAAAATTTTCAATAGTTTAAACGAAGAATCTGATATTCCTTTGGAAAAAATTGAGTGGAGTGAAGAAAAGTTTGGTTCATATTTTAAATTAATCAAAGATGATCGCTTCAAATTTAGAAGAAAGTTTTGAAATAAAAGTCAAATTTGCTCTATTGGAAGATTTTGAATTTTATGAAAATGTACTAATTGAAATTGAAAATGGAATTATTAAAAAAATTGAACATGAAAATCAAGGAAAATTTCCTTCCTTAATTCTAATTCCTCCTTTGGTTAATGCTCATATTCATTCAGGAGATTCATGTTTCCCTGATTTGGGTTACAATTTAACATTAGAAGAATTAGTAAAACCTCCTGAAGGTTTAAAGCATAAAATGTTGGAAAAAATAGATAAGAAAATATTAAAAGAATCTAGGATTAAGTGGATAAAAAACCTCCTAGAATTTGGTTATTCCATAATCGCAGATTTTGTTGAAGGTGGATATAAAGGAGTTAGTGAAGCAACGGAAAAATTTTCAGATAGATACATAATTTTAGGAAGACCTTCAAAAGATAGGATTATAGAAGAATTGGAAAAAATGTATAGTATTTGCGATGGGTTAGGGATACCTGATTCTTTTGCTTATGATAAGGATGAAATGAAAATTATTAGGGATATTTTTAAGGATAAACCTATTCATATCCATGTTAGTGAAACTAAAGCAAATCATATTAAAAAGGATTTCTGGATAGCTTTGGAAAATCTTGATCCTAAAGCTTTTGTTCATTGTACTCATTTGAATAGGGAAGAAATTAAAGAAATTAAAAATCTTAACAAGTTTGCAATATTATGTCCAAGGTCAAATCTTTGGTTTGATGTTGGTTTTCCTGATGTACTAAGTTTTATAAAGGAAGAAGTTAACGTAGCTATAGGAACAGATAATATTGGTTGGATTTCTCCTGATCTCTGGAAAGAACTCGAAATTTTAATTTTACATTTAAGAAAATTTTCCAAAGAAGACTATAGCAAAGAAATATTTAAATGGGCAACATTAAACGGGTATTCGTTGTTTAATTTTAAAGGAGGAATAATAAAAGAAGGATATCCAGCGGATTTTATTATTATTGACAATGAAAAAATTGAACTGGAGAAATCCCATAATAAATTATTAACTTTAATAAAAAGAATGAACATATCTCTTATATATAATATTTATATAAATGGAAAAAGTATAAAAATTAAGTATAATTGACTTTATAAATTAAATGAACTTCATTTTTACATTCGCAAATTTCAAATTTTAATAATTCAAATTTTGGGCTTTCGTTTGTATCTTTAAATCCTTCACCATCAAATATACTTCTACCTTTACCGAAAACGTATGGAGAGATTGTTACCCTTAATTCATCAACAAGCTTTGAACTTAATAAATTCCAGTTAAGTATTCCTCCCCCTTCAACCATTACTTTCTTTATTCCTATTTCATATAGTTTTTCCATTACTAAGTTAAGTTCAAGTATTTTATTTTCGAATTGAAAAACTTTAACTCCTTTTTCTTGTAATACTTTAATTTTTTCTTCATCTGCAAACTTCGAAGTAAACAGTATAGCTTTTTGCGAATTAATGGTAAAAACTCTTGCATTTATAGGAACTCTTAAGCAACCGTCTATGATAATTTTATACGGATCTTCTCCTTTAAAATATTTTAATCTTAAAGAAGGATCATCCTTTATTACTGTTTCAGCTCCTACCATTACAGCCCCAGTTTCAGCTCTTAGTTTATGTAATCTTTCCAAGTCTTTTTGGCAACTTAACTGTGAAAACCATGTTTTGCTTGATATTCTTCCATCTATAGTCATAGTAGAGAAAATTATTAAATAGGGTTTCTTCATTCTTTCATTAAGTATCCTGAAAAGGCTAAACCCCATATTAAAAATGGATATACTATCATTCTTTCAATTCCTCCAATCCCCAATCCTAAATCTATCCTTAATATAAATAGAACTAAAGAAATTAAAGATAATAGACCTAAGATGGGAGACAAAAATCTTAAATAGGATTTAGTAGCAGTACATCCTATTATAGCTGCAATACTTCCAAAAAGAAAGGCTATAAGGGAAAATAATGAATGGAGAATTCCCATTTCTTCCGGGAAAACACCCACACCTATCCCTCCTATTCCTGCAATTATTAAAATAATCGAAAAAACTTTCCTTATATTTATATAGAGGATATAACCTGATAATGCTGCTAGAATTCCTAAAAGAATCACAGAACTGTTAAATATAATAAAAGTATTTGCTTTTAGCGATCCTAAATCGCTTATGAAATTTTTTGCTACGCTATAATTGGGATAAATAAATTCACTTGTTTTCATTAGTAAAATAAACTGTAAAATACCTATAAATAGTAAAAATCCAGCAAATTTTATAGTTTTAATCATATAATTAAAAAGATTTGTAAATATTTTAAATTTTGTTCAATCCTAAATTCAGTGATTCGGTTTTGCCTTAAAAATGCCTGACTTCCTACAGCTACAAATGGGGAGAATTCCTCAACCTATTAGTGGCTATATATCTTATATGAAAACATTCAAGAGACTCAGAGAACCTTTCCATTTAAAGCTTCATATGTTACTGTAGATTGCGATACTGTTTCTTTCGAGTGAGCAATCTTCATAATAACACTAGTTCTGATTACTGTTTATTCAAAGAAATTTTTTAAATATAAATTTTCCGCTCTGAAGTGTGAAGCTTTGGTTTATTGTAATAAACTTTCAGTTTTAAAAAACTCTTTATAGGATTTTATTCCTTTTTTATAAGCTTCTCTTTCAAAATCTAGTTCTGTAAATAAATTAAATTTTTCATGAAGTATTTCATTGGCTTCATCTAAACTTTTAACATCTACTATAGCCTTTGCTAAAGGAGAAATCTCGTAAGCTTTAATCAAGTCCAAATAGTAAGTGACTGTAGCCTCAATCGTAACTTCAGCATCCCTTGTTCCTTCTCTTATTTTAACTATTCCTCTGTATCCTTTAGCTGCTTCTATCGGTAACTTGCTTGCCTCGCTATACATTTGCTTACTTAGTTTTTCCATGATTTCCAATGATTCTTTAAAAATACCTATAGCTCCCATATACCCTCCTTCTTTTGCTACATCTGATAATCTGTTTTCCACTTCTTCTTTTCTAAGTTCTCCATCACATGCTATTCCAAATATTCCCAATATTGAATTCTCTATTTTAGATAAACTTGCAAGCATAAAGGCGTCAGCCAGTGGAGATCTAAGATTCTTCTCCTGTCCAGTAGCTAATACATCGCCCCCAACATCTATTCCAAACAATAAATCTATATCCAATTTATTCATTGCTTCCTTAATTCCCTTAGCCGTTTCTGAAGGATTTTTACTCATATCTACTAACACGACTTTTTGAGACAAAATTTTTGAAATATAAGAAGCTTGAGGAATAGGTCCGTGTTTCATTCTAACTTTTTCATCTGCTAAGCAAACAGAATTTGAGATTATTTCTACATTTTCAATTTCTTCAAGAGATCTAGGTCCAGGTTTTGGATCAATTATTATTCTTTCCCAAATTATTGAGCCTATAATTGTTTCTAAACCAAATTTTCTAAGGAAAATCATAGTGGGAATAGTCCCAAGAATATCTCCAGCTCCGCCTATTCCGATAATTAATGCTTTTTTAGCTTTTTCTATTTCGTTGATCAAAGATCTGATCATATTTTATAATTCTTATCTCGAAAATTTTTGCGTAACTATTAAGAAATTTTTTGTTTTCTCCCGCTCTAAAAGACGAAATTCAAATTCATTAAACTTTATATAAATTTCAATTACATTAACGTTATAGAAAAAAGAAAAACCTACAGTTGCATTTATAAAAATTATTTCATTAAGAAGGTTGATACATAGAAACTTCCTTAGCTTTCCATACCAAAGCTAGTATTTCTCCAATAAGACTTGTATATTTGGGTTTCCTTATATAAATTTAGCCGAAAAATTTTGGTATTCCAAATAAGTTTCCTAGGAGCTCTCCAAATATAAAGGATATTGTAGCTGTTACTAATATTAATACTGAACTTGTTAAAAATTCTTTATAGAAATTTCTTTCAAATATTATGGAAGAATAAAAATTAAAAAATCCTATTAATGTTATTGCTACAGCAAGAGAGGAGAAAAAAGCAAAAAACATATTATGAGTTAGGAAATAAGGTATTGCCAATACAACAGCTGTTAAGATATAAAAAACTCCTGTATATATTGCGGATATTTTTGGATTTAATGATTCGCTTTGTTTTGATTGCAAATAAGCAGCCGAAGCCATAGCTATAGATGCAGAGACCCCAACAACTAATCCTGCTATTCCAGCTATTATCGTTGAAGTTGTAACTCCTAAAAATCCTGCATGAACACCTGTTATCTCTATTATTGCATCAGCCATTCCTAGAACGATAAACCCTAAGTATTTTGTAGTATTATCTTTAATTTGGTTTATCCAAAAGTTTTCATGTTCTATTTCATCTTTTATTATTGATTCAAGCTTAATTTTAGCTTCACCGTCAAATTGGTTCAATATTCTTTTATATTCTTCTATAACCCTTTTTTCATTTCTTTCCATAAGTTTGATTGTAAAAATCAAACCAAAGATATATTTGAATAAAATTATCAGTGAAATCTTTAATTTATCTAAACTACCCCTTTCTCTCTTCTTTATCATACTTTTCCAAAAAAGGAAGTGTTCATATTCAAGCTTAGCAAATTTTTCCAGTATCGCCTTTCTTTCCTTATTTCTTTCCAATTTTGCGAGATAAGAATAAACCTTATAATCTATATACTCATCTCTATAATATTTTTCAAAATCCATTACAGAATATTAAACAAAATAGTTTAAAAGATTATCTTTTAAAACTTATTAACCAAAATTTATCTTCAAAGTAAAGTCGAGCTTAGCCATTAGGCCGGGGTGAAAAGTTTATAGTTTTAAATTTTTATAAAAACAATCGATAACAGATTAAATTTAAATGAATTTCTCTCAGGCAATAAGTTATCCATAAATTAAAGAATAACCATGAATTTATTACGTAATTGCGAACTATTCTAAGGTAACACTTGCTAGTTTATAGAGAAAGCAAAAATAAATTAAGTTCTAAAAAATACTAAAAAGGTTACTATAACTAAGGCAGGGCCTAGGAGATCTCCTGAAGTTGTGACAATTGGCAAGGTTACGTTATCTGGATCAAGACCTTTTTTAAAAGTCGTTAATGAAACATAATAAGTAATTAATGTTATGAGTAAAACTGAAAAAATTGATGAAATTAAAATAATAAAAAGTTCTCTTAAACCTGCAAAAAATGAACTAAAAATTAAACCTGCAAAAAAAGCTAAATAGGCACTTTTAATATAAGAAATGTTTGATAAAAGTTTAAAGGATAAACCTAAATGAAAAGATATTGAAAGTCTTGAAGCTAAAATTCCACCAATACCCCCCAATAAAGCATTGTATGCTGGAGAAGCGATCAATATATTTTGGATTTCAGTAAAATTAATTACCCTTGCGTAAAACATTCCTCCCAATCCGCTAAACCAAGTAGTTATGGAAATTGTTGGAAGATTTTCTTTTATATATTCTTTTTCTAGGCTCTTTCTTAAAAAAATAACAACTAAAAATATAAAAATTATAATTAGAAATAATATTTGAAATATTGTTATAAAAATTAAATTAAATGAAACAAAAAGAATAAACGGAGTTATAACATCTGATATAGCTGCTACATATGGAGCTCCTAAAAACTCTAAACTTTTACCTTTTTTATAATAATAAAATAATATAAAAATCAAAGGAAAAGTTATAATAAAAAAACTTAAAAAATTTGTTAGAATACTTATTGTTAATATTTCTAAGAAAGAAATATGAGCTTTAAAATAAATAATTTGGAAAATATAAGCTATTATTGCTACTATACACGAAGCAATCGTTCCTATAAAAAAAGAAGTTTGTATGTTTTTTCTTAAATTTTTTTCTTTAAAAGAAGGTTTTATTATACCTAATGTTAATAGCTTGATTATTCTTAGTATTAATACACCATAAACTGCTCCTCTTAAATTCATTAAAGCAGGAATTAAAAAAAGGATTATTGGGAATTCTAAAACAGTTTCTAAATTAAAAATTATTATTGAACCTGCAATTAACTCAATTAAAGCTAAAAAGAATAAGCTTAATTTTTCATGTGGAAATTTCATAATAATCCTTCTTATTTTTTCTTAAATTCTTTAACTTTAAATTTCAGTTATTTTGAATTTATTTTGTTATGCCCATAGATTACTCAATTCATAAGATCTTTCATTATAAAGCCTTAGATATTAAATATAAACCTATATCTTTGCTAGAGCTTTTTACAAAGGTTAGAAAAGTATCTGATATGCTTGTCGATGTCGCGTTTTTTGTTTATTTAACTAAAGATAAGGAAGCTACAAATCATTTAATTGAGTTAACAAAACTAGCTGAAACCTTAATAACACAAGCAAACATTCATACCGCTTTAATAGTTAGAAATGTTAAGGATGCAAAAAATGTAATTGGTATTTATCGTTATTCTGCAGCTATGGAAAAAATAATAGATTCGTTATTGGATATTGCTTACATAGGATTAACAGATCATAGTCCAAAGGAAGATATTGCGCAAGCTCTCCTTTTGCTTAGTGAAGAAGTTATAATAAAAATCAGAGCAAACAAAAATGTTGCGGTAAATGTTTCAGAAATACATGAAAAATATCCGTTAGACGTAATTTTGCAAATACATAAAGATAAACCCTTAGTTTATCCCTCAGAAAAAATAAGCGAAAATGACATACTTTATATAAGGGGTCTAAAGGAGCATATCAATAAATTTTTAGTAGAAAATGGCTATGAAAAATTAACTGAACCTATAATTAATGAAGATGTAAAGCAAGTTTTATTAAAAATTATATTTTTAAGGGATGCAATAAAAGTTCTTTTAGATTTATCCCATTATGTTTTGATAACAGGCAATAAGGAAATAGGAGATGAAATAGATGAGATAGAAATGTTCATTGATACGTATCATTTAGAATTAATGGAAGAAATAATTAAAAGACCTCCTACTGTTCATAGTATTACTAATTTATCGTTATTAATATTAATATCTAAACTTGAAAACATAGCTGATGCAACAGAAGAAATAGCTTTAATTTCTTTAACTGATGAAGAAATAAGAAAAATATTTGGACAAATTTATGAAGCTATAGGTGAAAGATGCATCAGCCTAAAAGTCTCTAAGAATGTATCTTTACAAAGTCTCTTGAGTAACATAAGAAAATATGGCAGTTATATTCCAGCTATAAAAAAAGGTAATGAATGGTTAATACAAACAAAATTTATTGATAGGGAAATAAATTTAAATGAGGGAGACATAATATTGGTAATTTATCCTAAAGAGTTTGAAGAAGAAGTAAATAGTATTTTAAAAAATTTATAAATATACCGAAGAATAAGGAATTATGAGCAAAAAATCAAGCGAAATAATTAATGGAATATCTTTGGGAGAAATAATCAAAGATCTATATTCCATTTATGCAGATGAATGGTTAGCTTATTTCCAATACTGGGTTTTTGCTCAATCAATGAAGGGTGTAGAGAATTTCATGAAGAAAATTGAAAGTTATACAATATGCTGACAATTGAAGAAATACTTTATGCTTTAATTTTACTTAGCTGGGTTAATATAGTTGTGCTTTATATAACAAAGAAGCTATATATTTTTATGAGGAATAAAGGTTATAACCATCATGTTGCTGTTTATTTTAACAGAAAGATTATTCATGTTCTTGCTGGAGGTCTTGTAGCAGTTTTGGTTCCTTTTTTGTTTAAATCCTTTATTTTACCTTTATCTTTGGGTATTCTTTTTGCAGTTGTTACTTATATTCCGCATAAAACTGGTAAATTAATGTATTGGTTTCAAGATCCAGAAAATTATTACGAAGTAAATTTTTGCATTGTTTGGGCTTTGATCATTACATTAGGTTGGATAATATTTGGGAGACCTGAAATAGCTATAATTCCAGTTTTATTCATGGCTTTTGGAGATGCTGCAACAGGTTTTGTTAGAAATCTAATGTTTAAAAGAAGAACAAAATCCTGGTGGGGTAACTTAGCAATGGCTGCTGTAAGCATTCCGATAGGAAGTTTAATAGGAATCGCCGGTATAGTTGCAGCTATATTTGCAAGTTTTATAGAACATTATGAATTCAAATATATCGATGATAATATAACTGTACCTTTGGTTTCTTTTATAATAATATACGTTTTTATGCATATTAGACTTTTATAATTACACATTTCTTTTTATAATAAATGTATGAAATAGAACTGTTGAAAAATACTTTATTAAACGCTAAAAAGTCCTTCGAAGAAGTCAAAAACAAATTGGAATATAAAGAGAAGATAGTAAAAGGTTATGGTGGAGATATTTCAAGATACTTTGATCTTTATGTAGAAAACGCAATTATAGAAAATTTAAAAGGACATGTCTCGAAAATAATAACAGAAGAAAGGGGAATAATCGAAATAAATAAAGGAGAAATTTTAGCTTTAGTTGATCCTGTTGATGGAAGTACAAATGTCTCAAAGGATTTGCCCTTTTGCGCAACTTCAATAGCATTATTTAAAGGAGAGAAATTTACGGATATTTTCGTTTCAGGAATTATAGATTTAATACGAGGAGATGTTTTTATATGTGATGGTAAAAATGTTTTCTTAAACAACAGTAAAGTAAAGCCTTCTACTACGGTAGATTTAAACGAAGCAGTTATAAGCATGGATTTGAAGGTGACCAAGATAGATGATAAAACTTCCAAGGTTATTCCTCAAATATTAAAAGAAGTTAGATATATTAGATTTTTTGGTGCTATTGCATTGGAAATAGCATATGTTAGTTGCGGAATTTTAGATGCTTTTATTATTCCTTTTCCTAGAGTAAGGCTTTTGGATATAGCCGCTGGTTTATTTATGGTAAAAACTGCAGGAGGGTTTATTAAATTTCTTAACGAAGATATGGAAAAAATCAATATTTTTGAAAATAAAAGGTATGCAGTGGTTGCTTCAAATAACGAATATCTTGCCAATAAAATAATAAAAATTATTGAGGATGGCGGAAGAATTTAAAGTAACCCCTTGGGAAGTAGAAGGTAAAGTAGATTATTTAAAATTAGTTAAAGATTTCGGTTTAAAGTTAATAGATGATAATTTAATAAAAAGGATTCAGCAAATAACTGGAGAATTAAACGTTATGCTTAGAAGGAAGTTTTTCTTTGCGCATAGAGATTTAGATTTAACTTTGAATGATTATGAAAAAGGTCAAGGTTTCTTTTTATATACAGGACGAGGTCCAAGCGGGCCGATGCATATTGGTCATCTAATACCTTTTCATTTTACTAAGTGGTTACAAGATAAATTTAAAGTAAATGTTTATATTGAAATAACCGATGATGAAAAATTCTTAGAAAAGGATAATCTTAGCTATGAAGAGGTCCAGAAATGGGCTTATGAAAATGTTTTAGATATAATAGCTGTAGGTTTTGATCCAAATAAAACGTTTATTTTTTATGATAGTGAATATATAAAGAATGTTTATCCTTTGTTAATAAAGATAGCGAAAAAGATCAATTTTTCCCTTGTCAAAGCAGTATTTGGTTTTAAAGAGAGCACAAATATTGGCATGATTTTTTTCCCTTCTCTACAAATTGTGCCAACTTTTTTTGAAAAAAAAAGGTGCTTGATTCCAGCTTCCATAGACCAAGATCCATATTGGAGAATTCAAAGAGATCTAGCTGAAAGCTTGGGATATTACAAAGCAGCCATGATTTCATGTAAATTCTTTCCTCCTTTAACAGGTATTACTGGTAAAATGAGTTCTTCAAAACCTGAAACAGCAATATGGTTAACAGATAGTGAAGAACAAATAAAAAGGAAAGTGTTTAGGTATGCTTTTTCAGGAGGTCAACCGACAGTTGAACTTCATAGAAAATATGGAGGAAATCCAGAAATAGATGTTTGTTTTCAATGGTTATACAACTTTTTTGAAGAAAATGATGAAAAGATAAAGAAAATAGAAGAGGATTATAGAAGTGGTAAAATGCTTTCTGGAGAATTAAAACAAATTCTTATTGAAAAGCTTATAGAATTTTTAAATAAACATAAAGAAAGAAGGGAAAGAGCTAAAGATCTGGTACATGTTTATAAATATGAAGGTGATTTGGCAAAGGAAATGTGGAATAAAATTTATCTTTAAATAATTTTTCACGATTTGATAATTATTAAAGCTAACCATAGGAAAACAAACTATGGTAAAGTTTCTATTCCTCTCTTCGATGCAATTTCTTTGAGTTTCTTGTCAAACGTAGCGATAGCTAACTTGTTATTCAATGCTAATGAAAGAATTATGTAGTCATTAATTTCCTTTCTATTTGAGCGATCCTCTTTCAACATCTTAAGAGCCTCAACCAAAACGTTAATAGATTCATGAAGATATTTAGCTCTTACATCTTCCAAGTATTCATGAATTTTAGAAGAAATTATTTCAGGATCTACGGAAAGCTTTAGCATCACCCAGATGTATTCATGAACTACTATCAGGGGTATGAAAATCTCTTCAGCAACGTCTATGATCTTTGATGCATCATCATGATGTTCACTATCTTCAATTGTATCATAGACTAAAACATTCGTATCAATCAGTAGCTTCATCTAACGCCTCTTTGATAGCTTCTTCTATTTCTTCAACTGTAATCTTTCTTCCAAGCCTTATTGTTAACCTTTTTCTTTTAAAAGGAATTAGTTTAATTACACCTTCTTTTTCATCATAAACAACTTTAACAAAGCTACCTTCTTTTATATTAGCTTTCAACCTTATATTACTTGGAATCGTAACTTGATAATTTCTAGTCACCTTAACAATACTCTCAGCATCTTCCATAGTAATTTTTCTAATTTACTAATATATAAGTTTTTCTAGTAAATACTTGAAGAAAGAGTTCCATAATATTTTTATGATAAATTTGTTCGTTTAATCAAGTATACTACGATTTATATTGTTCTTCATTCTCTTTTTCAAATATTTGTTGAGCATCATTATGATGCATAGAAAATGTTTTCATTCATTGCTTATATTACTAATTACTTTAACATACAAAAGAATTGGGTCTGAAAAGATTTATTAAATCAAAGTAAAAATCTTGAAAAAATTTAAGAGAATTCCTAAACAATCGTATTCAATTTAAAAAATTACTTTGGCTACTGTANAACGCTTTATAAGTGATCATAAAAATTTAAATTAATTTTTGAAGATTTAATTAAATGGGAGCCCAATATTACGCTTTTTTAAGCAATGGATTTACTTCAGCATTGGAGTTGAATGGAAGCATCGAGTGGTTTCCATGCCCTAGATTTGATTCTCCATCATTATTCACAAGAATTTTAGATAAAGAAAAAGGAGGATATTACCAAATCAGGCCTTTTGAAGAATGCAAAGTCAGAGTATCGTATATTGGAAACACCACAGCCTTGGAAACAATTTTTTCATGTAATAAAGGAATGCTTAAATTAATTGACTTTTTGCCTTTAGGTTTACCTGCTATAATTAGGTTATTCGAATCTGAAATACCTTTTATTGTAGATATAAAGCCTGTATTCAACTATGGTTTAATAAATCCTAGCATTAAAGTCGTAGATAAAGGTTTGGTTTTCGAGAATCCTACGACCAAAGAAGGATTGGAATTAATGATAAGCGGCAACTATACGCTTGAAAATCTAACAAAACTTATTGTAAAACAAGGGAAAGGATATTTGTTTTTGCTTTATACAAGGGATTTAAGATACGGTTTATTTAGTCAAAGAGCAATAGTTTATCCTGATCCTTATGAAGCTTTGCAATATTTCTTGCTCTTTTGGGAAAACATTATAAAAAGAGCGAAGCCTGTAAACGAGGAATTCAGAAATGCTTATATAAGATCTTTGGTTACCATATTAGCTTTGATGTACAGATCTTCGGGAGGAATAATTGCTTCTCCAACTACTTCATTACCTGAAGTGATAGGTTCCGATAGAAATTGGGATTATCGATATGTTTGGGTAAGAGATGCGACATATGCGATTGAAGCATTAATTAAAGCTAATTTGATCACGCAGGCTAAGCAAGGTCTTGATTTCTTAATTAGTATAGTAGATCCGTCTTCTAAACCTTTTGATCANCCATTATATCCTGTTGATGGAACAGAGCCTATCGCTGAAGAAGAAATTGAATGGCTTAATGGATACAATAACTCAAGACCTATAAGGATCGGTAATTCTGCATATCTTCAGCTTCAAATGGATATCGAAGGAAGTTTCATGAACTGCCTTTATGAGTATTTCTTGGCCACCTCCGACATAGATTATATTATTCAGAATTTGTGGGTTATCGAGGCGATAGTTGATTGGGTCAAGAAATCTTGGAGAAGTAAAAGCACTAATATTTGGGAAGAAAGGGATGTAGGAGAACATTTCGTTCATACAAAATTAATGAACTGGGTTGCAATGGACAGAGCCTATCGAATATTTTCAAGATTAGGTTATAATGATTTATCTTATGAATGTAAAGCTATTTCAGAAGAAATAAAACAGGATATTTTAACAAATGGTTATTCTAACGAAACCAAATCTTTTGTTAAGTATTACGGTTCAAAAGATGTCGATGCTTCTCTTCTAACTCTTCCTTTATATGATTTCATTAATGTCAATGATCCTAGATTTCTTTCTACATTAAAGCGAATAGAAAACGAATTGCAAGTTTCCTTTGGACTTCTCCTTAGATATAAGAGAGATTTTTTAGGCGAAGTACAACATCCTTTTTTACTTTGTTCTTCTTGGCTTGCAAGAGTCTATATAAGGTTACAAGAGCTAGAGAAAGCTAGAAAAATTATAAGGAAAATGATTGAATGTTCGACAGACTTGATGCTTTTCGCAGAGCATGTTGATGCCAATACGTTAGAAGCTAGAGGAAACTTTCCTCATATTTTTCCTCATTCAGGATTGGTGATTAGCATAATCGAGCTAGAAAATGAAGATTATAAAAAATCCTTATTCACCACGAAATATTAATGCCTAAAAACTTATTAAACTAAAAAGCATGTTGAATAACGATTTAACCATTTCTTAGAATAAATTTTTGCATTGATAAACAATCAAATCGAGCATCTCAGACTGTCTTTTTTCAATTTTGTTTTTATCAGCCTTCGCAAAATATTTTTATGTCTATGCATTAAGTAATGCTAATTAATCAATGATTTCTTATAAAGTTTTGAAATTACACTTGAATGAGTTCAGAACCTCTAAAGGTTCTAGTTTTAATAAAGAATTTGGTAAATGTTCGACTTGATAAAATAAATGCTTATATGGTGGATCTTTGAAAGATTTTAAAGAGCTTAAGCCTTGTTCGTATAAATCTGAAGTTGTTTAGCGAGACGATTCAGCATGTATATTGGTTCATATCTTATTTTATATGGTTATTATCTGTTAAATGAGCAGAATTTAATAAATTCCATTGGCTAATATCAGAGAATATTTACAGAATGGAAGAATCGTATACTTAATCATTAAAAGTGAATGGAACTCCTTTTAATCAATAGCATAAGAGACTTGCTTGATGATGTTTCTATTAAGGCTATATACGAAAATACCGTATTGAAATCAGAAGATACTGCAAAAACTTCTATTACACCTGAAATTTCAAGGTTCGCAGCAAATGCTAACATGCTAAACAAGAAAACAATAACACGGAGATTGATAGAAGAATAGGTTTCTTTGACACTTACTATTCCAAAAAGAACCATTATTGAAGCACCAATACTCATGACTAGCCATATAGGGAAACCGCTTTTCTTTACATTACTAACTATTATTGCAGAATAAGTTACTATGAATAAGATAAAGGCTATATAGAAATCTGTTTGAATTAAATCTTATTTTTAAAAAATTAATTTAAATTGGTTCTACAGGTACTTTAGGAGGTACTTGGTATTGCTCAGGTAAAGAGAAAAATGCAATTATTAGAAATATTGCACCTATAAAGAATAGGATAAAAGTAATTATTGCTCCTATTATAGTTATAGCAATTATTGCACCTATAAAAAATAATGAGCCGGCTGTTTTGAAGTAACCTATATTGAAAGTATTGCCTGTTTCATCTAAGCTTTTTTTAAAAAACCACATGCTAATTATTAATATTACAGCAGCTATAGCAACGAGGATTAAGGAAAAGGTTACTGCAAATATATTAAGAGTGAAAAAACTTATCAATGAAAAGAAAGAGAAGGATAATATAGCTAATCCGATTATCCCCATAATAATAGCATATAGAGCATTATTGAATATATCAGATTTTTTAGTTTCATCCGCTATAAACTTAAGAGCTATCAGTATTAATATGAGTCCAACTATATTTGTATAGGGTAAAATTAAGAGTATTGAGCCTATACCTCCTAAAATCCTCGCATCCTTTATGCCAGCCATGTTTGACTTATTTTTAGAATATATAAAATCTTGCTATTAAATTTTTTGAATTTCTCTCCATCAATGCCAATAAACATTTAAAGGTGGTCATGAATAAATAAAAAGATCCTAAATCTTAGTAAATACTAATTTGATTTATAATATGAATTCTAATTATTTTTGCATATTTAAAAATTGAATTAATTAAGTATGGAATGATACCATTACGAAAATATTATGAATATCGTTGTAACTACTAAAGTGGCTATGTTTATATTTTTAAATTTCTTGTTAATAGCTATAATTGTATAAGTTATAAAAGCTAAACCTATTCCGTCAGCTATACTTCCTGTCAAAGGTATTCCTATTATCATGATGAATGCAAACGTCACTTCAGTTAAATCTTCAAAGTTTATTTTTCTTTATAAGAAAAATAAACATCAAGACTATAAGAATTAAATTTAACTCATGATTTTCTAAATAAAGAATCAAGATTATTAAAAAATAATAAGTTCTTTATTAAAATTTTTCTCAATAAAAACAATCTATTGGATATGTCCAAGTAAATATATTTAAACACGTTTTCATTACTTAATGTATGAGTAAAAATGAATAAAATCACAGCATTGCTTTTAGATAACCTTTGGTTTTGGGCAGTATTAGCCATGGCAATATCTCTAGTCTATGGTGCCTGGGCCTTAATTGAGGCATCAAACATGCATATGTATCCTTTAACTCCGAAGGGGTGGTAACATGACGCTCTTTCCAAGAAGTTTAGAAGAGTGGTATAAGCCATTTACTAAAGAAGAAAAAACGTGGTTTATTCTTGCTTTTATCGTAGCGATAATACTTGCTGCAACAACGGTTGGTTGGTTTCTTATAGATCCATATCATCAAGTACCTATTGAAAGCTATGCCATAAGTCCTAGCATGTTTGACAAATTAGCTACAACATTCGCAAATTTATATAAAGATAAAATAATACCTGAGGATGTTGATGTATATATTGTTGCACATCAATTCTATTTTACTCCTTCGAAAATTATTTTAAAAAAAGGTGTTACTTATAGAATTCATATTTCTAGCGCAGATGTACTTCATGGGCTTAGCATAATAGGGAAGGATGGAACAGTTTATAATTTAATGATAATGCCAGGAATGGCATATGTTATACATATAATTTTTGATAAAGCTGGAATTTATGACATACATTGTAATGAATATTGCGGTTCTGGTCATCATTTAATGACTGCTACTATAGAGGTGGTTTGATATGACAGAAACAGGTTTTAGACGTTGTATGGCAACGGGACTGCTGGTTCACTTAGCTTCTCAAAGACTAATAGTATTTAACTTTCTAATGGGGATCATTTCTCTTATAATAGGAGGTATTGCGGCGATTTTTGTAGGTTTAACTAGGTCATCTTTTGTTCTCCTTGAACAGTTAAGGTTGGAACATACATACTATTATTGGTTGAATTTACACGGCTTTAATATGCTAATATTCTGGATATTATGGTTTGAAGTTGCATTGATATATTTTGTTGCTACAATTTTGCTCAATGCACCGCTATATAGCATAAGACTTGGCTGGTTATCATTCATTCTCATGTTAATCGGTTGGTTGATAATGAATGTAATGAATATTACAGGGAATTCAATCGTCTTATTCACTGCTTATATTCCTTTAAGTGCTCCTCCTATATTTTATTTAGGTTATCTGCTTTTCGCATTAGGCGTAGCTATAGCTGTAGTTAATTTCTTTTTAACGTTATATAAAGCAAGAATAGAAGGTAAATATACAGGCCATCTACCTTTGGTTACATGGGGTGCAGGCATTGCAGCAATAATTGGTTTAGTCGTTGTAGCTCATGGGGTTTTTGCACTTATTTATGCTCTATTATTCAGTTCAAACTACGGATTAAAGGGTGATGTAATGTTTTATAGATGGTTTTTCTGGGGTCTTGGACACTCGGCGCAATACGTTAACGTCACTGCTATGGTTGCAGTTTGGTATGCTTTAATTGCCTTAGGAACCGGGTTTGTTGCAGCTAAGTTCATAAATGAAAGATATGCAAGGATTGCATTTGCGATGTATACTTTATTCGTTGTTCCTGGAATAGGACATCATATTTTAGTAGATCCTGGATTCTCAACTATATTTAAGCAAGCAAGCGGTAGTGTTGGATCTCACTTTTTATCTGTTCCTTCGATGCTGCATGCTTTAGCTTTACTTGGCGGTGTTGAAGCAACTTTAAGAGCTTCTGGTCATACCAGCCTTTTAGGTTGGCTCAAGAAAATACCATGGAGAAACCCTGCAATTTCAGGTATGCTTTTATCGATGATTTTGTTTGGAATTGGAGGAATAACTGCTCAACCACAAACTACACTTCAACCAAATCTTTTGTTCCATAATACAATGTGGGTTCCAGGTCATTTTCATTTAACAGTTGTCGGAGGTACCAGCTTAGCATTCATGAGTTTATCTTATTATATTGTTCCTTTGTTGACAGAGAAAAAATTAATGAGCAGTAAAATAGCTACTATACAAATCTATCTCTTCTTTATTGGAATATTTATATTAGCTTTAAGTATGACTTGGTTAGGATGGTTAGGTTCTCCTAGAAGAACGTTTATCAGTTATGAGGAATTAATAGAACATAATTGGTTCACTCCTGCTATATTCTTAGGCATAGGTGCTTTAATAGCTATAATATCAGGGATTTTATTCATATTAAACATAATCTTAACTATTTTAGTAAGTAAGAAAGCAAGCTCGGCAACCGAATTATTAAAAGGACTAATAAGTCCAATCGAAATAAAAGACGAAAAAGAATCAAAGAAAACAGGTGCATTGGTTATAGTTATAATATTATTAGTTATTATTATGTTAGCAGTTTACTTTGTAAGTTTTATACGCTTAGAAGGTTTACCAAAAATTTGGTAAAAATATATTTTTTTATAGTTTTGCATAGATAACTTTATATATTTCTTTCTTGTTTAAATATTGTGCCATTGAAAGCTTATAGAGTATCATTTAAACCATGCCCATTTTTATTAAAAGTTTTAAATTATGGTGAATTTATAGGATACAAATTAAATAATGAATCTTTACATCTATTAATAAAATTGAAGGAGTCAAAACAAAATCTAAACAAACCTAATCATATAAAATTATTTCGAAATAATCGTTCAAAATATTTAATTATGGAATGTAGCTATAATTGTCCTATAAAATATTTCATTAGGAATAACTATATAAATAGACTTATTATGACAAAGAAAAATATTAATCTATACATTATTAGTAATGGAAATATAAAGATGAAAGATATATTATTTAATAATGGTGTATGTTTGATAAACATTGAAAGAATGAATATCAAAGATTTGCTCATATCTGATAATGAAAGGGAATTCTTGAAGGAAGTTATAGAGCTAGGTTACTTAGATTATCCAAAGAAAATTACTATAAGAGATCTTGCTAATAGATTAAAAAAGTCTAGAACAGGAACAATGATAATGGTTAGAAGAATATTTAAAAAATTGGTAAGAACAGTCGTATGATAACTTATAATAATTTAAAACTTTTATATCATTAAATCATTGTTTTTGTAATTTTAAGTTATAGATTAAGATATTCAGAATTTTAGTTTTCTGAAAAATTAGCTATTAAGCTGTTGGTAACGTAAGGATTTCTTATTAGTTAAACATGTCGAGTGCTTACTTAAGGGTAATAAGTGATACCAATGGTCTTGAAATTCTTAGTCTTTTCAAAACATACCGTCAATTTATGTTAAAATAACTATTATTATTCTATAAGTCCCATCAATTATATGGATTGCAATTATTTAGTCCTAGAAAAAACTTCAATTCTTTCCTATTAAACTATGAAATCAAAGTTGGTTCCTTATAACGCTTTTTAAAAGTAGACCAATTAGTGCAAATATCTCTCTGGACATATTATTTCTAATTGTCCTATGAACAGATTTAGTTAAGTGCAAGAGTTTCAAGCGTATAAACTGCCGCTAAAGATATAGAAGATCTAACTCAGCAATGAATTTATGTCCTCCTCTGTGTTCTGTTTCAACTTCAGCCAAGTAGAGTTTTGCTTTTGTAAGTAATGAAGTATATGAAGAAAGAATGAGAAATATCGTTTTAAACTAATTTCTGAAGGGATCAAAAAACACGTATTCGGAGACATTTTTATAAATATGAGGTGAATTGGTAAAGGAAATATGGAATAAATTTATCTTTAAAATAATTTTATAGTTTAGAATGAAATGGTTTATAACTGGAGAGCCAGCCAGCGGTAAAACAACGTTAGTAATGCTAATAACTGAAAGATTAAAAAAAGAAGGGATCAATGTTGATGGTATAATAACAAAAGAGATAAGAGAAGGAGATGAAAGAATAGGTTTTCAAATTATAGATATTAAAACTAAAAATAAAGGTATTTTAGCTTCAAAAAAGTTAAAAATAAAGGGTCCAAGGCTTGGGAAATACGTAATAAATTTGGAAGATATAAGATACATTGCAGTAGAAGCTTTAAACAGAGCTCTTAATGAAGCAGAAATTATTGTTTGCGATGAAATAGGTACAATGGAGTTATATAGCGAAGATTTTAGAAAAGTGATTGAGAAGATATTAAAATCAGATAAGCCTTTACTTGCTGTTTTACATAGGAAACATCTCAACTATTTTGATATTGCAACTCCTAATAAAAAGTTGGTGAATTTGACAAGAGAAAACTGGGGTCAAACATTGGAAACTTTGGGTGAAGAAATTTTGAAATTTTTGAAAAAATGCTAATTATTTAATAATTTAAAATAATCTGAATATTTAATTTATTTTAAAACTTAATTTCTCGATTTTATCGACTAAGGATATTTCTTTTTTCCGTTAAGAGCTAAAATTATCGTTTGTTTCGCATCGATTGAAAACCCCGTCCCTNNNAGGGACGGGGAGGGAATAAACCTCTTTTCTCAAATTGCCATTTTTAATCCAATATTGAATTTTTCTATATTTGTTAAAATAGAGCTTATTTCTTAATTTTTTAGGTAGCTTATTAACTCTTTTTATAAATTCTTTAGATTTTCGAAAATCTAAACATTTGAATTCATTTTAATAACATAGCAAACAATTTGTTTACCAATCTTCTTAGAAAAATCTTCCAAATCCTTTTTGCTTTTAAATGGAAACATCTTATCCTATATATAGTATTCTTTATTTCTTTTCCATCTTTTAGGATATTTTAATCAGAGCAACTGTTGCAATGAAGATTGCTTTAATAAATTTCCTCTTAGCCCTTTCCCAAAGCTATTTGGATGCGCTTCGTTTCTCTTTGTACTGGTTTAAAGAAAAAAGAATAAGTGTTTAGTAAAAAATCTTCAAAAAATTCCTAGCCATAAGAAAATTTAAATATTGAATATTGCAATTATCCCTCTATCATTTTCATAACCACAATTACATTTTAACCAACGATAGTTAATTTTCTTCATTTTATTTTAAATTTAGGATTAAATTGAAGAATATGGAGTAATAAAATTTTTACCGTTACATAATTAATTATGGGAGTTTTCTGAGTCTCTCGATTGTTTTAATGTGAGATATGTAGCTATGAATCAATGAGGGGAAACCTTTCCTTTAAGGCAGGAAGAAGTCAGAATATTACTTTAAACTAAAACTTCTTCTAGAGACAAGGATAAACTCTATTCCAAGTTAATATTAAAAATATTTTTTAAATAAATGAATATTGATGCTAAATAGAGAAAGATTCATTAGTGAAACCAAAAATAAGATTCGGTTGCTTGGAGAAAAATTGAAAGAGGAAAAAGAACAAATAATAAATTTTAACGAAATTTATGAAAAAATTAATTTAGCCAAAATAAATCAAGGTTATTTTAATGAATATTATTACGAGAATATTCAATTGATAGAAACTGAAAAGAAAATTAAACCTAAATTTTATTTTGAAAAAATAAAAGGAACGCAAGATAATAGGTGGGCTTCTGATCAATTATCTAAATTTAAAGTTATAGGTATAGATACAAGTGAATTGATCTCGACTCATATAATTCCATTATTCTTAGTGGTAAATATAGGAATTTTTTCCTATGATTATTTAAATTCTAAATATTTGGAAAGAAATCTGCCTTTTTTCTTTAGTAATTACGATTTGGAAAATTTGTTAAAGGAAGAAAGTTTACCTAAATGGATTCTAGATTATTTAAGACTTAATTGTGAATTAAAAGCTATAGAAGAGATAGCGAATGAGTTCGATTTATCTAAATCATTTATATTCTTTGATGAAAGTTTTTCTTCTTCCCATTTGTACTCATTTAATCAAAATACAAGAAATATAATACTTTCAAAACTTAAGGAAAATTTAGACGCTTTAATAAAATATGATACCTATCCTATTTCAGTNTATTATACTTTAAGTAAAACTTTTATTATTGCATTAAACAAAACTTATAATCTCAACTTAAAATATATAAACGATAGAAAATTCTTTAACGCTGTATTGGAAGATGGTGAAAGAAGTCCTGTATTTAAAGTTAAAAATCCGTTTTTAAGAGAAGCGAAATTGGATATTTATGCTTTTTACTTAAAAATATCCCAAGATAATATATTACGAGTAGAATTTCCTGAAGAGATTATAAATGAAGTGGATTTAATACATGAAATCGTATATCTTCAAAGCGCAATAGGTAACGGTTATCCTTACTGTATGCAAAGAGCTCATGAAGCAGCATATATGGATGATAACGATAAAAACTTTATTCTTAATTATATTAACGATCAATTGATTAAGGAAACTAAAAACTATGGATTAACTTTAACAAAAAAAGCCGAAAGAAAGATATTTAGAATAATATGACAGATTGGTTATATAAAATAAAAGAAACAAATATTGAGGAATCCATAGGAGAAATAATCTCTTCATCTCATTTAGATTTTAAGTTCCAAGTTTACAATCCAAAAAGATCTCCAGAATATTCTTCGATAGTAATTGTTCTTGCAGACAACATATTAATAAATGGAATGGTGATTGGAATAAAAATGGATCCAAAAAGCTCTTTGTCGCAAGAAATACCTTCTCCGCTTAAAAGAACAAGAGAACAAATAGAAAAGGATTATGCAGACATAAAGGATAAGTTAATAATGACTTGTAAAGCAATAACAATAGGATATTATGAAAATGGTAAATTTTATCAAAAAAGGCCAAGACAAATTCCATGGATACATGATTTAGTTTACCAACCTTCTCCTCAGTATATTAGAGATTTTCATATAGTAAACAATCATTATAGACTTAACTATTTACCTTTAGTTTATAATTCCTTATCTAGAGAAGAAAAGGCTTCGTTTAGTTTTTTCATGGATACATTCATAGGCTATATATCCCAATTTTTTGAAAAAGAAGAAATGGCNAAAATAATAAAGTCTATACAAGAAAGTTTAATTTTAAATGGTTTGGAGTATTTGGTTGAAAACTTAAATGAAATATTCATTAATTTGTGAAAAACAAAATAATATTAAATGAGTGAAAAAAATGAAATTGGTCAAGTAATAGGTGCTAGTTTATCTGAAGGAATATTAGTTCAACTTAATAAATCCTCTTACGTTGAAGAAATTTCTTCCAATTCACTTGTTACTATAAATGGTGATAAAAGGAAATATTTAGGATTGATAGCAAACATTTCTTTGATAAAAGGTTCCCAACATGCAAGTAAATTGGCAAATATAGAGAGTAGGTTCTTAAACGAAAGAGTTAAAGATATAACAAAAAGTACTAAGGAATTGTTTAACAACTACGGTGTTTTTTCTTCAGCAATACACGTAATTCCTCTTTCTCAAACAACAAAATATTCAACAGAAGATGTGGATACAATACCTTCTTATTTATCCAAAGTTTTTCCTTCCACTAAAGAAGATATTGAAATTTTCTACGGAAAAGTTGATAATAAGATAAACTGGGGCATAGGGTACGTAAAATATCCTTTAAAAGAAATAGAGCATCAGAACTTGATACCTATCAATATCGATATTCTTGTAAGAGGATCTTTTGGAATATTTGGTAAAGCGGGTGCAGGTAAAACCATGTTAGGTAATATAATTGCAAGTTTAATAATACTGGGGAATAAAACAAAGAGTTTTGAAAAAGAAGTTAAACTATTAATCTTTGATATGCATAGCGAATATGGTTTAAAAGTAAAGGATCAACATGGTAGGGATTATGAAGATGGTGTTGGGAGAATATTTAAGAATGAATTTCTTATTTTATCTCCAGACCATATTTTAGCTGAGGAATATGGATTGGAGAAATTTGAAATTAAAGTAGGAAACATATCTGAGGAGGATATTATAAACGTAAAAGAAGTTTTCAATTTAAGTGATGCGTTTATAGACTATTTGTTTGATTTCAAGGCAATATATAATAATATTTTTAAAGAAAAGGCTAAAAACTATAATATCGAGCTTAAAAATCCATGGATATATTATCTCTTTGACATATTTATATCTGAAGAACATAAAAAGATATCAGAGAAGACAGAAGAACAATCTAAAGAAAAAATAAGGGAAAAAATATCTCAAGGTGCGCTCTACGCTTTAAACTCTGGAAGAAGTAAATTAAGATACTTAAGTAAAGTTGATTTCATTTCTAAAAATCCTGGAACTGATTCTGTTGATAAGATTGTTAACGAACTATTCGATGGTAATAAAAGCGTCATAGTAAGTATGGGCAGATACGGTGACGATGTAAGAGTTTACACGTTTATAGCTAATATTATCTCTATGCGAATATGGAATGAAGCGATAAGGAGAATAATGAAAGGTGAAGAATTAAAGTATAAAATAATAATATTTTTAGAGGAAGCGCATAAGTTTCTCTCCCCTACAGAATATTATAAAAATCCTTTTGGAAATATAGCTAGAGAATTAAGGAAAAGGGGAATTCTTTTATGTGTAATTGATCAGAGACCTTCACAAATTGCAGATGATGTTATGGCAATGCTTTGGAACAATTTTGTTTTCTCTTTAACAGAACCAAAGGATATTTCGTGTGTTACAAAGGGTCTTAAATTTTCATCTTTGTTTGAACCTGTAATTTCCAATCTAAAAAGGAGAGAAGCATTAGTTTTTGGAGAAATGGTAAAAATACCTGCTGTAATAACTATAGCAGATTATAAAGAGATGGTAAAGACTTTTAAACGTATTTATGAAAATCAAAAAAGCCTTGTAGATATACCTGGTTATTAAATATTTAGCGAATTTTATTTTTTAAAAAATTTAAAATTTTAATATAGATTTTGTTTTATATCCTATTTGTTTTCCTTTTTCTCCATTTACTTTTATTTCTTCTATATAAATATTCTCCTCATCAATTTCTATTATGTTAAATGAATTTCCGAATCTACCTCTTGTTCTTAAACAAGAAATTGTTCCAGCATTCACTAATATTGTATTATTTATTTTTATAGACCATGGGACATGCCTATGACCCATTAAAACTAAATTAACATTGTTTCTTAAAACTAGGTCAAGAACATCTCCTGCATCTTCTAAAACGTTTACTTCTCTTCCTGAGTATGGAACAGGTATTAAATGATGATGAAATACAATTATTTTAAAATAAGAATCGCCTATTTCTGATAACCTCTGTTGTAAATAAAACTGTCTTCTTCTTCCCAACCTCCCTTCATCTCTATCTGGCTGAGGGCTATTCATTATAAATATTTTAAATTTCCCGGTTTCGTATTCAAAATCACTAGGTCCAAAAAATTCTGCAAATAATGCTCCTCCTCCGTTTCTATCATCATGATTTCCAGGACAAACTAACATTTTAAAGTTCAGAGATTTTAGATAATCCTTAGCCAGTTCATATTCGCTTAGTACACCGTTATCCACAACGTCTCCCGAATGTATTATGATATCTGGTTTTTTATCTAACTTATCTACTGTTTCAAGAAAATTATTAAAGGCTTTCTCATTGAATTGTCCAAAATCGCTTATGTGTGTATCCGATATATGCATAATTCTTAATCTCATAATAGTAATTATTTACTATAGCTTTTTAATCCTTTTTCTTTGTATATTTTTATATAAAAAAAAGAAAATAAAGATTTAAATTTTTTTAGCTATTTTAAATGTATGAGAGTTAACTTATTATTTATAGTTGCCTTTTTAGGCTTTATAGGAGTTGTGGATACATCAATCATTTCTCCGATAATAGCTGTTTATGCGGAAAGTTTAGGGGCCTCTAAAACTTTGGCTGGTTTAATAGCAGGGTTATATTCTATTGTGGCTATTCCAAGCAGTATTATAATGGGAATGATTATAGATAAAATTGGAAGAAAAAGGGGTTTGATTATAGCATTGATATCTGATTCTTTAGTTTTTTTATTATATTTATTTGCTCCGAATTACACTTTTTTAATTTTAGTGAGAATATTACATGCTATTTTTGATTCCTTAATATTTCCAGCTTCTATAGCAATTATAGGTGATTTTCTTATGAGAAGGATAGGATTTTCTTTGGCTACTTTCTGGAGCTTTACTGCCATTGCGATAATTATTGCTTCAGCTACGGCTTCAATTTTGGTAAGATTTTTAGGTTTTTCATCGATTTTTATTGTTTTACTCATATTAAGTTCAATAGCATTGTTTATTATTTCGATAACGGAAATCCCTACTTTATATAAAAGTAGTATAAAGCAAAGCAGCGAAATTATAAAAAAGAATATTAAAGAATTATCCTTAGCCTTCCTTTCAATGTTTGCTATATATTATATAAATGGCGTAATTGTAGGTTCGCTAGGAACAACCTTAACTTCATTTTATCCTGAACGTATAGCTGCATCTTATGTAGGATACTTTATGGCAATAGCTACTGCTTCAGCGATTCCCTTCTTTTATTTATCTTCAAGAATTATAAATATTAAAGGTTTATTATTTTCATTTAGGTTAGGATTATTTGTATCTATTCTATCCAATGTATTTTTATATTTATATATAATTTCTGAAATTAACAAAATTTATTATTTAAAAATAGCTAATGTAAATATATTGTACTTAATCGGAAGCATTACTTTAGGTTTTTCCTTAGGTATATTATTCTTTTCATCAAGTTATATTCCTGCAAGAGTAAACGGTAGCGGGAGAGGAGGAGGAAGTGGAATTGTTCAAGGTTTTTCTTTACTTGGAATAGCTATAGGAGCTCCCTTATCTGGGTTTATTTTAGAACATTTAGGTCTTGGGTTTCAATTTTTAATAGCGATATTTCCACCTTTGGTAGTACTATTATTGACTTTTATAATAAAGTCATAAAAATTTTATTCGTCTCCATCTGCATTCATTAAAACTTTAGCTACTTTGTTAGCTTTACCTTACGTGATGGAAAAGGTTAATCCCAATGTTTTAGGAATAGTATGGTGGAAGGATTAATTGGTATAAGCGAGGCTTTTGAAAAATATCAAAGAGCGAAAAGTTCCCTGAATTCTCTGTTATGGGACTTTTAAGGGATAAGTAAACAAAGAAATCTTTAGATATAATGATGGAGATATATTAAGCATATCTTACCTAAGATTCAAGCTTCATTAAAAACTTTAATAAAAGAAAAGAAATAATTTTAGTTTTTATTTTTATAACTTTTTTTATTAGTATGGAAACTTCCGTACCCCTTTATAAAGTCAAAGAAGATGTAAAGGAGATAGTCAAAAAACTAGGTTATACAGCTAAAGATGTTGTTTATTGTTCAGCTAATATAGTAGAAAGGATTGGATACACAACTTATATTTATTCTCACGAAAAAAAATAATTTAGAACTATTTATTAAAAATTTAATTTCTTCTCCAGATTTTGAAAAAGCTGAAGATAAAACAATTTACGTTTGGTCAGGTTACGAAGGACCTTATAGATACGTTTACATAGGTTATTTTAAAAAATCAGAGTCGAATTTAACTACTCTGGCTGTATTAACAGTAGGTGTAGCTCAACAATAAAAAAAAATCTCCTAATTCTACAAAATTTTTTTAAACTATTTTGTAGGTCTATAATAGTACACTACCGAAAACATTACACCTACGAATATCCAAATGAATACAAAGTACTGTAAATAATAAACTACGTTAAATGATAGAGTAAACATGTCGTTTAATGCGTTCTTTAATTCATTTATATATAAATCCGAAGGTGTCAAGACAAAATTATTAATGGAAACTAAATATATTTATTAAAACTAGCCAAAATGTAAAATATTATTATTAGCACTATCCAAGACAAATACAATAATGCAATATGTATTATTGAACTAGTCTTATAGTTAGCGGGTTTTTCCTTGTATAAAAACCAATCCATTAACCATGCAAGATTGTTCATTAAAATCTTTAATGACCAAACTATTATTACTAAAATTAATAAGATGTTCAAAGGAAATATTTCGAATAAGAATCTAAGAAAATCAAAAGTTTCCGTTGTTTTTTGAAAGAAAACGTAGTTAATTATAGAATAAAAACCTATACCTAATTCAAATAAAAATAATGCTAAAAATACTAAAGCTAAAATGGTAATAATTTTGCTGGTTAACATAAATAATCCTAATTTTTTAATTCTGGATTTAACTTCTTCTTTTGTTACAAATTCAACTTGTGATTTTAACATATTATATGTTTGCCATATAGCTGGTTTGGGTAAAATGGGATAAGAAGCAAAAATTAGTATTAATCCTATCCAAAACAGTGTATTTTTAATAATATTATTTTGTAAATAANTATAAATATAATCTGCAGACATATCATTAGGGTTCTGTTCAAATAAGTAAATTAAAAAAGAGAGTGTGCCGCTTAAAAGGAATATTAGCATTCCTGCACTAATTATAACTCCTGCTGCAAGCNTAGCGTAATTCATAGAAAATTAAATATTTACATATTTATATAATTTTATGATACCTTTAGAAATTTTGGAGAGATTAAGATATAGTTTATCAGAAATAAATTCTCAAATACTGAGAAATAATTATATTAAAGGTCTTAGCGAATTAAAATTTAATTTAAATGCTGTTAGACTATTTTCAGAACAACAATATTACATAGCTTCAAACGATGCCAAGGCCATAGCAATTATGTATTCGAGATCAGATTATCCAGATAACACCTTTTTCTTTAAATTATTAGAAGGGCATCAGATAGCTTTGGAAAGATTGGAAAGATTAATAACTTATTTCAATATTGAAAAGGAAAAAATTTATCCTTTGCCTTCTGTAGTAGCATACACCCATTTTTTGCTTAAATTATCTTTATTTCATCCAATACAAGAACAAATATTCGCAATATTAATAAACTTCCCCATATTTATTGAGAACATAAACAAAATGGGTAAAATTTTACAAGAAAAATACAATTTCCCAGAAGTTTCCTTCTTTGTTGATTCAAAATGGGAACGAGAAATCGAATTTTTGGCATTAAAAATTTTAGAGAAATATGATATAAATTTTGAAAAAGTTTTCAAAACTACAAAAATGATACAAGAGTACGAGTTAATTTATTGGGAGAGTTTATATCAAGAAGCAATAAAAACTAACCCTTAATAATATTCTGAATTTCTTCAATAAATTTCTTCAAATACTTTCTAATATATATGATAAATAATAATATTATACTCATCAGTAAAATGGAAATTATATTAAATTGAAATATAAGATGTACCATATTAAATATTCTAACAAAAAATATGTATGATTGGACTGAAATAAATAAAATAGAGATTAAAGCAAATGGAAAATATATTAAGTATATTAATTTCTTTACAGATTTTTGTTCATAATTATAATAAATAATTTCAATTAATAATTTTTTTAATATTTTATAAAAACTTAAAAATAATTCAAATATTATTATAAAAAATAAACCTGATAGTGTAATTATAATAATTTCTTTAAATAAAATGTTATGAATATTAACTATATATCCAATTAAAAATAAAGATATACTTGAAAAAACAAATATTAAAGAAAATATTATAATAATTTCTGCAAAGAATTTTCTAATTATTAAAAATTTAGAATTTGTGTAACTTAAATAATTTCTAAATTTTCCGAAAAAGATCTCCATCTGATTTTTATAGGGAAATAGTTTCTCAATTAATGGGAGACATAATTTTTCGTTATTAATTAACATTATGGAAAGAATATTGGATATAATCATAGCTAAGACACTTGTAAGTATTAACTCTTTGCTTATTATTCCCAAGCTGTATGCCAAATTGGTTATTATTAAGCCAAATTCACTAATATTTATCATATAAAAACCTATTCTTATTGAATTTTTTAAATTAGTAATAAAAGCCCAGAAAGAAAAAATAAAGGCAAAAAATTTACTAAAAATAATAATAAATATAATAACAATTAAGCTTAATACCAAATTTAAATTAATTTCTATAGGCATAAATAATCCTATTGAAACAAAGAAAGCGAAAGCAAAAAGGTCTCTAACCCATTTGGCTCTATCAACGAATATTTCTGCGATTCTTGTCTCAGCTAAAAGTAAACCTACTATAAAAGCGCTGAATATCTTTGAATATCCTAATAAGGGTGAAATCCAAGTAATAAATAATAGAGTTGAAATTATAAAGAAAAATATAATTTCTTCACCTAATTTATATATTTTCACAATGAATTTTTTTATTAAGAAGAGACCAAAGCCTATTAATGCTATGCTTGTTACTATCAGGTTAATTATTAAAGAAGCTATGTAACCTAAAGTTATAATTTCTCTAAGAAAAATTAAAGGTAACAAAGTCAAACTTATAATTGTCACTAAATCTTCAAAACTTGCAACAGCCAAAGTTAATTTAACTTCTTTACCGCCGAATTCTTTAATTAATCCTTTTTCTTCCATAAGCTTAAAAGCTATAAAGGTACTAGTATTTACTGCTATCAGTGCAAGAATTATAATTTCATAATTTGACAGATTTATCAATATTCCTGATATGAAAGCTATCGTAAAAATGATTATTATTTCTGAGATTAAAACTAAAACTACAATGGGATATTCCTTTCTTAGAAAGCTCAATTTGACGGAAAGTCCTATTTCGAAGGCTATTAAAATCATTCCTATTTCTCTCATAAACAAAAATATTGGATTTGTCGGATCTACGATTTTTAATAAAGGTCCTAAGATTATTCCCGTTAAAATAAAAGCGACAATAGAAGACAGTTTGAGAAGCTTAAATATTAAAATAAGAAAGAATGCTAACAAAAATAATAAAGAAAATTGAAAGAAGATAGCATATTCGCTCATTATTTCTTATTTAGGTTAGGGTTGTTAAAAAATTAAAATAAAATTTTAATTATTAACGTATATGGTTAAAATTGTTCATACAGCTGATTTTCATTTAGGAATAGGCTTTAATGAATTTGAATCGTCCCAATTAATTAACGAAGTTAGATTAAATGATTTAATTAAAAATTTTGAAGTAATAAAAAATTTTACAATAACTAACAAGGCTGATTTTCTAATAATTGCCGGAGACGTTTTTCACCATCCCAGACCTTCTCTTAAAATTTTAAATGAGTTTTCTAGAATATTAGGAGAAATTTTGAATAACGAAATAGATGTAATAATAACGCTAGGGAATCATGATACCGCAAAAATTTATGAAAGACTTAGCGTTTTAAAAAGCTTTAAAAACTTGAATATTAAAAACCTTCACATATTTGATGAAGCTAAATATGAAATTATAGAGAGTAAAAATACGAATGAAAAAATCAAAATTATAGGTTTACCGTATCCTTTATTTCATTATCTTTATTCTTTTGACTTTATTTCCAAATTTGAAGATAAACTAAATGAATTAATAATTCACGGAGAAAATTACGATCATTTAGTAGTAGTTGGGCATCTTTACGTTGAAGGTGGCATAATAGGATCAGAAAGAAAAATAGAAGCTGTAAGGGAAATTCCTATACCTAGAAAAATTTTTGAAAGGGAAGAAATTGAACTTGTATGTTTAGGTCATTTACATACACCTCAAAATATAGGAGATAAAATCTTCTATTCAGGTTCCATAGAAAGAATGGATTTTAGTGAAGAAAATGAAGAAAAGAATTTTCTTTTCATAGAATTAAAGGATAGAATACATTATGAAAGAATTAAACTAAATACCAGGCCTATGAAGACCATACCTGCTAAAGGTTACATAAATATTTTAAACAGTCTAAATCCAGAACAAGATATAATAAACTTTCTTGATAAAGAGAATATAGAAAAGGATTCTATCTTAAGAATAATTTTAATGCTTAGTAAAAATCAAAAGAAACCATCGATAAATATTTTAGATAAATATCTTAAGGAAAAGAGAAAAGTTTTGGCTTATAAGATTGAGTTTTTAAGAAAAGAAGAAGAGAATATTGCAGATTTAACTAAAAAGACCAATTTGGAAGAATTGCTTACTGAATATTTAACCAAAAAATATAAAGATAACGAATTGGTTAAAAGAGTTAAAGAAGAAGCTATAAGGATTATCCAAGAAAATGAAGATTAATAAAATTATTTTGGATAATTTCGCAACCTATAAAAAAGAAGAATTAGATTTCGATAAGTTAGGTAATATAATAAGTATGTATGGTTCTACTGGAGCTGGTAAAACTACTTTAATAGTTGATGCTTTAACCTTTTGTCTATTTTCAAGAGCATATGGTGTAGAAAAAGCTGAAAGTTTAAAATACGTAATTCCTGTAAATTCCAATAAAGCTAAAGCTGAATTAATATTTACCGTTAACGATAGAAAATTTAAAATAATAAGAGAAGTTTACAAAGATCAACCTTCAATAGCTGTATTAGAGGAATTTAAAGATGGTTCATGGAAAAAAATTACAGCTTCAGTAAAAGTAGTTGAAGAGTTTGTTAAAGAAAAATTAGGCTTAGATTATAAAACCTTTCTTAATTCAATAGTTATAAGACAAGGCGAAGTTGTTAACCTATTAGAATCGGAACCTAAGGAAAGGAGGGAAATTTTGTTAAAAACATTCAACTTAGACTTTTCCAAATATCTTGAAAAGGCTAAAAAAATAAGGGATCAGATAGAAAATGAAATAGATAAATTAACTAGTCAGGCTGAAATAATTAAAGAAAATATTAAAAAAGAAAATGAGTATAAAATTAATTTAGAAAAATGTATACAAGGAAAACAATATGTAGAAGAAAGTAAAAAATTATTGGAGTATAGAAAAAATACAGAACTTATTAAATTAAATTTAATACAAAATAAAATAAATGAATTAGAAAAGAAAATTATTGAATATGAATATTATGAAAAAAATTATAATGAATTAAAAGATCGTTTAAATAAAAGAAAAAAAGAAATTGAAGAAATTAAAGAACTTATAAAAAATAAGGATAATATTTTAAAAGAAAAAGAAGAAATCGAAAAAAAGATAAATGAATTTAATAATTTATTGAATTTACAACATCAATATAATCTTAAATATAATGAGAAAAGAAATTTATTGAAAGAACTGCAAAGATTGGAAAAAGAAATGAGGGAAATAGAAGAAGCTAATAAAAAATATATAAATTTAAAAAATTTAAAATCAAAAATCGCTGAACTGGAAAATAAATATTCGAGTTTGATTTTTAATCGTGAAGAAAAAATTAAAGAAAAAGTTTTCAGTGAAACTTTAATTCAGCAATTGAATAACTATTTAAATGTTATTAAGGACTCAAAGGAGGGAATATGTCCTGTATGTAAAACTAAACTAAATGAAGATAAAATACTTGAATTAAAATCCCATTATACTAATGAAATAGTTAATTTAAACAATAGATTAAAAGAACTTAATAAAAATATAGATATTATTGAAAAAGAGATTGATATTATTGAAAAAGAATTGGAAAAGTTAAATAAAGAGATTGCTGAAGAAAAATATCTTGAAAGTATAATATCTAATAAAAACAATGTATTATCTGAATTAAATTCTAAAAAAGAAGAATTATTAAATATTGAAAAACAAATAAATGAAATAACTAAATTTTTGAATGACTATAAAAATATCAATATTGAATATGAGAAAATTAAATTAGAAAAATTAAGGGACGAAAAAATCAAAAAAATTACAACTATTGAACACTATGAAAGTAACTTACCCAATTTAATTGAGGAAATGAACGAGATGGAAAATGAAATAAAAACATTGGAAGAAAAGCTCAAATATAAACCGAATATAGAAGAATATAATTCTTTAAAAAACGAATTGGAAAATCAAAGAAAAATTGTTGAAGAAATAGAAAGAAATATAGCTGAATATTCAAGGAAAATAGGCGAATATGAAGGTATTATTAATTCTATAATAGCGTCTCTCAAAGAAATTGAAGATAAAAAGCTTAAATTAAAAGAAATTGAAAACATGATAAATAGTAAGAAAAAGATAAAACAAGTATATGAAATTTTATGCAACGATGTTTTCAATGAAAGAGGTTTTCCATTGATACTTTTAAATAATTATTTGAAGGATATTGAACTCTTCATGAACGATTATTTATCAAAGATTCTTCCTGGAAAAACTGTTGAGATAAAACATTCAGAAGGAAAAATAGAAGTAATAGTTAGAGATGATATATATGCAAGGGAATTGGCTACTTATTCTGGTGGAGAAAAAACGATAATAGGCTTCTGTCTAAGGTTGGCTTTGGCCAAGGCCATGGCTTTATATAGATTGGGTGTTATACCTAAATTCCTAATTGTTGATGAAGGTTTTGGTCCTTTAAGTTATGAATTCAGAAAAGCTATTCTAAATTTATTTTCGTATATAAAAGAAGACTATGAAAAAATAATAATTATTTCACATATTGAAGATATTAAGGAAAATCCAATATTTGATACATTTATTGAAGTTTATAAAGATGAAAATAATATTAGTCATATAAGTATAAAATAATTATTTAATAAAAAGAGTTAATAAATCGTTATTATTTATAAAAATTCTTTCCAAATCCTTTATTTCTCTAATAATTTTTTCATTTAATTCACTTTTATATATTTTATATTTATTAAATAAATTATTTAATTTAATTTTTAATTTTTCTTTATTATTTGAATAATTACAAAATCTTAAAATTATTCCCTCACCATTTTCGCTTATTTTCATTGCAGATAAAACTATTTTAGGATTTTTTATTTCAATGAAGGATAAAGAATTTATTGAATATTTAGATTCGAAGGCTATTATAGGATATATATAATTCAATGCTTCAATATGCAAAGAATTTCCTAACCAATCTTTTTCGTGAGAAATTAAAGCAATTTCGAAAGTAAAATCTCTTATACATTGGGAATCTTTTAATTCTATTATTGGTCCTGCAGCACATTTTCTATGGGATAATTTTTCTCTTGATAAATAACCTACAGCTCTTAGCAAAGTAATATAAACTGCTTTTCTATTTTCTTCTACTTCATATTCGTGTAGACCTTTGGTTATTATGAATAATCCCTCATCTTTTCCCATGAAATCTACGAAAGAAAAGAATGGTTTTGTATTTTCAGGATCCTCTATCCAATCATCTCTTCTAATTTTATTGTAACTTTTTCTTTCTATAACATAAAAAGGTGTTTCAGCAAATTCTTTCTCTACTTCGAAGGGTAAATCTATTTTTAATCTTAACCTATGATCCTTGGATTTATTGCTAAAAAATATTCGAACATCTATCCTATTAAGGTCTTCATAAATTCTATATCTTATTTCGCAAGGATTTCTTATAGTTTTGTCTCCTTCATTCTTTTCTTTTAATTCTAAGTTTATTCTTTGTATTAATTCAGCATAAAAGCTATTAGCCATCGTAGTTACTTCAGAAGAGGATTTACTACTATCAAAGTTCAATCCTTTTATTTCACAGTTATATTCGTCACCTAAATCTATTTCATCTATTAAACTAATTTTATAATATAAATTTTTAATTTTATCTTTGATATATACAATGTTGTTTTGGTATTTAATAATATAATAATAATTTTCAATGAAATCATAGCCTATTTTTATTTTATTTTTCTTATGTTTCTTTTTTGCTTTTAAAATGTTTATATTTTCAAAAGATAAAGGAGAGAATTCTGCTAAAAAGCCAATCTTTGTTTTGTTCCCTTCTTTTTCCAATATCAAGGGAATCATTCTTCTATTCTTGAAGAATAGAACATCGTTTATATCAAAGTTATTNAGCCAAACTTCAACGAACGCTTTTCTTTTAAAGGGTAAAGGATTAAAAACAACTATAGAATTATTCTCTGTTAATTTATTTTCTTGAATTATTTTATACATAAGGTCATAAATCAAGCTTGTTGCCAACTCGATTACTTTTAAAAATCTTACTTCGTTTTCTTTATGGACAGCATCTATACCGGTACCGTATATACTATCATGGAAATGGTTTAAAAGCAATAATTTCCATAAATACTTTATTTCCTTAATTTTTTCTTTTTTAAATAAGTAATATATTGAAGATAAAATTTCAAGAATATTCATTAAGATTAATGCTTTAAAATTAAGCTGTTTTAAATAAACTCTATTTGAATATACACCGCTTAAAATTGGCATGTATTTGCTACCTCTAAGTTCTCCTTTAAGCTTGCTAAAATGTTTAGAATTTCTTTCAAGATATTTAAAGAAATCTTCCAATTTACAATGAATAAATTCAAACTCTCCTTTTTTATTAAAATAATCTATAATTTCAGGTAGGTTTGATTGGGGTATTAAATGATCACAACCGTTCATCAAAAGGAGGAAATCATTATTGGTGAATTTACTTAATCTTTCGATTACTTTTTTAACCTTTTCATAAGCTTTCTCGAAATTGATCTTTGGTTCCTCATAATATATTTTCATAATTCTTGTTTTCCAAATATCACTTATTTCAAAAATATGATATTCGTAAGGACTTTCTTCGTAACCTAAGCTATGTGCATTGCAATATCCTAAAGGTAAATAATAACATATTACTTTACTTGAATCAGGGGATTCCCATATGAATTCCAATGAGGAATCAGCTTCGTCTCCCAAACCTCTTGAAAATATGAAATACTTTATTCCAAAGCCTCTTAAAATCCTTGGTAACATAGGTATATGTCCAAAGGTATCAACGAGATAACCAACTTTCATGTATTTCCCAAATTTTTTACTTTCCTCTATTCCAATTAACAGATTTCTTATCAAACCTTCTCCACTGGCAAGCAATTCATCTGGTTGAACATAAAAAGGACCTATGATTAATTTACCTTTTTTTATTAGAGCTTTTAAATTCTTGTCATCTTTAAATTCCAAAAAGGATTCCAAAAGAACCGTTTGGGCATCTAAATGAAAGGCTTTATATTTTTCGTTTTTTAAAGTTTCAAATAGCTTTTCAAACATGGTTAAAAGTTTATGTCTGTATTCCTCGAAGGTTAAATACCATTCAATATCCCAATGTGTATGGCTAACTATGAATATCTTCATAAAAAATAAAAAATTGAGTTGCAATAAAAGCTTTAATCCTATATATTCGAGTTCTTAAATATTTATTGTGAAAGATACAGGAACGATATTGAAGGAAAAGGGTTATGATTTTTATTATTTTAAAGAGGAAGAAATTAAGCCTGAGATTATTAATCTGAGGTTTTGTGATATATTACCTGAACTAAAGGAATTGGATATAGGCAATAAATACTTGTATAAACACCAATATGAAGCTTATAATGAATTATTAAAAGGGAAAAATCTAATTTTAAAATCAGGAACAGGTTCTGGCAAAACAGAAGCTTGGTTAATTTACGTTTTAAGTAAAAAAATCAAAACTTTAGTAATATATCCTACTTTAGCTTTAGCAAACGATCAAATTAAAAGAATAGAAACTTATTCAGAAAAACTCGGTATAAAATGTCTAGCTATAGATTCGCTTAAAAAAAGTGAGTTTTTAAAGGAATATAATAGGACTAAGCTAATAGAAATTCTTTCAAATCAAGATATATTGGTAACAAATCCAGCTTTCCTAATGTTTGAAATAAAAAACATAGCAAAAAAGGGAAAATCTTTGTTGCATAATGTGATAAAATATGCCAATCTTATAGTTATAGATGAAATTGATTTTTATTCTCCTAGAGAAATTGCACTAATTCTCGGCTTATTGAATTTAATCAAAATGTTTAATGAAAGGAACTTACAAATTGCTACTTTAACAGCCATGATAGAAAATCCTGAAGATTTGGCAAAATTTTATACAAATCTAAATAAAAGAGAAACAGCGATAATTACAGGTAAGCCTTTCAAAGTGGAAAATAGAACCTACGTTATTTTAGGAAAGAATTTGAAAAATATATGGGAAAAACTGAGGAAAAATAAGGATAAAATAAAGAATGCTGGAGATGATGTAATTGAAGCGTTGGATAATTTTGAGAAATTTAAGGATAATTATTTCAAAGTTATCGAAGTTGCAAGAGCCAATGAAGTTGAAGTAGAAAAAATAGAGTTTGACATAAATGAAATTTTACTTGAATATATAGATGATGATTATGTTACTCTAGTATTCACCAGAGGAATAAATAAGGCAGAAGAAGTAGCTAAAAGATTGATCCATAGTTTACCAAAAGATCTTCAAACAAGAGTTGCTTCCCATCATCACTTAATTTCCAAAGCTTTAAGGGTTAGCATAGAAGAAGGAGCTAGAAGAGGAAAAATAAAGGTGTTAGTATCTCCCAGAACGTTATCTCAAGGAATAGATATAGGTACAATTGCAAGAATAGTTCATATAGGATTGCCTGAAAGTTTAAGGGAATTTTATCAAAGGGAAGGAAGAAAAGGAAGGAGGGAAGAAATACCTTTTTCTGAATCCATAATTATTCCTGCAAGTAGATGGGATAGACATTTACTTTCAAGGGGTAAGGAAGCTTTAGATTCATGGTTAAATTTACCAATAGAGAAAATAATAATTAATGTAAACAATAAATATAGAGTATTGTTTGAAGCAATAATCAAATTTACTTCACCATTACTTAAAGATAAAATAAATGAAGAAGAAAAGGAATTATTGTTAAAATTAGGTTTAATAAGCAAAGGAGAATTGACTGAAAGAGGTAAAGAAGTATATAGAAAGCTTAATTTCTACGAATTTGCACCTCCTTATGGAATAAATAGGATATTAATTGAGGAAGATGGAAACAAGTATTATCTAGAAGAAATTTCGCATGTTGATCTCGTAGAAAAGTTTCAGCCAGGATGCTTTGATTACTCTTCTGAATCCATCGTAGTTTCACATAAAATAGGAGGAACAAGAGGAAGGGTTGTTACTGCTATAGAAGAGGAAAAATTGAATCCTATAAATTTATTAAAAAAGGAAGAATTGGCACCTGTTTATGAAGAATATGAGGAAACAAAAATAAAATGGAATGAAGAACCTAATCTTTATCTTGATTTTATAACTGGTAAATTATCTTCAGAAGTATTATGCGTAGTAGATCCACCAAGGAAGGGTTTTGGTAAATATCTTAAAATTCCTAACAGGGTATATTGGAGAATTAAAAGTTTCAAGCCTAAAATAAAGATTATAGATAACAGGACAATTGTTTATTTTGATCATAAAGTAATAGAAGTTCCCACGGCTACTTATGGTAGATATTCCGATTATACCTATGGAGCTACATATGAACTTGATCCTTCAGAAGATACTTCCCTTATAAGGATTGGTCTGACATATTTAATGCTAGTACTAAGGAGAAAGTTACAAATACCTTTTGAAACGATATTATATGATGTAATTAAGTACGGTGAAAAAAAGTTTTTTGGTTTACATGAACCTAATAGTGCTGGATTAATTGTAAATTTAGATCTTTTAAATTTAAAAAAGATTGTTAACGAATATGTACCAGATAACTTAGATGAAATTTTGTTTGAAGCTTTAGACGAATATTCTTATTCAGATTTTTTAAGATATAATTTGGACTGGAATTTGGCTAAAAGATATGCTTTAAAAGTCTTAGATTATATGTTGCTTTCTGAGAAAATAATAGCTAAGTTTAAAGAAAAGGAAATAGCTATACCTAAACCTTCAAGAGCATTAAAGTTGGTTTCTTTCGAATCTTTATTTTTACCTTTAAATGATGATAAAGGGATTGTACTTTTTGGTATATTTGATGGAGAAAATTTAAATGTTTTTAAAATACATAAGGAATACGGTTCTTTGGAAGATTTAAGTGAAGTAGTTAAAGTTTTAAGTCGTGCTATAGATGAAAAATTTAATTTTATAATATATGATTTGTTTTCAACTGAAAAATTATTAAAAGATTTAAACATCAAGTCAATATTATACTTTATTAAATCTCTAAAAGAGGAAAATAAAATTATAGAAATAAAAGAAGATTTAAAAAATTTATTAAATTTAGATATGGCTCCTTTAGAGGAAGTGGAGAAAATAGCAGGAATAAATAGAGAAATATCAATATTTGATATATCAATTGAAATAACTAAAGCTAATCAAAAAATTTCACAACTAAAAGTATCAAGTTGGAAAAATTATATAAAATATTTGGATGAAAAATTAACTAAATATATTGGAGAAAATTGTAAATCTATCTATCTTCTATATTTAATTTTAAAAGAATATAAAAATAAATGATCAGACCGCCCATGCCGTTCTTCATTTATCTGAAATCGTGGGTTTCATCATCAAAATAAAATTAAAAAATTACAGATTTAAACTTTCTTTTTTAATTCTTCTTCAATTAAAACACGCTTTAATATTTTGCCAACCATAGACTTAGGTAAATTTTCTTTGAATTCTACCATTTTTGGCAATTTGTATGGAGCAAGCTTATCTTTAAGATAACTTATTATATCCTCTTCCTTTATTTTTCCTTTATATTCATCTTTTAAAACTACGTACGCCTTAATCCTTTCTCCAACTTCAGGATCAGGTATACCTACTACGGCAGCTTCCTTTACAGCTTCGTGAGAATAAATTATTTCCTCTATTTCTCTGGGATATACTGAATAACCTTTATATTTAATAATCTCTTTTTTTCTGTCTACGATATAAAAGTAACCATCCTTGTCCATTTTAGCCATATCACCAGTTCTTAACCATTTAATACCCTTATATTCAAAAAATATCTTCTCATTCTCTTCAGGTCTATTATGATAACCTAGCATTACTTGTGGTCCTGCAACAACAAGTTCTCCTACTTCATCTATTCCAAGAAAAATGTTTTTCTCAGAATGCACTATGGCAGCTAAAGTATTTGGCAAAGGAATTCCTATCGACCCCTCTTTATATATTCCTTCTAGAGGATTACAATGAGTAACAGGACTAGCCTCGGTTAAGCCGTATCCTTCTCTAAGTTTTCCTCCTGTTAAACTTTCAAACTTCTTAAGGACTTCAACTGGTAAAGCTGCTGCTCCGCTAATGCAATACTTTATACTTTTTATATCGTATTTTTTAACCAAAGGAGAATTTATAATCTGAATATATAAAGTAGGTACTCCAGGCATTATATCCACTTTGTATTTAACTATATTTTCAAATATACCCTTTAAATCAGGTCTCGGCATTAAAATCAAAGTTGATCCTCTATAAATTCCAAAATTCAAACATACCGTTTGACCATAAATATGAAAGAAAGGAAGAACTGCTAAGACTCTATGCGGTTCATCCTGTTTCTTTATCCAACTATCAGTTTGATACACATTAGAAAGTATATTATAATGGGATAATTTAGCGGCTTTAGGCAATCCAGTTGTACCACCGGTATACATATATGCCGCTACGTCTTCCTTAGGATTTATTTCTACCTGTTTATAGTTAGGAGTATATTTTAGTAANTCCTTAAATTTAAAAATTCCTTCTTTATACTCAATTTTAGGTGGTTTCATCTTTAAAGGATAAAGCAATTTCTTTATACCGCTTAAATAATCTCTTATGTCTGCTACAATTGTTCTTTTAACGTTTGTTTTATCCTTTATTACTTTAAAATTATCATAAAGCAAATCAAGGATTATTATTGTTTCAGCGCCTGAATCTTTTAATTGGTATTCTATTTCTGGGGGTTTATACAAAGGACTTATTGGGCTAACAATCGCACCTATTTTTAATATAGCATAATAGGAAATTACAAAGTGAGGAGTATTCGGTAGTAATAATGATACAACATCTCCTTTCTTAATTCCCAAATTTTGTAAAGCGTTAGCAAACCTATCTGTATCTTCTTTTAATTGTTTATAAGTAATTTTTTTATCTAAGAATATCAAAGCAATTCTATTAGGATATTTAGATGCAGTTTCATCGAGAATAGAATGTAAGGGCTTATTTGGAATATTTATCTCTTCTTTAGGAGTATATTCTGCATAAAATTTTATCCAAGGTTTAGATAAATATAAATTAAGATTTTCTATAGAATTCTTTAATTCCATATTATACTTTCTTTTAATTTAAATATAAACTTTTTATCTGGCTTTATTTTATTATTTTTATATTAATGTTAGAAATAAAATATTCTGGAGGTACAATTATAATAAAAGGGGATCTTGTAAATTTAGGTTTTCCTAACTTTGTTTATTATGATTCAAGAATAGATTGTTATAGATGTTTTGCATCGAAATTCTTTGAATTAGAAAAATTCTTAAAAAATAATAATATTAAATATGATGCTAAAGTTTTTGATTTACCTCAAGGTTATTTTGAAGTAATCAAACATGTTTCCTTAAGGGATTATCAGTACGAAGCAATAGATGCATGGGATAAAGAAAAAAGGGGCATAGTCGTTGTTCCAACGGGTGCTGGAAAAACTTATATAGCCTTAGCAATAATGGCTTATTTAAAAGTCCCCACGCTAATAGTTGTTCCTACTATAGAGTTAATGGAACAATGGTATTCTAGAATAAAGGAGCATTTTAGAACAAAAATAGGTCTTTTTGGTGGAGGTTCAAAGGAAATTGAATATGTAACAATAATTACTTATGATTCAGCTTATATAAACGCTGAACTTATAGGTAACAAGTTTTTATTTATAATTTTTGACGAAGTTCACCATTTGCCTAGCGAAGGATATCGGCAAATCGCATTGCTCTCAGCTGCACCGTATAGATTGGGTTTAACTGCTACTCCAGAAAGAGAAGATGGTCTACATGAACTGTATCCTGAACTTGTTGGAGATATAGTTTACAGAAAAACTGTGACTGAACTGACTGGAAAGTATCTGGCTCCTTTTGAAATTCTAAGATACTACGTTAGCTTAAATGAAGAAGAGAAAGAAAAATATGAAAAATATAGAAGTATTTTCAAAAAATTTTTCGAAGATAATAATATACAAATTAAAAGTTTGGAAGATTTTTACCAAATGATATTGAAAAGTGGTAAAGATAAAAAGGCAAGAGAAGCATTATTAGCTTGGAATGAAGCAAGGAAGATAGCTTTAAATGCTTCAGCTAAAATAGAAGTTCTTAAAGAAATTTTACAAGAACATAGAGGAGAAAGGATAATAATATTTACCGAGCATAATAAATTGGCTAGGGAAATCTCAGCAAAATTCTTCATACCTGAAATAACATATAGAACACCTGAAAAAGAAAGAATATTAACTATGGAAAGATTTAGAAAAGGAATATACAACGCATTGGTTACTAGTAAAGTGCTTGAAGAAGGAATAGATGTTCCTGAAGCAAATGTTGCAATTATCTTAAGCGGTAGTGGAAGTAGGAGAGAATTTATGCAAAGATTGGGTAGAATTCTTAGACCTAAATTTAACAAAAAGGCAATACTCTATGAAATAGTCACAAAGGGTACAAGTGAAGTAAACATTTCGTATAGAAGGAGAATAAAAGAAGAATATTTTGACTAATGTTACCAAGCGAATTATTAAGAGTTAAAATATATAATAATGAATACATAAGACCTTTATTCGCAGATATCAACGATGAGAATATATTTTTAGCTGATTCGATGATAAAAATTTACGAAGAAAATGTAGGAAAGAAATTAAAAGATTTGGAAGAGGAATTAAAGGAACTTGAAAGATTTGCTGAAGAATATGGTTATGATTTTAAGTTTTTTCGTGGATTAAAGGCTTTACTTGACAGAAGATTATCTTTTGAGGAAAACTTCTATTCTGTTGACATTATAAGAATTAGAGCGGAAATTTTCGAAACAACAAATAGACTTTTTGGAGGTTTTATTTTAAGTGAAGAAGAAAAGAAAAAAGTGATTTCTGAAGTTAGTAAAAAATTAAATTTAAAGGAGGATCAATTAGAGGAAATATTTAAATCGATATATGAAGAAGAAAAAAAGATAAAAGCTTTCGAGAAAATAAACGGTGAAGAGTTATTAAAATTATACAATCTTTCGCTATTACAAACTTTACTTTTCAGGTGCAAAAAGCTATTTTTAGATGTAAAAGCTTCAGGCCATGATATAAAAAGATTATTATGGAATATTAAAAAATTAGGGTTGTTGTATATTGCAGAGAAGAGTTTTAATGGAATTATTTTTACTATCGATGGACCTGCTTCTGTAATAAAACAAATTGAAAGATATGGTACAAGGATGGCCAAAATTATTCCTTTAATTTTACCCTTTTCTTATTGGAAAATTTTCGCTTATATAAGTAGCAAGCTGAGATCAAAAAAATCAAAGGCAAAAACATATAAGTTTATTTTAAATAATGAAAGCGAAAGACTTTTTCCTAGCTTTAAAAAAGTGGAAGTTACCTATGATAGCGAATTGGAAGAAGAATTTGCTAAGAGATTTGTTACTGTGACAGGGGAGTGGAAATTAATAAGAGAACCCGAACCTTTAATAAGTGGCAAAACTATTTTTATTCCCGATTTTTTAATCGTTAAGGGAGATGTGAAGGTTTATCTAGAAATAATGGGTTTCTGGACGGAGGATTATTTAAAAAGGAAAATAGAAAAAATTAAGCAATTAANGGATATTAATCTAATATTAGCAATAGATTCTTCTTTAGGAGATATAAAGATTGATGATCCAAATATTATAATAATTAAATATGATAAAAAAATTTCAAGTTTTGATATAATTAAAGCTTTAAGAAAATTTGAAAATATAAATAAAAATTAATTATATCAATTATAGTTTAAAATTTAGCTTTTCTTAAATTTTCTTAATTTCTCTGTTAAAATAGGTAAAAATTGATATAAGTCTGCAACAATACAATAATCAGCATATTTGAATATTGGAGCGTTTTTATCATTATTTATTGCTACTATTACCTTTGAATCAGTCACACTTGATACATGTTGAGGTGCGCCGGAAATGCCGACCGCAATATATAGCTTAGGTCTTATTGATTTGTTGCTTATTCCTATCCATACGTCATCAGGTAGCCATTTATAATCTGCAGCTATAGGTCTTGAACATCCAACTTGGGCATTTAATACTTCAGCTAAATCGAAAGCTAACTTTAGATCTTCCTTTGCTTTAAATCCTCTTCCTACACCTATAACTATATCTGCTTCCTCTATTTTAACTGCACTTTTTTTCTTTTCCTCCTTGCCTATTATTTGGAACTGAGAAACGGGAATTTTTTCGATTTTTAAAATCTTAGCCTTTGTGCTGATAGCCTCATATTTAAACTTTCTCAAAGGAACTGTTATAGCCAAGTTTATATCCTTTTGGATTTTAAAAATTGCTGTAGCTCTTCCTCCAAGTACAGGCTTATGGAAAATTAAAGTATCATTGGTTTTTTCCAAATTTGAAACATCGGTAACCATAGGATAACCTAATTTAGAAGCTATCCTTGCTAATATCTCTATGTTATCCTTACTTGAAGGAGCAATTAAATATTTTGGTTTTATTTCGTTTGCTATATTTATTAAAATTTCATACCATTGATCATTAAGAATTTCTGTTTCAGAGTAATAAAAAACATCGAAACCATTGTTAGCTATTTCTTCCAGATTCTTTTCATAACATGAAACACCTATTATTTCTTCTTTTTCCTTTAGTAAATAAGCCAAGGGTAATGCATCATTGATATATTTTATTTTTGAACTAAAAACGATTATCCCGCTCATAATTTTACGACACCTTCTTTAAATAAATAATCAATTAACTTTTCGCTAACTTCTTCTAGATTTTTCCCCTCTATGAATATATTTTTTCTTGATACAGGCAATATTTTTATTTCCCTACCTAAATTAATTTTAGGAATATCTATATCTGTTAAATTATACTTAAAAATAGGTTTTGTTTTGGATTGTAAAATTTGTTTTAATGTAGGTAATCTTGGCTGATTTATTTCTCCTGTTACGCTTATTATAACCGGAAGTTTCGCTTTAATTATTTGAATTTCTTCTTCTAAATCTCTGTACAATAAAATATCCTTTCCTTGAATATCTGTCTTTCTAACGAAGGTTACAACAGGTATGTTTAACAGAGAAGATAATCTTGAAGGAAATTGATAAGAGGAAGTATCCATTGAAGCTTCGCCTGTAATATATATATCAAACATGCCTACTTTTTTAGTTAAATGAGCTAAAGCAAGGGAAGCTTCGAAGGTTGTGGCATTAATAAGTTTTTCATCTAATATTATATGAGCTTCATCAGCCCCCATAGCTAAAGCTTCTCTAATTATTCTTTCGTAATCCGCTTGTCTCTTTGTAATAGGACCGTAGGTTAAAGCTGAAAAAATAGCAACCTTTCCTCCAAGCTTTTCTTTTATTCTTATTCCTTCTTCAAGAGCATTTTTATCATATTCACTTATAGTCAAAGGTGTTTCCTCTGTGTTTATTATTCCAGAGCTTTCTACTTTAATTAAATTTAAGTTTAAAGAAGCCTTTATAAAAACCGCGATATTCATTTTAAGCTGATTCTATAATTTTTCTTAAAAGCATGGTAGATAAGACATCCTTGGTTATTCTTAGTTTACCCCTAAGGAAAGCTGTCATAGCATCCTGTTCCTTCTTAAGTATTTTAATTAAAGTATCATAATCTGTTGAAAGAATAGCTGTAGGATTTGGATGATTACCCTTAACAAAACTAATTTTCCCATAATTTATTTCTATGTAAAAATCTCCTGCATCGCTTACATTGAACTGAAAGATTTTATAAACGTTAAGATCTTGAGAAATTTTGTCCTTTGTTTTCTCATATAGATTTTTTATTAGGTTCTCAATCTCCTCTATTTTTTCCATATCTCTATATCCTTTGAATTATTTAAATATTTATTTGAAAGAGTTCTGAAAATTAATAATTATTTTATTAACAAATAATTTTCTTAGCTGCTTAGCTGCCGTTCAAATAATTCTATCCAAATTTCATTGGGATCTTTAATTAATACCTTTTTGTTTCTCCGGATTATCCTAAAGCTTTAGTATCTTACAAAAGTTGAAAGTCTCACCCTTTAGGACGGGGGATAATTTTATAATAATTCTTGTTTAAAGGGTTCACCATACTTTTCTATAAAAACTAATTCAGTTAACGGTTTCCTATTCTTCTTTCCTTTTATTTTCTTTAAAGGATATCCAAAACCAACGACAACAGCAGGTTCAAGATTTTCAGGAATGTTAAAATCTTTTCTTAACTGTTCCTTATTAATACCGGTAAATATACAAGATGCGACTCCATATCCCCAAGCAACTATTTGCATATTTTGTACCACTCTTCCTGCATCTATTAAATGAAATGGATACTTTGGATCTGTCAGAACAATTACGGCAAAGTTTGAGTTCACTATCCATTTACCTGTGATACTATCTTCAGCTAATTTCTTTAAATTTTCCTTGTTTTGAACAACTATAAATCTCCAATGTTGGAGATTTTTACCGCTTCCAGTCGATCTGGCAGCTTCAAGAATTTTAATCTTAACTTCTTTAGGAATTTCTTTTGGAGAATACTCTCTTATGTCCAATTTGGTAACTACGTAATCAAAAACCACCATATTTTTTTAATTCTTTTTCCATTCTTAAACTTTTTTCAAAAAATATCTATATATTTTACTAAAAGAAATATATAGAATATATGTCAGAAATAAGAAATGTACAAAAAACAGGTAAGGCTACATACATAGTATCTTTGCCTAAAAGTTGGGTTATAAGCAACAATATAAAAGCTCATGATAAACTAGTTATTTTAGAAAACGAAGATGGTTCGTTGACAATATATCCTCATGGTAAACTAAAAAAGAGAGAAGAAAATAATATTATTATAAACTTTTCAGATTATAATTCCTATGAAGAAGTTTTAAGAGAATGTATAGCATTTTATCTTGCAGGGTATAATTTAATTAAGATAATTAATGTAACTTCAAACATCGAAGAACTAAAAAACGAGTTAAGGGAAAGACTGGTAGGTGTGGAAATTATAGAAGAAACAATTAACAGCTTTACATTACAGGTTTTTACTTCGTCAATAGAAATAAATATAGAAAAAATATTAAACAGAATGTTTAGCATGGTTTATTTAATGTTTGAAAATTTCATTTCCTTATTAAAAGGAGAAATAAATTACTATGAAAGAATAATAAAATTAGATACAGATGTTGACAGGTTCTATAACTTTATATCGAGACAAATAAATTTGGCTCTTAACAATTCCTACTTGTTATATGAGTTAGGCTTGAATAAAAAATTGGATTGTATAGAATATAAATTGGTTGCTAGGTCGCTGGAAAGGATAGCGGATCATATAGAAGAGATGGTTGTCAACTTCACTAAAGTAAGTAGCATAGTTCCAGATACAATAGATGAAATTATAGAATTGGCTGAAAAGATTAAAGAGAATTTTAAAAATATTGTAATAACATTTATGAAAAAAGATAAAAAAATAGCGAATAAAAGTATTATTAATATAATTTATATATTAAATGATATTAAAAATTTAACTGATAAAATATTTAGAAAAAATATTAATATTAATAATCTAATTTCAATAAAACTTATCCTAGAAAGTTTAAAAAGGATATCAGAATATACAATTGATATTGCAGAAAATACAATAAATATATCAAATTATAATTTTTAAATGTTTAGCAATGTTTTTGCTTAAAGTATTTAAATATAAGAGAGGAAATAATTGAAATATGAAAGAAACAACGAAATTAATACTTAAAACTGTAGCTTTCAGTCTAACATTNCCTTTATTATTTGCCTTTGTTTTTCCTTTAATAATCTTATTTTATTTAAACTTTTTTACCTTTGAAATTTACTACCTAAAATATACAGGTTTAGCTTTTATAATAATAGGTATAGCTATCTATGTTATAAGTTGCTACTATTTTATTTTCTACGGTAAGGGCACCCCTTCTCCTTTAGATTCACCTGAAAAACTCATAACAGAAGGGATATATAAATATACAAGAAATCCGATGTATCTTTCAGGTATTTTAATGGTTCTTGGTGAAGCTATATTTTTCGAATCCTTTATGATATTATTATATTCTTTTCTTCTTTTTTTAGTATATCATTTTTTTATAGTTTTTTATGAAGAGCCCCATTTAATGAAAAAGTATGGTCAAATTTATGAAGAATACATGAAAAGAACTCCTAGATGGATTAGAATAAGATTAAAATATTGAAAATAATTTATAATTGAATTTTACTTTGTAAATTTTCTTTTAACTATTCTCTCCCATTTTTCATAGCTAAAAGAACAGGTTTTGAATCTTTTCCCATCTCGGTTAAGGCATAATAATAATTTTACCATCGCAAACTCTCTCAACTTAATTCCAATTTCCTTCAATTCCTTATAATATTTTAGATAACGTTCTAGAACTTATTCAAGGCAAACTATTAATTAATTCTTTCTATAAGTTTTAGGTCCTTCAAGAGTTTATCGATAACGGATAATCTCCAAGATCTTCCTAAAAATGAACAACTTTATTCAGCGACCCTTTTCTATATAGAAACAAACTCTACTGCAGCTGCTTCTCTTAGACTTCTTAAATATACATAGATTAGAAGAACAATTAGACTAGCTGAAATGTTAGACGTTTTTTAAAATGAAAGAAAATATAGAAAGCGGAAAGCCATACGAGGAATTTATGAAAGATATTAAGGAATGCTAAGAAAGAGGAATATCAGATTTTCCTATTTTATTATAAGAAGGATAGAAGATTGGTTTGAAACCGTTGGAATAGAGTATATAAGATATTCTACTTTCAAGGAATTTTTGGAAAAAATTAGTAACTGTAAATTAAAAGGGAAAAATTGAATTGAATGAAAATGAAGCGTTGAACTTCATAAACTGAAAAGAAGCAATCCAAGAAATTGCAATCTTATTTAACATTTCAAAATATCAAGCTTATGAATTATTAAAAAGTAAGGTTTTAATAGAGTCTCAAAAGACAGGAAATGATTATTTCTGGAGATTAAAAGTAAATCGTGTTTCAGATAAAGGGGTGTGTTATGTATATATTTTTTCTGTAAGCTTGAGAATATTTCCTACTTCATTAAGGCTTAGTCCTTTGATTGAAATAGAATATTCTAAGAATTAGTATAACAAATTTTATTCTTGTAGATTCTATTATTTTAAATAGATTTAATATTTTAGCAGATTGGTTGCATCACTTATTTTTACCTTCATTTGTCTTAGGAATTTATCTTTCAGGAATTTTCGTAAGATTAACTTATGCACAAGTAACTGAAACTTTATTTAAAGATTTTATTACAGCCGCAAGGGCTAGAGGAATACCTGAAAGAAGAATACTTTATAAATATGGATTAAGAAATGCTTTGATACCTATTGTAACAATGATGGGATTACAATTTGCAGCTTTACTTAGCGGAGCAGTACTTACAGAGACCGTATTTAATTGGCCAGGAATCGATTCTCTTGTTTATGAAAGTATTCTTGCAAGAGATTATAATTTAGTTCAAGGATCAATAATAATATACGCCTTTTTAGTAGCTTAGTTAGTTTAATAGTCGATATTACTTATGCTTATATAGATCCGAGGATTAGATATTGATGAGATTGATTAAGATAAAAGGACATGAAAATTGGATGATAGAGAAAAGAAAAAAATAGTTTACGAAATGATGGAGAAAGTAGGTTTAACTCCTGCAGAAGAATTATATAAAGATATCCACATGAACTTAGCGGTGGACAAAGACAAAGAGCAGTAATAGCAAGAGCCTTAATATTAAAACCAAAATTTGTAGTTGCAGATGAACCTGTTGCAATGGTAGATGTATCAATACGAGCACAAATTCTTGATCTTTTACTTGAAATGAAAAAGGAAATGGATTTGACGTATGTAATAATAACGCATGATTTATCTGTAGCATATTACATATCAAATAAAGTTACTATAATGTATCTTGGTAAAATATTTGAAATGGGAAGTAAAGAATCCATATTCAAAGATCCTTTGCATCCGTATACTCAAGCGTTAATTCAAGCTACACCTACGTTAAAAGGTAGAAAAGAAAGAAAAATAATAGGAGGTGAAGTGCCTAGTGCAATAAGGCCTCCTTCAGGTTGTAGATTCCATCCAAGATGTCCTTTTGCTATGGAAATATGTAAAAGAGTTGAACCTGAGCTAATTGAAATTAAACCAAACCATTACGTAGCATGTCATTTATATGGAAAATAA
>AQYM01000033.1 GCA_000380705.1 Crenarchaeota archaeon SCGC AAA471-B05
AAAGGTATAAAAATTACCTACATGTAGTAGTATTTGAAAATAAACTGGGTTTCTTCTTTAGTTTAAGTTCCGACTTCCTCTTTAAAAATAACGTTGAAAAATAAAGTAGGTTTGTAATGATTCAGAAAAATATTCGTTTTGATTTCCTGGCGAAAAGATTTTTTATTAAGCAAAATTCTCAGCCAAATATGTATCAAATTATTTGCTGAAATAAAATAAATATGATTGTTTGAAATAACCAATATATAATTGAAGTTAGTAATAATTGCTTTATTATTTTGCTCTTTTCTTGAAAGATTAATGAAGCTATGAATGCGAATATTAAACATAAAATATAAAATAAAATAAGTTCAGTCAAATTGGGGGAAATTTGAAAAGTACTTTGCTTAGTAAAACTTGGTCCATTTTTTAAAAAAACTGCTAACCAAGGAAATATTGAATAAGTAAACGCAAGCATAATATTTAAAATAGAAGTCTTGATATATGTATGTTCCAAGAATTGTTTTAATTGCAAGAATTCCTCGTTTATTTCATACAGGTAGTTAAATATCTTTAATGCTTTTTTCTTCTCTTTTTTAGGTAAATTTTCAATTCTTGAATAAAACTCTAGAATTTCTATCAATTCGGGGTATTGTTTTCCTATGATTTTAAACGATTTACTTACAGGTATTCCTTTGATCAAATTTTCGTATTCTTTTTTTAATATCAAGCTATATTGCGACTTTTTTTTAATTAAAATATAAAATGACTTCTCAAACGATTCCAAGCCATATCTTACTATTAAATATTCTATCACGTTTTTAAGTAAACGTACTACGTTTTTTACCATTTTAAATATCTTTTTAAATCATTAATCTTTTTAAATAAAAACAAAATAATAGGTACAATTATTAATATTGTAAAAAAGTAATTAATTCCATAAAAAATACTCCATAATATCAATATCAATGGTAGTATATAAATAATAGACATAAATATTATTAAATATAAATTAAATTGTTGAATATAATTATTAATATATCTTTTATTTTTTTCAATAATATTTAAAAGTTTTTTATAATCTATTTTTTTCTTAATTTCAAATTTTTCTAATAAAATTTTATAATCATAAAAATTATTTAACTCTGCTAATAATTTTAAGATTTTTAAAGTGTTTATACCTTTGCTTATTACTAAATTTTCTAAAGTCCAATAAAAATAAGGTATATCAGATAATTGTTTTATTAAATATTTTCTTAATGAGATTAATAAAAATATTTTTATTAAAAATAAATTAGATATATCAAAGTATATTAAACTATTATATTTATTTAATAATTTCATTTGAAGTTTTCGTAATCTCTTTATAAATTTCTTGTATATCTTTTAATAGATCTTCAAATGTTATTTGTTCTTCGTTAATTATTTTATTTATAAATAAAATTTCCTTAAGGGAATCCGTGTTATGCAATATATTATATTTCCCCTTCCTGTAGATAAGTTTCAATCTTGGCCAGTTTCCTTTTTCATTTAATCCATTTACTTCGTAAATTTCGTATAATGATCTAATAATTCTATTATTCTTCATTTCTTTTTTCATCCCTATTATAAAATTTATAGAAGTTACGCTACTAGGATGTATCTTGTATTGCAAGATCCATCTTTTTATTAATTCATGCGGCGAAGAAGAATGACATGTCATTAAACCTTTTAAACCTGCATGGATTGCTTGAAACATTGCTAACGTGTGTTCTTTTGTCTGTATTTCTCCTAAAAAGATCCAATCAGGTGAACGGTGTAGCATTTTAATTATCTCAATCTTCTTTTGCGAATACTTATCTGAAACATCAATTGAGCGTGTTTTTATGAATAGTTTATATTTTAAATTATTAGCGGAATAAAGTTCATCTATATCTTCTAAATATATTTTTCTCCAATTATTTTCTAAGAACTGGGAAAGTGCATGGGCCAACGTGGTTTTTCCGCTGTTAGGTTCGCCACAAATAACCATTATAGCTCGTTTTTTTAAACAAAAGATAAGAAATGCTGCTATATCGCTGGTTATACTTCCCATTTTTATTAGATCATTTAAAGAAAACATAGTTCTTCTAAATTTTCTAATATCTATTGAAGTATTTTCCGTTACTGGATATGAATCGATGGCTATTCTTAACTTTACATTTTCATCCTGTAAGCTTATTTTTATTGAAGGATTAGAAGGAGTAATTTCTTCTCCAGTGACTATACTTAAGAAAGTTTTAAATTTTTCCACGTCTATTGAAGTCAAGTAGATATTAGTAGTACATCTTCCATATTTTTCATGATCAATATAAATCCAATCGTTCTCTTTATCTAAATAAATTTCTTGAATATTTTCATCTAGCATTGCTACAATGAATCTTAACAGATTGTTACTAAACAAGGACATTCTAGTCAATAGATCAAATTTGGTTTTAGGAAAGCTTTTTCTATCTGTTATTTTAACATAATAGATGGTTTCTGAGCTTTGATTTTCAAGAATCTTTATTATAAAACCAGGTTTGCTGATTATTTCTTTAGGTTTGAATGAAAGAATAAGATTTTCATTAAGAGTTATGTCAGGTTCAAAAATTCTACTGTAAATTTCTTTTTCTTCATATTCCATTTCATACAATAAGCATATTTCTTCAAAAAAATTTAATTTTGATTTTTTAATAATTTTTTTAAGTATTTTTTCCTTTAAAATTGGGTATATTTCTAAAATTTTTACTGGATTATAAAAAAAATTCTCGTAGATATTATTCTCTATTTTATATTTTTTTTGTAATATTATTTTTCTAAAAAAATTATTATAATAATAAAAATTATTTAAAAATTGTTTAAAAATATTTTTATTATATAATTTTGTTACTTTTAAATTTGTAAAAACGATATTAAGATTATAATTCTTCAATTTTTGTCTTAAGATTGTTTCATACAAGCGATATCTACATCCCTCTTTTTCTTCTAGGCCAAATTCTTCGTACGGACAAATAAAATTAATAGAATCATTTTTAATTAAAATCTTACAACCGTTACAGCTTTTTTTCATTTGCTTTTTTCATTAGTATAGGAAGATTTTCTTCCAACAGTTTAAGAATATTATGAACCTTATTTTCTAATTCAATTAGTCTTTTTTCTAAGCTTTCTTCTTTAGATTTATGACTTTCAAATAAAGTTTTCAAATTATTAACGTCAAAGCTTATGCTGATAACTTCTCTTTCTAAGTAGGCCAACATTTCTTTCTCTTCAGTATCCTGAATATTTCTTTCCTTTGGTAAAAGTTTTGTAATCTTTTCTTCTTCTACACCTATAAATCTAAGAATATCTTCAATATCTTTATTACTAATCTTTTTCTTTACTAAAAAATTGACAAAATTCGGTAAATCTATTTTATATGGCATTTTTTAATTTTTCATATAAATAAATAGCATTATCCCTTATTGAAAAACGTTTTAAATTACATACATTAGCAATATCTTGGAGTGATAATGGCGGTCTTACTTTCATTTCCTTACTAACTTTTTTATTAGCTAAGTAAATTAATGCAGCAGCTATAATATAGGGATTTCTCCCCTGTATTTCTTGAGTATTTATTCTATTGAGTAAGTTTAATGCTTCTTTTTTTACCAAAGAAATAAAAAATACACTATTCGATTCTATCTTTCGCATTTTCAATTTATTAGAAGTTATTTCAGAATTTGCTAGTAGTGTGGTATATCTTTCTATATATAATTTTATTAATTTTTCAAATCCAATGAAGTTATTAAGGACATTTTTATTGATAAGAAATGCGCACCAACCTATTTTACTTTTAGATACTCTATGGCCGTATTTTTCGAACATTTTAGTAATTTCTGTTAAATTTACAACTTTATTAGTTGCTTCAAACCTTAAAATCAAAAAAAGACACGCAGCAAATATGGTTGTGTAAGTAAATTTTAAATTATTAAAATTTTTTAATGTTTTTATTGCTTTAGAAAACAGTATAGCTGTATCTGCAATATGTTTTTTGCTTAAATTAAGTTCAGAAGAAATTTTATTTAAAGTGTTCAAAAGTCTCGAATTAAGAATAGATGAGGCTTCATATATCTTCATTTTATCATCTATCCGTTTTAACATGTTAAATTTTACTTGTTCTTTTGGTACTAATGGCTTGTTCAAAACATCTAAAAATAAGCCTGAAGAAGAACGGGTTATTTTACTACCCAAAGGTAATGTAGGAAATATTTTTTCCAGACTTTCCCCATTCTCCGTTGTCATTAGAATTTCGGAAGAGTAAACTAATCCACAATTTGGACACACTAGATTATTTTCTTTAGTTCTTATTAACCTTACGTTGCATTTATCACACAAGTCGTTTTTCATCAATAATTTTCTGCATTTAGTTTATAAGATATTAGGGTAACACTTGTATATTACAAACTAAGTTTTGTATTTTCTAGTTTAATTTTTATATATAGAGAGATGCCCGAAAGTGAAATTTTAATTAACTTTATTAATCTATAAGGATGAATAAAATAACGTGAGTCTTCCTATTAAAACCAAATTTTCCTCTGAAATTCAAAGTATAATTGATAAAGAAGCGGAGATTATAACAACACAAGGTAAAAAATATATCGGTAAAATCATTGTAATCGATCCTGAAAATTTTAATATAATATTAAGTGAAGCAAAAGATGAAGCTGGTAATGTATTCCCAATTGTTATATTACACGGTGTAATAGTTGCTGAAATAAAGCTATTAAGCAAATATATTGATTTGAAAAGTTTGGTAGATAAATTAGAAAAGTTTTTCCCTAGGCTTGTTTCCTATGATGAAGTTTCCAAAGTTATAACAATTGCAGATAAGGTTAGGATTTTACCAAATGGAACAGTAGAAGGGACAGGGGCTATTGCTGAGAAAGTAAGAGCAATTTGCAACGAATTTTTTAGATCTTCTTAACATATGAGTTTTGAAATAATAGATAAATCGTTAGCAGCCCGAATAGGTAGAATATATACTGCTAAAGGTTTTCTAGAAACACCAGCTTTGCTACCTGTCATAAACGTTAATTTTAATCCAGAATTAATTGATTGGTTAAAAAAACTAGGCTATAGAGGTATTATAACAAACGCTTACTTGTTATGGAAAAAAACAGGGGGTAAAATTTTTGACATTCATGAATATTTATCTTTTCCTTATCCAGTAATGACAGATTCAGGAGGATATCAAGTTTTAAAATACGGCAGTGTAGATTTCTCTCCTAAACAATCCTTGCTTTATCAAATGAAAATAAAAAGTGATATATGTGTTATATTAGATTTACCTACAGGTTTAACTAAAGATAAAGAATTGGCAAAAAGGAGTGTTACGATAACTTTAAAAAGAGCTAAAATGGCTAAGAAATATATAAAAGAATCTAGCTCATTATTTGTGGCACCTATACAAGGAGGAATACATTATGATTTACTGAGACACTGTGCAAAAAGATTAAAGGAGCTCGATTATGATATTTATGCGATCGGTAGTCCTACAGGTTTGATGGAAACGTATAATTACGAATCTGTTCTTAAAATGATTTTGTTCTCAAAAATAATTATAGGTCCTTCCAAACCTATGCATTTATTTGGAGCAGGCCATCCTATGTTTTTCCCATTTATAGTCGCAATGGGTATAGATACCTTTGATTCGGCAGCTTATGATTTATATGCCAAAGATGATAGGTATATCACAAGGACTAGAACTTTCAGAATCCAGGAACTTTCTGAATTACCGTGTGTATGTGAAATTTGTAGGAGATTCTCTGTAAAGGAGTTGTTGGAAATGGATAAAAAAGAAAGAGAAAAAATGTTAGCAAAGCATAATTTATATGTATCATTAGAAGAAATAAAGACTATAAGAACTTTCATTAGAGAATTTTCGTTATGGAATTATTTAGAAGAAAAAGCAAGATCGCATCCTTCATTATATCGGGCTTTATTATTCTTAAAGAAGCATGTAAAATATTTAGAAAAATATAACCCTCTTACGAAAGCTAATTTAAGGGGAATTTTTTTATTCGATTCCCTTTCTGCTTTGAGACCAGAAATAATAACATATTATGAAATGTTTATTAATAATTTCAAATTCCATGAAAACTCTATTTTAATCATGTTACCTTTTTTACGGCATAAACCGTTTATAAGGTCAAAGGTTTCTAAATTTTTAACATCTAAACTAAGTGAATTAGATATCAACATTAAAAATACAATAGATTTGGTATACGTCGGTTTTCCATTTATATTGGTTCCTTATGAATTATCTGAAACGTATCCTTTAGCACAATGGGAAGGATTTATAGGTTCATTAAGATTCAAAAATGTATTAAATAGGATGTTAGAAAAAATACAAAATACCTCAATTAGTAAAGCCGTTTTAATTACTACTCCTAATTATAAGACATTATTTAATAAAATTGAGGAAATTTTAGCCAAGAACAAAGTTCCCACCTTGAAAATAAGCCTGTCTTCATTAAATCTTAATATTATAACTCAAAATATTTCTAAAATATTAGATTTTATAACTAAGTAATTTATTACATATAGAATATTTTGCTTTCGGGCTTAGATTGTCTTGTTTTTTCAAGTTGTTCCATTAGTAGCATTTCTTCCTTTCTTTCTTTAATTATATCTTTTTCTATTCTAGAAAGGTCTATTGTGGAATCAAATTTTTCTTTTAAAATTTTTAATGCTACAAGTGCAGCTTTCAAATCATATTCATAAACTCTTGCATATGGTAATATACATAAAGCGGGGAATTTGTGAATCTCAAAAATGCTTAATAATAAAGCTAATGGTCCTATTATTGATAATTTTTCTTCTAATGAAGGAGCAAATTTCTCGTATTTCTCAGCATAGGCACTAGTATAAGCTATTCTAATTTCACCACCGTCTTTAACTCTTTCTGCCAATCCTCCGAATAAAATGCTCATCTTGAATTTTTTTTCCAAGACCCATTCTGCTATTTTTATAGTATACTTATGCATCAATTTAATATCCGGCATAGCTTCATTAAGCAGTATAATAAAATTATTATACTGGTAAATTTCAAAAGGTAAACCTATTCTATCTCCTTCCATTCTTATCATCATAGGCATTCTTGGCATTGTTATATATCCTAGATATTGTGAATTTTTCTGTAATGTTAAATATTTAGAAACCAAATATCCAACCCCTCCTACTCCATGGAATCCTGTTATAAATATCTTTTCTTTAAAATCCATATCTTCAAAAATTCTAATTTCGCTCTTTAATTTCATTTTCGTCGATATTTTCTTATTTTCTTCAAATATTTATTTATTTTCATTATAAAACTTAAGGTTATTACTATAACTTGAAGTAGTATTTGTAATATAGTATAAAGATCGGTCTTTCGTAAAAAGATATTGAATTAAAATGAATATTTATCAAATATATAATATTAGCTGGTTCCATTGATATATCCTACATGAGGAATGTATATATGAATCTATGAATGGATACTTGTCATTGGTCTGGAAATTGCAAGAAGCCCTTATACTTTAAGTCAAAGCAGTCCACATGAGAAAAAATAGAATGCATGTAGTGATATCTCTCTCATAAAAACTTGGCTAATAAGTATTTAGTTTCGTATCTCAGCTCTAAAAATATATAGTTACCTATTTATCATAATTATTAAATAAAGGGTAAGTATTTTAAACAAGCGATTTTAGATTTTCATAATTATAGATATTTAGACTTTAAAATGTAGATTTTTTATTTAAGTAATTTAATTTTAAAGATTAAGTAATAATGGAAGTCAAAGTAAAGGTATTGGGGGGTGGTTTAGAAATAGGTAAAAATGCCATTGAGATTTATTATAATAATAAATCATTATTGCTAGATTACGGTGTAATTTTTAATGATCATATTGAATTTCCTTTAATTCCTAATATTAAAAATACCGAAGGTGTTATTGTTTCACATTCTCATTTAGATCATACAGGGGGTCTTCCTTTGATATATAGTTCAACGTTAAAACCCCCATTATATATTAACGAATTAACGTTAGAATTGACCGATTTACTTCTATATGATTTTTTAAAGATTTCCAAAAATAGATTGCAATTTGATAAAGTAGCAATCGAAGAAGTTAAATCAAAAGCGGTACTTTTAAAACTTAGATCGGAGTTTCATATAAATTCTTTTTATATAAAAACTTTTAATGCAGGCCATATTCCTGGAAGTTGGATGGTATTCATAAACATTAAAGATAAGAATATTTTATATACAGGTGATTTTAACGTTTATGAAAGTAAATTAATTAAAGGTGCTGAAATAATTAATGAGGATGTAGACTTATTGATTTGTGAAGGAACATATGCTTGTATAAATCATATAAATCGTTCTCTTTTAGAAAAGGATCTTATTGAAAGGATTAATGAAACCTTAGATAATGGAGGAAACGTCTTAATTCCTTCTTTCTCAATAGGTCGTTCGCAAGAAATTTTATGCTTACTTTACGAATATGGTATAGATTATCCAATATATCTGGATGGAATGGCTAGATCGGTAAGCAAGATTCTATTAAAGTTTCCTGAATATTTCAGAGATTATGATTTATTGGAGAAGGCCCATAGGAAAGCAATATGGATAGAAAGCGAGGATGAACGAAGGAATACGATGGGAGACCCCTCAATTATTATTTCTCCTGCAGGAATGCTAAAGGGCGGTGCTGCAATGTATTACGTGAAAAAGATTATTAAGAATGAAAAAAATGCAATTTTCTTTGTAGGTTATTTATCTAAAGATACTCCTGCAAGAAAAATTTTAGAAAACAAAACTCTTAATTTACCAACAGGTATTGAAAAAGTTAGAGCAAAAGTAGATTGGTTCGGTATATCATCCCACTCTGATATGCATGGTATAATATCTTTTATTAATACAATAAATCCATCAAAAGTTTTATTTATTCATTGTGAACCTCAGAGAATTATTGAGATGAAAAAACTTTTAGAAAATAAATTTAAGGATACTGAATTTATAATAGCTGAAAATGGGAGAGAGTATCAAATTTAACATTTTGACTATTTTACCTAAATATTTTTATTATGTTATTCTTATATTGATATTTTCAGTTGCTTTTACATTATACTTACAATATCAAAATATTACACAACCAATAAGAGAGATTGTAGGGACAAAGGAACCAGTTCAAGCAACCTTTCAAGCTTTTTATCTAGTAATAGCTTCAGTATTGTTCGCCATTTTAATCCTTTTTCTTTTGATTAAGAAAAAAATCTTAATAATTCAATACATTTTCGTTTATACTTTTAGTATCGGCGTTTTTATTTTATTTTTTCTATTTTCCCAACCTTTGAAGCACTTATTATTAAAATCTTTTCCGAATGTAACTTTTCCCTTAATTTTCATTTTAATATTATTTTTCTCGTCTCTGTTATTATTTGGTATTTTCAAAGCTAAAAATATTCATATCCAAAATCATAGCTTAATAATTGTTTCATGTATTTTTGGTTCAATAATAGGCGGTATATTGGAATTTATTCAATTAGCTATCTTTTTAATAGTATTATCGCTTTATGATATTTTTGCAGTTTCAGTAGGACCTATAGGGAAAATTATAGATAGAATTGAACCAAGCGAAAATGCAGGAAATTCTCAAAGATTTAGCTCAGCAGAATTTGATTATGTAAGAGGTATGTTTTTAGAACTTGATAAAATAGAAATTGGTATTGGAGATATAGTGTTATATTCGGCTTTATTATCAAATACTCTCTCAATTTTTTCCTTCAAAGTTTTTCTTGCTATAATAGGAATTAGTATTGGGGGTTTTCTTACAATTTTTCTATTAAATAAATTTAAAAGATTACCAGGCTTACCCTTACCAGTATTTATAACTCTCGCTTTTCTCTTTTTTTTATAAGTTTATTATTTGGCATTTTATCAACGGTAGTAATTCGTTTAATGTTTCATGTGTAGTTTTAAACGTATAAAGTCTTCTTTTTGTCCTTAACTTGATTTTTACGTAATCTTTATGTTGTTTAATTCTACATTCGTATGCTAAAGGCAAAATCTTCAGAAACTCATCTTTGCTTTTTATTTCTGAGGGCATAAACAATATTTTCAAATCCAAAATATAAGTTTTCATTCTTTTTATGGGCCGGCCCGGATTTGAACCGGGGACCTTTACCGCGTCAGGGTAACATCCTTCCAGGCTAGACGACCGGCCCGCAAGAATGGACCGGGAGGGATTCGAACCCTCGACCTTCCGCACGCCAAGCGGACATTCTACCACTGAACTACCGGCCCTTCTCTATATTAAATTCAATATATTTAATCTTTTATTTTTTTCATTTTACCAAATCCGCAATGTGCACAATATTTCTTTCTTCTATTATACGAATGATTTCCGCATCTTCTACACCGTACATGGGTAGGTCTTTTATTAAATTTTCCAAAGGAAGTTGTACCTTTTGTAATTTTTATTCACCTCATACAGGTGAGATCATAATTACATTATCTCCTCTGATTATCAAAGTCCCTAGTTTTTTTACGTTACCGTCTTTATGTATTTCTTCTGCATCCTGAAGTATTAAATTCATGTGCATATCATAGCTTTTCAAAATTCCTCTTACTTCCCTACCACCTTTAAGTTTGATTAATACTATTTGGCCCATTACTGTTTGAAGAAATTCACTTGAAGAGGACATTTTTCTTAATATTCTCTATATTTGGTTAATTATATAAAGCTAAACAATCAATTTTTTAAATATTGGTAAAGAAACATAGATTCTTAAGCAAATCTGAAATAAAGGATTTAATCAAAAAATTAGTCTCTTTAGGAATACAACCTCAAATTAGTTTAAGTGATAGAATTGAAGAGCTTGAATTAGAAAATGGCGATAAAATTTTTTTAGTTAATTCTACTCCTCTTTTTTGTATGGTTGATGATATATTAATACCGACTTTATTTAATAAAATCAGGTTTGATTTACCTTTTATTGTTATAGATGATGGAGCAGTACCTCATGTATTAAATGGTGCAGATGTGATGGCACCTGGGATTATTAGTTTTCCTTCAAATCTTACCGAGAAAAGTATTGTTTTAATAAAATCTTTAAAAGGTGAATCAATCGCTATAGGGACTGTTCTTGAAGAACCTTATAAAAAACTTGCAGAACATAAAGGCAAAGTAATTAAAAATTTACATTATAAGAATGATAAAATTTACAAGTTATGTGTTGATTTAATTAGGAATTTATTAAGTAAAAAATAAAGAAAAATAAAGTAAAGAAAGCATATCTGGCTTTTTACTAAATTTAAAAATTGCTTATTTCTTGTCAAAGATGCTGTTTCCTTCTATTCGTTGGTATCTTCTTCTTTTAGTCGAGGGTTTGACGAATTAGGAGTAAGTTTTTAGATAAGTTTTAATTTGTTTCTTTGATTATAATTAATTAATCTTTTCAATTCAAATGCTGATTTCTTTCCACCCTAAAGGGTGAGACTTTTGTAAAAATAAAATAAATGGGGCTTCTCTAAATCTCTAACTGTTTCACTATGAGATGTATAAATCACAAAGTAATGGGAAGAAACATTGATATTCATTACAAAAGGATATTGTGGAAAATTTAGTATAAATTTAAGTTTTTACCTTATCCTTATCGCTTCACCTATTGCTGGTGTTAATATATTACGCGGAGGTAAAATTTTATTCTCAGCGATTCCTCGTTTTAATTCTTCTATCTTACTTCTTTCTCCGTGTACTAGAATTATTCTTTTTGGTTTCGCTTGTAAAGATTTCACATAATTTAAAAGCTGGTTTCTATCTGAATGTCCAGAAAACCCTTCTGCAGAATAAACTTGTAAATTTATTTTAATTTTCTCTTCTCCTATAATAATTTCTCGTTCACCTTCTTTTAATCTTCTACCAGGTGTTCCTTCTACTTGATAAGATGTAAATATTAGGGAATTCTTTTCGTCTCCTCCGAGAAGCTTTAGATATTCAATAATCGGTCCTCCAGTAAGCATTCCTGAAGGGGAAATTATTATTGAAGGTCCTGATTCTACAACTTCAATCCTATCACTAACATCTTTCACCGGTTCAAAGTATTCAGATAATAATGGATTTTTTTCTCTAAATATTTTCGTTCTTATTTCTTGTGATAAATATTCTGGGAATGCGATATGAACGCTGGTAGTTTCATTAATTAAACCATCTACAAATATAGGAACTTTAGGTGTTTGGTGACTCTCTATAGCTTCTTGTAATATTACTAAAATTTCTTGAGCCCTACCTACAGCTAGAACCGGTATTAATACTGTTCCTCCTCGTTCCAATGTTGATTTCACTATGCTTATGAGAGAGTTTATGCCTTCAATTCTACTTGGCATTACATCTTTGCTCCCCCCATATGTACTTTCCATGATTAATGTTTCACATCTTTTAAATAGATTGTATGCTTTCTCTAGTAACAATGTCTTCTCAAACTTAAAATCTCCAGTATAAACTAAATTATGATATCCTTCACCGTAATGTAAATGTACAATACTTGAACCTAGTATATGTCCTGCGTTATGGAAAGTTAATTTCACATCTGGCGCAATATCTACAACTTCGCCATAGTCAATTGTTATTACATGTTGAAGCATTGTATATACGTCATTATACGAATATGGTAATGTTCTTCCTTCTCGTTCTAGAATTTTTAAGTAATCAAAAATCACTAAGCTCATTAAGTATTTTGTAGGAGGCGTCAAATATACTGGGCCTCTGTAACCGTATTTAAATAAATAAGGTAATGCAGCACAATGATCAAAATGTGCATGTGAAATTATAATAGCATCTAATTTATCTATAAGATTATCCACCAACCAAAATGCAGGAAATTCTTCCTTAAAATTTTTAGTGCCGGGTTTTAATCCTGCATCTAACATGATGGTAGAATTCTCACTTTGTACTAAAAAACAACTTCTACCTACTTCCAGTGCTCCTCCTAACGCAATTACTCTAATGCCTCCGATTTCAGTTAATGTTTCTCTATTTATTCTCATTCCGGTTTCTAGATTAAATTTATGAATTTCATTTTGCTTGGCATTACAATATAAATCTATACTTTTTATTATATTAGATTCGACCGGTGGCATTTTATGTAAGACTACTTTCCACCCAAGTTTATGTGTTAATTCCCATAATGTTGATTCACCTCTACCAATTATATGCGCTGTTTCATGTGCGTAAAGATGAACCTCTCCTGTAACTTCATTAAAAAGAATCATATCTTCAATCAATCCTGCTTCTTTAGGAATTAATTGTTTTATAACTTCTGTAGCCTTTTCTTTATCAAGTCTGATATTTGGAAGAGGCCTAATTATTATCTTCTTTCTTAGTGATTTAGCTAATTTTGGTATTACTCCTGTTTCTCCTGTTATTAATGATAAATCATCAGTATATATAACTAGATAGGGTCCTTCAAATTCTATTCGAATGCTTATATTCTTAGGTAAGTATTCGTTAATAGCTTCGATTAATTTAGCTTTTAAACTCATTACCTTTTTTCTGTCTCTACTTTACTAATATAATAATTAATTTCTTCTTCGGTAAGAAATCTCATTCCTTTTTTATCAACTATCGCTATATCTATTCCTTCACCGGTAAAAAGATCCCAGCTAATGGAACTCTTAAGTGCTTCTACAACTATTATAATTCCCTCATTTAATTCTAGCTCAGGTTTATACCTAGCTTCGATTAATCCCATTGCATAAGGTGATCCTGAACCACGTGCAATGTATTTCTCTTTAGTTAAGGAACCTAGTAAATCAACAGTATATAGAGAAGGACCATACCTATCATATCCGCCTATGTTTATTTCGGTAATATATGGAAATAATCTAGAATTAAATAATATGATGGATGCTAAATTAGCTATACTTTTAACAGAAATGGGTCTGTTGTTATAATATTTATATAATTTTGCATTAGCCCTTAATTGGTCAATTAAAAATTGCGCATCAGCGACAGAGCCAGCAATTGTAGCTACGATGTGGTCATCTATTTGTAAAATTTTCTTACCCGTTTTATGTGCTACTTTTTTATTATAAGCATCAGAAACTCTTCTATCCGCCCCTAAAATTATTCCTTCTTTGTAAGTTATTCCTACAGTAGTTGTTCCTGTTATATATATTCCATTATTTTTAACCTGCATTTGTTTCACCTTTTCAAAAGAACTAATTAAAATTTGTTAAGTATTATTTATAAGCTTTTATTTTGACTAATTTCCAATAAACTGAAGTTTTGTACTTTAGCATAAGAAAAAACTTTATGTCTATTTATTTTATTATTATAAAGCAGGTAATCACTTAAGAAATTCTATAATATTTTATGCGAAATAATGCACCCATACGTTGAGGGGTTTCTTTTATTTATAGCTGAGAAGAAGTTATTTGATATTTTACCCCTCAATTTTCTTCTAAGTTTTTAAGTTGGTTTTGAATTTTTAATTGTTTATATCAAAGAATCAGGGCTTTATTTAACCTAGATTTCTTTCTTGAATTTCCTTTGGTTTTTCTTTTTCTATTATAAATTTTGTGTTTATAATATATGGCATAAATTCATCAATTTCTCTTAATAAAATTTTTAATGCCGGAGCTAATTCACTATAATCTAAAACATCTTCTTTAAAAATTATTGTTAATGAATTTTCTTCAATTTTTACGTTTATTTTTTCCTTCTTTGTCCCTTTTATTCGTCTTAATACTAAATATAGAACTTTTTCCTCCGGTTTTTCAATTTTCTTTCTTGCAATAATATGATATACTATAGTTTTACCTGCTAACGGATGATTGAAATCCACAACAACTCTTCCTCCACTAACTGTTATTATTGTAACTTCTTGTTCTCCTAACTTTACTCTTTGACCTGCTCGCGGTATAATTCCTTCTTTAGAAAATTCCTTAGCATTAATTACTTTTATTTTTTGGGGGTCCCGTATTCCAAAGGCAAATTGTGGGGGCACTTCAATTGTATTTTTAATTCCTAATTCAATTCCATTCTTTATTATTTCATCCTCTACGTATTTTTGAAAATATCCTTTACCTAATATTATAAGCAAGGGTTCAAACCTAATTTCCTCTTTAACAAATTTCTCTTTTTTAGCTACTTCTTCTATGTTTGTATCTAATAATTCGTTTGTATCTTTTATTCTTACTTCGTAATCTACCAATAAAAAATCTCCTTCATTTAGGGTAATTTTATTCTTTTCTTCCATCTTCGATATCTAAAAATCTTCAATAAAGATTTTAAGTTTTAAGAAGCATTAATTCAGAGTAGGTTTCCTTAATAATACTATCCTTACTCATACCTATTTCATTTAGCATTTTGATTAAAGCATTAATATCCAATTTTTCATCAGCTTCAATTTCCACAAAAGTTCCTAGGTTATCAACATTATCTAAGTAAAGTTTAATTTGATCTTTTGCAAATTCTTTTCTTTTTTTCTTTATCACCAAAGTTTTTCTTAGGTTTAATTTAGATAATATTTTCTCCATAGCTAATGGGTCTGAAATTTCAACAGCAATTTCTCTTCTTATTTTACCTTCTGTTTCTTCTCTTTTTCCTTTATAAACTAGGTAGTATTTGCCATTCTCTTCTCTTATTCTTAATACTTCGTCTTTCAAGAATAAATCATTGGTAGGAAAATCAAAGTAAGAGTCAATTTGTTCGTACTCATTTACGAACTCAAGTTTTAATTTTTCAATAATGGCAACTAATTTATTTTCATCGCTTATTTTCACCTTTATTTCTTTTTCTAAATGTTGCATAAATATAATAAAAAGATTTATTTTAAGAATTTTCTCATTATATGTGGAAAGAGTACTACTAAGACCGGAAGTAATCAAACAGATACTATTGTTAATACTAAATAGACATTTTGAACTTGGCTTAAAAAATCTTAAAATCGATTTAATTTATAACAATATGAAACTAGTTACACTGAATATAAACGGATCGATAGAATACATTCCTAAAAAGTAAATAAATTTATATAAAAAAAAAGATAAGAATTTAAAAATGTCAGAAAAAGAACCTACCCTAGCAGAATTGACAATAAATCCACTATTTGCATTTATTACAGAAATAATTAAGGTGATATTAGGTACTGGCTGGGCTACAAATTTAAACTTGGCCGTTTCTTTATATGTAGGGGAAACTAAACTCGGAACGATAAAATTTGAAGGGGACGCAAAAATACATCCTTTCGAAGTAAAAAAATAGTTGAATTTTTTTTATTTAATTTTTTATGAAGAGGTTATGACTAAATAAAATTATGATATGCATCCTTTCAGATTTTGGTGTTGAAAGCATATATGTTGCTGAGATGATAGGAGTAATTAAAACCATTAATCCTAAGGCTGAAATTTTAATACTTAAAAATAACATAACAAGACATAACATTTTTGAAGGAGCTTTTATTCTTAATGAAATTTCTAAATACTTTCCCAACGGAACTATTTTCTTATGCGTAGTAGATCCTACGGTAGGTTCTAATCGGCTGCCATTAATTGTAGTTACAAAGAAAAATATCTACATAGGGCCTGACAATGGATTATTTTTTATCGTTGCTAAAAATGAGGGAATAAAGGAAATCTATAAGATAGAAATTTCAAAAATCTTTGGTAATGAAATTTCTATGACTTTTCATGGCAGAGACATATTTGCAAAAGTAGCTGCAATACTTAGTTTAGGTTTTAAACCAGATTTTCTAGGTTTGCCTATAACTTCTATTTCTGAACTTTGGTTAGATAAAGCTCAAGTAGGTGATGAATACATTAAAGGAAGAATTATATACATAGATGATTTTGGCAACTTAATAACAAACATTTCAAAAGAAGACTTTTTAAAAGCTAAGCTGGGTATGATTAGTCAATTAAAAGTCAAGATTAATAATGTTGAGTATGAATTACCCTTTGTAAAAACCTATTCTGAGGTTAATGTAGGTTCACCTCTTATTTTAATAAACAGTTTTAATTTGGTAGAGATAGCTGTAAATCAAGGCAACGCCCAGAAATTTTTCGGTGTTAACGTAGGAGACCTCGTTGAATTGTTTCAGGCATGATCAAAATAGATGGAAGTTTTGGTGAAGGAGGAGGTCAAATATTACGAACAGCTATTGCTTTATCAGCAATAACAGGTAAAGCTATACATATTTATAATATAAGAGCTAAAAGAGATAATCCTGGTTTAAGACCACAACACCTTACAGCCGTTAAAGCTATAGCTGAGATATGTAATGCCAAAGTAGAAGGATTAAAAATAAGCTCTAAAGAAATAACTTTTATTCCTGGCCATGTTTCTGCCAAAAATTACGAATTCAATGTGGGTACCGCTGGATCGGTAACTCTTGTATTACAAGCACTTTTACCCGTTTTAAACTTTGCAGAAAAACCCATTTTTGTAAGATTAATAGGGGGGACGGAAGTACCTAAGTCGCCTACTTTTTCGTATTTTCGAAATGTTTTACTTTATTATTTATTTAAAATGGGTCTAAAAATTAACGTGAACCTTCTGAAACATGGTTTTTATCCAAGGGGTGGAGGTATAGTGGAAGTAGAACTGGAACCTTCTAAACTACAATCAATTTACTATGAAAACTTTGGGAAGATAGAAGAGATTTACTTTGAAGCTTATTCGGAAGGTTTACCTGAACATGTTACTATAAGAGAAATAAATGAAGCTTTTAACGTTTTGTCTGACTATAATATTTCAAAAGAACTGATTAAATTTAATAAAAAATCGGTAAGTTTGGAAGAAAGCAAAGGAAATATAGGCAATTTCTTTTTCATAATGGCTAAAGGTTCGCACAATGCAGTTTTAGGATATGATAGTATAGGTTTAAAAGGTATACCTGCAGAAAAAGTAGCAAGAGAGCCAGTCCAATTAATACTAGAGAACATATTTAAGACCAATGCACCTTTGGATATTTTTGCAGGAGATCAGATATTAATATGGGCTTCTCTTGCCAAAGGAACAACAAGTTTCCGTACACATAAACTTACTTTACACGCATTTACGACTTTATATATTTTGAAGGAAATTTTGGATATCAAGTATAGTATTGAAGGCAAATTAAACGAAGTTTCACGTATAATAATAGAAGGAAAAAACATCTGACGAACTACTCTCTCGTAAGGAATGGTATTCTTGTAATTCTCAAATAAAAACAAATTAATATTTTTTATATTATTTTTTATTCATGCCATATGAATTTGAATTTACAGGAGCCACAATTGTAGGAATGATATATTCTGATGGTGTAATTCTAGCAGGAGAAAAAAGAGTTGCTATAGGTAATTTTCTTTTAAGTAAAGCAGGTAAAAAAGTTTTTAAAGTTTTAGATAATATAGGGATTGCAAGCGCAGGTATCTTAGCTGATATGCAAGCAATCTCTAAAATTTTAGCAGCAGATATAAGGTTATATGAATTGGAGAATAAAAGACAAGCTTCAGTTAAAACTGCTGCCAAATTATTAGCTAATATATTATATAGTAGGAAATATTTCCCATTTCTCGCTTCAACAATAATAGGCGGAATAGATAAAAACGGTAAGCATTTATTTAGCTTAGATCCTATCGGTTCGTTGATTGAAGATAAATACGTAGCATTAGGCAGTGGTTCTGAATTAGCATTAAGCGTAATAGAGGGAGAATATAATGAAAAAATGTCCTATGAAGAAGCTAAAAATTTGGCATATAAAGCTATAAAACTGGCATGCGGAAGAGATGTATTATCTGGGGATGGTGTAGATATGTTAATAATAGATTCGTCATTTACTAACGAAATTTTCATTCCTTTAAAATAGAAAGTTCACAATAAACTAAATTTTCATTAATAAATAAATTCAATACCTTTTTAAATGAAAAATTTAGTATTTTATAATTTTTCTTAAGAAGTTCTTCTTCGATATTTATCCTTACATCACTATAATCTTCCTCTTTGGAGATAGCAAATAAGCAAAGCTTTCCTCTACTTTTAATCAATTGTAAAGAAAAATTTAACAAATCCAAAAATTTAGCTGGTTTAGAAATTATAACTCTATCGAACTTATCTCTTAGGCTTTTTAAGTTTAAATTAAGTGTATTTAAGTAAATTGGTAAAACAAATCTTTCTACACCATTCAATTTAACGTTTTTTGTGAGATAAGTATATAGCCGTATTTCATCTTCAAAAGCATAGATAAAGTTCTGATATTTTTTTGCGATTAATATTGAAGCATAGCCTAATGTTGCTCCTATTTCTGCTATCATTTCGTTAAATGATATTTCATTTGATATTTCCCTTAAGAACAACATTAACCTAGGATCGGGTATAATATCTGAGAAGTTAAAATGAAGAATTATATCTTTTTCCTTTAATTTGTATTCATGTATTTCTTTGCCAAAAATTAATTGAGGTTTTTTTCCTTTGTGAATTAAGTTAATGTTATTTATCTTATAAATTGCCTCAATATCTTTTTTAATTAAGCAGAAATATTCTATTATTTCTTTTTGAAATTTTTCTTCATTAATTTCTGCTATTATAATCCCGTTTATGGATAAATAACGGGTAGGAGTTTTAGTTATTAATCTTTCTTCTTTAAATTTCTCTACGATTTCTTTTATTTTTAAAATCTTTCTCCTGCCTAACATATTCTTTTCAGTTAAAATAAAATCGGGAACAATTTTACGGATTTCATTAATTTCCATTTCTGTTAACGGTTTTTTCAACGGGAAAAATACATTTTCATTTTCCCTTAGAACATGGTAAAATCTATCAATTAAATCCATCTTATTCAAAAAGTACCTTACTTCTTCAGCAAATGTTTTATTAACTCCTAAAGCAATCTTTTTTGAATAAATTTTTTCCATTAATACGGGCGCGGCGGGATTTGAACCCGCGACCCTTGGGTTAAAAGCCCAATACTCTTCCTGGCTGAGCTACGCGCCCTCCATTCTTATTATTATTTTTATTTATCTTAAATAAATAAGCCTTAAATAAATAACCTTTTACAGTGAAATTTTTTTATATTAGTTTAACATAATTATTACTACAATCGTTAAATGGGTAAGACAAATTTTAACATTCTTGAGCATGAATTGGTTCCAGAACATATTATACTAAGTAAAAAAGAAAAAATAAAACTTTTAAAAGAATTGAACATTAAGCCACATCAATTACCATGGATATTAGTTTCTGATCCTGTTTGCAAAAAGATTGGTGCTAAACCGGGAGATGTAATAATGATAATAAGAAAAAGTCCTACTGCAGGTAAAACTGTAGCATATCGTTATGTTGTCCCTATAAAGGTAAAGGAAGCATGAGTACAGAAATTACACGTGAAGATTTATGGGTTCTCGTTGAATCTTTTATAAAAGAAAAGGGTTTAGCAAGATTACATCTTGATTCTTATAACGATTTTATCAGAAAAGGATTGCAACAAATCATCGATGAAAATAAGGTTATTCAAATAATGGTAAGAACAACTACAGGACAAAGAGAAGCTGTGGAAGGAAGCTATATAGTTTTAGGTAAAATAACAGTTGAAGAACCTAAAATAAGAGAAGCAAAAGGTTTTGAGATTAAGCTTACACCAACAGAATGTAGACTAAGGGGTCTAACATANGCAGCACCTATTATGCTAGAGATGGAACTTGTATTAGATCATGTTAATAGACAAAAAGGTAAATTTTTAATAGGTTATTTACCTGTAATGGTTAAATCTGATCTTTGTTATTTATCCAAACTCAGTAAAGAAGAACTAATAGAATTGGGGGAGGACCCTGAGGATCCTGGTGGATACTTTATTATAAATGGTTCTGAAAGAGTGCTTATTGCTCAAGAAGACCTTGCAGAAAATAGAATTATAGTAACGGCAGCACAAAAGGGTTCTTCAGCAACTCATGTTGCGAAGGTAATTTCAGCAACACCTGGACAAAGAGCTCCTGTTTTAGTTGAGAGACGTAAAGATGGTTCCTTATATGTTTCCTTTGCAGCAATTCCGACTAAAATACCATTAGTAATAATGCTACGAGCTTTAGGTTTGGTATCTGATGGTGAAATTATAGAAGCCATATCTATAAAGCCTGAAATAGTAAATGAATTATATGTTTCATTATTTCAAGCTGAGAAAATTAAGACAGAAGATGAAGCATTAGAATATATAGGAAATAGAATAGCGCACGGGAGACCTTTGGAAAAAAGAAAGGAAGCTGCTGAAAATGTTATTGATAAAAACTTTTTACCCCATTTAGGCACTACGAAGGATAAAAGGTTGGCGAAAGCTCAGTTTTTGGCGCAAATGGCTAGAAAAGTAATAGAAGCATACTTAGGACTTGTACCTTTAGATGACAAAGACCATTACAAGAACAAAAGATTAAAGCTTGCAGGTGATTTATTGGCAATCCTATTTAGAAGTGTATTTAAGCAATTTATTAAAGATTTGCAGTATCAAATTGAAAAAACTCTTGCGAAAATACGTGAAAAATCAGCTTTTACAGATCTTAGTAATTTGATAAGAGCTGATATAATAACTGAAAAAATATTATATGCTTTGGCTACTGGTAATTGGGTAGGAGGAAAAACAGGAGTGAGTCAACTTCTTGATAGAACTAACTATCTTTCCACATTAAGTCATCTAAGAAGGTGTGTTTCTCCATTGAGTAGAACCCAACCACATTTTGAGGCAAGAGATTTACACTTTACCCAATGGGGCAGAATTTGTCCCATAGAAACTCCTGAAGGGCCTAACTGTGGCTTAGTTAAAAATTTGGCATTACTTGCAAGAATATCCGTAGGCGGTCATGCTGAAAGGGTAAAAGAGATATTGAAGAATAAACTTGGACTTTTGCCTCCAACAGAAAAAGGAGAAGATTTAACACCAGTTTATGTAGATGGTGAGTTGGTCGGTAAACATAAGAATGCTGAACAATTAGTAAATAACCTAAGAAAATTGAGGAGAAAGAAATCACCATTTTCAGAAGCTGATCTAAGCTTTGAAGTAAGCATTACACTATATAAAAAGCCAGCAGGCGATGAAGTCCATATCAATACTGATGGTGGAAGGGTTTTAAGACCATTATTAATTGTAGAAAATGGTAAACTAAAATTAACCAAGCAGCATATAGAAATGGTAAAACGTGGTGAACTTAGCTGGAGTGATCTTGTAGGATATGCTATAGAGTATCTTGATGTTGAAGAAGAAGAAAATGCTTACATTGCAATAGACATCAATTCTATAACTAAGGAGCATAATTATGCTGAATTCCCCACCGCAACATTATTCGGGGTAGTTGCTTCGATAATACCTTATGCTGAACATAATCATTCCCCACGAAATACATTTGAGGCAGCAATGGGCAAACAAGCATTAGGTCTTCCTGTAACCAACATTCATAGAGCAGTTTATAGTCGTTTTCACTTACTTTATTATCCTCAAATTCCGTTGGTTTATACTAAACCACTTAAATTAATAGGTTTGGAAAAAAGACCTACTGGTCAAAATATGGTTGTAGCTGTTCTATCTTATACAGGTTATAATATACAAGATGCTGTAATAATAAATAAATCATCTGTGGATAGAGGTTTAGCAAGATCTTTGTTTATGAGGTTATACGAAGCGGAAGAACATAGATATGCTGGAGGTGAGAGTGATCATATAGAGATACCGCAGCCAGGAGTGAGAGGATATTATTCTCATGAATTTTATTCAAAACTTGAAGATGATGGTGTAATATTACCTGAAGTTGAAGTTAAAGGAGGGGAAGTATTAATAGGAAAAACTAGTCCGCCAAGGTTTGCTGAAGAATTTAAAGAATTTGGTCCTTCAGCTAGAAGGGATACTTCAGTAACTTTAAGGCATGAAGAAAAAGGAGTTGTGGATACCGTAATAATGACTAATACGATAGAAGGAAATGTATTAGTAAGAGTGCGAGTTAGAGACGAAAGGATACCTGAAATAGGAGATAAATTTGCCTCAAGACATGGCCAAAAGGGTGTGATAGGGATGCTTTTAAATCAGGAAGATATGCCTTTCACTGAGAGTGGAATTGTTCCAGATTTAATTATTAATCCACATGCAATTCCTTCTAGAATGACTGTAGGTCAATTACTTGAAACTATTGCAGGAAAATACGCAGCTTTATCATGTAAACAAGTTGATGGAACTCCTTTTGAGAATGTTAAAGAAGAATTTATAAGAAAGGAACTTGAAAAGTATGGTTTTAAATCGACAGGAAAAGAGGTAATGTATAATGGAATAACAGGTGAGAAAATGATCGCTGAAATATTTATTGGAATAGTATATTATCAAAAACTGCATCATATGGTGAGTGATAAAATACACGCAAGAGGAAGAGGTGCAGTTCAAATTTTAACAAGACAACCAACCGAGGGAAGAGCAAGAGAGGGGGGATTAAGATTTGGAGAAATGGAAAGGGACTGTTTAATTGCGCATGGCGCAGCAGCTTCACTAAGAGATAGGTTACTTGAAGCTTCAGATGCTACTTATATTTATGTTTGTAAGAAGTGCAATGCTTTGGCATATTTCGATTTTAGAAAGAATGTAACGACATGTCATTTCTGTGGTCCTCATAATGATATAGTGAAAGTTAAAACAGCTTATGCATTTAAATTATTACTACAAGAATTGATGAGTATGTGTATATTCCCGCGTATAATTGTGGAAGAGGCTGTTAAAAAATGGAAATAGAAGAAGAATATATTATCAGTGGTATTAAATTTGGAATACTAAGTCAAGAACAAATTAAAAAACTATCAGTAGTATCAATAACCGTACCTGACACTTACGACGAAGAATGGACTCCTATATCATTTGGACTAGTGGATAAAAAATTAGGGACTTTAGAACCAGGACAAACATGTGATACATGTGGGGGTAAAATAGATCAATGTCCAGGTCATTTTGGCAGAATAGACTTAGCTAGACCTGTTATTCATATTGGATTTATTAAACATATATTAAATTCATTACAAGCAACATGTGCAAACTGTAATAGAATATTATTGGATGATGTAAGAATTGAAAAATACAAGAAACTCTTAGATAAATTCAGACAGAAAAATCTCACTCTATTAGCAAATCTAGTAATTAATCTAGTAATAAAACGTTCCTCCCAAAATGAAATTTGTCCTCATTGTAAGGTTTCACAACCCAAGATAAAATTCGAAAGACCTTTCTATTTCTATGAAGAAAGAGAACGTATACCCAGACCTTTAACACCTTTTGATATATACGAAAGATTAAGAAAAATTCGTGATGATGAGGCTAGATTATTAGGTTTTGATCCACCTTACTCAAGACCAGAATCGACCATATTATTTTCCTTACCAGTACCTCCTATAATTATTCGTCCATCTATTACCTTAGAAACAGGAGAAAGGTCTGAAGATGATCTTACCCATAAGTTAGGCGATATTGTAAGAACAAACGAAAAATTAAAACAAAGTATTGATTCTGCCTCGCCTCAATTGATAATAGATGAGCATTGGAATCTTTTACAATTCCATGTAGCTACTTATTTTGATAATGAAATTGCAGGAGTTTCTCCATCAATTCATAGATCAGGCAGACCATTAAAAACGTTAGCGCAAAGGTTAAAAGGAAAAGAAGGTAGATTCAGAGGAAATCTTTCTGGTAAAAGAGTAGACTTTTCTGCAAGAACCGTAATTTCACCAGATCCTTACATAAGTATTGATGAAGTAGGTGTACCATATGAAGTAGCCAAAAGGTTAACTATACCTGTAAAAGTTACAAGTTGGAATTTGAAAGAACTTCAAACATATGTAATAAATGGACCAGATAACTATCCGGGTGCAAATTATGTCATAACACCTGAAGGTAGACAAATAGATTTGCGTTTCGTAAAGGATAGATATCAACTGGCACAACAACTTACTGTAGGTTATGTTGTAGAACGCCATCTGAAGGATGGAGACCTTGTGTTATTTAATAGACAACCATCTTTACACAGAATGTCAATGATGGCTCATAGGGTTAAAGCACTTCCTTATAAAACATTTAGAATTCATCCTTTGGTATGTCCACCATATAATGCTGACTTTGACGGTGATGAAATGAATTTATTTGTTCCTCAAGATGAAGAAGCAAAGAGCGAATTAGAAGTAATAATGAAGGTTGAGAAACAAATGTTAACCCCAAGATATGGTGGAATGATTATAGGTGCATTACATGATTACATTACCGCTTCATATTTATTAACTCGAAGGCAAACAAAATTAAGTAGGTTTTTAACAGCATGTATACTTGCTCATGCAGAATATAAAGGCGCTTTAGATAAAGATGAATATTCAGGCAGAGAAATTTTCGAATTTTTCTTGCCAGAAATAAATTATGAAGGTAAATGTTTGGCTGTTTTCGATGAAGAAGATAAAAATCTAGTTATTAAAAAAGGCAAGATATTAAAGGGAGTAATAGACCACAATGCTATAGGTGATCAAAAAGCTAGAACGTTATTACATAAAATATACTTAAAATATGGTCCTGAAAAAACCAAGGATTTCTTAAATAAACTAGGATGGGCATTGATATTTTTCCTAGATCATTACGGTTTTACAATAGGTCTTGATGAAGAAGATTTGCCTAGAGAAGTATACGAAGAAATCGAAAAAATAATTAATAAGCATGTTGAAAAAGTCAATGAATACATAGAATTGTATAGAAAAGGAAAACTGGAAAGAGAACCTGGTTCTACATTGGAAGATACTTTGGAACAGAAAATAATCGATGAATTAAATTTAGCTAGAGACGAAGCAGGTAAGTTCGCAGAAAAATTCTTCTCTAGGGAAAACTCCGTATTAATAACAGCCAAAACAGGTGCAAGAGGTAAAATGTTAAACTTAATTCATATGTCTGTCTGTATTGGTCAACAAACTTTAAGGGGTAAAAGGATGTATAGAGGATATGAAGGAAGAATTTTACCACACTTTAAAAAAGGCGATCTCGGAGCTTTTGCTAAAGGTTTTATAAAGAGCAATTATAAAATAGGCTTAAACCCAATTGAATTTTTCATACATGCTGTTTCAGGTAGGGAAGGTCTTGTTGATACGGCTGTTAGGACTTCTCAAAGTGGCTACATGCAAAGAAGACTTATTAATGCGTTATTAGATGTATATGTAGATTATGATGGAACAGTTAAAGATACAGAAGGAAATATAATTCAATTTATTTATGGTGAGGACGGAGTAGATCCTGCTATGAGTGTTTGGCATGACCCTGTTGATGTTGAAGATATAGTAAAAGAGGTTATGGAAGAAGATGAAACTGTCTAAGTATTATATTAAAAAATTAAGGGATGAAGGAATTTCTGAATATGTTATAGAAAAACTCAAAGAAACTTTAAGTAAGTATAAAAAAATAAGCAATAAAAAATTAAGGAAAATAATTAAAAAAATAATCGAAAATTATAAAAAGGCCCAAGTACATCCTGGAGAAAACATAGGAGTTGTCACCGCTCAAAGTATAGGAGAACCTGGTACTCAAATGACTTTGCGTACGTTTCACTTTGTAGGTGTCAAAGAGTTAAACGTTACTCTAGGTTTACCACGTTTAATAGAGATCTTTGATGCAAGAAAGAAACCTTCTACGCCAATAATGCGCATTCCTTTAAAAGAACCATATCGCTCAAGTTTTGAAAAGGCTTATGAGGTGGCTAAGAAATTAGAAGAATTATTTGTTGGTGATTTAATAAGCAAGTATGATACAGATATTATAGAATCTACAATAACGCTTTATTTAAATCTTAATATACTGAAAGAGAGAAACATTTCCTTTGATGTTATAACTAAGGCAATTTCGCAAGTTAAAGGTGTAGATGTAAGTATTTCTAAAAAAGCAAATACTATAACTATAAAATCTAAGAAACCGTTAAATGTTTCTCAGCTTTATAAATTAAGAGAAAAAATTCTGAAAATACGTTTAAAAGGAGTGCCTAAAATAAGGAGAACGATGGTTAAAAGAGTTATTGGAGCTGACGGTAAAGAAGAGTACATTATTGAAGCTGAAGGATCAAACTTAAAGGAAATCTTGAATATTGAGGAAGTGGATGGCCGGAGAGTATATACTAATGATATTTTCGAAGTATTCAACGTATTAGGCATCGAAGCTGCAAGAAATCTTATAATTAAAGAATCGATGAAATTACTTGAAGAACAAGGTTTAGATGTTAATGTTAAGCATATAATGCTTCTTGCAGATATGATGACAAGGACTGGAAGGATAAGACAGATCGGTAGGCATGGTGTAGTAGGCATTAAAAGTAGTCCATTGGCAAAAGCTGCTTTTGAGATAACAACAAAACATTTATTCGAAGCAGCTGCTAGGGGCGATAATGAGAATCTTAAAGGAATAGCTGAAAATATAATATGTGGACAATACATTCCTACAGGAACATCGATAATAAAAGTATATTTAGATATTGAAAAATATATTCAATTAATAGGGAGTATAGAACATGCTTGACCTTGAAAAGGAATTAAAATTATTACTAAAAACAGGTAAGTATTATTATGGGTATAAAGAAGTATTGGAAGCATTATATCATAAAAAAGTATTAGGAATAATTTTGGCTTCTAAAATTCCTAAAGAAATTTATTCTAAAATTCTTTACTATGCTAAATTAGCTGATGTGAAAGTATATATATTTAATGGGAGTAGCATGGAATTAGGTAACTTATGCGGTAAAAAATTCCCAATTACTTCAATAGCAATAATTTCACCTGGAGAATCTAATATTCTTGAATTATTTAAAACTTAGGAAATGAAAAAAGGGATAAATTTTTCAAATATTGAATTAGAGTTTTTAAGTATTTTTGAATTAACGACCTCTGTTAAGGCTAAAGATTGTATAATTGATGATAATTTTAACCGAGTCATTTTTTTAGTCGAACCAAAGTATGTAGGTCTCGCTATTGGCAAAAAAGGAGAGAATATACAATTGTTAAAAAAGATAATTAAAAAGGATGCTGAAATTATACCATATTATGAAGAACCTGTGGAATTAATAAAAAGTTGCTTCTCTCCCTTTGAAATACGTGATGCAAAAATTATTACAAGCCCTAAAGGAAATAAGGTTGCATTAGTTTATGTTGACCCTGAAATTAAAGCTAAAGTAATAGGCTATAGAGGTAAAAATGTTGTAAGGGCGAGGATGGTGTTAAATAGATATTTTGATATAAGCAATGTCATTGTTGTTTAAAATTTAAAAATATTAACTTATATTATCTTTAACATGGGTAAAAAATCACCTTTAGGCTTATTTGCTGCTAGAAAATTAAGGAAAAAAAGACAAAAATTTAGATGGAGCAAACCAGAATATAAAAGGAGAATGTTAAGATTAAAAGAAAAATATGATCCTTTAGAAGGTGCTCCTCAAGCTAGAGGTATTGTAATTGAGAAAGTAGGTGTAGAATCAAGACAACCCAATTCAGCTGTAAGAAAGTGTGTCAGAGTACAACTTGTAAAAAATGGAAAACAAATAACCGCTTTTGTTCCTAAAGATGGTGCTTTAAATATAATTAGTGAACATGATGAAGTTATAGTAGAAGGTATAGGTGGTCCTCAAGGAAGAGCATACGGTGATTTGCCCGGTGTAAGATGGAAAGTCGTTAAGGTTAATGGCGTTGCATTAAGCGAGATATTAAAAGGTAAAAAACAAAAGCCCCAAAGATAAATATGGTATTAGCTCAAAGAGAAATTTTGGTATTTGGTAAATGGAGTGTCAAAGATATAAAAATTAATGACATTAGTTTAATAAAATACATTAATTTAACTCCACTTCATGCGCCTACCACAAGTGGGATTTATGCTAATAAAAGATTTGGCAAATCAAACATGCCTNTTTATGAAAGATTGGCAAATCACTTAATGAAAAAAGGAAGAAATCAAGGTAAAAAATTAAAGGCATTAAATATTGTTAGGAAAGCGTTTACCATAATTGAATTAAAGACAAAAATAAATCCAATCCAAGTTTTAGTTAATGCAATTGAAAATGCTGCTCCAAGAGAAGCAACAACAAGAATATTGTTAGGAGGAATTGTATATCATGTAGCTGTTGATGTAGCTCCGCAAAGAAGGGTAGATTTAGCTTTAAGATGGATTTGCGAAGGAGCCCGTTTAGCTTCTTTTAATAATCCAAAGCCTATAGAAGAAAGTTTGGCTGATGAAATAATTTTGGCTGCTAAAAATAGTCCTGAATCATATGCTATAAAGAAAAAGGAAGAAGTAGAAAGGATAGCATTATCTTCAAGATAAAACTAAAAATATTTATAAATCTAAAAACATAATATTTTTCTCAGTTCATATGTCGGAAAAGAAACCACATCTTAACTTAATAGTAGCAGGGCATGTAGATCATGGTAAAAGCACTACAACAGGTCATCTTTTATATGAATTAGGAGTCGTAGATCCAAAGAAATTAAAAGATATAGAAGAAGAAGCAAAGAAAAGAGGTAAGGAATTTGCAAAATATGCATGGATACTCGATACTTATAAGGAAGAAAGGGAAAGAGATATGACTATAGACTTAACTTTCTTAAAATTCGAAACAAAAAAGTATTTCTTTACAATTATAGATGCACCTGGGCATAGAGACTTTGTTAAAAACATGGTTACAGGTGCTTCTCAAGCAGACGCAGCTATATTAGTTGTGTCTGCAAAGAAAGGAGAATTTGAAGCAGGTATAGGTGCTACTGGTCAAACAAGGGAACATGCATTCCTTTTAAGAACGATGGGTGTTAACCAACTAGTTGTTGCAATAAATAAAATGGACGATCCGTCTGTAAACTATAGTAAGGAAAGATATGAAGAAGTTAAAAAAGGCATACTAGATTTATTAAAGCAACTAGGGTATCCTATCGATAAAATTAGAGTTGTTCCAATTTCTGCATGGTATGGAGATAACTTAATAGAAAGAAGTAAAAATATGCCTTGGTATACAGGTCCGACCTTGGTAGAAGCTTTGGATGAATTTATAATTCCTCCCAGACCTGTCGACAAACCATTAAGAATACCTATTGAAGCTGTTTATTCTATTACAGGAGTAGGTACAGTACCCGTCGGTAAAGTTGAAAGTGGGAAATTAAGGGTTGGCGATACAGTTATAATAATGCCCTCAGGTAAAAAAGGCGAAGTTAGGTCGATAGAGACTCATCATACACCTATTCAAGAAGCATTACCTGGTGATAACATAGGCTTTAACGTTAAAGGTATAGCTAAAGAAGATGTAAAAAGAGGAGATGTAGTAGGACATCCCAATAATCCTCCTACCGTTGCCAGTTCCTTTATAGCTAGAATATTTGTTATCTATCACCCAACATCCATAGCAGTAGGTTATACTCCTGTTATGCATATTCATACCGCCACTGTGGCAACGAAATTCGAAGAAATACAGAAGAAATTAGATATAAGGACAGGAGCTACTATTGAAGAGAATCCAAAGTTTATAAAACAAGGAGATGCAGCTATAGTAAAGTTAAGACCTATTAGACCAGTAATAGTTGAAAAGTATTCAGAATTTCCTGCATTGGGAAGATTTGCAATACGTGATATGGGTAGAACGATAGCTGCAGGTGTGGTATTAGAAGTAGAGCCTGCTAAGGTTTAATGCCAAGGATAGCCAGAATCTTTTTAACTGCTACAGATGTAAAAGAACTTGAAAGTGTAGCTAAAGAAATAAAGGAATTGGCTGACAGTTTAAATGCTAGAATTTCTGGTCCGATACCTTTACCTACGAAAAGGTTAAGAGTTGTAACAAGAAAAACACCTTGTGGTGATGGAACCCATACATTCGACAGGTGGGAATTAAGAATCCATAAGAGAGTAATAGATGTTTTAGCTACAGAATACATGATGAGACAGCTAGCAAGGATAAAATTACCGCCCAACGTAAAAATTTCAATAAATATAAAGTAAAGTTTTCTTTTTATATTTATTTTTTAGTTTAATTAATATTTTATATAGTGCCGGGAAAATAGCCGGGATAAAAAAATCCCGAAAGCCTAGTGGACAAGGCGCAGGCCTTGAGAGCCTGTGGGGATTTTCCCCGCGTGGGTTCGAATCCCACTCCCGGCGTTTTTATTTTTTGCTTTTTTTATTTTTATTAGGAAAGAAAAATTTTTAAATTACCATTAAGTAGTTTAATATGTTAAATGGGGGTAAGAGAACAATTAGAAGCTACAAACTTGTTGGAAATAGGAAAACATGTAATAGCAGATATTAGGATTGATAAAAATTCTCCTTATTTAAATAATGTAAATTTGGTAAGAGAATTACTTTATGAAGCAGCCAAGTTAGCAAATATTAAAATTTTAGATGAAAAATATGTTGTTTTTGAAAATACAGGGGGTATTTCAATGATTCTCTTTATTGCTGAATCTCATATTTCTATTCATACATGGCCTGAATGGGGCTATGCAGCAATAGATATCTTTACTTGCGGGGAAAAAACAAATCCGTGGGAAGCATACATGTATATAATTAGGAAGCTTAAGCCTAAGTATATCAATGTAATTGAAATTAAAAGGGGGTTTAGTGTAAGTGAATAAAATTTTTTGGATTTTTTATATTATATAATATTTAGTATGGGAGGAAGACAAAGAACTTCAATTTTTAAGGAAGAAGTAAAATCTATAGTGGAGAAAAAGGAGGAAAAAAAGGAAAAGAAAAAATAAGTTGAAAAAACCCTGCATTTGTGTTATATTTCCCACAAATATTTTTTCTGATATTCCTCATTTACGTGAAAAAACAGTAAGAATTGCAAATTTAGCCAGAACTTTTTTTATTTTCAATGTAACTGAAGTTGTTTTGTTTAATTACGAGGTTTTTGATAACACTTTACTTAAATTATTAAAATTTTTTTCTATCCCTTCTTATTTACGTAAATTCGTATTTAAAATAGATAAAGACCTTAGATACGTTGGTGTAGCTCCTCCTATAAGGGCTAAAATTGAGGAGGATAAAAAAAATAGAATAGGAGTTGTAGTTAAAATAGAAAACGATACTGCTTATATAAACGCAGGGTTTAAAAAATTCATAAAAGTTAAAAAAAATAAATTGAAAAAAGGAGATATAGTTAAGCTTTCTTTTGTAAATAATAATTGGAGAGTAGTTAATAATGACGAGATATATTTTAATTTTACTATTAAAGTTACTCATAATATTATTGATTTGTTAATTTCTGAAAAACCAAGATCCTTTATTATTGGAACCTCCAAAGAATTAATTTCCACAAAATGTAAAATTCTAAATCTGGAAGAAATTTTATTATTACGAAAAATAATAAAAGATAAACAAAAGATCATTTTTTTATTTGGATCTCCACGAGAAGGAATATATGAAATATTTTCTAAATTGAATTTTAATCTAGATAATTTGGTAGATATTGTTTTTAACGTTTTCCCCAATCAAGGAACTATTACGATAAGAACAGATGAAGCTATTTTTGGTACATTAAGCATTTTTAATATGATCTTCTCAAGCAATCTTTCTTGAATAATAGTAAAATTTATTAATACCTTTTAATATTAGTTTTGTTATTCAATCTGAAGATGAGTAGTCCAAGACGAGGTTCAATGGGTTTTTATCCAAGGGTACGTGCCAGAAGTATTAGAGTAACAGTTAAAACTTGGCCCAAGATAAATTTATCCGAACCTAAATTATTGGGATTTGTAGGATATAAAGCTTTTATGTGTAGTGCATTACTGCTTGATTCTTATGAAAAATCACCTACATATGGTAAAGAAGTAGTTAAAGCTTGTACTGTTCTTGAAGTTCCTCCTTTATTCATAGCAGGAATTAAGTTATATGGGTCTAATCAAGGAAGATTAATTAATTTAACTACAATATATGCTGAAAAAATTCCAGATAAAATTTCCAAACATTATGCTTTTAAAAATAAAATTCCTCCTAACATCGATCAATTTAAAGACCGTATTACTGAAGTTAGAGTTATAGCATGTACTCAGCCTTATCTAACTACTATTGGTAAGAAAAAACCTGAAGTTTTTGAAATTAAAGTCGGCGGAGATCCTATTAAAGCCTTGGAATATACTCAAAATATATTGGGTAAGGAAATAAGTATTGAAGAAGTTTTTAATGAAGGAGACTATATTGATATTATAGGCGTAACTAAAGGCAAAGGTTTTCAAGGAGTTGTTAAAAGATTCGGTGTTAAAATTTTACCAAAGTGGCATAAACACAGGAAAGGATATAGAAAGGTAGGTTCAATAGGTCCAATAAAACCTACTCTTATGAGATTTGTTCCTAGAGCAGGTCAAATGGGGTTTCATAGGAGAACAATATATAATAAAAAAATTATAATGATAGGTAAAGATCCGTCTATAATTAATAAGAAGGGAGGAATACCTCACTATGGTATAATCAAGAATCGGTTTATATTGTTATTAGGGGATGTTATGGGTCCGCCTAAAAGAGTAATATTTTTAAGATTTCCTGTAAGACCTCCTAAACATCCTAGAGTATATAAGTTAATCCAAATTATAAAATGAATAAAGACATTTCNATTCCTTTAATAGGTATAGAAGGGAATGAAATAGCTAAATTAAACTTTATCCCTAATCCATTTCTAGCTGAATATAGATATGATTTAATCAAAAGAGCAGTACTAACTGAACTTCAAAACATGAAGCAACCTAAAGGTGTCGATCCGCTAGCAGGTAAAAAAACCACCGCGGAAAGTTGGGGAGTAGGATACGGCGTTGCAAGAATACCTAGAGTNAAGGGTTCTGGTTATCCTAGAGCAGCGCAAGGTGCTTTTGCTCCTATGACTCGAGGAGGCTATAATCCAACAGCGCCTAAATCTAATAAAGTTATTAAGGTTAAAATTAACAAAAAAGAAAAAGTTAAAGCTTTATTTAGTGCTATAGCTTGTACAGCTAACTTAAGCCTAGTGTTAAAACGTGGTCATAAAATCTCAAATCCAAATCTTAAATTACCTATAGTTATCAGTGAAGAAGTAGCAAAGATAAGTAAAACTCAAGAAGTAGAGGAATTTCTGAAAAAATTAGGTATTTATGAGGATATTGTTAGAGTTAAAGAAAATATTAAAATCAGGGCTGGTAAAGGAAAAAGAAGGGGTAGAAGGTATAAAGAAAAGAAGGGTCCTTTACTCATTGTTTTAGGTGAAGAACCGATAAAAAAAGCTTTTAAAAACTTGCCAGGAACAGATGTGTATGATGTAAGAAATATACCTATCCGTATGTTAGCGCCAGGATGTTTACCTGGAAGACTAACTATATGGACAATAAATTCATATAAGTATTTAGCTGAAAAATTTGGTTATATTGGTAAGCTAACATGAGTAGTAAAATAATTCATAGGTTCATAGTAACAGAAAAATCTTTGAAATTGGCTGAATTTGAAAATAAATTAACATTAATAGTGGATATCAATGCAGATAAAAAAGAAATTAAGAATGCAATTGAAAAATTATATAATGTAAAAGTAGAAAAAGTTAATGTATTAATAACACCTAAATACGAAAAAAAAGCAATTGTAAAATTATCCAAAGAATTTTCTGCCATAGAATTATATTCAAAATTAGGGTTGATATAGTATGGGTAAAAGACTAAGGCAACAGCGTGCTGGAAGAGGCTCCCCTACATTTATAGCTCCTACATGGAGGAGGATAGCTCAGATAAGATATCCTTCATGGTTATATGAATTAATAGAAAATAGTGAACAACCAATTAAAGGAATAATAAAAGAAATAATTTCAGAAAGTGGCAGAGAAGCACCGATAGTTCTCACCTCATTGGAAAATGGTAAAGAATTCTATACAATTGCAGCTGAGGGGATATTTGAAAAAGGGGAATGTTTTATAGGGAAAAATGTTCCTGTAAAAGCAGGTAATATAACGCAAATTGGTTCTCTTCCTGAAGGAACATTAATCTTTAATATAGAAAGAAGACCTGCTGATGGGGGCAAATTAGTAAGAGCTGCAGGTACTTATGCAACAGTATTTTCTCAAACGGTAGATGGAACTATAGTAAGTTTACCGTCTGGTAAATTAATAAAACTTAATAAAAAATGTCTAGCTACAATAGGTGTAATAGCAGGAGGAGGAAAAATAGAAAAACCTCTATTAAAAGCGGGTAAAAAATATCATATATCCAAGGCAAAATCATTTAAATGGCCTACAGTTAGGGGTAAAGCTATGTATGCTGCTTCTCATCCACACGGAGGGGGTGCACACCCTAAAGGAGGAAGACCGGTTAAAAAAACTTCTCCTCCAGGCAAAAAGGTAGGGTATTATGGCTCTAGAAGAACTGGTAGAAGAAAAGGTTAATTTTATATTTATTGCTTTTAAAATAATTTAATATGCCAAGAGAATTCACGTATCGTGGTTATACATTTGAGCAATTGCAATCATTGCCTATGGATGAATTTATAAATTTACTATGTGCAAGAGAAAGAAGAAGTATAAAACGGGGACTTCTTAAGAAACATAGGGTGCTTATAGAAAAAATAAGAAAAGCTAAAGAAGGGAAATATAATAAGCCAATTAGAACTCATGCAAGAGATATGATAATTTTACCTGAAATGGTAGGATTAACAGTTCATGTTTATAATGGTAAAGAATTCGTACCTGTTGAAATTAAGCCAGAAATGATAGGACATAGGCTAGGTGAATTTTCTATAACCACCAAAAAAGTCATTCATGGTGAACCAGGATTAAGAGCTACAAGGGGTTCCATGTATGTTCCATTGAAATAATGCCAGAATTTGGTTATTCTGTTAAAGGTCTTGATCCTGATAAAAGTGTATTAGCAAGCGGAAGGGATTTAAATATTTCATTTAAGGAAGCTGTTGAAGTTTGCAGCTACATAAAAGGTAGAAANCTTGAGGAAGCTAAAAAAATCCTTGAGGAAGTTATAGAGGGTAAAAGGGCTATTCCATATAGAAGGTTTAATAAAAAAGTACCTCATCACAGGTATGATAATACAAGTGGTCCTGCGAGATATCCAGTGAAGGTGTCTAAGTATTTATTAAAAATTCTTGAATCTCTAGAAGCAAATGCTGAATTCAAAGGACTAGATCCTTCTAAGATTAAAATTATTCACTGTGCAGCTCAAAAAGGTATCAAGATAAAAAAATATATACCTAGAGCATTTGGAAGATCATCTCCTTACTTTAGAGAACTCGTTCATATTGAAGTTGCAGGTATAGAAGAATAAAATGGTATCCTTACCAAAACAATTCATTCAGATGTCTGATTTATACGCTAGAATAAAAGAGTATATATTCGAAAAATTAAAGGAAGCTAATGTTGATAATGTTGAAATTCAGCAGTTTGCAGTAGGACTAAGAATAATAATAGATGTAGAAAAACCAAGATTAGCTTTAGGTCCTCATGGACTAAAAATAAAGGAAGTTGAAGAAGAATTAAAGTTGAAATTTAATATTAAAAATGTTGAAATTTTTATCAATGAAGTAAAAGAACCTGCTTTAAGNGCTTCAATTATGGCTAATAGATTGGCCAGTTTAATAGAAAGGGGAATGCATTTTAGAAGAGCTGCTAATTTAATTCTTAAACAAATTATGGACGCAGGTGCGAAAGGAGCTGAAATAGAAATAAGCGGTAAACTAGTAAGCGATAGAGCAAGGACTGAAAGATTCAGATTTGGATTTATGCCAAAATCTGGTGATCCGTATGAAAAGTATGTTAAAAAAGCTAAAACCGCAATTTTATTAAAACCAGGAGTATATGGAATATCCGTAAAAATATTTCCTCCTATAGAATATTCTGATGAAATACCTAAAATATTAGAAAAAATAAAGAATATTGAGGTGAAAGTGGATGAAAGTAAAAGAACTTAGAAAATTATCTAGAGAAGAAAGGTTAAAGAGATTAGAAGAATTAAGACTTGAATTAATTAAGTATAGGGGCTTATTTACAGCAGGTAAACCTCCTAAAAATGTTAAGTTACTTAGAAATTTAAGAAAAGAAATTGCAAGGATTTTAACCATAAATAGGGAAGAGGAACTTAAAAATGAAACTAAGAAAAAATAATATAATATATCATGAATTATTGGGATTAAATGTAGAATGTTATGATAAGAAATTTAATAGTATAGGCAAAGGTATGGTTATAGATGAAACTAAAGAAACCTTAAAAATACTAACAGAAGAGGGTAAAATTAAAAGCTATTTAAAAAGATGTTGCAATTTCTCATTTTTAGTAAACGGAGAAAGAATAATCATCAAAGGAGAAGATATTTTAGGCAGACCGGAAGATAGAATAAAAAGAATATGAAGAAAAAAAGAATAATTTTTGGTATTGAACCGCCAGAAAATGTTTGCAATGATAAAGCATGTCCATTTCATGGAGAAATTAGTGTTAGAGGTAGAATAGATGAGGGGGTTATTTTAAAAGTAAAGATGAATAAAACTGCTGTCGTAGTTAAGGAGCGATTTGTATGGATTAGGAAATATCAAAGGTACGAGAGAAGAAGAAGTAAATACAACGTTCATATACCTGACTGTATAAAAGTAAAGGAAAATGACAGGGTTATATTTGGTGAAACAAGACCTATATCTAAAACTGTATCGTCTGTAATTTTAAAAGTAATAAAGTAAAAATTAATAAGTTAATATTATCAAAATAATTCATATTGGTGTGAAATATGGTTAAACGAGGAGGGAAAATTTCAGCTGCAATAATCAGCCCTAGACTTAGTAGAGGTATATTTAATTATACTATAGTAAATTGTGCAGATAATAGTGGCGTATCATTGGGTAAGGTTATAAATGTTTTCGATGTAAAAACTAGGAGAAGACGTATTCCTGGAGCTGCTGTAGGAGATATGGTTAAAATTTCCGTAGTTAAAGGCAAACCAGAATTGGTAGGACAATTAATGAATGCTGTTGTAATTAGGCAAAGGAAGCCTTATAGGAGAATGGATGGTACATGGATTTCCTTTGAGGATAACGCGATAATAATTCTTACACCTGAAGGAGATGTAAAGGGAACTGAAATTTACGGTCCAGTAGCCAAAGAAGCTGTTGAACGTTGGCCTAAAATTGCAAGTATAGCTACTATTATAATATGACATCTGTTCAGCCTAGAAAACAAAGGAGACTGATATATAAAAAATTCACTAATAAGGATTACAATAAGTTATTATCTGCACATTTATCTAAAGAATTAAGGGATAAGTACAAAAGAAGATCGTTACGTGTACGAGTGAATGATGTTGTAAGAGTTATGAGAGGTACTTATAAAGGATTCGAAGGTAAAGTTGTAAAAGTAAATCCTAAAAAAGGTTATGTATATATAGAAGGTTTAACAAGAAAAAATGCACGCGGTCTATCCGTTATGATACCTATTCATGCTTCAAAAGTCATGATAGTAAAGTTGTATCTAGAAGATAAGTATCGTGCAGAAAAACTAAAGGTAGCACAAACATGACGCATATAAAGAGATTAGCTTCTCCAGACTTTTGGCCTATTCTAAAGAAACAATACAAATGGAGCATATCTCCCTCTCCAGGACCTCATGGAAAATTTAAATGTATTCCTTTGGGAATAATTATTAGAGATATACTAGGTTATGCCTCCAATCTAAAAGAAGTTAAATATATTTTAAGCAAGGGATACGTAAAGAGGGATAAAGTAGTCGTAAAAGACTATAAGTTTCCTGTAGGTTTAATGGATACTTTAGAATTTACCAAAGATCCAGTTGCATATAGATTATTACCTTATAAAGGTTACCCGCTTGTATGTACAAAAATTCCTTTGGAAGAATCTTCTTTAAAGATTTGCAGAATAGAAAACAAAACTTCAATTAAAGGAGATAAAATACAGGTTAATCTAAATGATGGTAGAAATTTTTTAATTAGTAAGGATGAATCAAAAAATTATAGAACCTATGATAGTGTATTATTAGAACTTCCCGAACAAAAAATAAAGGAAGTAATCAAATTGCAAGAAGGTGTATTTTGTTTGATTACGGGAGGTGTAAACGCAGGATATTATGGCTTTTTAAAGAAAATTATTGAGTTATTACCAAGGAGAAAATCTATTGTTGAAATCGAATCTCCTGAAGGAAAAATAATAAGGACAAGCCTTAATTATACGATGCCAATAGGTTATGAAAAACCTTTAATAAAAATTGCAGAAAGTGATGAAGATGTAGTTAAACCGGCAATTTATATTTACACATGAGTGAAACTCAAGTTTTAGAAATTAAAGAAGAAAGAAAAATAAATCCGATGACCCAAGTTAAGTTACGTTCTGTTACATTAAATATTAGTGTAGGTTCGAATGAGGAAAAACTTAAAAAAGCTATGATTGTATTAGAAAAATTAACCGGGCAAAAACCATCTCTAAGAAGAGCGAAAAAAACAATTAAAGAATTTAAAATTAAGCGAGGTGAACCAATAGCTTGCATAGTAACAATAAGGGGTAAAAAGGCTGAAAACTTACTTGATAAATTATTGGAGGCTGTTAACAAAAGATTGAAGGCTTCTTCTTTTACTGAATTTGGCAACTTTAGTTTCGGAATAAAGGAGCATATTAGTATTCCAGGCATGAGCTACGATCCTTCGATAGGTATATTAGGTATGGATGTTTGTGTTAACTTAGAAAAGCCAGGATACAGAGTTAAATACAGAAAAAGGAGAAGAAATAAAATAGGTAAAAATCATATAGTCAAAAAAGAAGAAGCAATTCAGTTTATTAAGGAAAAATTTAACGTAATAATAGAATAATGGGAGGAATAAAACCTAAGGAAAGAAAATTTGGTAAAATCGTATCAAAATGTAAAAGATGCGGTACTACTAAAGGTGTAATTAAAAAATACAATTTATATTATTGCAGAAGATGTTTTAGAGAAATCGCACCTCTAATGGGCTTTAAGAAATATGAATAAAGATTTATATTTTACGTTTTCAAAATAATAAGTTATCATGAGACTCCTCGCTAATATGATTACGTCTATTAAAAACGCAGAGATGAGAAATAAGAAAGAATGTCTAGTTTATCCTTCATCAAAGCTTTTAATAGAAGTACTTAAAACAATTCAAAGGCATGGTTATATTGGAGAATTTGAAGTAATAGATGATGGGCGTGGTTCAAAAATTAGAATTCAATTGTTTGGAAGAATAAATGATTGTGGAGTAATAAAACCTAGGTTAGGTTATAGTTATAGGGAATTTGTTAAATTAGAAAGCAAATATTTGCCTAGCAGAGATATTGGAATAGTTATAGTAACAACAAGCAAAGGAGTAATGACAACTAAAGAAGCTTTTGAAAAAAGAATAGGAGGTGTAGCTTTGGCTTATGTCTATTAATCAAATAATTTTTAAAGAAGAATTAAATATACCTGAAGAAGTAAGCGTAGATATCAGTGATGATTACGTAATAAAAATTAAAGGGGAAAAAGGTGAAATTATAAAAGATTTTAGTCCTCGTAAGTTAAATATTTCTAAAAATAAGTACAAAATTTATAAAGAAGATAATAAAGTAATAATTGAAGTTTATATCAAGGGTAAAAGGGGAAAATCCTTGTTATATACATTATCGTCCAAAATAAAGAATTCGATAAAAGGGGTAAAGGAAGGCTATACTTATAAACTTAAAATAGTAAACACACATTTCCCTATAAATGTTAAAGTTAAAGGTGATAAAGTATACATTGAGAATTTTATAGGTGAAAGGGCTCCAAGGATAGCTAAAATCATGGGTAAATATACCCAAGTTAAGGTAGAAGGTGAAGATATAATCGTAAACGGAATAGACAAAGATGAAGTAAGTCAAACTGCATTTAACATTCAGTTAGCAACGAAGATTAAAGACAAAGATCCTAGGAAATTTTTGGACGGAATTTATGTTTACTATAAAGAAAAATGAGAAAGCTGGAAAAAGCTTTAAAGATTCGGGAAGAACAAAAAAGAAGGATGCCAGATTTTATTAGGGCTGATGCTTGGAAAGTTAAAAGGCTTGAGGATTCAGGTTGGAGAAGACCAAAAGGACTCGATACGAAGATGCGTCTAAAGAGAAAAGGATGGCCTCCGGTTGTAAATATAGGGTATAGGAAAATTAAAGAAGCCAGATATTTGCATCCTTCAGGATTGGTTGAAGTTTTAGTTCATAATACAGAAGAAGTAAAAAAATTGGATAAAAATAAACATATTATAAGAATAGCTTCTTCTGTAGGAAAAAAGAAAAGATTACAAATAATAGAAATTGCTAATAAATTAGGTATAAAAGTAGCCAATCCGGTGACATAATATGAGCTTGGAATATGTTAAGGAATTGGCTGCAAAGATTAAAGATGTAGGTAAGAGCAGAGTTTACATAGATCCTGAATATTATGATAAACTTTCTACAGTTATTTCACGTGAAGAAGTAAGAAAATTGATTGAAGACGGAATTATAAAAATTAAGCCTAAAAAAGGTATTAGTAAAGGGAGATATAGAGAAAGATTAAAGCAGAAAAGAAAGGGATTACGCAAAGGACAGGGAAGCAGGAAGGGTAAAAAGACTAAAATTAAGAAAGAAGAATACGTTAAAAGGGTAAGAGGTCTTAGAAGATATCTGAGGAAATTATATGAGAAAAAAATAATAGATAATAAATTATACCGAAAATTAAGAAAGTATGTAAAAGCAGGCGTAATTACTACAAAATCAAAGATAAGAGCTTATATTGAAAGTTATCAAAGTAGTAAGACTTGAAATGATTAAAGTTCTTAAATTTAAACGTAGAAGAAAGGGCTTAACGAATTATTACAAACGAAAAATTTTTATTATTTCAGGAAAAACTAGACTTGTTGTAAGGAAGTCTAATAGATATATCAACGTTCAATTTATTACCCATAATGTTAAAGGGGATGTATGTTTAGCAGCTGTTAACTCAATAATTTTAAAGAAGTTCGGTTGGCCTTACAGTTGTAAAAATATATCTGCATGTTATTTAACTGGATATATAGCTGGCAGAATAGCTATTCAAAAGAAGATAAATAATGTAGCTTTAGATATAGGATTACATTCAGCTACCAAGGCATCAAGAATTTTTGCAGTAGTTAAAGGCATACTGGATGCTGGATTAAATGTTCCAGTGGATATGGAAATGTTACCTCCTGAAGATCGTATAAAAGGAATGCATATAGTTAACTATGCCAATCTTTTAAAAGAATCAAATGAAGAAAATTATAAGAAACGCTTTTCCTATTATCTTTCACAAAACATTTTACCTGAAAAAATAGAAGAAATTTTTAATAAAACTTTTTCATTAATTAAAGAAAGGTTTGGTTAAAAATGACAACACAGGAAAGTTGGGAACCTACTACGGTATTAGGAAAGTTAGTAAAGGAAGGAAAAATAACATCGATAGATGAGATATTTGCCAATAATTTAAGGATACAAGAACCTTCTATTGTAGACATCCTAATCCCTAATTTACAAGTACAAGTTCTCTTTACAAGACCTGTCCAGAAACAAACAGCTGCTGGAGAAGTTACTAGATTCGAAAGTCTTGTGGTTGTTGGTGATAAAAATGGTCATGTAGGTGTAGGATTGGGTAAAGCAAAACAGACTAGGAATGCCATAGAAAAAGCTACTTACAGCGCAAAGTTAAATATTATTCCTGTTATAAGAGGCTGTGGAAGTTGGGAATGTTCATGCAATAGACCACATAGTGTTCCTTATAAAGTAATGGGTAAATACGGGAGTGTAAGAATAGCGTTATTCCCTGCACCATATGGACTTGGTTTAGTTGCAGGGGAATTTATAAAACCTATATTTGTATTGGCAGGCATCAGCGATGTTTGGACATGGACTAAAGGTAATACGGCCAATCATATTAACTTTGCTTTTGCTGTTTACGAAGCTTTCAAGAATCTTTATAAGTTAAACGTTATTTAAGATGTCAGAATTATTGGCTGTAATCAGAATAAGAAGTTTAATAGATAGAAATCCCAAAGTAAGGTTTACAGCGCGTCTTTTAAGGTTAACACGTGTTAATATATGCACTTTGTATCCCAAAACTCCTTCTATACTTGGAATGTTAAAAGTGGTTTCAGAAGTGACTACATATGGAGAAATAAGTAAAGAAGTGCTAGTTGAACTTTTAAAAAAGAGAGGAAGAACCAAGGGAAATAAAAAAATAACAGAAGAAACTCTTAAAAAATATAATTTCGCCAATTTTGAAGAATTGGCTGAGCATATTTTAAAAACTGGTAAAATACCCAATTTTATTAAACCAGTATTTAGGCTTCGTCCGCCACGAAAAGGTTTTAAACATTCTACAAAAAAATTCTTTGCTCAAGGTGGGGAGTTAGGGTATCGAGGCGAAAAAATTAACGAATTAATTCTTAGGATGATTTAAAAATAACTTTTTATGTATAGCTTCTGAATTTTATATATAATTTATATGGTAACAAGGAAGGATAAAAAATCTAGAAAATATAGAGGATATCGTACTCATGGATACGGAAGAGTAGGACAACATAGGAAAAGCGGTTCTAAAGGTGGTGTTGGAAATGCTGGAAGAAAAAGTGGAAAACATAAATGGAGTTGGGTTTTAAGATACGAACCTGATTATTTTGGTAAATACGGTTTTAGAAGACCTAATAAAAAACATTATAAGTCGATAAATTTAAACCAAATCTCAAATATTGCTTATTCATTAATAGAAAAAGGCGTTTTAAAACCCAATGAAAACGGTTACTATGAAATAGATTTAACTGAATTTGGTTATGATAAAGTGCTAAGTGGTGGGACGTTGAATAATAAATTCATTATAAAAGCTAAATTCTTTAGTGAAAAAGCATTAGAGAAAATTAAATCTTTAGGAAGCATACCGGTGATGAAGCATGCCCCCTCTTGAATTTCTAAGACCTATTTTATCCATATTACCTGAAGTTCCTAAGGCTAAAAGGATTGTAGGTTTTAGGGAAAAACTTGTTTGGACTGTTGTAGTTTTAACTATTTATTTAGCTTTTACCCAAATTCCATTATATCCTGTTTCAAGGACCCAACAAGAATTTTTCTCACCACTTTTTTCAATAATTTTTGCTGCTAGATTTGGAACTTTAGCCCAACTAGGTGTTGGTCCAATAGTAACAGCTGGGCTAATAATGCAACTTCTTGTAGGTTCAAAAATACTTAACTTAGATCTTACAGATAAAAAGCAAAGAGCTCTATTCACTGGAACTCAAAAGTTACTTGCTATATTATTTACTTTGTTAGAAGCTATTGTGTTTGTAGGAGGCGGATTATTAAGGGTACAAAATTTATCAGCTGCAGTATTAGTTGTAATTCAATTGTTTGCTGTTGGTATATTGATAATCTTATTTGATGAAATATTACAAAAAGGTTGGGGGTTTGGAAGTGCTGTAAGTTTATTTATATTGGCTGGTGTTGCTTCACAAATTTTTACGGAATTGTTAAGTCCTGTTTATGTTAATGGCAGTTATGTAGGTTTCTTTCCAAACTTAGTTTATGTTACAGCTGGAGGTGGAAAACTTGAATATCTATTGTTTGGAAATCCTGAGATAAGTAGATCTTCTTCACTTATAGGTTTAATAGCTATGATTATAGTCTTAATTTTAATAGTTTATCTTCAAGGAGTTAAAATTGAAATTCCTGTAGCCTATCCTAAATATGGAGGGTTAAAAGCAAAAATACCTTTACAGCTAATATATGTTTCAAACGTTCCTGTAATATTAGCTGGGGCTTTAACTGCAAATCTGATTTTCTTTTCCCAAATAGCATGGAATAATTACAATAGAACAAATACAGACCCATTATTAAACATGATAGCCAAATTTGATATCATAAATAATCAACCAGTACCTAGTGGAGGACTTGTATATTATTTATCTCCTCCTCGAAATATTTATAATGTTATGCATGATCCTGTTCATGCGATATTATATATTTTAATTTTTACAGGCCTTTGTGTTCTATTTGCGAAAGCGTGGGTGGAAACATCCGGAATGAGTGCAGAAGAGCAAGCAAAAAGAATGGTTAAGTCAGGCATTCAGGTAAAAGGTTTTAGGCATAGCGAAATAGTTTTAAAGCAACTCCTTAATAGGTATATACCTACCCTAACTTGGTTTAGTGGCTTGATTATAGGTCTTCTTGCCTCAGTCTCTGATGCAGTAGGAATAATAGGCACTGGAATAGGAATTTTATTAGCTGTAGGAATTATTTATCAATATTATAGAATTTTATTACAACAAAGAATAGAGGAAGAATTCCCAACTCTTGCAAGATTTTTAAAAGGAGAATAATGATAACAGATTCTCCTCTCATTGCAACGTTTTTAATATTTTTATTCGCTATCCCATCACCTTTAATTTCTGCCTTAGTTAGTAGAATAATTATAAATAAATTTTTCGGATTAGAAAGATATAGAAGAATAATGAAGGAAATAAGAGAGTTTGATTCAGAATTTCTAAAGGCTTGGAGAAGTAAAGATCATCAAAAATTAAATAAATTACAGGCTAAGAAGCAATATATTGATAAAATGAGATGGCAAACAACCAAGATAAGCTTCTTAAATACATTTATATTGCTTATTCCTTTTTATGTATTTTTCATTTGGTTACTACAAAATTTCAATCCAATTCAAGGTATTGCTTTCTTTCCTTTAATTTCTCAAGAAACTTATCTAGGTTTCGTTATTTGGTATATTATATGTACTTTCTTTATAAGTTTATTAATAAATAGGGTATTAGGTATAATACAATAATATGCCAAGGCCTGCATTAAGAAGAAAAAAATATCGAATTGTAAGAACACCTGGGGGAAATCTTTCAGTTCATTATTTAAAGGATAAAAGAAATAAGGATAGATGTGCAATTTGTAAATCAATTTTGCATGGTACAAATCATGGGTATGGTAATTTACCCCGATCATCTAGGAGACCTAAAAGAATTTTTGGAGGATATTTATGTTCCAATTGTTTAAAAAGAATCATTGAAACTAAGGTAATTAATACTTTTCAAATTTGAGCATTGTTATAGCTGTCAGTGGTCCTCCTGCATCAGGTAAATCTACTTATGCAAAGATAATATCGAAAGAATTCGGTTTAAGGTTATTTTCCACAGGGTCTGCTTTTAGAGAAATAGCTAAAAAGTTAAATTTAAGTTTAGAGGAGTTCCATTCTTTAGCTGAAAAAAATTATGAATATGATATTATTGTGGATAAAATGGCTTTGGAAGAAGCTAAAAAAGGAAACATAGTAGTAGAGGGACATTTAGCTTGTTGGCTTCTAAAGGATATAGCGGATCTTAAAATTTACGTAACTGCACCTCTTAATGAAAGAATTAAAAGATTAATGGAAAGGGAGGGAAAAAGTTATGAAAAAGCTAAGGAAGAAATTTTATCCAGAGAAAGGAGCAATAAAAAAAGATATTTGGAAATTTATGGAATAAATATTGATGATTTTTCTTCAATAGATATTATGATTAATACTGCTTTATTTGATATAGATGACATTGCCAAAATACTTATATCCATAATAAAGACATATCTTTCTAAGAAAAATGCCTCCATTAGTTACAGTAGGTAGAGTTTGTGTCAAAATAAGGGGAAGAGATGCCGGAAGAAAATGTGTAATAGTAAACATTATAGATAAAAATTTTGTTATAGTTACAGGACCTAAAAATTTGACAGGTGTAAGAAGGAAAAAGGTAAACGTGGATCATTTGATATTTTTACCTTATGTGTTAAAAATAAACAAAAATGCTTCTGACGAAGAAGTATTAAAAAGTATAGAAGAAGCAAACATGGTTTCATTTTTTAGGGAGGGTGTGGTTATAAATGCAAAGAAGGATCTTATATAGGGAGATTACGAAAAATAAAATTATACTTTCACCTGAACCTCTAGTAAAGAAAAGTATTGAAGAAAAATTACAATTAGGATATTCGATAATAGATAAGCCTAAAGGTCCTACCAGTCATCAAATTGCTGCATGGATTAGAGATGAATTCAAAGTTCCTGTAGCCCACAGCGGGACTCTAGATATTTAAGGAGAAATCCCGCTGTTTCGGGCTTACTCATAATACTTTTCGGAAAAGCTAGAAAGATCTCAGACCTATTAGCTAAACTCGATAAGGAATACGTTTGTGAAATGCAATTACATGGGGATGTAAATGAAAATGAACTTAGGCGGGTAATTAATATGTTTATCGGGGAAATTTATCAAAAACCTCCTTTAAGGTCTGCAGTCAGTAAAAAGCCTAGAATAAGGAAAATATATAATATAGAAATATTGGATATTAAAGGTAAGGATGTTTTATTAAAGATAAAATGTCAAGCTGGAACGTATGTTAGGAAATTATGTCATGACATAGGTGAAGTCCTTGGATGCGGTGCTCATATGAAAGATTTAAGAAGAATAGGTATAGGAAATTTAAATGAAAATGATAAGAGAATAACAACTCTTCATGAACTTTTTGGAGCTTATAGGGAATGGAAAAATTATAACATTGCTGATTATTTAAATGAATTTGTTAGACCTATAGAAGAATTATTATTCTTCTTACCAAAAATTTATGTAAAAGACTCTTCTTTATTTTCTATCACTCATGGATCTTTTATTGCTGCTCCTGCTGTTGTAGCTGTAACCTCTGATGTTAAACCAAAATCTATAGTTACCATTAATACAATTTATAACGAGATAATTGCAATAGGCAAATCTGAGCTTGCTGGAGAAGAAATTGTTAAGTTAAAACATGGAATAGTAGCAAAGGTTGATAAAGTATTAAAAACAATAGAAAACGCCGGGAGTGGGATTTGAACCCACGCGGGGAAAAATCCCCACAGGCTCTCCAGGCCTGCGCCTTACCAGGCTAGGCAATCCCGGCTTTTACAATAAATATTTTTTTAATCGTGATATTTTACTTTTTCCTTTAGAAAAGAATTTAAGTAAATCATTATAATATACTTTTATTGTGACCGCAGAATTTAAGCAAATAGTTAGAATAGCAGATAAGGATTTAGAAGGTAAGGATCAAGTTTATTATGCATTACAAAAGATTAAAGGTATAGGTTTTAACACTGCTATTGCAATTTGTAAAATGCTTAATATAAATCCTTTGACTAAAATAGGTTATTTAAGTGAGGAAGAAATCAAAAACTTAGAAGACTATGTTCTTAATTTACACCAGAAAAATGTTCCTTCTTGGTTTTTAAATAGAAGAAAGGATCCATTTACAGGAAAAGATTATCATTTTGTTGGATCAGATCTGGTTTTAAAAGTCAGGGAAGACATAGAATTTATGAAATCAATTAAATCATGGAAAGGCATTAGGCATATGTTAGGATTAAAGGTAAGGGGACAATCTACAAGAACCACAGGAAGAACAGGATTAACAGTAGGTGTAACAAAGAAGAAAGAAGGTGCTAAACAATGAGGCGTTTTAGAAAAACTTGGGAACCTCCAAGACATCCTTGGAGGAAAGAAGTATTAGCTGCAGAAATAGAACTTGTCGGGAAATACGGATTAAGAAATAAAAGAGAACTTTGGAAGGCAAAAACATTATTGAGAAAAATAAGAAGTAGAGCTAGAAAATTGTTAGCATTACCTCCTTTGGAAAGGATGAAGGAAGAAGAAGATTTAAAAAGAAAATTGGTTGCATATGGGCTTATCAATGAAAATGCAACTATAGATGACATATTATCTTTAACGGTTGAGGATATTTTAAAAAGGAGATTGCAAACGATTATTTATGAACAAAAAATTGCTAAAAGTATATATCATGCCAGACAACTTATAACTCATAGGAAAGTGATCGTAGGAAATAATGTAATAGCGAGTCCAGGCTATTTGGTTAAAAAACATGAGGAAAATCAAATTAGGTTGAAAGAATGAGCGCTGAAAAAGAAAATCAAAAGGGACTTTGGGGTATAGCTCATATTTATGCATCAAGAAATAATACTTTAATTTATGTAACTGATTTATCCGGTGCACAGTTAATAACATGGAAATCTTCTGGCTGTGTAGTAAATGCTGATAGAGAAAAGAAAACTCCTTATGCAGCTATGGTAGCCGCTTTCAAGGTAGCTAATGAATGTTTAGAAAAGGGCATAGTTGGTTTACATATCAAAGTAAGAGCTCCAGGAGGACATCACCAAAAAACTCCAGGACCTGGAGCTAATGCAGCTATTCGAGCTTTGGCTAGAGCCGGGTTAATGATCGGTAGAATTGAAGACGTAACTCCCATACCTCATGATACTACGAGGAAACCAGGAGGAAGGAGGGGAAGAAGAGTTTAGGAAGGTTATTCTTGGGGGTAGTTTCGATAAATTACATAAAGGGCATAAATTTTTACTGAAGTCTGCTTTAAAGATATCTAAAAAAATTAAAATTGGACTTGTAAAAGATGAAATATTACAAGATAAACCCTTTTCTTATCAAATAGAAAAATTTAATATAAGAAAAAATAAAGTAATTTCATTTTTAAGTGAACTCGATAAAAATATCCGAATAGATATCGTTCCTATTTCAGATCCTTACGGTCCATCAATTGAAGAATATGACATTACTGATATAGTTGTTACAGAAGAAACTGTGCCCCGAGCAGTAAAGATTAATAAAATACGAACTTCAAGAAATTTACCTAAATTAAGAATTCATGTTGTTAGGCTATTATTAGCTGAAGACGGAAGAGTAATACGAAGCTCAAGAATAAGAGCTGGCGAGATAGATGGTGATGGAAAATTATTAGTAAACAAAATAAAGATTAAGTATTAATGGAAAAAGTTAAATCCTTAAAACTTAATCCTCTAGAATATGAAATAATAAAGAACTTAATAAATAAGGAAGTTGAAATTAATGACCTCTCTTTAATCACCAATATTCCTTTATCTACTCTTTTCAGTAAAATAGAAGAAATGAAGTATAAAAACTTTGTTAAAGTTAGAGAAGAGAACTGGTATCAATTAGAATTAACTAATGAAGGGAGAATTTACGCTATTGAAGGCTTGCCTGAAAAAAGGTTACTTGAGTTTCTAAAAGAAGTAAAAAAAGAGAAAATAGAGGTAATAAAGAAAATTTTAGGAGATAAAATTTTTGACATAGCGCTTACGAATTCTTTAAAGAAAGGTTTTGTAAAGGTAATTAATGAATACGTTGAGCTTGTAAATTATTCGTCATTGGATGACCATCAAAACATTCTACGAGAATTGAATGAGAAAAAGCAAATTATTACTAAGGAATTAAACTTAATCCTTAAAGAATTCCTTAAGAGGAATATAGTTAAAACAAAGAATATTAAAAAAGTTTTTCTAAGAGCTTCAGAAAACATAGAATATTATTTCAAAAATAATATGATAGAAATTTTAAAAGAAAAATCAAAAATTACTTCTGAAGATATAATAAAAGGCTCTTGGAAGAACTATTACATAAAGCCTTATAATTTCAATGCTTTACCTCCTATGTTATACTTTGGCAGATCTCATCCTTACGTTAAATTTCTTGAAGAAGTAAAGAAAATCCTTTTGGAAATGGGTTTCGAAGAATATGAGAGCGATTATATAGAACCAGAACTTTGGAACTTTGATATACTTTTTGTTCCTCAAGATCATCCTGCCAGAGATCTTTGGTCGACTTTTAGATTAGATCTTCCATTAGCAAATTTAGATGAAGATATAGTCATGAAAGTAAAAATCATGCATGAAAAAGGAGGGATAGAAGAATCTATAGGATGGCAATATGAATGGAATGAAAATATAGCAAGAAGGCTAATTTTAAGGACTCATACCACGACGGTTTCAATGAAATATTTATATTATAATAAAGACAAGGATTCTAAAGTTTTCTGTATTTCAAGAGTATTTAGATACGACATACCTGATGCAACCCATGCAATTGAATTTCATCAATGCGAGGGAATAATGGTAGGAAAAGACTTAAGTTTTTCTAATTTACTTGGTTTTCTAAAGGAATTTGCTTCTAGATTAGGTTTAGAGAAAATAAGATTTAAACCTACCTACTTCCCATTCACAGAGCCGAGCGTAGAAGGTGCTGTATATCATAAAAATTTAGGCTGGCTTGAGGCTTTGCCAGGGGGTATGTTTAGACCTGAAATACTAAATGTCTTAGGAGTCAAAAAACCTGTATTAGCTTGGGGTATAGGAATTGATAGAATTGCAATGGCTGTTTTAGAAATAAATGATATAAGAGAGTTGTTTTCTAAAGATATAGAATTTTTAAGAAATAATAAATATATTTAACATGCCTACTTTTAGTCTAAATTTATCTTATCTTAAAAAATATATCCCTAAAGAATTAAGTTTAGACGAAATAATCAATCTATTGGAATATTGTAAATGTGAATTGAAGGAAACGAAAAATGATGAGATAACGATAGAAGTTACTCCTGACAGAGTAGATCATTTTTCTCTTGAGGGTCTAATAAGAAGTATTAGAGGAATTCTAGGAATAGAGAAGGGATTAGTTAAACTTGATTCTTTCGATGAAAAGTTTAAGATTCATATCGATGAAAAATTAAAGCCATTAAGACCTTATATAGTATTAGTTTCGGTCAGGGATGTTTCTTTAGATTATTATGCTTTAACTAGTTTAATTAATCTACAAGAATTATTACATGAGACAATATGTAGAAACAGAATTAAAGCATCTATTGGATTATACGATCTATTAAAAATTAAAGGAGATATATTCTATAAGCTACAAAAATTGGATGAAATAAACTTTAAACCTCTGGGATTTGATTATGAAATGAATGGGTACGAAATACTTAAAAAAACAGACAAAGGGATTAAATATTCGCATCTTGTAGGAAAGGAAGAGGCTCCTGTATTGATAGATTCTTCTGGTAACTACCTAAGTATGCCGCCTATTATTAATAGTGAAGAAACTAAGGTTACTCCAAAAACAAAAGATATCTTAATAGACTCCACAGGATTTGATTTAAATTTTATACTTAAAGTAATTTCTGTTATGCTTTATGCAGTTTATTTCTATGGCAAAAAAGTAGGTTTAATTGAACACTTTTATTCCAATAAAATATTCAAACCAGAGTTTAAAACAAGAAAGTTTAACATAAATTATGAGCAATTTAAAAAGATTATCGGAATCGATCTTGATCCATCTTCTATATTGGAATTCTTGTTAAGGAGTAGATTTGATGCGGTAGTATCTGGGAATGATTTCTTAATAGAAGTGCCTCCATATCGTTTAGATGTATTACATCCTATCGATGTTATTGAGGATGTAGCAATAATGTATGGTTATTCAAATATACCTGCAGTTTTACCTGTATTTTATACGAGGGGTAAATTATTGAGAAAAAGTATTATTTTTAATAAAATACGTGAAATAATGAACGGTTTCGGTTATCAAGAAATTCTTAATTATATGTTATGTAATAAAGAAATACAAACTTATAAAGTAAATTTAGAAGAAAAAAGTATCGGTTTAATAACTTTACAGAATCCCATAAGTAAAGAATATGATTGTATAAGGGCAAATTTGTTTCCTTGCGTATTAAATTTCCTCTCTAATAATATTCTAAGAAAGTATCCCCAGAAAGTCTACGAATTAGGCGATGTGTGTTATTTCAAAGAGAATAAAATAATAACAGAAAGAAGGTTATGCGTGGCAATAATAGATAGCGAGGTTGATTTTGAAGAGATCCATAGTTGTTTATACACACTCGTTTCACTTTTAGGTTATAAAATAAAACTAGAAGAAAAGGATTATCCTTTTCTTCTAAAAGGAAGAAGTGCTGGAATAATAATTGATGGGAATGAAATAGGTTTTACAGGTGAAATTAATCCTGAAATCATACTGAATTTCAAACTTTATATGCCAATCGTTATTTTCGAAATCAGTTTAAGTAAATTTTTAGAAATTTAAGGGGGTAAAAATTAATATTTTATGGGGGTGCATCCCTATAAGAGAGAGCTGCAACGAATAGGGCTTTTGCCTTAAATGTGTTGCAGTGTTGTTATTAGGGATCAAGGGGCACCCCCATAATTTTGCATATTTCCTTATTTTTAATAAATTATCATTTCTTATTAGTAGATAAAATCTTGATTACAAAGGAGCAGATTGAAGGAATAGGTTATGTTTAGTCTGATTTCCTCCAGGACTTAAAGGGAAACTCTCTCATAGATTCGTAGTTATATCTCTCACATAAAATAGTCAAGAGGTTAGCAAAATTTCATTTGTTGGAAAATTTCTGTTGTTTGCTGTATACTGTGATATTTCTTTTTCGAGTGAGTACTCTTCATAACAATAGCTCTGATTGCTTTATTATTCCTTATTCAAAGATAAGAATTATAAAAAATTATTAATTTTGCCCCCGCCCCAGAAGGGGGGTGAGACTTTCAATTTTCTGTAATAATTTAAAAGATTCTTGTTTCAATAGAATTTAAAAATAATAAGGATTAAAAATACTATTATATAGGGTGATATTGAATGGGTGGTCCTCCAGTTAATGCAAAATATATAATATTAGCTAAATTTGAGGTTGATGGTATAGCTGAAAAATCTGATATAATAGGNGCAATATTTGGGCAAACTGAAGGAATGCTAGGAGACGATTTGGATTTAAGAGAATTGCAAAAAATTGGCAAAGTTGGAAGGATAGATGTAGAATATGAAGTTGTAGGAGGAAAAACCTATGGCACAATAATAATACCTACCAATTTGGATAAGCCTGAAGTGGCATTACTTTCTGCAGCTCTAGAAACAGTAGATAAAGTTGGTCCTAATTATACTAAAATCGAATTAAAAGAAATTAAAGATTTAAGAGAAGAAAAAAGAAAAAGAATACTTGAAAGAGCAAAAGAAATACTTTTAAAATGGAAAGAAACCAAGGAAGTTGATTCTGAAGAATTGATTAAAACTTTACTCGAAAGTGTACGAGTTTCTCAAATAATAAGTTATGGAGAAGAAAAACTTCCAGCAGGTCCTGAAGTTGATTCCTCCAACGAGATTATAATAGTAGAAGGTAGAGCCGATGTGGTTAATTTATTAAAGCATGGTTATAAAAATGTGATAGCATTGAATGGATCAAAAATTCCTCAAACGATAATTAATTTATCAAAAAAGAAAAAAACAATTGCTTTTGTCGATGGTGATAGGGCAGGCGACTTAATACTAAAAGAATTATTGCAAGTAGCCAAAATAGATTATATCGCTAGAGCTCCTTTCGGTAAAGAAGTAGAACAATTGAATAGCAAGGAAATAGTTACTGCATTGGCTAATAAAATACCTGCTTCGGATTATCTACACTCTTTAAAATCTTTAAAAAAGGTTGAACCTCAAATATCCGAATTGGTTAAATCGGTCATAGGCACAATGGAAGTTATAATGTTGGATGAAAATAATAATATAATTGAACGTTTTCCAATAAGAGATTTGATGGAAAAACTATCTAATGCACAAAAAGTTACAACTATAATATTGGATGGAATAATAACCCAAAGACTATTAGATTTAGCATTGGAAAAACAAGTAAAGAATGTTTACGGTTACAGGTTAGGTAACGTAACAAACATTCCTAAGGAAATATCTATATACTTGTTTAATGAACAGGGTATAATAACTCCTTATGAAGATAAACCTAAATAATAAAGATAATACTGCGACAATAACTCTTCAAAGTTTAAATGATCTTTTTAGTTTATACCTTCTTATAGAAAAAGGAGACGAATTATACGGCTATAGTTATAGACAAGAGAAATTTTCTACTAAAGAAGGAGAAAAAGTAAGAGGAGAAAAAAAGAGAATTTTTCTAGGTATAAAAGTAGAAAAAATTTATTTTCATAAATTTAGTAATGCATTAAGAGTTATAGGACCTATAATAGAAAAACCTGATGACTTTGAAATCGAAGGGCATTTTCATTCCTTTGGTATAAAAGTAGGGGATACGATACTTTTAAAAAAGTCCAATTGGGATTCAGTAATAATAAAAAGCATACTAAAAAACATAAGTGAAGTTTATCCTGATACATTAATAGTAGCTATCGATTATGATGAAATAGCAATAGGAAAGTTGGAAAAATATGATTTAAAAATTCTTTATGAGAAAAAAGAAAACCTTGGGGGTAAAAGATATGAGAATGGTAAACTCAGCATCGAAAATTTTATTAAAAGAAATTCTGTTATAGTGGTGGATTATATCAACAAGGTTAAGCCAAAAATTGTAATATTATATGGACCTTCTATATTTAAGGAGATTTTATACGAACAAATCAAATCTATTGATATTAATATCTATAAGGTATCAGGTTCCTCAGGTGGTATTGAAGGTTTATACGAATCGCTAAGAAATGAGGAAGTTTTAAAAATATTAGCCCTAAATACAAATATTAATAATTTTTTCCTTTCCAATTTGATTCAAAAAGAGTATGAAAAATTAGCGATCGGGTTAGAAGAAATAAAAGAAATTTCAGTTTCAAATGCAATAGATAAGCTATTAATTTCTACTAAAATATTAAAAGAATCAGACCTAGAAAAACTAGATTTAATTAAGAATATAGCTGAGAATGTAAGTAAGCAAGGTGGTGAAATACATATAATATTTGAAGACAGTGAACTAGGAGAAATGCTAGAAAAATTGGGTAACATTGTAGCCATTCTGAGATATAAGTTGAAATAAAATGGATACAGCCATATTATTACTCGTAATAATTTTTATATGGGGTTTCTCCTATTTAATTTGGAACTTGAGATTTAAAAATAAAACTACCAAAATTGATTTTCCTATCCCTTTTATTCTTTTAATTAAAACTCAGAGATTTAATAATTTTCTACACAAAGTAGGTAAAAAGCGTAAATTATTTTTCAGTGTAATCGGAGAACTTTCTGTAATGTATGGTATATCATTAATGTTATATGCTTTCTTTTTCTTTTTTAAGAATCTTTTAGGTTTCATATTTCCTAATCAAGTAGGCGAAGGTTCTCCAGTGATACCTTTAATTTTTGGTATTACTTTCACTCCTCCATTGGATCAGTTAATCATAATTCTTATAATTATAGTAATAGTAGTTGTTACACATGAAATGTTCCATGGATTTTTGGCATCACATAGTAATATAAATATAAAATCAACAGGAACAGGTTTATTCTTTTTACTTCCTCTTGCATTCGTAGAATTGGACGATAAAGAACTGGAAAAAACGAATTCTAAGAATCGAATGAGAATATTTTGTGTAGGTTCTTTCATAAATTTTATAGAAGGGGTAATTTTTATCTTATTATTAGTCCTCTTTCCTTTAATAATCTCCTTAGGTTATTCATCTGAGAGTGAAGGGGTAGTAATTTTTGGTATAAACCAAGATTCACCTGCAGAAAAAATAGGTTTAAAAGTAGGTGATGCAATAGTGGCAATCAACGGTACCAAAATAAAAAATTATTACGAATTCTCAAACTATTTACATGACAAAAAACCAGGAATGGTACTTATATTAACAATAGAACGGAATCTCAAACAAGTTAATTATACTGTTATACTTGCAAAGCATCCATATGCAGAAAGGGGAATAATAGGTGTAAGTGCATTTGATTACCATAAACCTCGCTTTTCATTTTTACCATCGATTCTACCATTTTATATTTATTTATTTTTTGGCTGGGGTATTGTAATTTGCCTTAGCTTAGCAATTATAAACATGCTTCCTATCCCTATTTTTGATGGGGACAAATTAATTGGGGAACTTCTTTCCATTATAAAAAATAGAAACTTGAAAATATTAACCCATAATTCAATACGTTTACTTGCAACTTTTTTACTTCTTACAAATATATACTTTAGTATAATCAGAATTTATCTATGAGTAGTTGTAAGTATTGTCATAACGAATATTTTTATTATAGAGCATATTCAGGAGAAAGATTATGTAAGTATCATTTTATAGAATCCTTAATAAATAAGGTAAGAGATACGATATCTAAAAATAATTTATTCTCTTGGAACGATAAAATAATGGTTGCGGTTTCAGGCGGAAAAGATAGTTTAACTGCTTTACATATACTTCATAAAATAGAAAAGGATTTTCCAAATACAAAGATTTTTGCAGTTACAATAAATGAAGGTATAACGGGATATACAGAAAAAAGGGTTGAACATACAAAAAAGATATGTGATGAATTGAATGTTGACTATTATGTTTTTACTTATAAAGATATATATGGTTATAAATTGGAAGAAATAGTTAAAATAGCTAAAGATAAAGGAAGCAAATTGGAGCCTTGTTCATATTGTGGTGTTCTTAGAAGAAAATTATTAAACATGGCTGCTAAAAAGTTAAATGCTACTAAAGTCGTAACGGGGCATAACTTGGATGATGAAGCCCAAACTGTGCTAATGAATTTAATTAGAGGAGATATTGAAAGATTAATAAGGGGTTTTGCTCCAGTTGTTCCTAAAGAAGGTTTTATACCAAGGGTTAAACCTTTAAGATACATATATGAGGAAGAAATAATGATTTATGCTTTTTTGCATAATTTTCCTATGTTTGAAGTAGAATGTAAGTTTGTAAGTTTATCTATGCGTGATTATATAAGAAAAATTTTAAATGAGTTGGAAAAAAACAAACCTGGAGCTAAATATATGTTAGTAAATTCTGCAGAAAAAATAGCAAGACAGCTTCTTAATACATTGGAAGGTTTTAAAATAAACTATTGTAAAAGTTGTGGTGAACCTACTTCACAAGAAATTTGCAGAGCTTGTTTATTACTGGAAGATCTAAAAATAATTTAGATAAATTTAAGTTTTATTATGGCGACGGCGCCCACATACCAACCCTTGGCATATATAGGACTTCCCAAACCTTCCATTCTGGCTTGTTACCTACGAACGTCACCACCCTTTATTAGGGCTGCTCCCTTCCGGGCCTGACCCGGTTCTAAAGTTTAACCCCTTTACCCCTTCCTCCGAAGGGGCTAGGGGCTGTGGCGACCCCGTAGGCCAAGCCTTCATCACTTCCGGTTTGGGTTATCCTATATATGCCAAGAGCGGGTATGTGTTACTGGCCACCCGTATCGACCGTTTGGTTACGAGGGAGGCCGAGCCCCTCAGCCCTACCGCCGTCGCCAAATAAAATAATTTAAAACTCTTATAAAAATTTTTACGCCGGGAGTGGGATTTGAACCCACGCGGGGAAAATCCCCACAGGCTTAGCAAGCCTGCGCCTTACCAGGCTAGGCAATCCCGGCATCATCATTATTATTATTATTACTTTATTACTATTAAAAATTAAATATGATGATATATAATTACGTTGTAGTAGGTCTTGCCACTAAGGATATAATAATTATTAATTCAACTATTAAGAAATGTTTTGGCGGGACGGTAACTTATGCTTCTATTCAAATAAAGAATCTAGGGGGAGATCCTTTAGTACTTTCTTATACAGGCGAAAGAGATTATTTCGAATACGTTTCATTTTTAAATTCTTTTAAAATTAATCATTTAATAAATAAATATAAAGGCAAAACTTTGACCTTTAAAAATATTTATAAAGGAAATCTTAGATTTCAAAATGTTTATAATTATAAGTTTATTCCCAAAATTTCTCTGAAAATTCCAATAAGTGGTAAGTGTTTGCATCTAGGACCTATTCTTCATGAGTTAGATTTTAGTAAAATTATTGAGGTTAGAAATAAATTTGATTTCATTGCAATAGATTTGCAAGGAATGTATAGGAGGGTATATAAAAATAAAATAAGAAAGAGAATGTGGAAGAGTTTCAAAACTTTAGCAAAATACTTTGACATAATTAAATCAGGTTTGGATGAACTATACAATGTTGTAAAATTAGAAGATTTCCTCTTAGATATTATGAAATTAAATAAAGTATTTATATTAACTTTAGGTGGAATGGGGAGTTTAATTATAAAGGGTAATGAATTTTACTTTATTCCTTCATTTAAACCAAGGAAAGTTGTTGATCCTACTGGTGCAGGCGATTCTTATTTAGCTACTTTTCTATATTATAATTGTTTATTGAAATATGATATTATTGATTCTGCATTACTTGCTTCATGTGCTTCATCTTTTGTTGTTGAGGACTTTGGTCCCAATGGTATAGCTGGTGAAAAGGAATTAATTAGAAGATATAAGGAACAAAAAAGATCAGCTGAAATAGTTAATTTTGTCAGAATAAAAACTATAATAAACAACACATTAGCTGAACTTTTTAACTCTAAGGGGCTAGGCTTTAGTTGACTGTATATTTACTAAATGGTATTTAACAAAGTTTTTAAAAAAGAACAAATATTCATAAGAATGTATGCTAAAGGTTCTTGATTTATTCTGTGGTGCGGGAGGTTTTAGTTTGGGTTTCAAGCAAGCTAATTATGAAATAGTTTGCGGTGTAGATAATTTTGAGCCTGTTTTAAGAACGTTTTCTTATAATTTTAGTTCTGCGCATGTAATATTGGAAGACATTAAAAAAATAACCTATAAGAGAATAAAGGAAGAAGTAGGCGAAGTGGATGTTATAATCGGAGGTCCTCCATGCGAAGCATTTACTTTTGCAAGTGCCAAAATTCAAAAGGATCCGTTGGATAGACTTTACGTGGATCCAAGAGGTCAACTTTTATTGCATTTCATAAGATTGGTAGGAGATTTAAAACCCATATTTTTTGTAATGGAAAATGTTCGAGGAATATTAATAAGTCCGATTAAGGAAGCTATTTTAAGGGAATTTAAACGCATCGGTTATGAGAATATATATTTTAATGTGCTGCATGCAGAAGATTACGGAAATCCTTCTATTAGAACAAGGGTATTTATATCTAACTTAAAGATATTTCCTGAAAAATCTAAGGTTAAAAGAACGGTTTGGGATGCAATTGGAGATTTGCCTAGTCCATATACAATTCATGATATACCTAATCATGATCCTGTACCTGTTTCTGAAAAAAAATTAATAAAAATCCTTAGGCTTAAAAGAGGCTCTTCTTTAATTAGCTTTTTAGGTGCGGACAATAAAATTAAAGAAAATTACATTAGGTTAAAGTTTAACCAAATAGCACCTACGGTTATGGGTAAAAGTAGATTCATTCATCCTGTTGAAAATAGAATATTAACTGTTAGAGAAAATGCCAGGCTAATGAGTTTCCCCGACCACTTTATATTCTTTGGTGGCAGGGAAATTCAATTTGATCAGGTTGGTGAGGCTGTACCTCCAATTTTAGCTAAGGCGATTGCTTTATATTGTTTAAAAGCCATAAAAGAATTAAAATGATATATAAAGATGTATATATAGTATTACATAATGTCCTAAGTCCTCAAAAATTAATAGATTTTGTTTCAACATGCGTTAGCTTTGGGGTTACGAATATAATATTAAGCAAAGTAGGAGGATCTGCCGCTCAATTAGGAATAGGAGAAGCCTTTAAAATAGCGCTTAAATATAACGCTAAAATTATAGTTTTGCCGGATCTTTTGGATATTAAAACAATTTTCTCCTACCCAATTTTTTTCATAGTTCAAAAAGAGTATGCAAAAGAAGAAATAAATATTGAAGAAATATATCAAAACTATTTAGAATATAAAGGTATAATTTTTATTTTTGGAGGATTGGAACCTGGTTTTTCTAGAAAAGAATTAGAAATGGGTAAAAGTTTCCATGTTGGTTTAGGGAACGATGTACCTACGATCGCATTACTTTCGGTTGTATTGTACTTGATTAAAAATAAATTCAAAAATTAAAATTAATGGGCCGGCTCGGATTTGAACCGAGGACCTTCGCCTCGTAAGGGCGACATCCTACCAGGCTAGACTACCGGCCCTTTTATAATAATAAAATAAGTTATTTTTAATTTTTATTTGGAGTTGTAAGGAGAAACCCATCTTTTAAAGCATGATGAATTATAAAAATTAAAACTTATTTTTCCTAAATATAGGAGTCTAGGTTATTTCAGAAAGTATCATCAAAATTCAATATTAAAAAATTAAATTAAAAAAATTCGATTATTCAAACTCTTCAAACTCTTCTAATTCTTCAAATTCCTCAAACTCTTCAAACTCTTCTTCCTCCATAATTGCTTATAATGTTTTTTCTTTTTTATATATTTTTATTTATTGCAAAAACCAAATGTCGATAAAAACAATTTATAACAATATAGCACTCATACAGTCAAATAACCATTGTTTTTAACCCACAATGAATTTTTACACCGTCTTCTTTTCTGTCTTGAAATGACCTACTTGATTTTATTGTAAAACTTTGCCCTTTATGCTAGAAAAAACCATAATTTATACTGAATTTTCCTCTTTAAGAGAATATATGAAAATAAATTCCTTAAATTAATTAGTATAGAATAATGATACTAATTTGGGCTGATAAAGTAAAATATGATTCAATAAAAGAACTATTCTCTTCTCTTGATTTAAACAAAGCAGAAATTATATTTGAAGAAAATGGAAAATTTTTTCACGGAAGCTTTAAAAGACCTGCTAGAAAAAAGGATGTTAAAATCTTACAGTTTGTTGATTATGAGAACTTTAAGAATAAAATTGCTATAGAAATTATAAAATCAGTAAATAAGCCTTTTTATTATAGGGAATTGAAAAAAATTAAAAGAAAGGATTCTTTATTAAAAAAATACAAAGATACTCATAATATACTTTTTTTATTCTCTAAAAATTAATTAATTTGATGAAAACGGAAAAAGGAATTTTAATAACCACCTTTAGAGGCAGGGAGGATGATTGTGCAGAAGAAGCATGGTATATTTTTTCTGAAATAGGCTATACAGATTTTTGGCCAGAAAAGATAGGCATGCCGGGTATAGTAATATTAAAAGTTTCTTTTGATCCTATAAAAGCTGTAGAAGATCTAATTAAATATGCAAAAGATAAAGTATGGGGGATTAGATATATTTTAAAGGCTATTCCTCTTGAGATAATTACAGAAACAGATTATGAGAAGATTTCCAATGCTGTTGAGGTTTTAGCTAACAAAATAGAGGAAAACAAAACTTATAGGATTTCTGTTACAAACAGAGGATCTAGTTTGTCAAGTAGAACTATAATAGAAAAAAGTGCGGAAAAAATTAACAGGAAAGTTGATTTAAAAAATTTTGATTACGAAGTAATAATAGAAATCTTGGGCAATATTTCAGGTATATCTATATTGAAACGAGAGCAAGTATTCTCTTTACATAAAATAAGGGAACAGGCTATAAAAGAAATAAGTGGTCAGGAGTAGGTTTCAATTAATGATATTCGAGTTAATATTTCATAAAATATATTATTTGTGACAAGATTATAAGTCGACTTTAATTCAGCCAATTTATTTTCATAAAAGTCTAGTAAACAATCATCTTCGGTTATATCTAAGTCTTTTTTGAAAGTGAAAATGGCGGATTTTATTTTTTCCAGATCCGTATCACAGCATACCAGTATAGCTTCCTTTACATTTTCGTTAATTCCCACCACAGAAAAAGCTTCCTTTATATTTTTTCTCCCGCATAATCTTACNAAGAATTCTATTGATTTTTCTTTTGCAATATTCTTTTTGTTTTGAAAAGCCCTATAAGTTTTATATACTCCGATTATGAGATGGGTAAAGTTAAAAATTCTTCTGCCGTTTATGACTTGTAATATATCCAAAGTATTTTTGGATTTAAAGTTAATTAAATAATTTAAAACAATGTTTGAATCTATCTTATCATTTAAATAGAAGCCTAATGCAGCACCCCAAATGTTATAATCCTTAAGGAAAAAGATTTTCACTTTTTTCTTGCTTGCAAAAGTAAAATAGCTGAAGCAATATCTCCTTCAGTTTCTTTTAAAGCTTCTATAGCTTCTTCTCTTGTAGCATTTGCTTGTTGCATTACTAAGTTAATATCATCTTCGGTAGGTTGATAACTAACCGAAGTTTTTTCAGATATTTTTTCTACTATTTCCTTTTCACAAGAAATTTGATAAATTTTTTGTTCTCCAACTTTAGTAAGAATTACTTCGGGATTAGTTAACTTTATAATTTTATCTTTTAATCTTATTTCTACTTCAACAACATTTTCTAAATTTTCGAAAGTCACCCCCATTCTTTGCAGCATTCTAAGCATTTCTCTATTTAATCCTCTTCTAAACATTTTTGGTCACCTTTCTTAATTTTACAGCTATTCCTCTCTTTAATGATAACATTTCCTCCCCGTTTAATATAGATTTTCCTACACCTATAAGTTTTCTATTTTCATCTACCACAATAACTTCGCTTCCTGCTTTCAAGTTCATATCTACTTGCTTAACAAATTTCACAGGAACTTGTTTATAGTGTTTTATTATATGAGAAAACTTCCCGTCTACTACAATAATGTTTTTAAAAGAGACATTTCTTTCAAGTATTATTTTTGCAGCCAAAATGGATAGAGTTATGAATCCGTCATTAGTACGAATAGATAAATAAGGTTTATTATCCAAGAAAACATACTTTAATCTTCCAGTTTTTTTCGAAAATTTAAAGCTCATTCTTCTAACAAGATCATCTGATAATAATTCATCACCTATACCTAAACCAAATTGGAAATTAGCTAATGTTTTTACAAAATTAACAACATCAATATACATTTATTAAATATATCAAAGATTTAATATATAAGTTGAATTGCGAAATTTGTGGTCGAAAAACTGATAAATTACACGATGCTATTATCGCAGGGATAAAACTAAAAGTTTGCTCAGAATGTTCCAGTTTAGGAACAATCATCAAACCATCGATAAATATTCAAAGAAAGTTGCCTGTGAAGCCNATAAAAATTACTCATAATATAAAACCAACTCCCATTATTGCTTACAGAATAGTAGATAATTATCATTTATTAATAAAAAAGGCAAGGGAAACTATGGGATTAAGTCAAGACATATTAGCCTCTTATCTAGGAGAAAAAGTATCTGTAATAAAGAAAATAGAAGCTGGAAAACTTAAACCTACATTGGATTTGGCTAAAAAAATAGAGAAATTGCTAAAAGTAAACATTATAGAAGAAGAAAGCGTAGAAGAAACAAACTTAAAATAGTTTCTAGGATAAATTAGTTTAAAGTATTCTTTTGGTTCTGAAGTTATTATTGTTTGGAAAAGGTTTACAATAAACTACAGCCTTGCACTTGATACTTTTATATTCCTTTGTTTAAGGGGATTTAAAGCCAGAGTTTATTAATCAATATTTTATGAATTAAAAAATAAATAAATTATAGTAGAGAGAAAAAAATATGATAAGCAAGGAAGAAAAGGATTATATTAATAAAATCATCACTAAACTATTTCGTCCTGAAGCTTCAAAAATTGTTCTTGCATTATTGGATAAAGGAGAAGCTACAGAAGAATGGATAGCTAAAGAGACAGGAATGAAGCTAAGCTTAATTAGGAAATTACTTTATGAATTATACGAGAAAGGTTATGTTACTTTTAAAAGAGAAAGGGATGAAAAAACAGGCTGGTATATATATTATGCTAAGTTTAATATAGATAAATTTAATGAATTATTATTAGAAAGAATAAAAATAATATATGATAAAAAATTAAAAATAAGATTGAATTATGAAAAAAATAATATCTTTTTCATATGTCCTCGACATAAAAGAAGATACAGGATAGAAGAAGCACTAGCGAATAACTATTTATGTCCGGAAGAAGGTTGTGGTCAGCTCTTAATTCATTTTGATAATTCAGCCTATATTAAAAAATTAACAGAGAAAATACAACTTATAGAAAACATATTAAAAAAAATTGAAAAAATATAATTATTATTCTTTAGCTAAAAATTATGTTGATTTACTTCTTACGGTCTCTCTTTAATAAACTAAAGCCTCGTCCTTCAGAGTGAGAATGATTTTACATTTAAAGAAAATTTTTCTTGAATGAAAGATAATCAAGCAATCGGAGCTAATATTGCTATGAATATTGTCCATCCGAAAGAAACAGCAAAATACAATAAACAACATACGAAACTTTTAATGGAGATTTCTCTTAGCCTCTCGACTGTTTTGATGTGGGATATGTAGCTACGAATTGATGAAAGGTTCTCCCTATGATAGGAGAAAGCCAGTCTAAGGAGAGCTAAGGTTTCTTCAAAACATTTTCCTATTGCCACTCAAAGGTGAAGCTTTAGTTTATTGTATTCATTATTCTAATTATTAATTCTCGACCTTCTTTCGTATGAGAACTCTAGCTATAAATCGGTGAAAGAAGTCTTCATATTGGGATTAAGATCTTTCATTTAGCAAATATTTTAATAGGCTAAATGGTTATTTTCGTTTAAAGTAATCTTCATTTATATTGGAACTGCAAGAAGACTCCTTCTTTAGGATGATAATTCACTAAAAATTTGATTAGAAGTATAAAATTTCAACTACCATTTAAAGGATAAAACTTTTTTGCAGGAATTAAATTTATCAAAGAGTAAGATTTTTAAATACCTTGTTACATTTATTAGTATCCAAACGTGGAATTTTGTCCTAAATGCAAAAATTTGATGATACCTAAAAAACAAGGCAAGAAGAAAGTATTGGTATGTAGAGTATGTGGTTATACTAAGAAATATACAAAAAAAGCAGAAATTAAAGTATCAGGTAAAACAGAAAGTCAAAAAATTTTAGGAATTCCTGTAGTACTTGAAGAAAAGAAAAAAACAGATGAAGAAAAAGTACTCTTAGAAGATCTTTATAAGGAATCATTGGAATATTTTGAAACAAGCTAAATCTTTAAGGATAGCTATTGTAGATAGAGAGAAATGCAAATCAACTGAGTGTAATTTTGAATGTAACCGTTTTTGTCCTATAGTAAGAGGAGGTAATAATATTGTTTGGTTAGATGAAGAAGGTAAGGCAGTTATAGATGAAATAGGATGTATTGCATGTGGTATTTGTGTAGTTAAATGTCCGTTCCATGCCATAGAAATAGTTAATCTTGCCAGNGAACCAAATGTACCTTGTATTCATCAATACGGTATAAATTCATTTAGAATATACGGTTTACCTACTCCTAAATATGGGAAAGCAGTGGGCGTTATAGGTATGAATGGTGCAGGGAAAACTACAGCTTTAAATATACTAGCTGGCAAAATTAAACCGAATCTTGGAATTTTAGATAGGGAAGTAAATATAGATGAGATAATTGAAAGGTTTAAAGGTAAAGAAATACAAAGATATTTAAAAGATCTTTACGATAAAAAAATTAAGGTCATAGTAAAACCTCAAGATATCCATAGTATTGTAAATATAATAAAAGGAGAAGTTAAGAACATTCTTCAATTTGTAAATGAACGAGGAGATTTGGATTTGGTACTAGAATTTCTTTCTTTAAATAATATTTTAAATAAAAATGTAAAAGAATTGAGCGGAGGAGAACTTCAAAGGTTTGCAATAGCTATAGCTGCTTTAAAAGATGGGGATGTTTATCTTTTTGATGAACCTTGTAGTTATTTAGATGTTCATCAGAGATTAAAACTAGCTAAACTACTCAACTATTTATTATCTAAAGGAAAAACTTTAGTTTTAGTTGAACATGATTTTGCAGTTTTAGATTATTTATGTGAAAATGTTTGTATAATTTATGGTAAACCCAAGGTTTATGGTATAGTTTCATTACCTTACTCTACTTCAGAAGGTATTAATTCGTATCTTGATGGCTATTTGCCTCATGAAAATGTAAGGATAAGAAAGACTCCTGTAAAGTTTTTATTAAGATCTTTGGAAAGACAAGAAATGGAAGGATATAAATTTTTAGGCTGGAGTAGGTTATTGATAAATCTAGGAAACTTTACTTTAGAAGTTGAAGAAGGCTATATAAATAAAGGCGAAGTAATTGGAATACTAGGCCCAAATGGAATAGGGAAAACTACTTTCATAAAAGTATTAGCTGGAGAAATTCAACCTTTAGAAGGTTCAGTTTATTTTTTTGGGGAAAAACCTACTATAAGCTATAAGCCACAAGTTTTCACTTTTAATCAGTCTGAGATTTTAGTAAAAGATTATCTTAACCAAATTAATCGAGATTATTCCAAAGATGAATGGGTGATGGAGGAAATTATTTATCCTTTAAGAATAGATCAAATTTATGAACGATATATACATGAGCTAAGTGGTGGTGAAAAACAAGCTTTAAAAATTACTGAATGCTTACTTAAAGATGCCGACATTTATCTTTTCGATGAGCCCAGTGCCTTTTTAGATGTTGAACAAAGATTAGCAGTGGCTAAAATTTTAAGAAAATATGCACAAACTTTTAAAAAATCTATTTTTATAGTGGAACACGATCTAATAATACAAGATTTCGCATGTGATGGTTTGATAATATTTCGCGGAGAGCCCGGGTTAAAAGGTCATGCTTATGAACCTTTGGGATTAAAGAAAGGTTTTAACTTATTTTTAAAAGATTTAGGAATTACATTTAGAAGGGATCAGAAGTCTCTTAGACCTCGAATTAATAAAGAAGGTTCTTGGCTAGATAGGAAACAAAAAGAACTTGGTGAATATTATTATTTTAATGTTTAAACATTCTTATTTGAATTAGTTTAAATTAAGGAATTATTTTACTTCAATTTCTTCTTAAAAGTCTGACTTAACATATCTTAAAAATACTATTTTCTCCTTTAAGTACAAGACTTTAACTTATTATAAGGCTAAAGAATATATATATTATCGTTTCAAATTTTATTAATGGTTAGACAAGTTGATTATAAACCAAAACCAATAGATCCAGATTTTTTAAATAAGCCAGATGAATATCCAGTAACAGGCGAATATTTAGGAGTAAAAATAAGGGCAGGTGGTATACAAAGGTATGATAGTGAAGGTAAACCTTATCCAACTAAACTTGGAATATATGGTACTATTGTAGCAGTAGATTTTGAAGCATGTATTGCTGATGGTGTTTGTATGGATGTATGCCCTGTAAACGTATTTGAATGGTTTTTAAATCCCGGTAAAGCAGGTACAGGAAATGATAGAGTAATAGATCCCAATAATCCAAACGATAAAGAGTTATGGGAAAAATATCGAACAGATAAAGCATTTCCTATAAGGGAAAATAATTGTATATTTTGCTTAGCTTGCGAAATTGCATGTCCTACTAAAGCTATAAAGATAAATCAGCCAGTTTAATTTTTTTAAATTTTTATAATATTTATGGACATTATTTAATATTTATGGACATTATTGTAGAAGCGATAAGTTTAACAAAAAGATATAATAATGTAATAGCAATTGATAATATTTCGTTTAATATTTATAAAGGAGAAATATTTTCTTTTTTAGGACCAAATGGTTCAGGTAAAACAACAACAGTGGAAATTCTTGCATGTATTAGGAAACCTACTTCAGGCACGGCAAAAATTTTAGGTTATAGTATAAATAAAGAAGTAAATGAAATTAAAAAAAGAATAGGTATTTTACCTCAAGAATTTACCTTTTTTGATTTATTAACAGTTAAAGAATGTGTAGAGTTTATAGGTAAAATTTATGGAACAAAATATGATATAAAACAAATTTTAGAAATTTTTAGATTAGAGGAATATAAAAACAAAAAATTTAGAGAACTTTCTGGAGGATTAAAAAGGAGGGTAGGTTTAGCTATGAGTATAGTTAATGACCCAGATTTACTTTTTTTAGATGAACCAACAACAGGGCTTGATCCTGAATCAAGACGGGATGTTTGGAAATATATTTTAAATTTAAAAAAATTGGGTAAAACCATCTTTTTGACCACTCATTATATGGAAGAAGCAGAAAAATTGAGTGATAGGATAGGGATTATTATAAAAGGTAAACTGGTAGTGTTGGATGAAGTAAAAAATTTAATAAATAACTATGGGGGCGGTTTTAGATTGGTTATATACTTAGATAAGAATATAGAAGAAAATGTTGTAAAAATTTTACAAGATAATAATTATAAGTTTGATAAGAAAGATAATGTAATAATTTGTAATTTATCGAATAAAAGAGAAGCTAATCTTTTAGCATCTGAATTAATTAGGAAAGGTATTGAAAATTTTGAAATGAAATATCCGAGTGTTGAAGATGCATTTCTTAATTTAGTGGGTTATAAAATATCTGAAATGGGTGAATTAATATGAGAAGAATTTTAGCTATTTTTCTAGTTTTTTTAAAAAATTGGCTAAGAAATAGATCAGCGCTTTTCTTTTCTTTTATCTTTCCATTATTATTATTATTAATTTTTGCATCCATTTTCACTTCTGAAAGAACGCAACCTATAACCATTTTTGTGCAAAATCAAGATCAAGAAACACAACTTTCTAAGGTTTACGAAAGTATACTGAACAAGACTTTTAATGTGGAAAAAATACCTAGTAATATTTCTTCTCCTGTAAATTATTTGAAAACAAAAAAGCAAGGGCTAATAACCTTTAAAATCCGTATTTTAATAATTCCTAAGGGATTTGAGGAGAATGCTACTACTTTAGCAATGAAAGAAGCTATAAGATTGCAAATATTAAATCTTCAGAGAACTCTTTCAAGCCCTTATATTAATGAGTCTATAAAACAGGAAATAATTAAAGGAATAAATGTTCTACAGAATGTATATTCAAATCTTCCCAATAAAACCCTTAATATTAAACTTATAACAGAATCTGAAGATACTGATTATTTACTTTTAAATAGTATTTTAACACAAATAAACGGTTCTTTTATTAATAATTTAATTGGTGTTAATGCCACTTTTTCAATAAATCATGAAACAGTCTATGAAAGAAGAATTTCAGCTGTAGATTATTATTTAGCAGGTCTTCTTGCAGCGTTTGTTATGACCAACGGATTATTTTCTACTGCGCCTACTTTGGTGGAAATTAGAGTAAAAGGAATTTTAAAAAGATTATTGGGTACTCCATTACAAAAACATGAATGGTTTTTAGGTATCATTTTTTCTATACTTTTAATAAATTCAATATTACTTTTAGAAATGCTCTTAGCTGCCGTTATAATTTTTAAAGCAAAAATTGGTTTCAACGTTTACTGGATTTTAATCTTCTATATCGGAATGTTTTTCTTTATTGGTTTAGGTGTTTTTATAGGAAGTATGGTAAGAAGTGAAGAAACTGCTATAGCTTTGGTAAACTTGATAGGTTTTCCTATGATGTTTCTTTCAGGTGCTTTCTGGCCGCTAGAAATCATGCCCGATTTTCTTAAATACGTTGCCCAAGTTTTACCATTGTATCATTTTCATACAAGTTTAAGGTATATAATGGTTTTTGGTGATACTACTCCAGTAATAAACAACATACTAATTGTTGTTGTCTTATCTTTATCTTTTACAATTTTATCAATCAAATTCCTAAGATGGAAAGAAACCTGAAAATTTATCCTCCGTCAGAAGATACTTTTTTACTTCAAGAATCGATACCGAAATTCAGAAGAAATTTAGCAATTGATGTAGGTACAGGTTCAGGTTATTTAGCTTTTTTTCTATCTGAATTTGTAAATTATGTAATAGCTACAGATATTGAATTAGACGCTATTAAATATGCTTTGAATAATTTAAAAACTAAGAATATTTATAATGTAGATTTTGTAGTAACAAACCTTTTTGATTGTTTTCGTGAAAATATTTTTGATTTAATAATATTTAATCCTCCATATTTGCCTTTTAACGGTAAAAAAACAGACCTGGACGTACAGACAGTATTAAATTTTAAAGGTAAGAATATAATTATCGAATTTTTAAGCAAATTAAAGAAAGGATTAAAAAAAGATGGAGAATGCTTTATTGTCCTTTCGAGTTTATCTCCATTAGAGGTGATCTTTAATTTTATAAACTCTCATGGAATAAAGTCAGAAAAAATTTTATCCAAAAGATTTTTCTTTGAGGAAATTTTTGTTTTAAAGTTATCCTATACCTCTTAAATTCATAGCATCGATCACTCTTTTTACAGCTAAAACCATTGCGGCTGTCCTCATATCGATGCCATATTGTTTACTTATTTTAAAAACCTCATAAAATGCCTTAACCAACTTCTCCTCCATTTTCCTTAAAACTTCCTCTTCCTCCCATTGGTATTTTTGCATGTTTTGTACCCATTCAAAATAACTAACTGTAACCCCTCCTGAATTAGCTAAAATATCTGGGACAACCATAACTCCTTTCTTAAATAATATTTCGTCAGCTTCAGGAGTTGTTGGACCATTTGCTCCTTCTACAATAATTTTAGCCTTTATTTTATCTGCATTAATTCCAGTTATTTGATTTTCTATTGCAGCAGGTATAAGGATATCACAATCAGAAATTAATAAGGCCTCATTTGAAATTTTCTTTATATTTTTATATCCAACAACAGTGCCAGTTTTTTGTTTATATTTCATCACATCTATGGGATCCAGTCCATCTGGATCATAAATGCCTCCTTGAGAATCACTAACAGCAATTATTTTACATCCGAATTGATATAATTTTTCTGCTGCATAATATGCTACATTCCCAAATCCTTGTATAGCTATTCTAGCTTCTTTCAAATCAATATTATAAATTTTAGCAGCTTCTCTAGTACATATTGCTACTCCATAACCTGTAGCCTGTGTTCTTCCTTTAGATCCTCCTAATTCTATAGGTTTACCAGTAACTACACCATAAGCAGGATATCCCTTTATTCTCGAGTATTCATCAAAAATCCAAGCCATTGTTTGAGCGTCTGTATATACATCAGGGGCTGGTATATCTATCTCGGGTCCTATTTCTTCAGCTATCATATCTACAAATTTTCTTGTTAATCTTTCCTTTTCAGCTTGACTTAGATATTTAGCAGGACAGACTATTCCTCCTTTTCCTCCACCGAAAGGAATATCTACAACAGCACATTTCCATGTCATCCACATAGCCAAAGCTATTACTTCATCTAAATTTACTTCAGGATGATACCTGATTCCTCCTTTATAAGGTCCTCTAAAATTATTATGTTGAACACGATAACCTGTAAATACTTTAATTGTTCCATCATCCATTTTGACTGGAATATTAACAATTATTATTTTTTGTGGTCTTTTAAGAATCTCTATTGTTTGTTGATCTAATTTCAATATAGAAGCAGCCTTCTCTAATTGTTTAATGGCTACCTCATATGGACTTATATTACTGCTCATTAGTATTTTTACAATATTTTTTAATTATTAATAAACTTTGTCTAAGCTAATTTATATTTTCGTATATATTTATATTTAAATTGCATTTTTCTAGCTATAAGGGTTCTGAGTTTAGTTATTATAATTTTTATTTTAACTATAATGTAACTTTAACAGATCTAAAACTGTTCTCAGTCCTTCTTGGAGGTTTAGAAAAGGTTTAATCGAATTTAAAATTATATTGGCCGTCGCATCGTCTCCAGGAATTCCTCCTCTAATACTAACTGTTATATTTGGCTCTCCTGTAATTTTTATCGTATCTGTATCTCTATTTTTTTCAGAAGCTATAAACTCAAGCAAGATTACCTCTTTTGATTTATATAATAGTTTCCCATATATTTTTATTCCTACTACTCTTTTATTCTTAGATAATATAGGTATAGGTTTTGTTTCATAAATTTCATCGTAATTCATAGCTAATGCTGTTGAGATTAAACCTAAAGATTCGGTTAGACCTACATGACCTGTTATCCTTTTCATGTTAACACTTTCTTCAAATTCATCTTTGGTCAACCCAATCCCTATTTTATTTCTAAAGCTTTGCCTCCTTTTACTTGCGTTTATACTTCTCTTTATATAAATATGTTCAATCCTATTTAAAACAGTGGATAGGAAAATTGGCAAAGAATCCATTACAAACCCAGGATTGACTCCTATAGCTAAAACCCTTACATTATTTTTCTTTATTTCTTTTTCTAACTCTTTAGCCAAAGAAGGATACTTAATAAAAGGATAAACCAATTCTTCACATGTAGATATAACACTTAACTTATTTTTTACACATTCAATTATTTGATTATATGTAATATTTAAAAAGGAAGAAGTAGCATGAATAACTAAATCAGGTTTTTCTTCCTTAATAGCTTCTTCTAATTTTTTATGTACTTTAACTCCTAATTTCTCTTTTCCTATTATTTCTCCTATATCTTTATTTATTAATTCAGGTTTTATATCTATTGCACCATGAATTGTATAATTTCTCTCTAAAGCCTTTTTAGCTATTATTCTGTTTATTTCTCCGAAACCATAAAAAATAATTTTCATTAACTTTATTCTTCGTAAACGTAATATATTTTACCTTCTTCAATAATAACTGGAAGTCTAATCAATTTGCTATCCTTAGGAGCAGGTCCTGACTTTGCTTTACCTGTTATTACGTCGAAAGTTGAATCGTGCCATTCACATCTTAAAACATCATTATCCAAATTTAAAGGACCACCCAAATGGGTACAGACATCAATATATGCAAATATTCTTCCTTTATATTTTATAATTATTGAAGGTCTACCTCCAAAATCTATCTTCTTTATTCCATTTTCTGGTATTTCTTCATAATTGGCAAGAAATATCTTAGTCATTAACTTTTAATTGATTATTAAAGAATAAAAAATTATCGCATAAATAAAAGTTGGTGCTTTGATAATTATAGATTGATAAAGGTTTTTGTTCATAGTCGGTTTGATATTAACAAATTTACAGAAGATTAAAATTCTCGTCCTTTAAGACTGATAGAAAATCGGAAAACTTGAAGCTATACTTTATAACCGGGGGGAATTAGTTTGAAGAAAAATAAGTATAAGATTTGACAATTATTTTTTTTGGCGGGGGTTCCCTAGCCTGGTCAAAGGGGTAGGGCTCAGGTCCCTATGGCCTAAGGCCTTCGTGGGTTCAAATCCCACCCCCCGCATTAATTATGGTTCATAGTGGTTCTATTTTTAGATTTAAACTTCTTCTTTAGGTTGAATTATAAAGATTGAAAGCTTAACATTTTAGGACGCTGATGCAAATTTAAATTTTACTATATTTTTAATGAAGCAATCAGAATTTTAATAAAGATCGTTATAAAATTCGAATGGAGCTAACCAAGCTTATCGAAGCTTCTCATGTGAAAGGTGTAGTCACAAATCAATGGTAACCTCTCTTAGAAGATGGAGGAAATCATTTTTAGTTTGAATAGTAAGTTTATCTTTTATTGCAAAAATTTTTGTTTGTATCATTTTAAAAATACTTAATGGTAAAAATAAGGATTGTAAGCTATAGTGAACTTTTGGAGGTTTCAAATCTAGCTTTGAATTTTTTTTCTGAACCAAAGGTAAGCGACAACTCAATTATTGCAAACGAAGAAAATAGAAAATATTGGCTGGAAGTTGTGTATAAATTATTAGCTGAAAATAGAGATGCATTGATTATTGCTGAAGAAAATAGTAAAATAATAGGTTATCTTTTATATAAGCTGGATGCTTCATATCCTTTTAAAGTTAAGGAAAAATGGTCTTATATTTCAGATATATACATATTGCCTGAATATAGAAGAAAAGGCATAGGTAAAGCTCTAATTAATTATTTAGAGGAAATATTAAGGAAAAATGGGATAAATAAAATTAGGCTTTTAGTATGGGGAGAAAATATTCCCGCATTGGAATTTTATAAAAAATTAGATTTTAAAATAGTAGGTTATCTTTTAGAAAAATATTTAAGATAAAAATCAAAAATTTTTATTTATTAAATTTAGATTTTTAAAATAAGTCATTTATCAATAAACTTATAAGTTACTTATTGTAATATTATATTATGACTCAAGTAACTAAAGACATGTCTTGGAATAGCTTGGATGTAGCAGCATTAGGCATAATAGGTGTAATTTCAGGCGTAATTTTCTACATAGCCTCAATGTATTTATGGCCAGCATTAGCTATGGGAGGAATATTTGCTCAAATTTCTATATATGGATTTTGGTTTGTAGGGGCTACGATAGCTGCGTATATTATAAGGAAACCTGGAGCAGCTTTTGGGGGTGAATTTTTGGGGGCATTTATAGAATATATTTTAGCAACTCAATTTGGATATTTTGTTTTAATCTGGGGTGCTGTTCAAGGAATAGCTGCGGAAGTTGTATTTGGTGCTAGACTTTATAAAAAATATGATTATATTACTATGAGTCTTGCAGGTATATTAGCAGGAATAATTGTTATCATTCCTACTTACATTTGGTATAAAGCGTTTATCGATATAGCTTATAATATACTGGGCTATTTGGGCATCATAATATTTATTTTATTACATTCTATTAGCGGCGCAATTATAGCTGGTATAGGAGTAAAGGTTGCTATAGATAGATTAGCTTTAACTGGAATACTAGATCCTTTCCTAGTAGCTAAGGAAATAAAAAAGTTTGAGTAAATTAATAGAAGTTAGTAATTTCTTCTTTAAATATTATGGTTCTAACGAATGGATTTTAAAAGATATAAATTTTGAAATAAGAAAAGGTGAAAATTTACTTATATTAGGTCCAAATGGTTCAGGAAAATCTAGTTTAGTATTATGTTTAGTTGGTTTTCCTCAGAGATATAAGATTTCCAAAACTAAGGGAGAAATATTAATAAAAGGAAAGAACGTAATGGATTATTCAATAAGTGAATTATCTAAAATTTTTGGTATAGTGCAACAGGATCCTGAAGCCCAAATAGTTAACTTATATGTAGAAGATGAAGTTGCTTTTGGCTTGGAAAATCTTAGATATCCTGTAGACGAAATACTCAAAAGGGTAAATTCTTCTCTTGAAGCTGTAGGTTTATCTAATAAAAGGTATTTTGAAACCAATGCTCTAAGTTATGGCGAAAAACAAAAACTTATGCTGGCAAGTATACTAGCCTTAGATAATGAAATACTGATTTTTGATGAACCTACATCTAATTTAGATCCTGTATCAAGGAAATCTTTCTTTAATCTAATTAAAAAACTAAAAGATAAAAATTTAATATTAATTGAACATAATTTAGAAGAAATATCAGATATAATTAATAAAGTTTTAATATTAAATAAAGATGGTTCGATGAGATATTTTGGAGAATTTAATTATGAAATTTTTGAGAAAATTAAAGAAAATTACGAAGAATTGGGTATTTGGCTTCCTTACGAATTGGAAATTTCGATGAAAAAAGAAAGTTCTAAAGTTAATTTATTTTATAGACCAACGTTTACCAATAACAATTTAATAAAAATATCAAACATAACTTATAAGTATGCAAGTGGTTATGTTGCATTAAAGAATATAAATTTATCCTTCAATAAAGGTTTGCTATATGTCATTCTTGGTTCAAACGGCTCAGGTAAGACAACACTTTGCAAAATTATAGCAGGAATTTTTAAGCCTAGTTCGGGTGAAATAATTTATAATATACATAAAAATAAAATTAAATATTGTTTCCAGAATCCTTCAGTTCAGTTTATAGGGAAAACTGTTGAAGAAGAAATCAAGCTTACAATGAAAGAAGCAAACAAAAAACTGAATATCGATGAATTACTAAAAACTTATGAGTTATATGAGTATAAAAATAAAAATCCCCATATATTAAGTGAAGGACAGAAAAAAATATTAAGCATAGTTATTTCTCTTATTTATGAACCTGAAATCATTATATGCGATGAACCTACATTTGCTTTAGATAAATATAATGAAAGGAAAATAATGAAATTAATTAGAAAATTGGTAGGTGAAGGTAAGACTGTTATAATAACAACACATGATGTAAAATTAAGCTTAGAATACTCTGATGAAGTAATAATAATTAACGGTGGAAAGGTTGAATATCAAAGTAAAATAGAAGATTTCTTAAATATAATAGAAAGTAAATTTCCTGAATATTTTTATTCATTGCCAAAGTATCTTCAAAAGGTTATTCAAAATAAAAATTTTGAGGAAATTTATAAAATCAGGATGATTTTATGAGAAGATTAGAAATAAATCCTCTTGTTAAATTCTTTTTATTATCAATTGTTTCTATACTTATTTTATTTATTATAGATTTTTATGTTTTACTTTATTTTATTCTTTTAATTATAATAATTAATTTATTATTTAAAGCAAATGTGAAAAATTTCTTAAAATTTTTATTATTAGCTCAACCTTTTTTATTTAGCTTTTTCTTTTTTAATTCTGTATTCGTTAAATGTGGAACACCAATAGGTTTTCTCACTTTTACTAGTGAGGGAATAAAATATGGGTTATTAATTTCATTAAGAGCTTTTGTGATAATTCTATTCTCTTATTTTTTTGTAACAACAACAAATCCAAAGGACTTCGTCATAGCGTTGGTGCAATATTTAAAAATTCCAGATAAATTTGCATATTCAATGTTTATAGCCCTAAGATTTTTCCCTATAGCTAAGTTAACTCAAGAAGAAGCACTACAGGCTTATAAACAAAGAGGTATTAGATTAGCAAATCCAAAGTCATGGTTTTCACTATTTTATTTATTGGTTTTTACGATGTTTAGGAAAGCAATCTCATTGGCCATCTCAATGGAACTTAGAGGATGGGGGGTATATAAAAGAAAAGTTTACATGAGAAAATTAAAATTTACTTTTACCGATGTTTTATTTATCTTATTTATTTGTCTTTATATTATATTGGGTTTATACTATATGTATCTTATAGGATACTTTACTGGATTTTCTTTATTTCCTCCAGGTATTTCTTGCTAAAGCTTAGAATTTTTTCTTTAAACTGTCTAGCAGCTTTTTCAGGATCTTCTGAGTATAAAATTGCACTAATAACAGCTATGCCATCAACTCCTAATTCAAGTACTTTATCAACATTTTTTAGATTAATTCCACCTGAAGCAAAAACAGGTATTTTAAGTCTCATTTTTGCTTCTTTAACAACTTCTAACGGAACTATTTCGCAAGATGTTACAGTAGATGTGGGAAAACAAGCACAAAATGATATGTAATCAGCGCCAACTTTTTCAGCCCATAGAGCTCTATTCAAATCGTTCCCAATAGTATATCCAACTATTAAATTTTTATTTATTTTCTTAACCTGTTCAGGAGTAACATCATATGTATCAAAATGTACTCCATCAGCGCCTATTTCATTTGCTAGATTATAATTCCCATTTATTAATACTAGTACACCGTATTTCCTTGCTAGTCTAAGTATTTCCTTTGAAATTTCATAAGCATAATTTAAGTCATTCCAATTATACCAAACTTGTAATATGTCCACACCTCCTTTTAATGCTTTTTCTACTTTATTTAAAAGTGTATTTTTCTCAATGCTCAAATCAACTACTAAATATAGTCCTTTCAAATCCATTAAAAACAATTATTTTTTAGCAAGAAAATAAAATTAATCACTTAATGCTTAATTTGTATTGTATAAAATTTTATCCCATACTATTTTAGCAATTTCAGACTTTAACCTTTTTTCTATTTTAGTTAATTTCTTACCATCGAAAAAATAAACTTCATTAAAATCACTTCCAAAACCTATATCTTTTCTTGACACATCGTTTATAATTATAAAGTCTGCAAAGCTATATTCAGATATGATTTCTTGGATTTTATCTTCATGAATTCCATATTCTGCTTTGAATGCTATTAATTTGGTTTCTGGTGAAATTTCCTTTACTTTTTTTATTATTTTAGGTGTCAACTTTAACTCTAAATTAATTTTATCGAATATTTTGGTGGAGATTTTTCCTTCATATTTTTTTGTCGGTGTATAATCTGTTACAGCAGCTGAAGCTACAAAAAAATCAAATTTCTCTTTATTAATTTTATCCAATACTTTTTGATACATTTGTAATGTAGTTTCAGAATAAATGCTTTCATAATAGGGGTTTAAAGTGGCTTTAATCTCTCCATGAATTAATGTAACTTTGCCTCCTCTGTAATATGCCTCATTGGCCATAGCTATCCCCATTTTTCCTGAACTTGAATTTGTAATGAATCTTACATCATCTATAAATTCCCTAGTAGCTCCTGCAGTAACTAAAATCCTTTTTCCTTCCAAATCTTTTTTTGATGTTGCAAAAATTATTTTTATTAGAATATAATCTTCACTGGCAATTTTAGCTTTTTCTTCTTCTATTATAGGACTAACGAAGTGAACGTTTTCATTTTTTAATTTTTCAATATTCTTAATTAAAATTGGATTATTAAACATAGGTTCATGCATTGCAGGAGCAATTATTAAAGGTATTTTTTCAGAAATCGCCATACATGCAAAAAGAGTAACTGGTGTATCAGCTATTCCATTAGCTATTTTATTTATCGTATTAAATGTAGCAGGAGCTATTAATACTGCATCTATCTTGTATTTTTTAAAAAATTTAACATGTTCCACTTCTCCAGTGATTTTAGTTACAGGTTTATTTCCAGTAGCGTATTCTAATAAATAAGGTGAGATTAACCTTTTAGCATCATTGCTTAATACAGGTATTACGTTTGCTCCATGTTTTATAAGATATCTAGCTATATCTATTGCCTTATATAAGGATACACTAGCAGTAATGCAATGTACAATGTTCTTATCCATCAATTCCTTCCCTAGTTTTCCTTTAATTTCTTCTCCCATACTTTTATTCTAATTTTATTCCTATACATAAAAAAGCTCCAAATGGAAATTTTTTAGATTTTAGTTTTCCAAAAATTTTGGGAAAAACAGTACTATTTATATACGCTATTTTAAATTTATTTAATGCTCTTTTAATTACTTTTTTAATGCTTAAAATTGAATAAAACGTTGTATCAGTATAAAATGGATTCTTACCTAATGCGATTTGTATTCTTCTCCTTAAAGTTGGTAAGCTCCAGCTATTCATTAATCCAATTATTATTCCATTCTTTGCTACTCTCTCAGCTTCTTTTAAAACATTGTGGGCTTCTTTCATGTATTCTAAGCATGTTATGAAAGCAACATAATCGAAATATTTATCTCTTATTGGCAAATAATGAGAATCCCCTTGAATTATATCTCCTTTCCAATACTTCTTTGATTCTTTTAGCATTAATATAGATATATCCACACCAACTGCATAATAGCCTAATTCATCGAACCATCTTGTAAAATGACAAGTTCCACATCCTACTTCTAAAATACTTTTTCCTTTTCCTAAACTTGAGATAGCTTCCTTTAATACTTCTTTCTCTAAAATATCAGCTCGTTTATACTTTGTTTCATAATATTGTTCATAAGTTTCCACGTATTCTTTTCTTAAAAACCAAGGCTTCTGCATATTAATACCTTTTTCTTTATTTAATTAATAACTTATTTATTATATATAGACGATGCTTTTACCTGAAGAAATTTTAGTTAAAAAGGTATTACCAAAATTAAAATTTCTACTAACTATTAGACTATATGAAAAAGGTTTTACTCAAGGAAAACTTTCGAAAATCTTAGGGATTTCTCAACCTCTGGTTAATAATTATTTGAAATTAAGAATAAGGGGAGAATATGAAACTTTTGAAGAATTGGAAAAAATTGGAATAAAGAAAAAGGATATTGAAGAACTGGTAAATTATATCGTTGAAGAAAAGGTATCTGATAGCATAACGTTGATTCGGATTCTTGAAAATTTTTGGAAAAACATGATAAGTAGCGGTGCAATATGCGCTTATCATATTAAAGTTGCACATCTTGATCCTAGATGCGATGTATGTCTAATAAAGAAATTTCAACCTCAAAATAAGAAAGACATGATTGAGGAAATTAAAAATGCTCTTAAAATTTTAGAAAAATCCTCAGAATTTCATCACATAGTTCCTGAAATAAATACAAATATTGCTTATGCCTTACCAAATGCAAGATTTAAATTCGAAGTTTTATCCTTTCCCGGTAGGTTAATAAAATTTAAAAAAAGGATAAAAGCTATAGCTGAACCGGAATTTGGTGCTTCAACACATTTGGCAAACATGTTAATTTTAGCTCATTCTCGTAATAAAGAAATTAGAGCCTGTATGTATATTAAATATAATAAGAAAGTTCAAAAAGTTTTAGATAAAATTGGCTTAGATTATAAATTCAATTTTATTTTGGATTCCGAAGATGACCCTGTTTTATTCTCTTTTAAAAAGTTTTTAGAAGAAAATGATGTACCTAGAATCCTAATAGATAAAGATCGTAAAGGATTTGAACCTGTATGTTATATATTTGGTAAAGATCCCATAGATGTTGTTACTTTAGCTGTCGATATAGCAAACGAATATTCTAATTTGTTTCTTTAAAAATTTTAATATATATAATATTTTAAAGAAACAAATGGTAAGAAAAGCTGTAATTCCTGCAGCTGGACTAGGTACAAGATTATTATCCGCTACTAAAGAATTACCTAAGGAAATGTTACCTATTTTTTTCAGAGATTCCAACGGAGAAATTTATCTTAAACCTATGTTGCAAGTATTATTCGAACAATTATATAAATTTGGTTTTAGAGAATTTTGTTTCATCGTAGGAAGAGGTAAAAGAGCTGTTGAAGATCATTTTACGCCAGATTATTCTTTTTTAGATTTATTAGAGAAAAAAGGTAAGGAAAAATTTGTTAGAAGCTTAAAGGAATTTTATTTAATGATAGAAAGATCAACAATTATATGGATAAATCAGCCTGAACCTTTAGGTTTTGGTCATGCGGTTTATTTATCAAAATCCTTTGTTAGAGATGAACCTTTTTTGGTAGCTGCAGGAGATACTTGTATTGTTTCCAATAATTTACATCATATAAAAGAACTTATAGATAAACATTCAGAAGGTACAGTTGTTACTCTATTAATCCAAGAAGTTGAGGATCCCAGAGAATATGGTGTTATAATAACCAACGAGAAAAATGATATAATAAAAGTAGTAGAAAAACCAAAGGAAATAATATCTAATTTAGCAATTTTACCTATGTATGTTTTTGAACCTGTAATATTCAATGCAATTGAAGCTACAAAGAAAGGGTATGGGAACGAAATTCAACTTACTGACGCTATACAAAAAATCATCGACTGGGGATTGAAAGTAAATTATGTGACTTTACCAAAGGATGCGATAAGGTTAGATATTGGTACTGCTTCTTATTATTATGATGCATTGATTAAATCTTATAACAACAAAATTTTTTAATGAAAAGCATAGGTTTTATAGGATTAGGCTATGTAGGTTTAACTTCAGCAATATGCTTTTCTTTTAAGGGTTATACTTGTTATGGTTACGATATAGATAAAGAAAAAATAAAAAAGTTAAAAGATGGTATATTACCTATATATGAAAAGGATCTTGATAAGTATTTTATTCAAGTTTATGATAAAAGTTTTATACCTACGGATAACTTAAAAGAGCTCATAGAAAATTCTAAATTGATATTTATAACTGTAGGTACACCTTCAAGAGAAGACGGCTCTATAAATTTACAATATGTAGAAGAAGCATGTAAGAATATTGGTGAATGTTTAAAAGAAATAAAAAATGATTATAAAGTTATAATAATTAAAAGTACGGTAATACCTGGTACTACTGAAAACTTAGCTTTACCTATAATAGAAAAATTTGGTATAAAATTAGGTAAAGATTTTGGTTTAGTGGTTAATCCTGAATTTTTAAGGGAAGGTAATGCTGTGTATGATACGTTAAATCCTGATAGAATAATAATCGGCTATAAAGAAGAAAAAGATGGAAATATTTTAGAAGAATTTTATAAAGAAATATATAAAGAAAATATCCCTCCAATACTAAAAACTAATTTTGTTAACGCTGAACTAATAAAATATGCTAATAATGCGTTTTTAGCTACGAAAATTAGCTTCATAAATATGATAGCAAATTTGTGTCAAACACTTAAAGGAGCAGATGTTGAAGAAATCGCAAAGGGTATAGGTTTGGATAAAAGGATAGGTAAAGAGTTTTTAAAAGCAGGGTTAGGATATGGAGGATCTTGCTTTCCCAAGGATCTAGAAGCATTACTAAGCTTTGCTAAGAAGCTCAATGTAGAGCTTCCTTTATTAGAAGCAACGATAAAGATTAATAATAATCAGTATTATAAAGCTATAGAAATGGCAAAAATTGAACTTAAAAATTTAAAAGGAAGGACAATCTCTATTTTAGGCTTATCTTTTAAGGCTAATACTGATGATATAAGAAATGCTGTTTCCATAAAAATAGTTAACGAATTATTAAAGGAAGGAGCTAATATAAAAGTGTATGATCCAAAAGCTATGGAAAACTTTAAAAAGCTTTTTAACGATAAAAACATTTATTTCGCTAAGAACGTAGAAGATTGTTTAGAATCTTCAGAATGTGCAATTATTGTAACAGAATGGGAGGAGTTTAAAAGAATTAAGCCTGAAACGTTTCTCAAATTAATGAAATATCCCTTAGTTATAGATGGAAGAAGAATATACCAGCCTAATGAATTTAAGGATAAATTAATCTTTAAAGCAATAGGATATAATAACTAATAAGTTTTCTATAACTATATCGCATTGAATATTCTGAAATTTCTTGTGGTTTTTAATTTCTTTAATTTTTAAAATTAAGCCATTTAACTAATAATAAGATTTATATTGCTTTTGTTTCAATCTTTAGAATGTATGGAAGACAAAGAATTGGAGAAAATTTTAATGAAAAAAATGTATGAGATGCTTAAAGAAAAGAAGGAAGAAAAGAAGCCAGCTTTTGGTAAACCTGTTAAGGTAACTTATGAGAATTTTAAGGAAATTATTTCCAAAAATGAACTTGTCATCTTAGATTTTTGGGCAGAATGGTGTTATCCTTGCAAGATAATGGAACCAATAATAGAAGAATTGGCAAGAAGGTATCCCAATATAGTTTTTGGCAAAGTTAATGTTGATGAAGAATCCCTTTTAGCCAGCCATTTTGGAATAATGTCTATACCTACATTAATTTTCTTTTATAAAGGAAAACCAATCGAATCTTTGGTAGGTGCCAGACCTAAGTATGAAATAGAAAGAATTATAAATCGTTTTTTAATGATGCAGCGTAATGAATGATAAGAAATATGTATTAATAGGATTTAAACTCCATCAGCCCTATAGGATACGTAATGATTTCTTAGAACATAGATACAAAAGGATTAATGTGAAAAACTATGAACTAGGCGATTATTATTTTGGTTTTAAATCAGATTATGAAATTTTTAAAAGAGTAGCAGAAAAATGTTATATTCCTTCTTCGCGAATAATTTTGGAATCAATAGAAAAATATAAAAGAGAAATTAAAAGAGTAAAATTTTTCTTTAGTTTTTCTGGAATTTTAATCGAACAAGCTAAGAACTGGTGTGAAGAATTACTTGATATTTTTAAAGACCTTTTAAGAACCGGATGCGTTGAATTTCTATGTCAAACGTACTTTCATTCCTTAGCAAGTCTTTGGAAGGACAAATCTGAATGGATAGAACAAATTTTAATGCATAAAAAATTAATCAAGGAACTTTTCAATTATGAACCAAAGGTTTTTGAGAACACTGAATTAATTTATAATAATACAATAGCATGGTACGCTGAAAAATTAGGCTTTAAGGGAATAATTACTGAAGGATGTGAAAAAATTTTAGGTTGGAGGAAACCTACATATGTTTATAAAGCTAAATATTGTGAAAATATTCGTGTATTATTAAGGCATTATAGACTAAGCGACGATATAGCATTTAGATTCTCAATGAAGAATTGGGATCAATGGCCTTTAACAGCCGAAAAATTTGCTCGTTGGGTTAAAAGTTGTGAAGGAAATTGTATTTTAATTTTTGTAGATTATGAAACCTTTGGTGAACATCATTGGAAGGAATCAGGTATTTTAGATTTTTTAAAATACTTAACTGAAGAAATTGTGAAATACGAAGAATTATATTTGAGCATTCCTTCTGAAGTAATAGAAAACTTGCAACCTGTAGGAGAAATAGATGTAAATGATTCAGAGACAATTTCTTGGGCTGATGAAGAGAAAGATATAAGTGCTTGGTATAAGAATTCTCTTCAAAAAGCCTATGTCGGATTATTGGAAAAAATTACTAAATATGTAAAAGAAACCAACGACGAAAATTTAATAAAAATATGGAGATATTTACAAGTAAGCGATATACCTTATTACATGTCTTTAAAAAGAGGTGCATCTGAAGAAGTTCATGAATACTTTAGTGTATATAAATCTCCTTTACATGTGGCAACTTTAGCTTTAGCAATAGCTTTAGATTTTGAAGCAAGAGTCAAATGTGATCTTAAAGTTTTTGGTAAAGATGAATTCCATTTTTATTATAATAACAATTACAGTGGCTTTTCTTGCATAAGTCTTAAAGGTTTCATAGATATTTTAGAAAAAATAAACGTAGAAAGTATTGAACATCATTTATATCGAAGAGATTTTGAAGAATGGGCTAAGTTTTCATTAGAAAATGAAGAAGTTGAACAAATTTTCATTAATGCGAGAAATAAAAATCTTAAAGGTAACGATCTTAGAAATTTTCTCATTTTAAGCCTTAAAGAATATTTAAAAAATAAAAATATTAAATAATTATTTCAAATTTATGACTCTTAGGTTATCCTACTTTAATCTTATTAAATTTAGTTATTACCTTAATATATAAAATTGACATAAGTAAACAAATCTTAATTTTTAGCTTGGATATATTTATTATGAGCAAAAGCTTAAATAGGCATAAAAAGATAAAACCTTATTTTATAATATTTCCCTAAATTTTGAAGGTTTCCATGAATATTTAAGGTAAATTTTTGAATATTTCTTTTCATAAAAAGGATAAAGTAATTTTTCAGCTGTAAAGTAGATGTTTAATTTAATAATATTTATAAATATTTCTTTTTGAAAAACATATCTAAAAAGAAATATTTATAAATATTATTAAATTATTATTATCATATGACTACAGAAAAATCAGAAGAACAAAAGGTATACGTAAAAGGACAGTGGCTTACAGTAAAAGAAATATCTACAAAATATGGTAAACCATTGACTGCTACTTCAATGGAAATCCTAAAATGGTTAAGGGAAAAGGGCGAACCTGTGTATTTCTTAAATCTTGTAAAAGAATTTAACTTAAATAAAATTACAGCATACTATACATTAAGAAAATTAGAGGCTAAAGGATTAATAGTAAGAATAGGTAAAAGGAATCCATTAATAGGTCTAACAGAAAAGGGTTATCAAGAAAGTTTAAAATCATAAAAGTTTAAATTTTATTTTTTTCTTTTATTTTTTTTGTTATGAAAATACCCATAAGTGAAATTTTCTTTTCCATTCAAGGTGAAGGAGTTAACATTGGTAAGCCATCAATTTTTATAAGATTATATTATTGTAATCTTAAATGTATATGGTGCGACAGTAAATATACATGGGAAAACCAAGATAAGGCTAAAGAAGGTATAGATTATATCTTAATGGATGTCAACGATATCTTAAATTATATAAATAGGTTTAATTGTAATCATGTAGTTATAACTGGAGGAGAACCGTTGTTGCATCAAGATATTTTAAAATATTTATTAAAAGAATTAAAAAATAAAGGTTTTTATATAGAAATCGAAACCAACGGTACAATAAAACCAAAAGAAGAAATAATTGAATTAGTAGATTTATTTAATATAAGTCCTAAATTATCAAATTCTAAGGTAGATTACAAATTAAGAATAAGGGATGAAGTTTTAAAGTTATTTTCAAAAATAAATAATTCAATTTTTAAATTTGTAATTTGTGATGTAAATGATTTAAATGAGGTTGATGAACTTGTTAAAAAAATGGATATAAAAAAAGAAAAAGTGTATCTAATGCCTGAAGGTACTGATGAAAAAACGATTAAAGAAAGGAGTATTTGGCTAATAGAAGAAAGTAAAAAAAGAAATTACAATTTTACTACAAGATTACATATTTTAATGTTTGGTAATCAGAGAGGCAAGTAATTCACTAAGCTATGTTCTTAGATTTTTTATAAAAAGATCAACTGCTTGAAAATAATCTTCGATGCGTTTCCATCATACATCTATTCCATATAATTTCTATGTTATTCTTTTTAGCTAATTCTACAGCTTCTTTATTATAAATTCCCAATTGTAACCAAACTATTTTGACACCTCTCTTTATTGCTTCTTCTACCACTTTTTTCACTTCTTCAGGAGGTCTAAATACATCTACAATATCGATTTTTACTTCCTCTGGTATCTCCAGTAAAGATTTATAAGCTTTTTCTCCTAAAATTTCTTCGGCGAAGGGATTTACGGGAATTATTTTATAACCTTTGGATTTTAAATATGCAGGAACATAGTTAGCAGGTTTTCCTTCTGTTCTGGAAGCTCCTACCACAGCTATAACTTTGGAACTCTTTAAGATTTCCTTAATTCTTTCTTCTGAAACTCCGTCAGGAGGTATTTCAGACATATTTTAATCATAAATTAAAAAATATAAAAAACAAATTTTGGTTTTCTTTAAACAAGGTATTGCTGACTTTTCCTGGAAAGCTATTAAAAAATCTGAATTTATTGATAGCTTTAATAAAATTAAAGAAGTTTTAATTAAATTTCAACCTAAAGATGAACTTTAATTTATTGCCAAAAGATTTTCTATTATTTTCTCATTATATTAATATTCAAGAAACCATTTATTTGAGTTAATTCTAAATATTATGGTTTATTATTTAATTTTCAGTATTAATTTTGCTATTTCATTATTCATTTTTAAATCAGATAACGCTTTTATAATATTTTCAAAATCATAAAAAATTTTATTAAAAGTTATTTTATTAAGTAAACCTGATCTTTGAATTTCGAATATTTCACTTTTTGTAGGAATCCCCGGTGAAATAATTTCTTTACCTTCTAATAGAGGAGACGTTGCAAGCGATTTTAAAGTAACATTAATTATTCTTCCTTTAAATTTTACGCTTTTAACAAGTTTATAGAAGTTATCATCAGCCCTAAATAATATTAGTCCATCGTAATAATTTTTATTTATAGCGCTAATTTTCTTAATATTTACCTCTTTTAATATATTATTTAATTTCCTTTCTTCTTTTTCATTTAAAACAATCATTTCATTGTCTACATTAAAGAATTTACAAATTTGTATTATTAAAAAAGAAAAAAAATTTAATCCATAGATTGCTATTTTATCTTCTAAATTTCTTAATGATAACTTAAATGATTTGTAAACTAAGGGTAAATTACATACTGTTAAGATAGCTTTTTCGCTAATTTCTTGTGGTATTTTAAAAATAAAATTGCTTTTACCTATAAAATATTCTGCGTAGCATCCATCAATGCTTTCCCCAGTTATTAACAATTCTTTGCATGCACTTTCATTTCCACTTAAGCATTCTTTACATTTACCGCATGAGCTATATAACATGCTTATGCCTACAAGGTCACCTTTTTTAAATTCTTCTACTTTATTTCCTATATCTTCAACACTTCCTATAGCTTCATGACCCGGTATTATAGGTTTCTTACTAGGATATCCAAAATTTACCGCATCGCCTTCTATTAAATTAAGATCAATTTTGCAAATTCCTATTTCTTTTAATTTTATTAATACCTCATCATCATTTAAACTCCTTAATTTTACTTTCTTTAATTCCAACGGATTATTCTCAATATTATTTATTTTTGTTAAAAACCATGCTTTCATTAACATATTTTTTTATTGATAGTTTATAAAAAAATTGTATGGAAATAGGCAAAGTAAGTCAGTGGTTCTTAAAAGAAGTAATTTTAAGTAACTTAGGTAAAGAAAATCCTAACGTAATTTTTGGTCCTAAAGTAGGAGGAGACGTTGCAGTAGTTAAAATAAATGAAAATCAAGTGCTAATAGCCTGCGCTGATCCCTTATCGATAATACCCTCTTTGGGAATGGAAGATTCTGCATGGTTAACTGTTCATTTATTAGCTTCAGATTTAACAACATGTGGTAACCCTCCTATGTATGCTTTACTTAGTTATAATCTACCTCCTCATATGGATTATGCAGACTTTAAAAAATATTGGATCGCTGTTCATGAAGAAATGAAAAAATTAGGTATTGCAATAATAGGTGGTCATACTGGTAAATATGTAGGTTGCGATTTTACAGTTGTTGGAGGAGGTGTCATGATTACAATAGCTGATAAGGATAATTATGTTACAAGCAGAATGGCAAAACCTGGTGATTTGTTGGTGTTAACTAAAGGTGTAGCCATCTCAGCATCATCTATACTTGCAAGAGCTTTTCCTGAAAAAGTAGAGAAAGAGCTTGGAAGTAAAACTCAAAAGAAGTTAGCATCAATGTTCAAACAATTTTCCACAGTAAAAGACGCATTGTTAGCATCAAAAGTGGGATTAAGAAGTGGAGTAACAGCAATGCATGACTGTACTGAAGGAGGTTTATTTGGAGCCATTTATGAACTAACAGAAGCTTCTGAAACAGGAGTAATAATTTATAAAGAAGACATAATTTTAGATGAAGATGTTAAAGCTATTTGTGAACTTTTCAAGATAGATCCCTACAGATCTTTAAATGAAGGAGCTCTTTTAATATGTGTTAAAAAAGAGCGGGTAGACGAGTTAATTAAAATTTTAAGATCTAATGACATAAATGCAGCAGTTATAGGAGAAATAAAGGAAAAAGAATATGGTAAATGGATAGTAGAAAAAGGTAAAAAACAAAAATTAGAATATGTAGATGTGGATCCTTATTGGAAAGCTTTTTGGGATGCTTTTAAAGCTGGCTGGAAATAAATTAAATAATTATTGCATAAGCTATAATTAAGCTAAGGAATACTATCGATATTGTATTTAAAACTTTTATCAAGGAATTTAAAGATGGCCCAGCTGTATCTTTCCAAGGATCTCCTACGGTATCTCCATATACGGTTACTTTGTGTAATTCGCTTCTCTTCATACCACTTAATTCGACTAATTTTTTAGCATTATCCCAAGCAGCTCCTGCATTAGCCATTAATAAAGCTAAGAAAACTCCACTTGCAACACTTCCTATTAAAAGTCCTCCTAATGCTATGGGACCCAATATAAATCCCAGCAATAATGGAGTTACTACAGCTATAAGCCCTGGAATAGCTAATTCTTTTAAAGATTCTTTTGTTACTATGTCAACACATTTTGCATAATCTGGTTTAGATTTTCCTTCTAGAAGGCCTGGTATTTCTTTAAATTGCCTTCTAACTTCTTCTACCACCTTCATCGATGTTCGTCCTACAGCTTTTATCAAAAAGGAACTAAATATGAAAGGTAATAGACTACCTATTAAAAGTCCTACGATAATTTTAGGATCGGATAACGAGAATTGGGGTGACGAAGAGCCATATACCATTAGGAATCTTGGAATTTCTTTAGCTTTATTTATAACCTCCATTTGAAAAGCTTGGAATAAAGCTAAAGCAGATAAAGCTGCGCTAGCTATCGCAAAACCTTTGGTTGTAGCTTTTACTGTATTACCTACAGAATCCAATTTATCTAATATTTTTCTTATATTCTCTCCTAGATTGCTCATTTCTGCGTTACCAGCTGCATTATCAGTTATAGGACCATACGAATCTACACTCATTACTATACCAGTTAAAGATAGCATGGCCATAGTTAATATAGCTGTAGCATATACTGCAAATAATGAACTATTTGTAAAGTAATAACCAGTTAAATAACTAATTATTATTGTTGCAACTATTATTATTGCTGCTGGAGCAGCGCTTTGAAGACCTACTGTATATCCTGCTAAAAAGTTGTGAGCAGGACTTATTTTTGAAGATTCTACTATAAATTTTGTAGGCTTATAATTATAAGAAGTAAAATAATCCACTATTTTCTCTATTGCTACAACTATAATTACACCTGAAATCAAAGCAACAATTAAGCCAATGGCTATGTTTATTGGGAATATTAATATGCTTAAATATGAACCTATAACTATTGTTAAAACTGCTGAAACGATGAATGCCAAATCTAATACTTTCATTGGTTCTAACTTATTACCTAATCTTGGATTCACAATCAAAGATCCTATAATAGAACCAAATATTCCTGCGGCGCCTATCATTAAAGGATAGAAGATTAAAGGCTCGATATAATCCTTAAATTCTGTGGTTCCCAATAAAACCCCCAATATTATTGCTGCAATTCCAATAACTATATATGATTCGTAAATATCACTACCCATACCTGCTGCGTCTCCTATGTTATCTCCTACGTTATCAGCGATGACTGCTGGATTCCTTGGGTCATCTTCAGGTATTCCTGCTTCAACTTTCCCTACAAGATCTGCGCCTAAATCTGCAGCTTTGGTATATATTCCTCCACCTACTCTCATGAATAGTGCAATTAAGCTTGCTCCAAAACCTAGTCCAGCAATTAATGCTGGATCTTTTATTATTAAATCCTTAAATATAAACAAAAAAAGTGAAAGACCCATTAAAGCAAAACCTGCCACTGAAAAGCCCATAACACTTCCTCCTTTAAATGCAAGACTTAAAGCATAACCTATTCCTTTACTCGCTATATTAGCTACCCTGGCACTTGTTCTAACAGTTATTCCCATTCCTATATAACCTGCTAAAGCAGAAAAAACTCCTCCCACAGCGAAGCCCAATGCTGCTATAGGATTGACTGATAACAATATTGCGATTGTCAGCACTATTCCTGCAGGTAAAATAACAGAATATTCTCTTTTTAAAAATGCTTCTGCACCTATCCTTACCGCATTAGCTATTTCCCTCATTTTTTCGTTTCCTTGAGAATATTTACGCAGAGATAAAATTTGATATAATGCATAAATTAATGCTATTAATGCTCCTAACCATGCTAAATCATAAATAGTGTATGAAGGTATATTCATAACTATTTAATACATGTTACAAATTAAAAATTTTAAATTCCAATTAAGAGATAAACTTTAAGTAATATTCTTCAGGAATTATATTACCTATATTTAAAATTAAATTCGGATCTATGGATTTTTTAATACTTATTAGCTGCCTAATTGTTTCCTTATCATAAATTAAATCTATAATAGGTTTTTCCTTTCCGTTTTCTACATATTTCTTTTTTCCTATTCCATGTTCAGCAGTAGGTGTTCCTCCTAGTTCTATTGCTTTTTTTAAAAGCAATGTGCAATATTCTAAAGCTTTTTTTAATTCCACTTCATTTTTGGGTAAGAAGTTAAAATGTAAATGAAAATCTCCTATATGGCCAAATATAACATACAGAATGTTACTTTCTTTTCCTATTTTATGGTAATAATTGTACATTTCGTTAAAACTTTCTTCAGGTACTGCAATATCAGTAGCTACTTTATGTAATCCTTGTTTTCTAACAAACTCGTTAACACTCTTAGGTATACTATGTCTTATTTCTTTAGCTTTGTCAACGTCAAGTAACAATGAAGTTATCGGATTAAATCTTTCAATTATTTCGTTTATTTTGCTAAGATTTTTCATTAATTTTTCTTCATCGTTGCTCATTATTTCAAAGAAAATTATAGCTTTAGCTTCCTTATTGATTATTTCAGGATAGATTTTCTTTGCAATGTTTACAGAATTTTCATCAAAAAATTCTATGGAAATTATTTTATCTTCCATCTCATAAGCAATAGATTTAAGTTTTTTAACAAAGTTTATCGCGTCAAATTCTGTAAGAAACATTGAATAAAAAGGATATATAATTTTAGGTTTGCTTAATAATTTAATTTCTATTTCTGTAAAGACACCTAACGTTCCTTCCGAACCAATGAAAAGATCTATTAGATCCATATCTTTTTTAATGTAATAGCCCGCCGAGTTCTTTTTCAATTTAGGTAAATTATAGTGTGGTAATTCAAATTTAACTTCTTTACCATTAGGATAAACGATATAGAATTTCCAATCAATTACCTTATATTTTTCTCTTTCAACATTTATTATCTCGCCCGTTGGTAATACAATTCTTATTCTTCTAATATAATCCCTAGTTGTACCAAAATGGAATGTTCTTGCACCACTAGCGTTTGTTGCTACGGTACCACCTAAAAAGGCGTTTTGTTCAGTAGGATCGGGCGGGTAAAATAAATCTTCATTCTCTAACATTTTATTCAATACTTTTAAAGGAATACCAGGAGGAGCTATAGCATAATACTCTCCTTTATCTTCATCATAACCTATAATTATCGAGTAAGTTTTTCCTAGATATTCTTTTTTAAGTATTTTTTCATTCGACTTAGGTTTCCTATGTATTTCAGTAAATTCATCCATCGCTATTATTACACCACCCAAGGGAACTCTTGAACCTGTAATCCCAGTACCACCACCTGATATTGTTACCTTTTTTTTAATTTTATTACATTCTTTGATTATTTGTATGATTTGATATTCATTCGTAGGGAAATATACTCTTTCAGCTGAACCTAGAATTATTCCTGATTCATCACTGACATAATTATTTATTAAAGTTTTATCTTCAGAAAATCTTATATTTTCATTTTCTTGTTCAATATCAATTGCAAAAATTTTATTCATAATTAACTATAATTTTTATTTTAAAATTTATAAAAAAAATTAAAATCCTTACTTTTTATATAGGAAAGAGTCTAACTTCATTACTATTATTTGGTTCTATTAAAAATCAAATCCTCTTCTTGCATTAAAGGACTTTTGCTTCTTCTAAATCCCCTATAATTATATTTGTTATCCTTTCATAAAATATTCCATTTTCTATAACCCCTTTAATATTATTAATGCTCTCAGATAATTCCTTAGGTTTTTCTATTATTCCAAAATCAGCATCTATTATATAATTCCCGTTATCTGTTATTATAGGTCCATCTTTTATTCTTTCCCCAAATCTTATATTTACTTTTGCACCCATTTTATTTAATTCCTGTATTACTGGTTTTAATGCAAAGGGTAAAACCTCTATTGCAACTTTAGCTTTCTCTCCTATTTTATTGGAAAACTTAGTTTTATCAACCAAGATAACGTATTTTTTTGAATAGTATGAAAGAATTTTCTCTCTTAATAAAGCTCCTCCCCTTCCTTTTAAGGCATTCTTCCTTATATCTACTTCGTCTGCACCATCAAAAGTTATATCTAAATAAGGATAAGCGTCCAAGCTTTCCACTCTTAATCCCAAGTCTACTAATTTTAAATAAATTTGGGTTGATGCTGGCACAAATCCAAGTATTATGTTTTTTTCTATCATATATTTGCGTATTTCTTCTAATAATAATTCCATTGTTGATCCAGAACCTATTCCAACTATTTGTCCGTCTTTTAAAAATTTTATAGCTTCCCTTATAGCTTTCTTTTTCATTTCTACAATCTTTTCCATATATTAAGATTAAAATGGAGTAAAAACAATATAATTTTGTGAAATATTATACTAGAACAGGAGATAGCGGAGAAACTTCTATAATGTATGGCATTCGTGTATCTAAAGATGATGAAATAATAGAGGCTTTAGGTAATATCGATGAATTAAGCTCAGTTGTTGGGTTAGCTATAGCTTATATAAAGGATGAAAAAATTAAAAATATATTATATACAGTTCAAAAATGTTTATATTTTATAGGGGCTGAAATAAGTGATCCTTATTTAAGAACTACTTTATTAGAAGAGGAGGATGTAAAATTCTTAGAAAAAATAATAGACGAGTTTCAAGATAAAATTCCCCAAATAAAGCGTTTTATTGCACCGGGAGGTTCCTTAGCTTCTTGTTATTTGCATTTGGCTAGGAGTGTTTGTAGAAGAGCTGAAAGATATGTTGTAAGATTAGGTAAAAAGAAGAATTTAAATAAAAATATAATTCCCTACCTTAATAGGCTTTCTTCATTGTTTTTTGTTTTGGCTCTGCATTGTAATAAAATTGAAGGATACAAAGAAATAGAATTCGAATTACCGAAATGAAGCTTATATACGTCATTACAGGAGGACCCTGTACAGGTAAAACAACTTTAATAAATTACCTGTACAAAAGAGGATTTCATATTGTGGAAGAATCTGCTAGATTATTAGTTAAAGAAGGAATTTTAACGAAGGAAGATTTTATCAATCCTAATAAAAGAGATTATCTTCAACGAATGATTATGAAGAAACAGATTGAACAGGAATCAAAAATACCTATTAATAAAATTACTTTTTTAGATAGAGGATTAGTTGATGGAATAGCTTATTATTGGATAGTGAACATGGAACCTCCCTTTGAATTATTAGAATTATGTAAAAATAGAAATTACAGATTAGTATTTGTTTTGGAGCAGTTGGATAACTATCAATCAGATGAATTAAGGTATGAAGATTTTGAAACAGGAAAGAAAATCCATGAATATATAATAAAAGCATATAAAATGTTTGGTTATAAATTAATTTTTATTCCAAAGGCAAGTGTTGAAGAAAGGTTAAATATAATATTAGGGCATGTTAAAAAAGATTTAAAAATAAGCAAAACTTTCTCTCAACTTCTTCAATAAGTCAAAAATGAGCAATATTTAGAGGTCCAGATTTATTATTCAATTGAAGCTATACATAAGATATATAAAAATTTAAATTTTCTTAAAAAATTCTTCTCTGGTGACTATATTTTAGGAATATTTTATTCATTTATTTTTTATACTTAAAATATCTTAAAGGAAATTAAATTGAGGATAAACGTAGAAATAGAACCTACATCGAAAAAAGATAAAATCATCGAATTTGCTAGTAGTGTAAAGGCTTATATAAATGAAATAAATGTGCCTGATAATCCTTTAGGTCAACCTAAGGCTAGTGCGTTGGCTATTGCTATTTTTTTAAAAAATTTGGGTTTAAAGCCTGTTCCTCATATTAAAGCTGCTGATAGGAATTTTTATGCAATAAAATCTGAAATATTAGGTGCTTATTATCTCTTTGATATTGATAGTTTCTTAATAGTTAGAGGGGATACAAATTCTTATACCAAAGATGAGATATACAATAAATATAAACTTGAAACTATTGTTAATAAAATCAAGCAAGATGAAAAGTTATCAGTTATCAAAATAGGTTTACCCTTAATGAATTATCAACATATTGAAGAGAGAATTTTCGAAAGGATAAATTCCAAAGCGAATTTTCTAGTTTTACCTCAAATAATGAATGTTAAAGAATTAAATGAGGAACTTTTGAAATTGATTAAAAATCATGGTAAGGAGTTACATGCCTATTATTTAATTGAAACGGAAAATAACAAATCTTTTCTTTATGAATTGGGCTTAATTAAAGGGAATGAAATAAGAACTACTGAAGAACATGTTGAAACCATATTGGAATTTGAAGATTATGTAGATACTTTAATATTATCATGCCCTAAGGATATAAAATCCTTAGTCAATATATTAACAAGGATTTATAAAAAATGAAAATATCATCCTATATTTTTGGAATATTTCCAAAAAGTGATGATTTAAGGAAAGGTATGAGGGATTTTAGTAAGGGAAAAATATCTAAAGAAGAATTTGAATCGTTACTTAAAAAAGAATATAATCATTTAATTAATCTTCTTAATTCATGTAATTTAAGTTATATTTATGACGGTTTACTTGTTTGGTTTGATCTTTTAAGACCCTTTACCAATTATGAAGGAATAGAATTAGGAACCTTGATAAGATGGTTCGAAACTAACACTTTTTATAGGATGCCTGTAATAAAAAGCAAAATAAAATTGGAAAAACCGGTTTTGATAAACTATTTTTATAATGAGCTGAAAAATATTAAGAATTCTTCAATATCTCTTTTAGATCCTTTATCTTTTGTAAAGCTTTCCGAAGATAACTATTATAATAACGAAAAAGAATTTTTTAATGATTTTTCTAATGCATTATTAACAGATATCAAGTTAGTGATAAACGAGCTTAATATTGCCTTTATTTCTTTAATTTCTCCGTATTTAGGATATCATGATTTTAAAGAGGAAGAATTGGAATTATTGAATATATTTTTAAATAAACTAAGGGAAATAAAAAAAGAAATGGTTATATCAATTAATTTATGTTTTATAAAGAATTCTAAAAAATTAAATAAAATAAAAAAATTGAATGCAGATATAATAGGATTAGATTTATGCTATGGTGATAGGGAAGAAATAATAAAGAATATCAAAGGAATAAATAAACAAATAGCTTTGGGTTTAATTGACAGTAATATATCACTGATAGAGGAACCTGAATATCTTAAGAATGAAATATTGAGAATAAATGGGATCGTCAATCAAAAGGATGTTATTATTACCAATTCTTCGGACTTGGATCTTTTACCTTATAATGTTGCAATGGAAAAAGTTAAAGTAATAAAAAAATTAAATGAAATAAAATGAACGATTTTCTTCTAACCCAAGAGATAGGAAGTTTAGCAAGACATTCAATGTTTAAAGAAAAATTGAGTAAAGAAGAGATTGAAGAAATAATAAAGGAAGGTGATGAATATGGTGTAGAGAATTTAGAAAATTTAAAGGATTTGTTATTAAAAGGCGGATATAAGCTATTCCCTAAGGAAATTGAGAATTTTGCTTCCTTGTATGCAATAAGAATGTTTGAGAAGGTAGGTTTGGATATTATTTTTAATGGAGAACAACCTAGAATGGAAATGTACCAATATCCTATATTGTTCATTGAAGGAATAAAACCAGTTGGTTATGTTAGAGTTTTTGATTTACAATATTTTTTAAAGGGAGAAGTTCAAGATATTCCAAAGCTTAAAAAGTTCTATCATTTGGAAGAATTTATTTTTGTTAAAAATAATACGAAGAAAAAAATTAAAATACCTATCACAGGTCCTTATACTTTAGCTGATTGGTCCTTTAACTTATATTATCAAAGAAAATGGATAGGAAAATTGAACAATTATTATAGGGAAAAATATGAAGCTAAAAGGGAACTAGTTATAGATTTAGCGAGGAACGTAATAAGAGAAAATATTAAATCTCTTGTTGAAAACGGTGCAGAAATAATACAAATAGATGAGCCCGCTGCTACAACTATACCAGAAGAAGTACCTCTTGTTGTTGAGGCATTTAATGAAGCTACAAAGGGCATTAATTGTAAGTTTACAATGCATGTTTGTTTTTCTAAGGATTATAAACTTTTATTTCCTTATATTTTAGAAGCAAAGAATTTAAAACAATTAGCTTTGGAATTTGCAAACAGAGATAAAAGAGAACCTGGTGTAAATGAAAATATAAGAAAGGGATATTCTTTTTTAAAAGATTTTGCTGATTATACAGATAAATTAGAAATAGGCTTAGGTGTTTTGGATGTGCATGTTGATTATATTGAACCTGTGGAATTGATTAAAGATAGAATAAGTTTTGCGCTAAAAATTCTGAAAGATCCTAGCAGGATATTTATCAATCCAGATTGTGGATTAAGAACTAGAAGTTGGAGTGTAGCTAAATCTAAACTGGAAAATATGGTTAAGGCTGTTAGACTTTTAAAACAAGAATTAATATAAGTTTAAAAATTAGGATTTATTAAGACCGATTTCTTAATTATAGGAGGAGGAATAATAGGATTAACTATAGCTAGAGAATTAGCTTTGGAATTTAAAAAAAAATAATTTTGATTGAAAAGGAAAAATTTCTCGGAGCACATGCTTCTACTAAGAATAGTGGAGTAATTCATACAGCTTTTCATTTAAGACCTAATTCTTTGAAAGCGAAATTTTGTAAGTTAGGTTCTGAAAAGCTGATTAAATATTGTAAAAGTAATGGTGTTCCTTATAAAAAAGTAGGCAAGTTTGTTGTAGCAATAAAGGAAGATGAGATAAAGAAATTAAGGATATATGAAAAATGGGGAAAAGAAAATGGAGAAGAGGTTAAAATTTTAAGTAGGGAAGAATTTAAAAATTTTGAGCCTTATGCAGAATGCATTGAAGCTTTATTCTCTCCTAATGCTGCAATAGTTGATCAGAGAAAACTTATCGATAAATTAAATGATGAACTAAGAAAGTTAGGAGTAAATGTCATTACAAGCTGTAAATATATCAAAGCTATTAAAGGTGGTCGTCAAATTGAAGTTAAAACAACTAAAGGATTAATAGAAACAGGTTATTTAATAAATGCAGCTGGTCTTTATGCTGATAAAATTGCTCATTCATTAGGTTTTGGTCATGAATATTCTATAATACCCATACGAGGAGATTATTTGGAATTTAAAAAGGAATATTCTTATTTGGTTAATAGTATGATTTATCCTGTTCCAAATTTCAATTTCCCATTTCTTGGAATTCATTTCACAAAAAGAATCGATGGAAAAATAATTCTAGGTCCTAATGCTTCTTTATCTTTTGGAAGAGAAAATTATCGTATTTATGATATTAATTTATTTGAATTTTTTGAAACGATATTTAATACAAAATTTCTTAAATTAATTACAAATTATGATTTCTTAAAATTTGCAATTAAAGAAATTAAAAAAAGTATAAATATTAAGGATTTTATTAACGAAGCTAAAAGGATTATTCCTTCAGTTGAAAAAAATATGCTTAAAAGGAGTTTTTCAGGTATAAGAGCACAATTAGTAAATAAGGAAGGGAAACTCGTTGATGATTTTATCATTGAATATGATGAAAGATCTATGCATATTTTAAATGCAGTTTCACCAGGGTTTACTAGTTCTTTTGCTTTTGCAGAATATGTGAAAAGTATTCTATTAAATAAAGTTTAAATTTGGCTAAATAAAGAAATTTTTAATGATAATTAGTATTACACCTGAAATAGCTCTTGATGAAAATACTCCTTTTGCAGGAGGTTTAGGTGTTCTTGCAGCAGATAAATTTTATACTTGTGCTAGAAACTCAATAGATTATGTAGTTATTACTCCTTTTTACAATTCAGGATATATAAAATATGATTTCGTAAATGATAAAGTGCTAGTTTTACCAGATCAATTTCCGCAGGATTTCTTGGTAAAATTAAAGGAAGTAGGTAGAGAACAAATTTATTTAAGAAAGGAAAAAGTTGAGATTTCTTTTTATGAATATGCAATTAATAATGCTAAAGTTATATTCGTAAAAGTTTTAAAACCTGCATGGGCATCAAGACTTTTCAATAGGCTTTATGAACATCTCGATCAATCTTTTTCTTTTTATAAGTATCTATTGTTTGCTAAAGCTGCTTTGGCATATATTGAAAAATATATAGGATTTGAAAAGGTTGAATATATAGATTTGGAAGAAGCCTATACTGCTTTTATTCCTTTGTTATTGGTTTCTAAAAACTTAAAATTAAACTGTAGATTTGTAATTCATACTCCAGGTCCTTGGGGACATCCTCGCTTTGATAAAAATTTATTTGCGGAAGAATTCGGGTATAATTTTATCGAAGATAACATATATTTAACAAACATCGCTTCTTCTTTGGCTCAAGAAATAATAACTGTAAGTAAGAAACATTTTGAAATATCAAAGAAAATGTTTCCTCATCATATTTATAAATTAAAATATGTTACAAATGGAGTGGATATAAAGCGTTGGATGGATGAAGAATTATTAGAAATTTATTTAAATGATGAATTAACGATAAATAAATTAAGGGAAATAAAGGAAAAAAATAAATCAATACTTTACGATTTTCTTAAACAATTTAAAGAAATAAATCCAAATTCCATGTTTGTTGCTTGGAATAGAAGAACAGTAGCTTATAAGAGGCCTGATTTTATTATAAAATTTATAAAAGAAAATGAAGAAAATGTTACTTTTATATTAGCAGGAAAAACTGACCCAATGGATGAAGTAGGTCTTGAGTTTATGGAAGAAATGAGAAGACTTTCAAATACGAGAAACAACGTAATTTATATTTGGAATTATAACATTTCTGTTGCTAAGTTAATATTTAAAGGAGTCGATTTAATTTTATTTACACCTTTTTCTGGGTGGGAAGCTTGTGGTACTTCTATTATGAAAGCAGGCATTAACGGAATTCCTGCTTTATCTTCAAAGGATGGTTCAGCTATAGAATTAATTCAAGATAATTACAATGGCTGGTTATTTGGTAAAGATCTTAATGAACTTGTATTATTTAATTCAGAAAAAGGATATAAGATTAGCGAAGAGGATTATAAAGAATTTTCTGAAAAATTTAAGAATATAATAAGTCTTTGGTGTAATAATAGGGAAAAATATTTGGAAATTTGCTTAAATGCAATTAAAACTTTTTTGCCCTTTGCTTCTTCTAACAGGATGCTCTCTCAATATTATCCAAATTATAAAGAAAAATTTATAGCCGAAATAATAAAATTATTTAAAGAGAAATAAAAATAATAAATGCCGCCTTAGCTCAGCCCGGTTAGAGCACTCGGCTGTTAACCGAGGGGTCGCCGGTTCAAATCCGGCAGGCGGCGTTTCTATGAAATATTCAGTTTCTGTAATACTAAGAGAGAAAATAGGAGATGAAAGATTCTTAGTTGTGAAAAGACCTTATGAAGATAAAGAACACCCAGGTATGTGGGGATTACCTGCTATATCGTTTAGCCCACCTGAAACACCTGAAAGTGCAGTTATACGTTTAGGTTTGGAAAAATTGAGTTGTTTAATAGTTCCTTATTCATTTTTGGGAGCTTTTTATCAAGAAAGGCCTGGATATAAATTAATTCTGTTTTTATATGAGGCTTATTTAAAGGAAGGGTATCCTGATGTTAAAAAAGGAAAAAGAGGGACGGTATACATTGAGCAGCTTTGGACTAATGATTATAAAATATTACTCCCCATTGCAAAGAAGGGTTCTGCATGTTGTCAGTTATTTTTATATAACCTAGGAATATTAAAAGAAGAAGAGTTAATTATAAACCTAAAGGAAGAAGATTTAAGATAAATAAAAGACAAGTTTCCTAAGGATAATAGCTAAAAATTCTAAAACTTTTTTATCTTTAAATAAAAAGGATGTTTATTGCAAAGATGTTCCTTCTTTATTTTCTCAGTTAATTATACTAACTAGAATGATAAAACGAACAACAAAATTTCCATTTATGATGAATAAAAAAAGCAGGCAAATGGGCCCGGCCGGATTTGAACCGGCGACCCCCCGGTTATGAGCCGGGTGCTCTAACCTAGCTGAGCTACGGGCCCAATGTTTAGTATAACATTATTTTAATTTGCTTAAATTTTTAAAATTATTTTTCTTCCTCTATTTTTCTTTCATCTATTACTTCGATTAATTTTTTAGAAGGTTTTTCTTCTATATTCTTTCCTTCTATATATATTTCTGCACCAGGATATTGTTCTTCCAAATCTTTCTTTAATTTATACACATCCACATTTTTGCCTGCTTTAACGTAGATTTTTGTTCTTCCTCCTTCTTGGAATATACTAATTGAATATCCTCCCATGTTTCCAAATTTAAAATCTTCTTTTAGCAATTTATCGAATATTTCTTCAATAAAATCTTTCTTTTTTCTCATAATATAAATATCAAAGAACTAATATTTTTTTATATGATGGTTCTCCAATTTAATTCTATAGATATCCTTCTCAAAAATTCTTCTCATATTTTATTTTTAATTTTGCTAGTTGCTCTTATACTTCTCTTCCTCTATGTATCTTTTCATGTTAAGTATGCTCCTTTTATTCTGTTGATATTGGCAAGTTACATGATTTTTATTCTTGAATATAATTCATGGACAATTATAGTTCAATGGTGGGGATGCGATTTTATAGAAGAAAAAGTTATATGTGGATTTCCTTCTTATACAATCCAGCTTAATGATTGGACAAAATCAGCTTTACTTATTTTTTGCATTGCAACTATAATTTCCTCTTTCTTTTTCATTTTAGTAAATTATATGTACAAATTAAAAGAGGAGTGATCTCTTCCCATCTTAAAAGGTTAGGCTTTAGTTTAATGTGACGTTAGTTTTAAAGTTCAAAATTTTAAAAAAGAGATTATTTTATTTAATAAATAGGGCCGGTAGTTCAGTGGTAGAATGTCCGCTTTGCAAGCGGAAGGTCGAGGGTTCGAATCCCTCCCGGTCCATCCTTTTTAAATTCATCCTTGAGTTCACAAGTGGTTTACTTGTTGAAGCTTTAGAATCTTTTTCTTTAGGGGAGAAGAATTAATTTATTTTATAGCAATTAACAAGATGTAAGAGGATATTTAAAACAATTTAAGGGTTTGAACTGTGCTGAATTTCTTCTCACTATAAATGGCTAAGATTCCTTTCATCGATTTGAAGCTACAGATCTCACATTACAACAGTTGAGAGGTTCAGAGAATCCTTCCATTGCAAGTTTCGTATGTTGTTTACTTTACATTGTTATTTCTTTTTCAGAGTGAACAATCTTCATAACAATATTTAGCCCTGATTACTTTTTACTCCCATCTAAAGAAGCTTTTCTTTTTAAAGCATTTACAAAATTTATCTCTATCCTGAAGAGCGAGGCTTTAGTTTATTTAATCTTATCAACTACTATAACTTTCTTGACTCACCTCCTTTAATCTCTCCTTCCGTAAACTCCATTGAATACTTTATCTTAACCTTATTATAAATCCATAGATATATGATTATAATAGGAAGTTTGTTTTCGCCCCTATAGCTAACAAGCCACTTGAACTATCTGTTACTTATTATAGTTCTTAAAGATCAGCTTAATATTTTTACCTTTCTTCCTTCAACTTTAAGTTTTCCTTCCATAAATAACTTTATTCCTTTGATTATTATTTCTTGCTCAGCTTTTTGAACTTTTTCTTTTAATGTTTCAACTGTATCATTATCATCTACTTCTACTGCTTTTTGAAGAATTATCGGTCCTGCATCTAAATTTTCATCAACGAAATGTAATGTGCAGCCTGTGATTTTACAACCATATTCTAATACTGCTTTATGTACTTCTTTATCCCATCCTGGGAATGCCGGTAAGAGTGAAGGATGAATATTCATTATTCTATATTTATACTTATCTAACAAAACTTTAGTCACGTATCTATTATAACCTATTAATAAAATCAAATCTACGTTTCTTTTCTCTAATTCTTTTAAAATTTCCAAATCGTATTCTTCAGGAGATTTATTTTTTGGATCCAAAAAAATAGCTTCTATACCATGTTTCTTAGCTCTTTCCAGTGCATACGCGTCTTTTTTATTACTAATTACGCAAACAATTTCAGCATTTAATCTCCCTGCCTCTATTTCGTTAATTATCGCTTGCATATCTGTACCTCTAGTAGATGCTAATACAGCAATTCTTAACTTTTTTTCCATATGTTATATATTTATTATAATTTTAATTAATTTTATTATAAAACAAATTTAAAAATAAGGGTCATAAGAATATTTTAAATTTCTAATTTTATTTTAATATTTTAACAATTTTTATCCAAAGCTTCGTTTTGCATTTTACAACACTTTATTAGATTATATACCAACATAGCAATAGTCACAGGTCCTACACCACCTGGAACTGGTGTTATAAAACTGCAAATTTTTGAAACTTCTTCGAAATCAACATCTCCAACAACTTTTCCGTTAACCCTTGATATTCCAGCATCTATTATAATAGCCCCTTCTTTTATGTATTCTTTTTTAATTAACTTAGGTACCCCAGTAGCTGTTATTACAATATCAGCGTTTTTTGTGTAACTTTTGAGATCCTTAGTTTTAATGTGACAAATAGAAACTGTAGCAAATCTGTTTGTTAACATTATTGAAAGAGGTTTGCCTACTACTATGCTATTATTAACTATAACGATATCGCTTCCTTCAACTTTTATATTGGAACTTTCAAGTATATCTATTATAGCTTTAGGGGTACAAGGAGCTAAAGTTTCATCCTTAGCCATAAGTTTACCCAAATTATAACTAGTTAAACCATCAACATCTTTAATTGGATTAATTGAATTTATAATTTTGTATGTATCTAAATGGGGTGGTAAAGGGAGTTGTATTAATATTCCGTTAACATTTTTATCCTCATTTAATTTATTTATTAATTTAATTATAGTTTCTTCATTTACATTTTCTTCTAAATTAAAAATTTCATATAATAAATTTAGTTCTTTTAATATATTTATTTTATTTCTTATATAAATTAATGAAGAAGGATTTTTACTTACGTTTATTATTGCTAACTTAGGAATTATATTATTAGCTTTTAATTTTTCTATATCAGATTTTAAAATTTCTAATTTTTCTTTTTGTCTTTTTTTACCATTGAAAATGACAACCATTATTTTAATATCCCTAAGCTTTTTAATTTATTAATTCTTTTATTTATTAAATATTCGCTCCCGATATCTTTCCTATAAAATAACCTTCCTTTAACATACTTAATGCAATCGTAACATATTTTACTTGCCTCTACAATTTCTTCATTTATTCCAACTAATGCTAAACTTCTAGAACCTGTGGTATATAATATACCGTTTTCTTCATTAACCGAAGCATAATATAACTTACAGCCTTTTTCTATAATTTTATCTTCTTCTATTTGAATTGGTTGATTCTTTAATGGTTTCGAAGGATATCCTTCAGGAACCAAATAAACACAAACTGAAGATAAATTTTCAAATTTTACATCATTAAATCCTAGATTTGAATCTATAATTTTTAAACAAATTTCTAGAAAGTTAGTTTTTAGCAATGACAAAATATTCATAGCTTCAGGATCTCCAAACCTTACATTATATTCTACAATTTTCGGGCCTTCCTTCGTTATCATAAACTGACCATAAAGAATTCCTTTGTATTCTATTCCTTCTTCTTTTTTTAATGCTTCAAAAGTCCTCTTCATAATTTGGTAGGATTGCTCATACATTTCTTTAGTTATAAATGGTAACAAATGATCTTTTTGAGAAATTGATCCCATACCACCGGTATTTTCCCCCTTATCATCATCGTATGCCCTTTTATGGTCATGAACCAATGGCATAGGTATCAGTCTTTTACCATCTACGAAGCATTGCAACACAAATTCTTCTCCATCCATTCTTTCTTCAATTACTACTTTTTTATGTTGTGGTAAGATTTTTGAACAATATTCCAAGGCTTCGGCATCATTAAAAATATGTTCGCCTAGGACTTTAACTCCTTTTCCTCCAGTTAATCCATTTGGTTTAATTACAAAATCCTTTATTTCAGTTATAGCATTTCTAGCTTCTTCAATGTTTGTGATAACTTTAAAATTAGGATAAGCATTGATATTATACTTTTTTAATAATTCTCGTGCATAAGATTTGCTTCCTTCTATCTTTGCTACATGTTTATGGGGAGAAACGCAAGGAATATTAAATTTTTCAAGCGCATCTGTTATGCCTGCTACAATAGGAGCTTCAGGACCACAGATAGCAAAATCAACCCTTTCTTGTAAAGCAAAATTTGTTATTTCTTCGAAATCCAGCAAGTTACCTATTTTATATTTTTTTGAAATACGTGTAATTCCAGGATTTTTAATGGACGAATAAGAATATATTTCTGCTCCACTTTTGAATAAAGCTAAAGCTATAGCATGTTCTCTTCCTCCATCTCCTATTACTAACGCCTTTATCATACGACTTGAGTAAGATCTACTTCCCAATATCTTTGTTGAATCCTCTTATTTTTTAGCATGTCGGCTAATTTCTGAGCTAGATTTGTAGGATATATCCCTGTTAAACAAGCCAAGCATAATTTACCTTCCATTCCTGTAGCTCTTATCAATCCTTCTATAGTTTGGTAACATAATTTATCTGCACCTATTTCCTTAGCTATTTCTTCAACTTTTTTATCCGCAGCTATTAATTCACCATGTATTGCTATATCTATTCCGTAAAAACAGGGTGATATTATGGGAGGACATGTTATCCATACTTCTACTTTTTTAGCCCCTGCTTTTCTTAAAGTTTCAATGATGTTTTTTATTGTAGTCCCTCTTACAATACTATCATCCACCAATAAAACTTTCTTTCCATTAATTATATTTTGTATAGGATTTAGTTTTAATTTTACAGTTTTTTCTCTTTCTTTTTGGGAAGGCATTATGAAAGTTCTTCCTATATATCTGTTTTTAATGAGACCTTCAACTACTGGAATTCCTGTTTCTCTAGATATTGCTTCAGCTGCTGGTCTTGAAGTATCAGGTATAGGAACTATTATATCTGCGTCAGTTTTATAAGTTTTTGCTAACTCTTGACCAAGTTTATATCGTATTTCATAAACTGACATACCTTCGTAAATACTATCAGGTCTACTAAAGTAAACAAGTTCAAACATGCAAAAGTGATGCTGGTTATTTTGAATAATAGTTTTTCTTTCGATTTTGTCGTTTTCTATAATTATTAGTTCTCCAGGCTTAACTGTTTGGGTTTCGTTAAAATCGTTAATATCAGCTGCAACCGTTTCAGAAGCTAAAAGAACATCTTTGTTTTTATTAAAAGAAATGATCAGAGGCCTAAAACCTATAGGATCCCTAAATGCTATTAATTGACCTTGATTGGTAATCATAACTACTGAATATGCTCCTTCAACTTCTTCCATTACTAAATTTATAGCTTTTTCAAAGTCTCTCTTTTCCTTTATTGCGTAGAATACTAAAGCTGTTAATAATTCACCATCGCCATTTCCTATAAATTTATAACCCCATTCCTTAATTTTTTTCCTTAATTCCAACAAGTTTACTATATTTCCGTTAAAAGCTAAAGCTATTTCAAAATTTCCTTCCTTAATTAAGCATGGTTGAGCATCCTCTATTGTAGATTTACCAGTGGTTGAATATCTTACGTGACCTATACCCAATGGACTACTTAATTCTTTTAGAGTTTCTTCATTAAAATTTTGTGTAATTAAACCCATGAACTTTTTAACGTGTATATTTTCCTTAATTACGGTTGAAATTCCACATGATTCTTGTCCTCTATGTTGTAAAGCAAGAAGTGCTTTATATAATACGAAAGGAGCCTCATTAAATTCTTTTAAATATGTAGCAGCAATGCCGCAATTCTCTTTAATCATAACTTTAAAAGTTTTATCTCAGCTATTAATTTTTAATTGAAATCTAAGTTTTTCATTTTATATTAAAACAAGTTTTCTTCCCTTATATCTTACAAAAACGCCATATTCATCAATAACTTTACCGATTATATGTGCTTTTATCTTATACTTTTCAGAAATACTAATAATATCATCTGCATAATCCTTTGGTGTTAATACACACATTCCTATACCACAGTTAAATGTTCTGTACATTTCTGTCGCTGAAATATCTCCTTCTTTCATAATAAGTTTAAATATAGGTGGCATAGGTGGCATGTTATCTAGCATAAATCCTAGGTTTTTGAATTTTGCCAATCTTAATAATTTCGTGAATGCTCCTCCCGTTATATGAGCTATACCATGTATTTCACATTTTTCCTTAGCTTCTAGAATAGGTTTAACGTATATCCTTGTAGCTCTTAACAATTCTTCTCCTAATATACTTTCAAAACCTTCTATTTTTTCAGTTAAGCTGTATCTTTCTAAAAGTATTTTTCTTGCTAATGTGTAACCATTGCTATGAATACCACTACTTTCCAATCCTACTATTACATCTCCCTTTTTAATCTTTGAACCATCTATTAAATCTTCTTTCTTCAAATAGCCAAAAGTTATTCCTACAAGGTCAAAACCATAATTAGCTCTAGCTCCTTTAATTATTTCGGGCATCATTGCAGTTTCTCCACCTATTACATATACGTTGCTTTCTTCAGCAGCCTTGCTTATACCTTTTGCTATTTCATTGATTAACTTTTTATTGTATTTTTCTATAACGAGATAATCCATAAATGCAACCGGTTTAGCACCTATGCATATTATATCGTTTACTCCCATTGCTACACAATCATAACCTATGGTTTCATAATAGTTCATTTTTTGTGCCACCAGTATCTTTGTTCCTACACCATCAACGTGGAATGCAAAATAATGATCACCAAACTCTAATACACCAGCATAATGTCCTATTTGTAAGACTGGTTTAAATTCAGCTTTCTTCGTTTCTTTTATATTATAGACTTTTTTAAAATGTTCATGAATTTTTCTTAAAGCTGATACGTCTACTCCAGCTTCTTTATAAGTCTTAGGGGTTTTTTTCATCCAATAATATTAATATAAAAAGATAATAATAAGCGTATAGATCTAATCATTTTGATTTATAAAAATCATTAATGAGTGATTTTATATACTCTTCATTTTTTGATAATAATAAAGTAAAATTATCAGATAGAGTTTTATAATTTTAATCCTGTTATTCTTTCGTAAGCATAGATATACCTTTGTTTAACTTCTTCTATTAACCATTCAGGTAAAGGTGGTGGTTGAGGTATAGGTAATCCTTTTTTCCTAGCCTCTTCTAAGACATTTCTATAACCTATCTTTGTTAACCAATCTCTCACAGGCTGTTTATCGTAACTCTCTTGAGGTTTTCCTTCCTCGTATTTATCTTTAGACCATAATCTAAATTCGTCTGGACCTATTGAATCGGCTAAAAGAATTCTTCCCTCCTCATCTTTTCCGAACTCAAACTTTATATCTGCAAGGATGAATCCTGCCTCATATGCTTTTTCGTACATTTTTTGGTATAATTCTATGCAAGTTTTTCTTAGGTATTCATATTCTTCTTCATTAAGCCATTTTCTCCTTAGTATCTCGTCTTTAGATATTGGAACATCCTTTTCTTCATATTTGGTAGTTGTTTCGAAGAATGGTTTTTTAAGTTTTTTTGCCAATATTGGTTCTTCTTCTATTATTATTTCCTTCTTTAATAACCTTTCATAAAAGGAGCCGTAAATATAGCCTCTGACTATAAATTCCAGAGGGATCATATTTAACTTCTTCACATATAAAATGTTAGGTTCTTCATATTCTAACATATGGTTAGGGAATTTAAGGAAATTGAACCAAAAGACTGCGAATTTTAATAAAACTTTACCTTTAAGCGGAATAGTGGAAGGTAAAACTACGTCAAATGCTGAGACTCTATCTGTAAATAGAAAAGCCAAAGTCTTTTCGTCTATTTCATAGATATCCTTTACTTTACCCTTTTTGATTAGTTTTCCTTTCATATTCTTATGATAACTAATAAGCTAATAAAATTTTACGACAAACTAAAACCTAGCGATTTAAGTTTTAACGGTAAGTTTTTCTTGTTAGCAATTTAAATCTTCATTTATAAGTATATTTTTACCTGAAAATATGAAATCTTCTTTCTTGTATTAGTTTTTCTTAAACTATGCTTATAAACAACTAATTTATCATGAATCTTGCGTATAAAAATGGCAAAAACCCGGGTAAACCCGTGATTTTTGATCCATTAAAAATGTAATATGACGTCATAATAAATTCGGATAAAATTAAAAAAATATATTTAAAAAAATTAAAATTAATGGGGGTACCCCTACCTTATTTTTTTGATTACATTTAAATGAATGACGTCTATAGAGTTAAATAAATTAAATCCGCTAACTTTAATATTGATATGAATACAACCAACATAAATAAGTTTGCTCTCTTTTCATTAACCAGAAAACATGAAATTATGCTTAAATTGGCGAATAAACTCGTAGAAAAGAATTATAAGATAATGTGTACCAAAGGAACATACAATTATTTAATAACCAATGGTGTGAAAGCTTATTTGATAGAAGATATTTTAGGAATAAAATCTGAATACTTAAAGGGCAAAATAAAAACGATTAATCCTTTATTACATGCTATGATTTTGGCGGATAGAGAAAATATAGAAGAATTAAATGAGTTACAAAATCTAGGATTAATTGACTATGTTGTTGTAAATTTTTACGAATTAAATTTTTTAAATTTCGAAAATTTTTTATCATCTCTTGATATAGGTGGTAGAGCATTAATAAACTCTGCTGTAAAAAACTTCAAGTATGTAACTGTTGCAACTGATGAAGAAGACGCAGCTAATATAATTAAAGAGTTAGAAACATTAGGAACAACTTCTTATGAATTAAGAAAAAAATTAGCCATTAAAGCTATGGAATATTTGATAAATTACGAATCAAAATGTTATACATTTATGAATGAAGTTTTAGCTGATCGTTTTTCTTTTTTCCTACTATTAAATGAGGGGAAAAAGTTGAGATATGGAGAAAATCCTCATCAAAGGGCATACTTGTTCAAATATGAAACCGATCCTGAAATATTTGTAGAGAAGATATCAGGAGAAGAACTTTCGTATAATAATTTACTAGATATCGATGCTTGTATTAAAATTTTAAGCGAATTTGAAGAAAAAACTTGTGTTATAGTTAAGCATACCAATCCTTGCGCTGTTTATAGTAATGATAAAACTTCAAATGTTGAGTTATTTTTAAAAACCTATGAGGCTGGAAGCACTTCAGTTTATGGAGGAATTTTAGCTTTTAATTTTACGGTTGATAAAGAATTAGCTAGCCTGATTTCAAATCATTTTTTTGACATAATAATAGCTAAAGATTATGAAGATTCTTCATTAGAAATATTAAAAAAGAAAAGGAAAACTAAAATTATACTTTGTAAGAACATAGGTAAGAGACTTAATAAAGCTTGGATTTTAAGAACAATTACCAACGGTATTCTTATCCAAGAGAGGGATTTACATGAAATAACTTCTGATAGCTTAAAGATTGTTTCCAAAAGGATTCCAACGGAAAAAGAAATTTCAGATATGATATTTGCTTGGAAAGTAGTAAAACATGTCAATTCCAATGCTATAGTTGTTGCCAAGGATAAATTAACTTTAGGAATAGGTTGTGGTCAAACAAGCAGAATAGATGCAACCAAGATTGCTTTAAGTAAGGCAGGAATAAAAGCTAAGAATGCGGTTTTAGCATCAGACGGTTTCTTTCCTTTTAGGGATAGTATTGATTTAGCTGCCTCCTATGGGATTTCTGCAATAATTGAACCTGGTGGATCGATAAGAGATAAAGAAGTAATAGAAGCTGCAAATGAACATGGCATATCGTTGGTATTTACCAATATTAGATGTTTTAAACATTAGATGAACAAGTTTAATAAATACGAGGATGTTCTTAATTGGTTGTACAGACTAAAAAGATTTGGAATGACGAAAGGAGTTGATAATTTAAAAATCTTAGCCGAAGAGTTTAAAAATATTCATGATGAATTAAAAGTTATTCTTGTTACAGGAAGTGGGGGAAAAGGTTCAACGGTTGCAATATTAAGCAAAATATTGGAAAAATCAAATTACAAGGTAGGAACATTTACTAAACCTCATTTGCATAGGTATACTGAACGAATATCCATAAATTCCCAAGAAATAAGTAGAGAAGACTTAATTGAAATCGCAAATAGAATTTATAATAAGATAGAAGAGATAAGAACAAGAAGAGAGTATTATCCCACTTTTTTTGAGGTTACGAGCATGATATCTATATTATACTTTTATGAAAGGAATGTTGATCTTTGTATATATGAAGTAGGCATAGGAGGTAGATATGATGCTACAAATATCTTGAATCCTCTCATATCATGTATTACTAGAGTGTATTTAGAACATACAAATATTCTTGGTAATACTGTAGAAGATATTGCTTGGAATAAAGTTGGAATAGCTAGAGAAAATCGATTTTTAATCACGGGTGAGAGTGATAATAGAGCATTAAGAATAATTAAAGATGAATGCTCAAAAATCGACTGTGAAGTTTTAACCGTTGGAAAGGAAAAAAATAAAGATATAATTTATGAAACAGTTATTAGTAATTTAAACGAGAATAAATTCAATTATTTCGGTCTTCTTAATGAATATAATAATCTTGAATTAAACTTAAAGGGTGATCATCAGCAACTTAACTGCTCTATTGCTATAGCTTGCTGTGAAATTCTTAAAATTTTAGGTTATAATATAAATGAGGGAGCTATAAGGGAAGCCTTAAAGGACGTTAAATGGGCTGGAAGAATGGAAATTTTTAATTATGGAAATACTTCAATTATTTTGGATGCTGCCAAGGATCCATATGCTATGAATACTCTGGTGAATTTTTTAATTAGAAATGGGCTTAAAGATGTTATAGTGGTTATAAGTATCTCTAGTGATAAAGATTATAAGAACATGTTATCAGAACTATTAAGATTATCCAATACCTTTATATTAAGTAAACATAAAGTAATGGAAAGAGCTATTCTTCCTGAAAAATTAAAAGAAGCTTTATTAGCTATGAAAAATGATACTAAAATCTACGTTATAAATGATATAAAAGAAGCTGTTAAAAAAGCTTTGGAGATTTCGAATAAAGAAAAACCTATACTAGTTACAGGTTCTGTATTTACTGTTGCTGAAGCAAGAGAATTTTTGAAAAACGAAGAATCAGATTCAATAAATTTAGCCGATCCTCACACTTTAATAGATTCTTCTCCATGATGGCAAAATCTATTTCTTTGGAAATACTAAATAATAAAATATTTATAAAAGAAATTTCAGAAGATCTTAAGAATATATTTAAAATAGAAATAGAAGATTTAAGTCATGACGAATATGTTGTTTTAAAAGAGTATTTAAAGAACATTAATATAGAAATTAAAAGAAGTGTAAATAATAATTATGAAATTAATTTTATTTTCAATCAGAATGAAATAATTGATGATAAAAATCCTTTTATTAATAAAATTTTAGAAATCATAAATAAATATAAAAATTATTCTAGTCCTATAAAAATAAATAGTAAAATCCTTGATTTTAAAAAGACCTATATAATGGGAATACTTAATGTAACTCCGGATTCTTTTTACGATGGAGGAAGATTCTTTGAAAAGGAAAAAGCGGTTGCCCATGCTTTAAAAATGGTAAATGAAGGAGTAGATATAATCGATATAGGTGGGGAATCTACGAGACCTGGTTCTGATAGAATAAGCGAAGAAGAAGAAATTAAAAGAGTTATTCCTGTTATAAAAGAAATTAGGAAAAATAGTGATGTAATAATTTCAATCGATACTTATAAATCTAAGGTAGCTGAAGAAGCCTTATCTGCTGGTGCAGATATAGTTAACGATATTAGCGGCTGTATAGCAGACGAAAAAATGCCGGATATTATAAAATCCTATGGAGTTCCAGTTATAGTAATGCATATTAGAGGAAATCCGAAGATAATGCAAAGAGATGTTCATTACAATGATGTAGTTAAAGATATAATAAGATCCTTGAGGAATAGAATTAATTACTTAAAATTACGAGGAATTAATGAAGAAAAAATAATAATTGATCCTGGTATTGGTTTTGGTAAAACTGTAGATGATAATATAAGAATAATAAAAAGACTAAAAGAATTCAGATGTCTCGGAAGACCTATCCTTATTGGCCCTTCTAGAAAATCTTTTATAGGAAAAATATTAGATCTTCCTCCTGAGGAAAGACTTGAAGGTACTTTAGCTGTATTAGCTTTATGCATAATTAATGGGGCAAATATAATTAGAGTTCATGATGTAAAAGAAGCTGTCAGAGTAGCTAAAATTATCGATTATATTAAATTCTTAACCTAGTTTTTATTAGAAGAAACTTTAATATATTATTCTTTTATTCGATACAATTAAATCGAGTTTTAAATCTTTCTTAGGAAGCTCGTTTATTATTTGAAAATCATATGCAACTCCTACTTTTATCGCTGATAAATTTCTGCAAAAATTATCATAATACCCATAACCATATCCTAGCCTATAACATTTCATATCAAATATTACACCTGGAACAAGTATTAGATCCAATTCTTGAGGAGGTAATATTTCTTCTTTTATTGGTATAGGTATTCCGTATTCTGCAGGTTTGACTTCCTCTAATTTCTTCAACTTTATTGGTATAATATTTCTATTAATTATATCACATTTGGGTAAAGCGAAGATTTTTTCTGCAATATATTTTTTAATCAAAGGCAAAATATTTACTTCATTTTTTATTGGGTAATAACCCATTATCTTCTTGGCTCTTTTAAATACTTCAAGATTCTCGATATTTTTACATATAACTTCACTTAAAGCGTAAACTTCTTCTTCTTTCATTCTCATCCTTTTTTCAAGAAATTCTCTTCTTAACTCTTGAATTTCCATAACTAAATATTACAAAAATAAATAATTTTAATTATGAAATGGATTATCTCTGTATGGTTCAAAGATCCTGAAATGGATTCCAAAAATAAGTCTTTAAGGAGGGAAATAAGTGAATTGATTGGTAAGAATGTTGATCTTAGAATTTTTACTAACTATGTTTTAGAATGTTCTTTGAATGAAGAGGAACTAAAAAATATTTGCGAAGATTTCTTTATAGATAATGAATTAGAAAATTTTATGATAAATATTTTTGAAGATTTTGATAAATTTAGGATAAAAGACAAAAAGTATAAATGGCAAGTTAATATATATTTAAAAAAATTTATAATAAATCCTAATGATGAAATAATATTTAAAGTATTAGATACAATCTATCCTAAAAAGTTTTCTAATCTTGTTACTTTTAATACTTATTTATTTTCTCGAATAATCGATTATAATGAATTGGATTTGATCATTAATAAATTGTTAGCAAATAAATTATTACATGAGGTAAAGATATTTGAAAATGAATAGGGTCAGTACATTTAATTTAGCTTTAATGAAAGACGAAGATTTGGAGAAATTAAATAACGATTTAAATCTTTCGCTAAGTTTAGAGGAACTTAGAACGATAAAAAATTATTATAAAAAGGAAAAACGGCCAGCCACAGACGTAGAACTTTTTACCTTTTCGCAGGTATGGTCTGAGCATTGTTTTCATAAAACCTTTAAAGCTAAAATAATTTTCAACAATAAAGAAATTATAGACGGTTTATTCAAATCTTTCATATATAAAGCTACGAAGGAATTAAATAAAAAATGGTGTTTAAAAGTTTTTGAAGATAATGCAGGAATAATAGATTTTGATGGAAATTATGCTATAGCTGTAAAAGTTGAAACACATAATCATCCCACAGCCATTGACCCCTTTAATGGTGCAAATACAGGTGTAGGAGGGGTCTATAGGGATATTTTAGGTGTAGGAGCAAGACCAATAGCTACTATGGATTATCTTTTCTTTGGACCTTTGAATTTATCTCCTTCAGAACTTCCAAGTAATATAATTCATCCTAAAATAATGCTTAAAAAAGTTGTTGCAGGAATAGCTGATTATGGAAATAAAGTTGGAGTTCCAACCGTAAACGGATCTGTACATTTTCATAAAGGTTACATAAGAAATCCTTTAGTTTTTGTAGGCTCTGTTGGTATTCTACCATTTAAAAGATACATAAGAAATCCTAAACCTAAAGATAAAATAATATTGGTAGGAGGAAAAACTGGGAGAGATGGAATTCAAGGCGCCTCTTTTGCTTCTTTAAGCTTATCTTCATCTAACGAGGAAAGATATTATAGCGCAGTACAGCTTGGAAATCCTGTAGAAGAAAAAAAGATAATTGAAGCTGTAATAAGAGCTAGGGATTATGGAAAGAATCCGTTATATTCGTTGATTACCGATCTTGGAGGCGGAGGTTTAGCTGTCGCTTTATGTGAAAGTTTAAAGGATTTAGGTGGTTTTGTTGACTTGAGTCAAGTACCTTTAAAGCATAAAAATATGGAACCTTGGGAGATTTGGATATCAGAATCGCAAGAAAGGATGTTATTGGTTGTTCCTCCTGAAAATGTTAAAAAAATATTGGAAATATTTGAAGAAGAGAGTGAAGCTACTGTGATAGGCGAAGTAGGAAATGATAGGATTTTAAAAGTTTATTATGGTGAAGAGAACGTTGGAAAGATTGATTTACAATTTCTCTTTAATAACTACCCACAAATAACTATGGAGGCCTATTATAAAGCTGAAAAATATGAAAGTGATGAAAAATATAATTTAGAGAAAGATGATTATAGTGAAGATTTACTGAGACTTTTAAGCGATCCAAATATAGCGAGTAAGGAATGGATAATAAGGCAGTATGATCATGAAGTAGGGGCTCGTACAATAATTAAACCTTTACAAGGAATAAATCAAGAAGGACCAGGTGATGCTTGCGTTATTAAACCACTTTATGATTCATGGAAAGGGATAGTAATTTCTCATGGAGGAAATCCTTATTATTCCTATGACCCTTATAAAATGGCTTTATCAGCTATAGACGAAGCTATAAGGAATAATATTGCTGTAGGTGGCAGAAGAATAGCTCTGCTAGATAATTTTAGTTGGGGAGACCCAAGAAAACCTGAAGAACTAGGTAAATTAGTTATGGCTTGTAAAGGATGTTATGAAGGAGCAATAGGATATGATGCTCCTTTTGTTTCAGGAAAGGATAGTCTTTATAATGAATATATAGAAAATGGAAAATCATATTCTATTCCGCCTACTTTGGTAATAACAGCTATAGGTATTATACCTGATGTAAGAAAGTCTGTCACAATGGATTTTAAAAGGAGCGGAAGCTATATTTACATTCTAGGTTATACTTACGATGAAATGGGAGGCTCGTTATATTATGAAATACAAGGAATAAAGAATCCAAATATTCCCACACCAAATATTAAAATGGCTAAAAGTATTTTTGAAAGAGTAACAAGGGCAATAGATAGAGGTTTAATTAGAGCATGTCATGATTGTTCTGAAGGCGGTTTAGCTGTAGCTATAGCTGAAATGTGTATAGGGGGTTATTTAGGAGCAGAAATATATTTGAATAAAGTACCTACAAATTTAAAAAAGAATCATAAGATTCTTTTTTCAGAAAGCAATTCGAGATTTATAGTAGAAGTGGCTCAAGGTTATGAGAAAGAATTTGAACATATTATGCAAGGAATACCCTATGCAAAAATAGGTTTTGTAAGAAGTGATAAAAATTTAATTATTAAAGGAATAAATAATGAAACAATCGTTAATGTTTCTTTAAATGAAATTATTAAGGCCTGGAAAGAACCTTTGAGTTTTTAACATGAGGGTTGCTGCTTTAGTTATTAGAGCTGAAGGTACAAACTGCGATTTGGAAACTTTTGAAGCTTTAAAAGTTGCCGGTGCAGAAACTTTTCTAGTTCATATAAATGAATTAATAAAAAGGAAAGTAAGCTTAGAGGATTTTCAAATATGTGTAATTCCAGGGGGTTTTTCATATGGAGACAATGTTTCTGCAGGAAAATTACTGGCTAATTTAATAAAAAATTATTTAAATAAGGACTTTAAGAGATTCATCGAAGAAGGAAAACCTTTGATAGGAATTTGTAATGGATTTCAGGTACTTTTAAAAGCTGGATTTTTACCTTTCTCCAATGAAAATAAACAATTTGCTTCACTTACTATAAATAGTTCAGGCTTATTTATTGATAAATGGGTTTATTTAAGACATGTAAATAGGAGAAAGTGTATTTTAACAAAATATTCAAATAATGTAATATATCTTCCGATAAATCATGCGGAAGGTAGATTTGTAGCTGATGATAAAATTATAAAAAAACTTTTCGAAGAGGATCAAATAGTTTATCAGTATTCTCATAGCGATGGGAGTATCGATGAAAGAGCAAATCCCAACGGTTCCAAATATAATATAGCAGCAATATGTAATGAGTATGGAAATGTGTTGGGCATTATGCCTCATCCTGAAAAATTCATTCATAAGTATCTTCATCCATGTTGGACAAGATTTCCAAATTTAAAAGAAGAAGGTGACGGACTTTTTATTTTTAAAAATGCAGTAAACTACGCTAAAAAGTTTATATAAGAAAATTCTATTGTATTTTATGGTCGAGTTTAAGGTATTAATAATATGCGGTAGTAAATCTGATTTGGAAATAGCTAAAAAAGCTGAAGAAGTTTTAGCCAATAATAATATAAAATATGAGGTTGTGGTTGCTTCAGCGCATAGAGAACCTGAAAGAGTTAAAGATATTGTTACGAAAAGTGATGCTGATGTTTTTATAGCTATAGCAGGTTTATCCGCAGCTTTACCTGGTTTTATTGCATCTTATACAAATAAGCCTGTTATAGGAGTCCCTGTTTCAGCTAAATTGAACGGATTGGACGCTTTACTATCAATGGTTCAAATGCCATCCGGTGTACCTGTTGCAACTGTAGGAATAGATAATGCTGCAAATGCAGCTTATCTAGCACTTAGGATTTTAAATCTAGTTAAAAGTAAAATTTCCGCACAAAAAAATACTGAATAATTTTTATTTAATCTTCAGATTCCAGTGGAAATTTATTTGTTTCCGTCAATCTCCACTGGAAAAAAAAGAAAAACATTTAAATTTTAGTAAAAAGATTATATAAATCCCTTATGACAGGCTTATCTATAGATGAATTGATAAAAAAATTATCAAAACAATCAAGAATATTCAAGAATTATGATTCTTTAAGACCCGATTACATTCCTGACGAACTACCCCATAGAGATAAAGAAATATATAAACTTGCAGAAGTTTTATTTGCTCCATTATTGAAAGGAGCAAGACCATCGAACATATTTATCTATGGATATCCTGGAACAGGAAAAACAGCTACTACAAAGCATGTTTTAAAATTGATGAAAGAAAAACTTGCTACGAAATTACCTATACCAGTTAATAGTTTAATAGTAAATTGTAAAATAGACGATACAAACTATCGTGTTTTAAAAGACCTTAACGAATTTTTAAACCTAAGAACTCCTCATACAGGTTTGGCTGTTTCTGAGTTATATCAAAGAATAGTAAGAGAATTAAAGAGAAGAAGTGAAATATTTATTTTTGTTCTTGATGAAATAGATCATTTGGTTAAGAAAAGTGGCGATGAAATATTATATAAGCTAACTAGGATAAATTCAGAGCCGATTTCTTCAAAGGTATCTTTAATAGGAATAACAAATGATCTTCACTTTAAGGAATATCTGGACCCTAGAGTAAAAAGTAGTTTAGGTGAAGAAGAAATAGTATTCACTCCCTATAACGCAGAACAACTTAAAGATATTTTAATGGCTAGAGCTAAAATAGCGTTATATGAAGATTGCATAAGTCCAGGTGTTATTGAATTATGTGCTTCTATAGCAGCAAAGGAACATGGTGATGTTAGAAGGGCTTTGGATTTACTAAGAGTAGCTGGAGAATTAGCTGAAAGGGAAGACTCTCCTAAAATTTTAGAATCGCATGTAAAAATGGCATTATCTATAATAGAGAGAGATAAAATATATGAAGTAATAAACTCGTTACCTATTCATTCAAAATTAGTATTATACGCTATATTTTCATTACAGAGTAAATACATGAGGGATTGTATTACTGGAGAAGTGTACGAAGAATATTACAGGTTATGCAGAGAATTTGGGTATGAACCTTTAACTGCAAGACGTGTTAGTGACATAATAAACGAATTAGATACAGGAGGTTTAATTAAAACTGTTTTAACTAGCAAAGGAAGATATGGTAGAACGAAATACATTTCATTAAGAATAACCAAAGATGATTTATTAAATGCTTTAGGAGCCGATGAAAGATTTCATAGATTGATTTATGGAACTTATAGCGGTAGATGATTGCGGTTTTGAACCGAATTTTAAATTTTTAAAAGAAAAACCCTACGTTCCTTTACTTGCTCTTTATTTTAAAAATAATAATTTAATAGATTTAAAAATAAAAAAAATAAAAATAGATGGTTTAGACGGGACTGAGAAATTGATGGAAATTTTAAATGAAAGAAAAGCTGAATTGATTCTTTCCGCTGGAATAACTTTTGGGGGTTTTAATATAATAGATTTTGTTGAAATATATGAGAAACTAGGTATTCCATCGTTAATAATATTGGAACAATTACCCAATATGCAAGAAGTTTACGATGCATTAATCAAACATTTTCCAGATTATGAAATTAGAATCAAAATAATTAACAAGTTTCCTCCTATAAAAAGTTATAAAGATATATTTTTTGAAGCGATAGGGATAAGTGAAGACGAAGCTATTAAAATAATAAATTCTACTAGAATTTTTAGTAGAATGCCGGAACCTTTAAGAATAGCTCATTTATTAGGTTATGCAATTTATAAATTAAAATCCAGTAAAATTTAAAAAATTAAAAGTAAATAGTATTTATCTTGAGATCTTTCATATTTACCAAATATACTATTACGCTTTCGTCTTCATATTTTACCCAAGAGGAGTTTGAAATAACCAAACATTGTTTGTATACAAAAGTTGTAGGAATATCATAGTGGCCAAAAATAAATAAATCAGGTTTCTCGTAAATTACAAATGGATCATAACCTATAGGTAACAAGCCATTTATTCTTAAATTAGGAACAAGATTTCTTCTTTTAAATAAATGCTTTACTGCATATTCAATTGCCTTTTCACCGTTAAAAGTTTGTAACATGTATTTCCTTACCACATTTTCAAAGTAAAAACCATGGGTAAGCAAAATTCTCCTATTCCCTAGTTGAATAAAATTTGGATCTGTAAGTATTTTTAAATTTTTTAATTCAAATAATTCTTGGGCAATTTCTTTATTGAGTTCAGGTAAAGGTATTGAAGGTATTATTACATCTCTCTCTCCAGGGATTATTATAATTTCTATATCCTTCCTTATTTTATCCAATATTTTAGCTATACCTGAATATTCTTCTTCTATTTCATCAATTAAACCATAGTATTTACTTTCAAAGGAAACTCCTTCTATTAGATCCCCGCATATTATTAAGTATTTTATTTTTTTAGCAATTTCGTTATACTCTTCAAATTTTCCGTTTATAAAATCGATAAATTCCATTAATTTTTCTTCTAAAAAGTTTTCATTACCGTATCTAATATCTGAGGTTATTGCGATAAGTACATCTTCTCCCTCTTCATTTTTTGATGTAAATTCCAATTCTGGGTAAATTATGTTTTCAGCCAAAATGTAACTTCCTGTCTTTCCTTTTTTAATTTTTCCTTCGATCAATATTATATCATCTTCATCTATTTCCTTTGCAATATCATTTAATTTAGAACTTGGGATTATTACTTTAGCACTTCCGAACAAATCTTCTATTTCAATAGAAATCGAATCATATTTTCCTTCTTCCTTGCTAAAAACAATCCCTAAAACTGAAACATTATAATTTTCTGGATATTTATCTAAACCGGCTAAACTCACAGCAGGTCTTTTGTTATGTATTTTTTCAATCAATTTTCTGACCTTAATTAATCTATCTTGGATTAAACCCAAGTAACCACTTGTAATAGAAAACAATCCTTCTTCATATCTTTCCATAGATGATGAAGTCTTTACTTCATTTTTAAATTTGGCTGTAGTCCTATTCTTTATTATTTTTTCAAGTATTTCTTTTGTTACTATTTCCTTTTTTAATGATAATTCTTCAAGAATTGAGTTTAAAAAATTTAATGCATTTTCTTCCTTAACAAGAAAATCATAAATATAATCTATAGCATCTTGTGTAATTAAAATCTTTTTATTTTTAAATAATTCTATTAATTTTTCTTTACTTAACATAATTAAAAATATATCTTGCCCATTCTATTTGTATTTCTAATAAAAAATTTTCATCATTTAATATCTTTTCTATAGTTCCATTATTTAATTTTATTTTTTTTAGAATATTAATCAAATCGGATTTTTTTAATGATAAAGGATCATAAATATTGGGATTTTCTTTTACCAATCTTTCCGCAATTTCTTTAATCATAAATTATACAAAATAATTGGAGCCATTTTATATACATTATTTCTTAGCCAAATTATCCCTCGAACTAGGTAATATGCTGTTTGTGGGTTAACTATAACAGGAATACCCAATTCCACGGCTTTCCTTCTAATTATATACTCATCCTTTAACATTTCTGCATATTTTTCTAAAGTTAGTGAACTAGGAATATTTATTACAAGGTTAATCTTTCCTTCCCTTAAGTAATCGATAATATTAGGCTTTCTCTCAGGTTCTTTGACTTTATAAAGTACTTTATTAACTGGTATTTTATTCGTGATTAAAAATTCAGCAGTATGTTCACTAGCATATATAGTGAAACCTAACTTATGTAAGAGTTCAGCAACTTTTACTAGTTTAATCTTTTCCTCTCCTCCTGCACTTATAAATACATTTCCTCCTTTTATTGGTATATTATAACCGGCAGCTAAAAGGGCTTTAATAAACGCTTCCTCAAAAGTTTCGCCAAAACATGCAACTTCTCCAGTTGAACGCATCTCAACTCCAAGTATTACATCTGCTTCATCTAATTGCATAAATGAAAATTGTGGAACTTTTACTGCATAATTTGATTTGTAAATTTTGACTATTTTTTCATTTTTTAACCCTTTTAATATAGCCTTTGCTGCTAAAGATATCAAATTTACTCCTGTAAATTTTGAAACAAAAGGCATTGAGCGTGAAGACCTTACGTTACATTCTATAACATAGACCTCATCATCTTTAACCAAGTATTGTATATTAAAAGGTCCTTTAACATTAAGAGCTTTAACTATCTTCTCAGTATAATTAATTATTTTTTCCTGCACTTCTCTACTTATTCTTAAAGTAGGAATAACCATTGTTGCGTCTCCGGAATGTATTCCAGCTTCCTCAATATGTTCTATTATAGCCCCAATTATGACATTTTCTGAATCCGAGACACCATCAACTTCTACTTCTATTGCATCTTTAATATATTTACTTACAACTATTGTATTTTCTTTAATTTTGGTAATTTCCTCCAAATAATTTCTTAATTCCTCTTTATCCCATATTACTTTCATCGATTCTCCACTTAAAACATAAGAAGGTCTAACTAATACCGGAAAACCAATTTCTTCTACAAATTTAAAAATTTCTTTAATTTCTTTAAATTCTTTCCAAACTGGTTGTTTAATCCCTAAATGATCTAATAGAAGGCTAAATTTTGCTCTATTCTCCGCTCTATCTACGTCTTCAGGGTTTGTTCCTATGATCTTAACTCCTACTCTATGTAATTTTAAGGTTAAATTATTTGCTGTTTGACCTCCTACGCAGGTAACTATACCTAAAGGTTTTTCTTTTTCGTAGATATCAAGTATTCTTTCAAGAGTCAATTCTTCAAAATATAATTTATCACTCATGTCATAGTCAGTAGATACTGTTTCAGGATTACAATTTATTACTATTACTTTATCTATACCTTCCTTTTTAAGTGACCACACCATATTCATTGTTGCCCAATCAAATTCTACTGAACTTCCTATTCTGTAACATCCTGCCCCTAAAACGATAATTTTTTTCTTATTAGTAATAAATTCTACATCGTCAAATTCTCCATTATATGTTAAATAAAGATAATTTGTGGAAGCGGGCCATTCAGCTGCTAAAGTATCTATTTGTTTAACACAAGGAATAATTTTATTTCTTTTTCTAAAGTATCTTATTTCTTCCTCTTCTACATTTAAACATCTAGCTATTTGCTTATCTGAAAAACCTAATTTCTTTGCTTCTTTAATTAATAGATAAGCTTGAGGGTCATCCAATTTTATATTGCATAAGGCTTTTTCCATTTCAACAATATTTTTAATTTTTGAGATAAACCAAGGATCAATCTTGCTAAGTCTTGATATTTCATCTATACTCATTCCAGCTTTAATTGCCTTTGCTACGTAAAATAGTATTTCATCGGTAGGATTCTTCAATTCTTCGATTATTTTTTCTCTACTTTCGATTTTTTCATTGTTATTCGCTACTAATCCATCTTTACCTATCTCCAGCATCCTTATTGCTTTTTGAAGCGCTTCTTCGAACTTTCTCCCTATTGCCATAACCTCTCCTACAGACTTCATCTGTGTTCTTAATTTTCTGTTAACTTTTGGAAACTTCCTAAAATCCCATCTTGGCATTTTTATTACAACATAATCTAATGAAGGTTCAAAGGCAGCTGTAGTTATGTTTGTTACTTTATTTATTAATTCAGGTAAAGTATATCCTATTGCCAATTTTGCAGCCATATAAGCTAAAGGATATCCTGTAGCTTTAGAAGCCAATGCGGAGGATCTTGACATTCTTGGATTCATCTCAATTATATAATATTTTTCATTTTGGGAATCCAATGCAAATTGAACGTTACATTCCCCAACAACTCCTACTGCTCGAGCTGCTTTTATTGAAGCCTCCCTTAAAATGTGATATTCTCTATTATTTAAAGTTTGCGAAGGAGCAACTACAATGTTATCTCCTGTATGAACTCTCATGCCTAAAATATTTTCCATGTTACATACTACGATGCTATTATCTTTATAATCTCGCATAACTTCGTATTCAATTTGCTTTAATTCTCCTAAATATTCTTCGATCAGAACTTCCCTTATTAAGCTGTTTGCTAATCCCCTTTCAACTATTTCTATTAACTCTTGTTCATTGAAAGCATACCCTCCGCCCTTTCCTCCTAAAGTATATGCAACACGTATCATGACTGGGTATCCTATTTCTTTTGCTATTCTCTTAGCTTCCTCTATAGAATATGCGCTTTTACTTTTAGGTACTGGCAGATTATTTTTAATCATAGTATTTTTAAACTTTTCCCTATCACTTGCTATATCTATTGCTTCTATAGGTGTTCCAAGGACTTTAATTCCATATTTATCTAATATTCCAGTTTTAGCCAATTGGACACCGCAATTTAGTGCAGTTTGACCTCCGAAGCTAAGTAATATCCCATCTGGTCTTTCTATTTCAATTACTTCCTTTACANACTCAGGAATTACAGGTAAGAAATAAACTTTATCCGACATATTTTCATCTGTTTGAATCGTAGCAATATTAGGATTAACTAAAACTGTTTTGATTCCTTCTTCTCTTAATGCCTTTAAGCACTGGCTTCCAGAATAGTCAAATTCTCCTGCTTCACCTATTTTTATAGCCCCGCTACCTAATACAAGTACTTTTCTTATAGTTGGTATCTTAGGCATGTTTGTCTACCAAACGTTTAAAAATATCAAATATAAAGGTAGTATCGTAAGGTCCAGGAGAAGCTTCAGGATGGAATTGTACAGCTATCACGGGTAATTCTTTATGCCTTATTCCTTCAATCGTTTTATCATCAGCATTTATCCACCAAATTTCTAATCCTGTACCTTTTAATTTCTCTGGATCTATTGCGTAACCGTGATTTTGGCTTGTAATATAATTAGAATAATTAATTAATTCTATACAAGGCTTATTTTGTCCTCTATGACCATATTTTAGCTTAAATGTATCTCCTCCTAAACTTAAAGCTATTATTTGATTCCCAAGGCATATACCTAATGTAGGTATTTTATTTTCTATTATTTCTCTTGTTATTTCTATCGTCTTTATGAATTTTTTCGGATTACCTGGACCGTTGGATATAATTATTCCTAAAGGTTTAAAGCTAAGAATTTCATCATAACTAGTATCGTAAGGAACTTTAATAACACGGAAACCTCTTTCTAAAATATTCCGAATTATGCTTAATTTAACACCGCAATCTATTAAAATAAGAGTGGGACCTTTGTTTTCGAAAATTTTAATTTCATCTTTAACTTCCTTGGAAAAATCTATTTCATCATACTTCTTTACATTTTTAATTTCTTTCAATAACTTTTCTGTATCAATATCTTCGTCAGAAACTTCCAAAATTCCCATCATCGCTCCTTTTTTTCTTATCCTTTTAATNATTTCTCTTGTATCTACTCCTTCAATTCCTGGAATTTTTTCTTCATACAACCATTTGTTTAGACTTTTTATTGAATAAGGATGACTAGGGTAATCGCAGAGTTCGCTTACTACTAAACCCTTAACTTGAATATTATAAGATTCAAAATGTTTTGGTAAGCCCCATTTATCCTTTAAATTGTAAGGAGGAACACCATAATTTCCTATAAGAGGGTAACTCATAACCAAAATTTGTCCTTTAAATGAAGGATCAGTTAAAGATTCAGTATAACCTACCATTCCGGTAGTAAAAACAACTTCTCCTGCTACTTTACAAGGAAAACCAAAACCCTCACCATGCCAAATACTTTCATCTTCAAGAACTAAAACTGCTTTAAGTTTATTATTTAACATAAATCTTAAAAATTTTAAATGTTTTCTAAATATTTAAAGCTTTCTATACCTGCAATAACATTAAATAAATCCTGTGATTTATAGTGATACTAAAATATTTTTATTTAATGCGGGGGGTGGGATTTGAACCCACGCAGCGCTTTACGCACAGGATCTTAAGTTTGGCCCCCTTTCGGGACCTGCCCCTTTGTCCTGGCTCGGGAACCCCCGCTTCCAAATATTTATATTAAAATTTTCCTTAAAAAATTTTTATAAACAAAATTATATAAAAATTGTAGCCCCGGTAGCTTAGCTGGTTATAGCGCCGCACTGGTAATGCGGAGGTCGCGGGTTCAAATCCCGCCCGGGGCTTATTTCTAAACCGAAGTTAAAGATTTATGGCAAAGTCTGGTGCTTTATTCTGACCCCTATAATAAATGGCAAAGAGTCCCCTTCATCGATTCTGAGTTACATCTCTTATATTAAAACAATTGAGAAGCTCAGATAAAATCCCATTTAAAGTTTTGTATGTTGCTGATATTGCTTTTTTAGAGTGAGTAATCTTCATAGCGATGTATACTCTAATTACTTTTTCCTTCGTTTAAAGAAATTTTTTAAAATGTTTTAATTATCCCTGAAGGGTGAGGCTTTAATTTATTGTAAAAGAAAATCAAAACGGGCCCGCAGGGATTTGCACCCTGGACCTTGGGTTCCGGAGACCCAAATCATATCTACTAGACCACGGGCCCCAAAATTAATTTATTAGAAGAAATATTAAGATTAGATGAAAAAGAAATATCCTAGAAATGAGGAAGTTAGGGAAGCAATAATCGAAGCATTATCAAAATTCTTAGATCATCCTTCTTCGTTTCCTTATTTAGTATACGAAATTCTTGAATCTAAAGGTTATAATACAAAGTATTTATCTTATAAAAGAATATGGAGATTATACAAAGAAATGGTAAATAAAGGAAGAATCTACGATATTTTGGACGTAGTTAAAGAAAATAGCTCTAAATAATTCAAGGAATATTATATGTTTGATGGATAGCTATAGGATAGAAAGATTATCAACAGGTATTCCGGATTTAGATAAAATTATTGAAGGAGGAATTCCCAAGGGATTTTTTGTATCATTAACGGGCGAACCAGGTTCAGGTAAAACGATCGCTTGTATTCATTTTATAGCTCAAGGAATTAAAGATAATGATAAATGCATATATGTCACAACTGAAGAGAGTGCTTCTTCAATAATATTACAGGCTTCTCAATTTAACATAAACTTTAACAAAGCTATACAAGAAAACAAACTAATAATTATCGATGCATTGATGGGAGGAGAATCGCAATGGAGTCTAAAATCCTTGGATTTGGAAAGTTTAATAGATAAGATAATAGAAGCTAAGAAATCTCTAGGTTTTGGGAGAGCAAGACTTGTTATAGATTCTCTATCTGCCTTTTGGTTGGATAAACCAGCAATGGCTAGGAAATTTTCTTACCAATTAAAAAGGATATTATATAAATGGGAATTTACTATATATGCCACATCTCAATATGCAATAACCACATCTGAAGCTTTTGGGTGGGGAGTAGAACATGTTGCAGATGGAATTTTAAGATTTAGGAGAATAATTAGACATTCAAAGCTTCATCGTTATATAATGGTAGAAAAAATGAGACAAACTCAACATAGTCCTTTTTTATATGAAATAGATATAGTCAATGGTAAAGGTATAGTTTTTATTGGTAAAAGTGAAGAAAGAAGGGAAGATGTATCGCTTCCTTCAAATGTTAAGAAAAGAATTTTAGAATCAAAGGAAAGAGAAAAAGAAATTATTTAGTCTTATGTTCTAATACTCCTGTATATATTTGTCCTTCCTTAGCTTTATATGCTGGATAACCTACCGCTACTACCATCATATTACTTTTATTAGATGCATGGGGAGAAAAAAAGTTTGTTATATCATCATCATAAAAAGTTAATCCGGTAGCCCCTAGATTTAACGTATAGGAAATTAAATAGATTTTTCCCGCTATTATTCCGGCTTCAAGCTGTGCCATTCTGTAACCTCTATTGCCGAACTTTTTTAGTGTTTCATTTAAATTATTCATTAAAAAGAATACCACACTCGCTTCATAACCTAAGTCTTGCTCTAGGCATAGGTAACCTGCAACACTCCTGAACTTACCTTTTTTTAAAGTTTCCAAACAATTTAATTCCTTATTAAAATAGTATGCTCCAGATTCTAGTCTTTCAACTGCATTGGCAATAAAATAAATCTCTATCAAAGTATCGTTATAATCTCTGAGAAAATCACAGTTTATTCCNCCTGTTGCATATTTTAGTATTGTATAAAGATCCTCTAATTGAATAGGTTTTAAACTAAATTTCCTAGTAGATCCTCTCTTTAATATCACTTTCCATAACGGAATTTTTACATTCTTTTCCCCTGATAATTTTATATCGCATTTATATTTACTCTCTTTGTAAAAACCTGTTTTAGCTTCGTTACGTAGTTCTAATACTTCATTTATGCTGTAAAGTGAAGAATTTTCATGTACTTCATATATTTCTTTATACTCTACTTCTCTTTTAGATAAAGGTAAAGTTTTATAATTAATTTCCTCAATATTTTTTATTTCCTCATTCTTAAATTTAGGTTTACCTATGCTTACCAGTGCTAATGCGCATTCTTTTCTCCCATCAATTCCTAAGAATTTGTTTATTTCTTTATCTACAAAACTTAAAATAACTTTATATTCTAAATTTTCAGAATTAGCTACGGATATTAAGTTGGCTATCATTGTTCCTGAATCCCAAAACCAATGTCTGTAGGATCTTATTCTATATTTCCAAACATTTCTCCATCCTATTGAAGTAAATATAAAAGTCAAAGGAGAATAAGCAACGCTTTCATCATTTCCGCAAAATTTACTTATAGTATACCTATAATCTCCATCTCTTATTTTTGTTATAACGAATTCTGCAGGATCAAAATGATAAAGACCTGCACTTAAGTCCCTAAGATCTTTACAGAAAAAATAAACTTCCGTTGAATACAAAGCTCCAGTTGCTGGAGCAACCCTGAAATAGTAAAATTCTGTACCATATTTTTTTACCCTTGATATACCTGCAGTGAAATAAAGTAATTCAGCAACCTTTTTAAGGTCAATATCTTCTTCGGAAAAATGTTCTGGTATTTTAAAGCAATCCAAAGCGTTCTTCTCAGGTTTTGGAAAATCCTTAGGAAGATGTATTTTAGGCAAATCGATATATACTTTAAAAGGGTAAGGCTTTATAGACCAATCTAAATAATATCTATCAGTCCTTACGCTAATATAAGAATGTTTTGTTATTTCATGAAATTTCAAAGCATAATTTATCTCTTTATTTGGCATAATTTTATTTATTTAATAAATTTTAGAATAATAAACATTTATCCTAAATATGTTTTTAAAACCCTTAAAGTTTCTTTTGCATAATAAAGAGATTTCTTTTTAATTTCATCAGCCTCTTTATTTTTATTTTCTTTTAAAAAATTTATAATTTCAAAATTTATTTTTTTAAAAAAATTTAATATAATATTTGAATCTAAATTTTTCTCAGCCTGAATTTTTTGTCCTCCCTCATAAAATCCCTCTGCGAAATACCAATCTTTGAAATTTATGAACCCTATTTTAAACAGCTTATATCCTATTCTACTAACAATTATTGGATAATTCCTCTCCAACTGTTTTGAAGTTTCAGGATCTTTGTAATATTCTATGAAAATTTTTCCTTTATTCTCTAAATATTTATAAAAGAAACGTAAAAATTCTTCTTCTATTATTGAATCAAAAAAATAGAATGAATTTAAAAAAGGGTTTATATTATATATTTCAACCCACTCTTTATAGAATTCACCGCGACCATAAAATAGCTTTAAGTTACAAAGAAAATTTTCTTTATAATTATATCTTATGAATAAGCTCATGTTACTTTCTTCTTTAAACCTACCTTTTGTTTCTTTGTTACAATAGATTTTAGTATTAATTATATTAATACCTTTAACCAACTCATTCCTTGCTTCTTTTAACATTCAAATTCATTTATTTTATTAAAAATAATTTAAAATTATGTCAATACAAATTTATGAAGGAGCATCTCTTAATTCTCTAAAAGAAGATTCTGTTGAAATTTTGAAAAAAATGCTATTAATTAGAATATTCGAGGAAAAAGTAGAAGAACTATTCCTAGTAAAAGGAATGCTAATAGGTCCTTCTCATTTATACCTAGGTCAAGAAGCTATTGCTGTAGGATTTTGTTCAAATTTAAAAAAAGAAGATATTTTAGTAACAACTTACCGTTGTCACGGTCATGCAATTGCTAAAGGTGTCTCAATTAAAAAATTGATGGCTGAATTATTCGGCAAAAAAACTGGAACATGCAAAGGTCTTGGAGGTTCAATGCATGCAGCTATAGACGTAGAAAATGGAGTTTTATATGCTACAGCTATAGTAGGAAGTGGTATACCTATTGCTGCTGGAATAGCTCTTGCTAATAAATACCAAAATAAAAAACTTGTAACGGTTTGTTTCTTTGGGGATGGTGCAGTAAATACAGGTGCTTTTCATGAGGGATTAAATATAGCAGCGTTATGGAGATTACCTGTAATATTTGTATGTGAAAATAACTTTTATGCAATGTCCACTCATATTTCGAAAAGTATGTCTTCTAAAAGTATTGCTGAAAGAGCTTCTTCATATAATATCGATGTATTTATAGTTGATGGAAACGATGTAATATCTGTATATAATTTGGCTAATGAATTGATTGAAAAAGTTAGGAATGGCATAGGACCTTTTTTTGTAGAAGCACGAACTTATAGAATGAAGGGTCATGGCGTATATGACCCTGGTCTGTATAGAGATAAAGAAGAAGTAAAAAGATGGCTCGAAAGAGATCCTATTAAAATATACAAAGACAGATTAATAAAAGAAAACATACTAACAGAAAAAGATTTCGAGGAAATAAAGCTAAAAATTACTCAAGAAGTGGAAGAGAGTATCGAATTTGCCGTTAAAAGTGATTATCTAGATTTTAATGATCTATATAATTTAGTTTGGGTTTAATATGAGGGAAATTACTTACGCTGAAGCATTAAGGGAAGCGTTAAGAGAAGAAATGAGGAGAGATGAAAGAGTAATTGTTCTTGGAGAAGAAGTAGGAGTATTCGGGGGAGTGTATAAAGTTACTCAAGGTTTATTGGAAGAATTTGGACCTAAACGCGTAATTGATACTCCTATATCAGAAATAGCAATAATAGGAGTAGCTGCAGGTGCAGCTATGGCCGGTCTTAAACCTGTGGCAGAAATAATGTACATGGATTTTCTGACAATAGCTATGGATCAAATAGTAACACAAATTTCCAAAATGAGATTTATGAGTGGAGGTCAACTCAAAGTACCTTTAGTAATACGTACGCAATACAGTTTAGGAAGAGTACACGGAGCACAACACTCTCAATTCTTTCCTGCATGGTTTTTACAATCACCTGGAATAAAGGTTGTTCTTCCTTCTACTCCTTATGATGCCAAAGGACTTTTGAAAAGTTCTATAAGAGACGAAAATCCTGTTTTATTTATAGAAGCAGGTGTACTTTATAGATATAAAGGATTTGTTCCTGAGGAAGAATATTTAATTCCTTTAGGTAAAGCTGATATAAAAAAGAAAGGAGATGATTTAACAATCATAGCGTTTTCAAGATGTGTATTAGAAGCAATGGAAGCTGCAAAAATTCTTGAGGATAAAGGAATAAGTACTGAGGTGATTGATCCGAGATGTCTTGTACCTTTAGATTTAGAAACGATAATTAATTCGGTAAAGAAGACTGGAAAAGTAGTTATAGTAGCCGATGATGTAAAAAACGGAAGTATAACCTCTGAAATAGCTATGCTAATAATTGAAAATGTCTTTGATTATCTTGATGGTCCAATAGTAAGAGTAACAGCCCCTCCGTTACCTACTCCCTTCAGTCCGATTTTGGAGAAACAATATATGCCAAATAAGGAAAAAATTATAAAAGCTGTTCTTGAAAACTTTAAGTTTTAATCCATAACTATTCCTACTTTCATATTTTTCCCTTCAGCCATACTAAGTAAGGCTTTTTCGATATCTGGAAGTTTCATTTCTTCTGTTATTAAACTTTGGATTTGTATTTTGTTTTGTTTAATAATATTATAAGCTTCTTTTACTGAATTTGGATCATGGTGAAAAGATCCAAAAATTTTTATTTCGCCATAATGTATCTTATAAGCATCTAAATTTATTTCAAGACCCCTCTTTAATCCTCCGAAATACATCAACTTTCCTCCTTTCCTCACCAATTTAAAGGCTAAATTCCAAGCATCTAAAGTTCCTACAGCTTCTATTACTACGTCGAAACCATAATCACTAGTTATTCTTTTTACTTCTTCTTCATAATTTTCTTCTATATTAATCGTTTTAATTCCTAGTCTCTCAGCAATTTTTATTCTAGCCATATGTTTACCGAGTAAAAATACTTGGTTTGTTATATTTTTACAAACCTGTGATAATAAAATTCCCATAGGACCAGAACCTATTATTAATACATTTTCATTTTCTTGAATATGTAATATGTTAACTGCATGAATTACACAAGCAAGAGGCTCTAGCATAGCATATTTTTTAAAATCTTTTTCTTCGACTTTAAAAAGATTAACTTTAACTATTCTACCTGGTACTATCATATATTCAGAAAAACATCCATTTAACTTAAATCCTATCAAAACATCTTCAATATTTTCACATAAGTTATACTGCGCTTTGTTACAATAAAAACAATTAAAGCAAGGCGCGGAGTTGGCACCTGTTACTATTTCTCCTATTTCAAAATTTTTAACATCTCTTCCTTTTTTAACAATTTCTCCTACATATTCATGGCCTAAAACTACAGGATATTTAATATAGGGATGTCCTCTTTCATAAGCTTTTAGATCTGTTCCGCAAGTTAACGAATAAAGAATTTTAATTAATATTTCATCTGGTTTAGGTTCAGGAACATCTATATCTGTTACTTCAATATTTCTTACACCTTTAAGCAAAGCAGCCTTCATTCCTTAAATATCCATGAGATAGTTCTGTATTTATTTTTTTCCAATTCGGTTGCTTCTTTTAATAAATTTCCTTCTAAATTATTATTTATTTTATTTATTTTAATTGGATCAAATTTTTCCTTCACTTCTTCAATTATTTTTTCCATCATCTCCTTCACTTCAATTGATTTATATGAAGATATATTAACAGTAGGCGGATATTTCCAGTGTAATTTACATACTTTTTTCAGATTTTCTAAATTAGCATTTATTAATAATGTTCCATGAATTAGTAAAGAATTGTTTTTTATATAACCTGCCATTCCGGATATTTTTTTACCATCAATTCCTATCCAATTTGGTTCGTAAAACTTTGCAGTAATATTTATTTTTCTTAAAGCTGAAATTATAATTTCTGAAAAATACTTGTATAGTTCTATTAAATTAAATTTCTCAAAAATACATCTTTTAAAAAAGAAACTCCAGTTTAAATTTCCTTCATCATGATACACTGCTCCTCCTCCTGTTATTCTTCTATTAATTTCTATGTCATTTAACAGACAATAATCTACATCGATTACTTCATAGACTTTTTCATGAAAAGCAACAATAGCACTTTTGGTATTAATCCATAATCTCAATATATTTTCCTCTCTTCCAGAATTAACATGATTTAACAATACTTCCTCTAAAGCTAAATTAAATGACGGCTTAAACGTATTAGAAATTAAAATTTTTATTTTATGTTTCAAATTTTCCTTCTTCAATTATCTCTTTAATAGTTTGTAAAAATTTAGCCGCATATGCACCGTTAATTATCCTATGATCAAAAGTTAAACTTAGAGTTATTACTGGAACGATTTCAAACTTACCATTTTTATTTATTATTTCGTAATGTACTGAACCTATTCCTAATATTGCTGAATTTCCCGGGAAAACTATAGGCGTAAAATCTCTTACACTATAGACTCCTAGGTTAGTGATAGCAAATGAACCTCCTTGCACATCTTCCAATGTTAGGCTTTTTTTCTTTACTTTTTCTATTAATTTTGAATGTTCTTCTTCGATTTCCTTTAAACTTTTTTTATCTGCGTTTTTTATAACTAATAAATATAGATCATTTTCATAATCAAACGCAAAGGATACATTAATTTCATTATTAACAACCACATCTTCTCCTTTCATATAGCATAAAAATAAATTAAACTGTTTTAACGCTTTTGCGCATGCATAAATAAAGAATGCATCGAAACTAATTTTTTCCTTCTCTCTATACTTTAATAAATTGGAAACTTCAACGTTCATATTGATTGTTACAGGAGGAATTTCTAGATGACTTTTTGTAACCCTTTCTGCTACTATTTTCATTATAGGTGTAATGGAAGGTTTTTTCCTTTCCTCAATATATTTTAAAATATCTTCTTGGGTAATTCTTCCTCCTGGACCGCTACCTTTTACATTCTTTAAATCTATTCCATATTCCCTTGCAAGTCTTTTCGCTGCTGGTGTGGCTATCACTTCTTCGCTTTTTTGAATTTCCTGTGTTTGCTTGATTTCTAATGTTACAGGTTCTTCTGAAAGTTCAATTATAGGTTCACCAACCATTACTTCTTCTCCTTCTCTGCGGAATATTTTACTTACATAACCTTCGTAAGGAGAATGATAATCAAAAACAACTTTTTCTGTTATAATCTGTAGTAATAATTCGTCCTTTTTAACTTTTTCTCCTTCTTTTTTAAATATCTTTCCAATAATACCTTTTTCCATTGCCGGATCTATCCTTGGCATATTTATGGTATGCTTCATTTTACTGTTTTAAAGAAAGTTTATTTATCTCATCTTTGGTTATTTCATACGCATATTTTAAGATCTCTTTTGTCTTTTCTTCAGAATCTGATTCTGCAAATATTCTAATTATTGGTTCAGTACCACTCGGTCTAATTAAAAACCACTCTATTTCGTTTATCCAGACTCTTATTCCATCGATTCTATCATGTCTATAATTTTTGAATTTATTTGCTATATTCTCGATTACTTTCTCTCTATCAATATTCTTTGCCTCTATTTTAGTTTTAAGCATGAATAAACTTGGTAATTCCTTATTTAATTCGTATAGAGTTTTATTTTCTTCAGCCAAAGTCTCTAGCATTAACGCTAAGCTCATACATCCATCTCTGGTAGGTTGATGAGGTGTATAAAAAAAGCCACCGTTCTCTTCTAATCCAAAAGCAAAAACACCTTTTGCTAATAGCTCATTGATTTTTTCTGTGATAATTACACTTCCTACCTTAGTCCATATTACATCGCCTCCTTGACTTTTAACAACCTTTTCTACTAACGATGAAGCACTAACTCCAACAACTAGGATTCCTTTACCATGTTTTTTTAATACATGCTTTGATAGAATAGCACCACTTCTATCTCCCCATACAACATTTCCTTTATTATCTATAAATATAGCTCTATCCGCATCTCCGTCAAAGGCTATTGCAAAATCCGAATTAGTTTCCACTACAAAATTTGATAGCTCCTTCAAATTTTCTCTTAATGGTTCTGGTTCTCTTGAAGGAAAGAAACCATCTGGATTTGAATTTATTTGATAAGTTTTTACGCCTAAAATTTTAGTTAGCTTGGGAGCACATAAAGAAGCTGTGCCACATGCAGGGTCAATGATTATTTTAAATCCTTTTCTTTTAATTTTTTCTTGGTCAACATGACTTATTATACCGTTAATATAAGGCTCTATGGCATCTATAAACCCTTTACACTTGGATAATTTCTCTGGTTTAACATATCTTTCCTCAAAAAATATTTCCTCCACCTTATCTTCCTCTGAATGGGGTATTTCATCGCCATTTTTTCCTAAGAGCTTAATTCCGTTATATTCAGGTGGATTATGACTTGCTGTTACTATTACCCCTCCGTCTAAATTATAATATTTCACTGCATATTGGTGTGCAGGTGTAGGAGCTATACCTGAATCATAAAAGGTTACTCCTGTAGAACTTAATCCTGCAAAAACCACTTTTTTAATTAGTTCACTAGTATGTCTTGTATCACTACCGACTAAAATTTCTTTACCGTTAAAATAAGTCCCTATTGCTCTAGCTAAATTATAAATAAAATCTAACTGTAAAAGTTCTCCAAATACTCCTCTAACCCCGTTAGTTCCAAATAATTTTCCCATACTAAATTTCAGGAGTCCAAGTATAAGTTACAGAATTACCTTTTCCACTTCTTATTGAACCTAATATTATTTCACTTTCCACACGGATTTTATATTCACTTCCTGTGGTAATAACTGTATTTAAGTTAGCTATATAAGTATAATTTTTATTAGGGTCTATCTCTATGAATAAGTCATTAAAAAGTTTTGTGAAAGTGGAATTTGCTATAAGTATTCTCATTATAGTTATTTTATAATCGCCTATGTTATTTATTATAATTAAAATTGATGTAGCATTATACTTTTGAACATGTTCGATAACAAATCTTTCTCTTATTAATCTATTCATTATCTCAATATCATTTGCAATTAATGCCTGGTTAAGATTTAACTGTGAATTAGCTATAACAAACAAAACTATACTTAAAGAAAAGATTATGACAAGCATCAACATTGTTCCTATAATTTCACTTACAGCTTTACTTTTCATAAATAAAATTATATTTTTTAATTAATTAAGCGTTTTCCATAGCATAAAATACCATTAAAGGTAAAATAATTGATGCATCACCGTAGACTATTACATCTTTAGCATCAATTTTTAATTTATGCCAAGAAATTGCCTCCTTTGGATGTGCACCAGATAAGCTTCCATCATATTCAACTGCAGTAGTTACATAAATACAGTAATCCAATCCTTCTTTGAATTGATTCCACCATAAAACATGATGCTTACTTATTCCTCCTCCTATTATTAAAGCACCTGTCTTTTTGTAAGTATAAACTATATCCAGCAATTCCTTCATATCACTAAACAAATCCAAACTGAACTTTTCTCTTTGGGATATAAAAAATAAATGAGTCCCAAATGCTGAATCTACTATTCCTGGACAATAAATTGGAACATTATTATTATAAGCTTGATAAATAATGGAATTCTCATCCTTTATAAATTTACCAAATTCTTTGATTAAAGTGCTTGGAGACAAATTCCTTTTTTCTTTTAATATTTCTAGCAAATAATTTCTTACGATTTTTTCTATTAATAATCCGTAATTTTCTAAAGGAATTAAAATGTTTCCTAGTCTATGAATATCGTTTTCTCTTAAACTTTTATCGTCCATATCAAACTCACCTATATAATATTTACCTCCAAAAGCTCTTGCCAAATCATGGTCTATTGCTCCTCCAGTAGTTACTATTGCATCCACAAATCCTTCTTTTATCATTTTCGCTATGACTCCTCTAATACCTGTGGCTACTAAATTTGCTGTAAAACTTAAAAAAACGAAACACTCTTCATCCTTTATCATTTCAACGAAGAGTTGGCAGGCTCTAGCCAGATGCTTAGCCATAAAAGCTCCGGACTTATCGAATTCATTAATTAAATAACTTATTGTAGCACCCTTTGTTATTTCTATATCTTTAACTTGAGGGAATGTCATAAATAAAAAATATCTCTTTTATTAAATAATAATATGATGCCCTGGTAGCTCAGCTGGATAGAGCGACGGCCTCCTAAGCCGTAGGTCATGGGTTCAAATCCCATCCAGGGCGTTGATGAATATTCAAGAATTAGCTAATCATATTCAAAATAAAAATACGATAATATTAGGTAAAAGGTATTCTGGTAAGACTATCTTAAGTATATATTTTATTTTAAAAAATTTAGAATATTTTAATAATATTTATATATTTTTCTCAGACTTTTTTTCTTATTATTCTTATCTTTCATATTTAAATAAAAAAAATAAAAATATTATAATTTATTATATTAATAATTTTGAAATATTGAAAAATATTTTAACTCAAGTATTAAAAAATATCAAAACAAATGATTTATTATTTTTTGATCGTTTTTCTTTAATACCTAAATTGATTTTAGAAGAAAGAATAAAAATTTATTCGAATATCATGAAAATGTTCTTTATATCTTTCTTAGTAATAAAAAATTACAAAGGTTCTATGTTAATTAATTATACTTTTGAAGAAAATGATAAAGTGATTAATCTTGTAAAATATTGGTGCGATTTATTAATTAACATAGATCGCATTAAAAATAATATAAAGTTGAGTGTGATTTACTTATCTGAAAATAAAGAGGTGTTGTTGGAAACAAATTTAGATTATCTTTTAAATATAATTAAATATGGTGAATGAATTAATTCTAGCTTATAGTTTACCATTGGTTTTCATTTCCCCAGCATATGCAGCAAATGCGTCGCCTCTTTTTTTAAGCAATATAACTAAAAAGTTACATCCATTAGACTTTAATAAAAATTTTTTTGATGGTCAGCGAATCTTAGGTGATGGAAAAACCATAGAAGGAACAATTTTCGGTTTTGCTATAGGAATGATCTATTTTACTATTTTCTTTTTTTTCGATACCTATATGAATATTTTACATCTTTATAGTAACTATTTAGAAGGGTTATTAATTGTTAGTGGAGCTTTAGTAGGAGACATTGTTGGTTCTTTTGTAAAAAGAAGATTAAAAATAAGGCAAGGAGATTCTTTACCTGTATTTGATCAAATTGGATTTATTGTATTTGCGTATAGCTTTTATTTATTATTTTTTTCTCCTCCGTTAAACATTTACCCTGTGGATTTTATAATCTATGTTTCGTTAATTACCTTTTTTATTCACATATTAACTAATTTGGCTGCTTACAAATTTGGTATAAAATCAACACCCTATTAAGAGTTTTCCCATTTAAAAGTAAGAGTATTTTATTATTTTGAGTTTCTTCTCACCATATTGTGAGAGTTTTCTTCGTTGATTAAAAATAATTATTTTATCATGTTTTTATAATATCATGTTTAAGATTTCCACTGCTATGGCTAGTATTCCTGCTCCAATGGTATATCTTTTTCCTTTATATGGTTGTATTCCAGAAAACCATAAAGTAACTCCCACAATAGCTATGACTATGTAAACAATTCTAGCTATAAATAAAAGTAACTTTATAACTTTTTGTAAAAAATAACCCCCCAAATCTTGAACTGCATTTACACCTTTATCGAACAATTTTTTAAGCCATTCAAAAGGATCGGATGTACTATTAGTTAAAGCCGATGTATTAAAATTCACACTAACTAAAATTAACAATGTTAGGATTAAATACAGCTTAACTTTCATAAATATTTTTTAAAAAAACTATTTAAACACCCAAGACTAATTTCCTCCTTAATGGTCTTGAGAAATTTAGTTTGTTCTTACAATAGATTAAAAAATCTTGCCCTTTAGGTAAGACACTAACTTTCTCACTTTCTCCTTGCTCTAAAGGGAGATTCCTTAATCGATTCATAGCTACATTTTTCATTTTAAAACGGTCAAGAGATTCAGACGATCTCCCATTTGCTGAGAAGTTTTTATTGTTTGTTGTATTATTGCTATGTTGTTTCTTTTTCAGAGTAAGCAATCTTCATAGGAATATTGGCTCTGATTACTTTATGGCTCCTAATTCTAAAGAAATTTCTGTTCAAATAAATTTTCCTACTCTTAAAAGATACGAAGTCTTCAATCGTTGGTATGTTAAAAACTTTTCAATTGAAAAAGAAAATTGTTAAAAAATTCTAAGCAATTTAAGTCGTTTTATTTAAAACTAATAATAAATAAATATTAGTTTTATTTTATTTTAATTATGATAAATCAGAAATATAGATATGAAATAGAGAATGTGGTAGCTTCAGTATCTTTTGGTCAACCTATAAATTTACAGCAAATTGCTACACTTCTTGGAGAAATGGTTGAATATAAACCGGAACAGTTTCCTGGATTAGTTTTTAGATTAAATAAACCTAAAACAGCTACGTTAATATTTAGTTCTGGTAAAATGGTTTGTACTGGTGCAAGGTCTGAAAACGAAGTTCGTAAAGCAATAAAAACTATTATAGATAAATTGAAAGCTAGAGGAATAAAATTACCTCCTAATCCAAGGTTTCAAATACAAAATATTGTGGCATCTGCTAAAATACTAGCAGAAGTAAATCTTGAAAAAGCTGCCCTTTTATTAGAGAATACAATGTATGAACCAGAACAATTTCCTGGATTGATTTATAGGTCTGAGGATCCTAGAGTAGTAATGTTAATATTTAGTTCAGGAAATATAGTCTGTACAGGAGCAAAGAAGGAAAGCGACGTTAAAATAGCTGTAGAAAAGTTATACAAAAAACTAAAAGAAATAGGTGTCTTATTTGAATAAAATATAAAAATCTGGCTTTATAGGTAAAAGCAAAATCCAAAGAAAAAACAAGAAAATTCCTAGCAGTTTCCTTTTTAAATCTAAGCTTGAAACCTCATTCAGAAATTCAACCTTGGTAAATAATAATAAGAAAAGTATCAATAGTGACATTATTAAAAAGCCACTAAGTTGGACTAATAAAATGGAAATTATAGCCATTCCAATTATTAAATTTCTATTCTCGATAATTGAATTGACTACGTATCCTCCATCTAATTGTGCTGCAGGAGATATATTTAAAAATGTAATTAAAAATCCTAGTAAGGCAGCAAAAGCTAAAGGATGAAGATAAATAGCGTTACTTCCATAAAAGTTGTGTTTTAAAATCAAATAATACATAAATGGCACAGGTATTTTTTCTCCATCAACAATATTTATATATTCCGCGCCTGATAAGTAAGTACCTGTAATTGCAAATATAACTGTTGGTATTAATCCTAATAAAGGACCGCTTATACTAACGTCGAAAGCTTGGTATCTATCTACAAAGAATTCCTTTAATCTCATAACCGCTCCAAATGTACCTAGAATTGGAGGAGCAGGTAAAAATACTGGAAGAGAAATTTTTAATTTATTCATTTTTGCTATAATATAATGACCCATTTCATGTAATCCAATTATAGTTAATATTGCTAACATATAAATAACAGCTAAGAAGTTATTTCCTGAGTATAAATAATAGCCTGCATAGTATAATGTTAAACTTGTTGCGACAAGTGAAGCAGCAGATATTATTTCTGAATAGCCACTTTTTTCTTTTTTATTTTTTTCTTCGAAGCGTCCCACTAAAATCTTTATCCCAAAATTATCTGTTTTTCTCGCTAAAACTAAAAAATTCTTTTCCTCAAAAATTTTCTTTAAATACCTAAATTTCTTATAATCAATTCTATCTTCAATAATCTCTACCTCCAATAAATTTTCCTTGGTTTCTATACTATATATGTTGAAAAAATCTTGCAATACTTTTATAATTTCTTCCTTCTCTAAGTCACTTATTTTCATTTACAAGTAATAATTAATGTTAGCGTAATAAAAATAAAAATTAATAATAAAAATAAATAATTTTTTAACATATGCTGGCACATAATGTAGAAATAAGAACTGCAAGATTTGAAGACTTAGAACAAATAATAGAAATAAATAGAAGGAGTTTACCTGAAAATTATTCATATGATTATTTTGTTTATCATCTAAGGGATTTTGGTGATCTATTTCTTGTTGCATCGATAAAAGAAAATGATAAAGAAAAGATCGTAGGATACGTTATGAATAGAATAGAGATTGGTCTATCAAATTTCGGTTTTTCATTAACTAAAAAAGGACATGTAATCTCTATAGCAGTCTTGGAAGAATATAGAAGATTAGGAATAGGTTTTTCTTTAATGAAGCATACCATTGAAAGATTTAAGAAGTATAATATAAGTGAAGTTTACTTAGAAGTAAGAGTAACCAATTATCCCGCTATAAATTTATACAAAAAGCTAAATTTCGAAATAGTTAAAGTTACACCTAATTATTATAGTGACGGAGAAGACGCTTATATAATGTCTTTAAGATTAAAGGAAGCTAAGAAATAACTGTTTTTTCATAAAATAAACTTTATTACTTAAAGCAGATTTAACTTTAATTTTAAAGCTTAATAACTTCATTTATTTTTCTTTGGTTTTATGATACTTGATAAAAATATTATGAATATTAACAAGATTATTAAATAATAAAGCATAGGTATCTTTTGTATTGCTAAACTTATGTATCCTATAATTGGTATTTTAAATATTACTATACCTACAACATCCTTCTCATCTACTAACCATATATCAGGGATTAAATTGTTATCCCCTTTAGTCCTAAATTTTAATTTGCCTTTATCGTTGTAAATTTCGATTACTCTATGAACTATATAGATTATTTCATTATCCCTTATCCGTTTATAAACTATTATATCGTTAACTTTAATATCCTTTGGATTTATGCCTTTTACTATTATTACATCTCCTATGTTAAGTGTAGGTATCATACTACCACTTTCGACCACAGCTATTGGAACTTCAGATCCTAAAATTATTTTTAAACCTATTGAAAAAAATAAGTATAAAGCTAAAGCTATGAGTATAAGTGAGATTACTTCTTTTACGTTTATTCTCAATTGTATTTTATTATTCATTATTTTCTTATTTTCATTAAAAATAAATAAATTATTCCTATCAAAACGAGTAATAGCATCAGTAAAAACTTTGTTGGCTCATTACCTCTAGGTAAAATTCCTATATTGGCTCCGTAACCTATAAATAACCCAAAAAGAATAATCATGAATCCAAAATATTTCTTAAAAATTTTTTTAAAATCATATCTAACAACTCTCACTTCTTCTTTCTCTGTATTTTCTATTTCGATTATTTCTCTTCCAGAAAAAATCTTCTCTAGTGAGGAAAGTAAAAATGAAGAAAAATCAGTTAAATAATAACCATAGGCTTTTTCTTCTTCCAAAAATTCTCTCTTAATTAAATCGTTCTCCATAAGTATTCTTAAATGTTTATCTATAGCTTTTTTATCTTTACCTGTTCTTTCAGCTATTTCTGCAACAGTTAAATATCTGCCACTTTGAGATAACAATTTTAAAATCTCAAATCTTGTTTCTTCAGAAATGATCTCTAAAATTTTTCGAGGATCTTTTTGCATCATATTATATTTCTTAATTCGGAATTAAAGTCTCTTCTTTTATTGTATAGAAGAAGTCATAATAATTTTTAGTAGATAAATCTACTATTAAGTAGATTTTTAATAAACTGGTTCTAATTAGAAGTTGAACGTTATAATTTTCGGTTTTCTACTATTAAATAGTTTTAGAAATTTTATCCCGAATTTTGTTTTAGTGTTTTGATGAACGTAAAAAAAGCAATATTAGTTTTAATAGCTATTTTAGCTGTTATACTTTATCCTCCATCTATAGTACCTCTTCTAATTTTCTTAATATTATATTTATATTTTAAAAAACTAAGGAAAATGAAACAAAAAATAAACAAATATAATATTAATGAACTTATACTAAGTTTTTTTATGAAAAAATATAATAAAATAGTTTTAGATAATAAAATAAATATATATAAATTAAATGATTATATATTATTAATAAATAAAAATATTAAATGGTCTATTTTAGTTTTAATACAATTAGATTTAGAAAATAATCGAATAGATTTATTTAATAATAATATTTTATCTTTGGATAATTTAATTTTCTTTAAAATAAATTCTCATAAATTTATTTATATCATAATTAAAGAAGATTTTATTGTATTTAAACTTACACAAAATATTTTAAAAAATAAATTAAATATAATATTATCAAAAATTGATTATATATACAATTATTTTAATAATATAGGAATTAGAGTAAAGTTAGTAAAAAGTGGTGAGGGTGAGTTAATATTAATCTAAGAGGAAATTTATTAATTTTTGGTGATATAAAGAGAACTAATACTTTCTTAATTAAATATTTAAAGGAAAGACTTGAAGAAGATAGAATTTTAGTATTGGATAATTTAGGTGTTATAAGCAAAGTCTACAAAGAGTTTTCCTATGAGATAAAAAATTTAAAGTTTGATTTTAAAAATCTAACAAAACTTGATTTGCTAGACGCGATATCTTCTCAACTTAATTTAACATTTCATGAGCAAAAGCATTTATATGATGCATTAATGAAGAAGAAAGATTTAAAGGTAAATTTTGAAGAAATAATATCTTTTTTAGTGTCATCTTCCAATCCCTACATTCATTCTCTTAACGATATCTCAATTATTGAGGAATTAACGTATAAACTCCTAAGGATTGCAGAAATGGAGATGATTTTTGAAGAAAGTGATGTTAATCAATCTTTTTTTGAAAAAATAGAAAAAGAGAACTTGATTCTTGATTTATCCAATTTTAATTCACCTATAGTTAAAAACGTTTTAAACCTATTGATTTTACAAGAAATATCTTCTTCCCAAAATTTAACTGATTTAAACATAATAATCAATTCGTCAGAAGGTATATCCTTTATTAATGTCGATAAATTATACATAGATTTTATTAAAAAAATATTAGAAAAATTATCATTGAATGAGAATAGAATATGTTTAACGTTACGTTTTGCTGATATTAACCATATATTTTACCAATTCTTTGACCATATAATAATATTCAATGTTAATACAGGTAATTTGCTTAACAAGGCTTTGAATTTAGGCAAAGAATTAATTCTTAGTAGGGGGGAAATCGTTGAATTCCCGAAAATAGGATTACCTTACCATATTTATGATTCGTTAAATAAAACATCTAAACAAGCTCAACATACCATTAAAAGAAGAAGTTATTTGGAAGTAGAGTACAAAGATTTGAGCGATATTGTTGCTAATTTCTTAATTGAAATAGAAAAAAATATGATTAATAGAAAAGAAGCCAAGAATTATCTCATTTCTTTAGGATATTTTTCTGATAAAATAGATAACTTAATAGACAAATTGTTAAAGAATGATTTACTTGAAGAAAAAATAATAGGTGGGGTAAAGAAATTAATGGTAACACCTAAAGGATTATTTTTTGCTAAACAACATAAAATGTTGAAAAATGACTAAATTTACTACAGGTGTAAAAGCTTTAGATAAATTAATAGGAGGCATAGAGTGCGGTGCCATAACTCAATTCTTTGGTGAATTTGGTTCAGGTAAAAGTATTTTAATGCATCAATTATGCGTTACCGTTCAACTGGAACATAATTTAGGAGGTCTAAATTCCTTTGCAATATACATAGATAATGAAGGTTCTTTTAATCCTTTAAAAATAGAAAAGATTGCAAAAAGATTTAATGTTAAAGATGCATTAAAGAGAATTTTTATTAAAAGGACTTGGAGCTTCGACGATCAACTTCTTAGTTTAAAGCTTACTGAAGAATATATAAACAAATATGGAGTAAAACTTATTATAATTGACTCAGTTATATCCCATCTAAGGGGAGAATTTCCTTATCAGGAACTTTTATTATTGAGACAATCCCTTCTAAAGGATTTTATGAATAAACTTTTAGATATTTGCAGCAAATATGATGTTGCAGGTATCATTACAAATCAAGTTTTAAGTATTACTCAAGACGAAAAACATTGGATGCTTAAACCTGTAGGTGGTAACTTAATAAATCAGTATTGTAAGTATATAATTAAGCTTGGAAAATTCAAAGATAAAAGATATGCTAAAATTTTTGATGCTCCTGAGGATGATACAAATTACGTTTTCTTTGAAATAAAAGAAGATGGAATCTATGATTTATCCCCATAAAAAGTTTAATTTTTTATTGTATTATGTAAAAGTTTTATTATGACTTCAAATATAAGTGAAATACTACAAAAAATAAGGGAAGGAAAAAGTATAGAGGTAACTTATGATAATTCTGGTATAATATTAAGCGATTACAAAGGAGTATCAAAAGTAAGTAAAGAAGATTTAGGGGAAATTAAGAAAATCGCTAGAAAAACTAAACCTAAAATAAACAAAACGTTGTTTAGTTTGTTAGAAAATATAATTAAAATATTAATTGAGAACAGAATACAATTCAAAATAATAGTAGAGAAGGAAATTCATTTGAAATTTAGCCTGGATAATTACTTAACATTCTCTGAAGAAAACATAAAGATATTTGGCTATAAAAGCAAGGAAGAATATCCTTTAAGCTTGTTTTTTAATCATATCGAAAAAAATTATAAGTATAAATTCTACAAACCATTATAACTAATTTCTTTAAATAAGATTTTCGTTTAATAAATGAAAGCCTACTTTTTAAATTGGAAAAATTTACACTTTCTTCTTATAAAAACGTACAATAATAAAGATACCAAGTAATTCTACATTTTTCTACGCGCTTAATATTAGAGATTAGCTTATGAATGATAAAACAAAAACGTAAACTTGACCTTCAGGACTAGGATAAGAGGGATAACCCATTATTTCGTGTAGAAGATTGGTATACATACTAACTTCCTCTAGTTCTAAAGGACGAGGCTTTAGCTTATTGTAATTACCTAAAACTTTTATAAAATAAGAATCAAATAAATTTATATGGGACTTCGGAAACTTCTTCTCATTCTAATAATTTTAGGTATAATAATATCTTCTTTCATTTATTTCTTGCCTGATATAGGTTACGCTATTTTCTTCAAAAAACCTAGTATCGAAATTATTGATGTATATGGGCAAGGAATACAAGATAATCATGCTTATTTTATAGCTAAAGTTAAGATCAAAAACAATGCAGATTTGGGCGTTTTCTTGAAAAAAATTAATGCTGATATATTTTATAAAGGTAAAAAATTATCAACCGCGGAATTTTCTGGGAATCAATTTATAGAAGCCAAGGGTGAAATTATTTTAGATGTAAGAATAACTGCTGATATCAATGATCCTTTATTAAAAGATCTTGTAAATACATTAGTAATAAACAAGAAGGATAGCGTAGAATATTACGCCAAAGGTTTGGTTTCAGTTTCGTACTTTGGCTTAAATTTTGAAAGATGGGTAGAAATTAACGATGTAGTTATTTTAACTTTTGAAAAATTTGTTAGTAATGTAGGTTGGAATATAAAGATTAACGGGATTAATGTTTTAGGCAAAAAAGATGAAAAATTACATATTCAAGCTAACGTTACCGCTACTAATCTTTCCTCCTTAGATATAATAGTTAAGAAAGCAACATTTAATATATATTATAATAATAAAAAATTGGGTTCTGGTTATTATGCTAATGAATTAAGTATCAAAGCAAATGAAGAAAAAAATATTTTGGTTGATGTTTATCTTGATCAAAGTGAAATTTTAAAGCAAGCCATTAACGATTTGGTTAACAATCACAGCATAAATATAGAATATAACGCTACTCTAGAAGTTTATTCTGAAAAGTTTCTTGTTGGGACTAATTATACAATTGCAGGCATAGAGAAATTTTCTATGCCTAACTTAACAGAAGGAATAGAGATTAAAAAATAATAGTTAATGAAGAAAATTCTGGGGTAATTGCTTCATTCGAGAATTTAGCCAAAATAGAATTTGAATTAATTAGTTTAGAAGGAACTATTTATTACAATGATGTAGCTGTAGGATATGTAAATCATACTTTTAACCAACCAATAAGATCTTATGGAGAGAATGAAATATATGCACCAATAAAGTTGAATAAAGTTGGAATAGATTTAGCCTTAAAGGATTTGATTGAAAAAGGAAATGTTATGTTTAAAACGGACTTAAAGGCTAAAATAAATTTACTTGGTTTTCCTCTAGAGGTTAATTTTAATTTAAATAAAAATATAAGTTTCAATTTCGATATAAGTGCAAGTTTATTAAATGTAGAATATTTATCAAATAATAAAATAATAGCTAACTTAAATACAACTATAAAATTATCTGATTCTTTAGAAGTTGCATTTAAGCTAATAAATGCTGTTTTTGAAGCATACGTTCAAGATGTAAAGATAGGTAAGGCTATGATATTACAAGAGGTATTATTCAACACTACTCAACCCAGTAATTTACGAGTTGAAATAAACATCGAAGGTAGTTTAAGAAATATTATAGAAAATATTATAAATAATCAAACATCTTTGATAACAATAAACAATGTTTATTTAAAACTTCAAATTGGAAATGTAACTTCTGAATTAAATATTAATAAAAACTTTTCAGTTAATACTTATCCTTTGATATACAGTATTGAATTGGATGAGCCTAGAATAATAAGGGTAGAAGTTCAACCTCCAGGTAATAATTTTATAGTTACTTTAAATGTGAAATTAAATATTACTAACGTTTATAATCTTCCGATGCAAATAATATATGCAAATATAACTTTATATAATAATGAACTTGGTATTTTGGGAAATGTAAAAATTACTTCCTTTCTTAGTATCAAATCTTCGTATTTAATTCAAGGTTCTTTCAATGTTAAACTTAATCCTAACGTTATAGATAAGTTGGTTAACCATATGTTTGTTAAAGGTAAAATAGAAGTATATTTAACTGATATTACTGTTACTGTTTCGATTCTTGGCGATTCGTTTACCATAAACCTTAATAAAAACTTCCATTTGGAAATTCCTTCACCAATCCAAATATTGACTGAATTAAACCTGAGAAACATTTCGGTTTCAAACGCTCCAAAGACTTTTACAATTTCTTATGAGTTGAAAGTTACAATACGGCAAATTGAAATTTACCAATTCAACATAAATTATGTAAATGCCTCAGTATATTTAGAGGATGAGCTTTTAGGGTATGCTTTTTCATTGCTAAATTACCGTGTTTTGTCTTCAGAATTTAAGATCGTTTCTCAAGGAAAAATCTTGGTCATGGATAAAGCTGCCTCTATTTTGGCTAAGAAGATTATAAAAGGTGAATACTTTAACGTTACTCTAACAAACATTTGGACAAGAATTTCACTTTATAACTATGTTTATGATTTAAAGATTCCTTTCAATTATACATTTAGTTTTCTTATACCTTTTGATTTGATCATTAATATACCAGACTTTACAATTAAACCGTTTGGGGATATAATTGAAGCTAAAGTTGAAGTTTACTCAACAAAATTAAATGTTAAAGCAAAGGTTAATGAATTATTAGCTGACATATACAGTCCAGAGGATAAATTCTTAGGTCAAATAAGATTGATATCTCTTTACGAAAAAACATCCGCAATTTTTGCTGCTATAATGGAAGCTAAAATAAACCAAGAAGCTTATAATTATGCAGCTCCTTTATTGGTTAACGGTCAACCAATAAACGTTTTTGCAAAGAATGTTAAAATAAAAGCTGAGGTTAATGGAATAAATTTAATTTTCAATTTTAATAATGAAACGCTAAGTTTTAGTATTAATACATCCTTTAGTTATGATTATAATTTTAAAATTGATGACGTTGATGCTTTACCACCAGGTACAATTTTCCCAATTTATACAACTATACAATATAAGATAAATAATGGTGTACATGCTCCCATTACTTTCCTCAATGCTACAATGGATATTTACAATACTACCAATTATTACCTAGGAAAAGGATATCTGATGAACCAGTTAACCATATACTCTGATCAAGGAAGTATATCAGCAACTTTCAAATATGTTCTTAACGTTGCTACTGCTTCTTGGTTTGCATACAGGTTAATTACTTATGGAGATGTATCCTTTGTAATAAAAAATATTGTTGTTAAAGTTAAAATTTACAATTTTACTGTTAATGTTCCATTAAGAGATTTAACTTATAATTATAAAACTGAACCAATAAGAATAGATGTATTGAATATAAGGATCACAGGAATAATTCTTATTCCTCCCACTGTTTATGCTGTTGCTGATGTTAAAGTAAATAATCCTTTCAGATTTGGTGTTACAGTTACTTACATACAAGGTACATCATATACTTTACGTTTTGATATATATGAATCTAGGAGGGAAGCTCATCCTGGTACATATTTAGGCTATGGATATTATACAAACGTATTTTTTGTTGCAGGAAAGACTTACTATATTATTAGTTCTTTATCTGTTGTGGTTACAAATCCTATTCATTTACTTACTCCTCCTCATTTTGTTGGTGGAAGTATTAAAATATACGTAGATGCATTAAATGGGAAAGCAGGAATTAAAATCTATGATCTTTACATTACGACTAATTTTGAAAAATATGAAATTTACGTTCAATATCCCTGACCCTTCTAAAGGAGATGTTTCCCCTTATCGATTCATAGCTGCATATCTCACATTAAAACAATCGAGAGAATCAGAGAATCTTTCCATTAAATTAAATTTGAAGATTTTCTACTAAAGACTTATTCTTTTTTATATTTTGGAATGATTCTTTATTCGTTTTAATTTGTTTTTCCAAATAATTTCTAAGTCATATAGTGTTAAATATATAAAATTATTCATGTATTAAGTATAAAAGAGAAGTTAAAATAGCGTCGTTGGTATAAGAAAATCTAGTATATTTGATACTATTTAATTTTTTATCAAAAGAAATACATTCGAACTGTACACCTTTTAAAACATTTTCTTTTAATGACTTGTTTATTTTATCCCAAATCTCCTCAGGAGTTACTTCTTTATCTCTCTTAAATATTTTAAGGCTAAAACCATATTTATCAAAAATAATTCCTATGTCTGCGTTGTAAGCTTTTATCATGCTTTTCGTTAAGGTTACAGGATCATAATTGATGGTTATAATATTTGTAGCATTCAAGGTTGTAACTTTACTGAATACTTTTCTAAATATATAAGGAGCTACTTTGAACAAAGGACTAAAATTTAAATTTAAAATCAAATGCTTATTGATATTCTTTAATGATAATATTTTAAATAATTCTTTCATGTAAATTAAGTTAGCATCACGGCTTTCCTTTTCTCCGATTTCTTTCCAAGTCTTTAATTTGAACTCATCTTTTCCGTTTATTTTAATTATTTCACCATATCTATTCATAATAAAAATTTCATTTTCTAATACACTTATTCCAAAGTCAACATCAAGTTTCTTTATTGAAGCACTAAGGACATTTAGCGCACAGATGTCACAATCTATTACATCGATTCCTTTGCCCATGATGTATGCTTCAAGCAGATTCTTATCTCTAAAAGCTATCTCGCTACCATCGTAACATACTGCAACGATTTCCGCTTTGTTTTCGTAAAGGAAATTTGAAATTTTTATAATTTCTTTATCCATTCCAATTCTTCAATCAAAATTTCGCTAACATCAAAAACCGCTACTTCATTGGGTACAGAATTTGTGGTCATAATATTTTTTATTCCTAAATTTTTTAATTTCTGTAAAGCATCTTCTACAAATAAGCCATGTGTTGCAATAACAAACACTTCGTTTGCTCCTTCTTTTTTTAATAACTCATAAGCTTTTATTATCGTCCCCCCAGTACTTATCATATCGTCTATCAATATTACGTTTTTATCCTTCACGTTAATATTAATGCTTAGCGCAGCTACTTCTCTTTCTCCTTTTCTTAACTTCTCTATATAACCAACCTGTAAGTTTAATTTCTCTGCAAGTTTTAATGCAAGAATATAAGCATCATCATCTGGACCTATAACGACAAAATTTTCTCTTGGAATAATGCTTGTTAAATATTTGTAAAAATAAGGTGCACATATAACATTTTTTATTTTAAGTCCTTCCAACTGAGGTATTCCTTGATGGAAATGGGCATCTAAAGTTATTAAATATTCCAATCCTGCATTTCTTAACATTTCAAGAACGATTAATTGGCTTATTGCCTCTCCTTCTTTATATCTTTTATCTTGTCTAGTATAGGCTAAATAAGGAAAAAATCCATAAATCTTTTTTACTCCTAAATCTTTAAGTGTTCTTATTGCAAATATGGTTTCTATAATTTTATTATCAGGATTTCTAAACATTGACTGGACTATCAAATATTCATCATCATTTTTATAAGGTATCCTTATATATTGCTCGTTATCAGGGAAAAATTTTTGCTCTACTTTAATTATGTCAAATTTCTCAGCTAAACTTTTTTCTAGATGAAATGCTCCGCTCAACAATAATATTTTCATATTTTTGAATTGTTAGCTGAGCTTAAATAATTTTATGAAAAACAAAACTGAACTAATATTGAATTACTTTTAAATCCGGATATTCTTTTACCTAGATAAAAGAATATACTTCAATACAGATAAATTTATATATTGGTTAAAATATATTCCAATTATGGAAGAAAGTAAGGAAAAGAAGACTATAATAATAAAAGGATTAGACGAACAATTAAGAACTGCAGTTAGAGAATTGGCCAATGTAACAGGTAAAACAATGAGCGAAATTATACGTGAAGCTATTAGATTATATGTAAGTGCAAGAGAAGTAGGAGCAACAGCTGCTAAGGAGGTTTTAAGTCCTCTGAAGGAAATCATTCCAGCCAATTATGTAACTATAAAAGGCATAGGGGAGCTTCAACTTACTAAAGAGGATCTTGTTTCTTTTAAAGAAAAAGTTGTACTTATGAATATAGACAAGCTTGAGTTTGCAAATGACATAGATACAAATTTACTTCTAGAAAAGGTAGAAAAAATTATAAACGTAAAGGAACTCATTTTACCAAAATCAATTCCCAAAGCCTCTATATTACCAAAATGTACTTATATCGGTAAAATAATAATAAAAGAATAGTATTGAAAATAAGCTTCATAATTACCACTAAGAACGAAGAAAAATACATAAGGAATACTTTACTAAGTATAAAAATACAAGAGAATAGAATAAATAAGGAAATAATTGTAGTAGATGCTTTATCTACTGATAAAACTGTAGAAATTGCCAAAAATTATGCAAGTAAAATCTTAATAAAAAAGTCAAACATACCTGAAGGGAAAAATATCGGAGCTTTCAATTCGACAGGCGATATTTTAGTTTTCGTTAATGCAGACGTTGTATTAGAAAAGGATTGGCTTAAAAAAATGTTAGAAGCAATTAATGAAGAACAAGTAATAGCTGTTTGTGGTTTAATAAAACCTATGGAAAAAAGCTTAAAGGCAAGGATTTTCGTAACATTATGGAATCTTTTAATTCAAGTATTATTCATGTTAAGATTTCCCCATACTTCTGGTGAAACTACCTTAGCAGTAAAAAGGGATTTCTTTTTTAAAGTAGGAGGTTTTAACAATAATTTAGCTAGTTTTGAAGATGTAGACATAGGTTTAAGACTATCCAAACTAGGTAAAATTAAGCTTGTTAAAAATATGTTCACATCTGCTTCATTAAGAAGATTTGAAAAAGAAGGATATATAAAATGGTCTTTGATTTGGCTTATCATTGGTATATATTACATTTTCACTAAGAAATCCATACTAAAGCATTATCCCCTGGTTAGATAATAAAATTAAGTTATTTTGGTCAGACCGTCGCGAGCTAATCATTAATCATAGTGGGACGGCTTCTTCATTCCATTATATATTACTAATTTTTTTTATTTATTAGTTTCAACCAAAAGGGCTTTATTAGAGAAAATTAGCTCAAATCAAAAGTTTAGCGACATCTAAGCTTCTAGACAAGATAGTTGATAAAGAGAGATCGACTTTTATTAATAATTAAAAGGACAAGTCTTTCTCTTCAGAGCGGAAGAGGTAAGGATTTTAAATTATCTTAAATAAAAGTCCTTAAGTCTTACCACATCATTTGGATAAGGTGTACTATATTCTTGTAGCAATAAACTCTCTTCTGCTACTATTGAATGTATGGTGTTCGGCCTTATTCTTACTATGCTATTAGTAGCCAAAAATTCCTTCTTAATTAAATTTAAATTGTTATCAAAAATCTCAAGATATCCTAAACCCCTTATAACATTCAAAGTTTCATCCCTTTCCTTATGATAATGAATGGAAGTACGATAACCAGCTTTAATGTATAATTCTTTAACTAAATATTTTTCGTTATTTACTAAAGTTCTTTCCCACCCCCATGGTTTATCTTCACGATTTTTATAAAAGTCTCTTATAAGCTCAACATCTTTAATGGAATCTATAGAATGCCAAAAAGCATCTTCTGTGTAATAAGTCAATTCACCTTCAATTGCAGCCTTAGGAAATACGGTTCTTTCCACGTCTGTTGACATGTAATCTCGTTTAAATAAATCTATAGCTTCTTTTTTAATATAATAAATACCTGCATTAATATAATGTGGTAACAAAGGTTTTTCTATAAAGTTTACTATCTTATTTTCTTCTATGATAACTATTCCATAGGGACTGGGCATTTTTGTTATGGCTATTGTAATTAATTCTTTTCTTTTTCTTGCAACTTCAATCATTTTTTTTAGATTAAAATCACATATTATGTCTCCATTCATTATAATCATATCACTGTTTGAATGTTCCAAAGCATTTCTGATCGCAAAAAGAGTACCTTGAGGTTTATCTTCTATTAAGTATGTTAAGTTTAAATCTTTCCATTTATGACCATATCTTTCTATTATTTTTTCATACAAGTACCCAACCATGAGATATACATTCTTTATATCTGCAAATCTTAAATCGTTTAATTGTTTATCTAATATCGTATAATTTTCTTTTATTTCAATTAATTGTTTTGGATAATCCTTGGTCAATGGTAATAACCTTTTACCATAACCTCCAGCCAATATACCGCCTATTAACATTCATTTATCCTAGATATTTTAATAAAATAACTCTTTAAAAGTTTATCAATAAAGTTTTCAGTCTTTCTCTATATTGTATGGAAAATTCAGCTAATTCTGAATTTTAATATCCTTCATAAATCTGAGAAAAGATATTTGAAATAAATGTTTAATACTTCATACTCTTCAACTATTTGTTCTCGCTATGATACTAACTTCAAATTAATTAAGTGAATTCTCATAATTTATTCAATGAAAGGTCAGGCTAATCTTCTTTTAATAGAAATTTTTATTGAGTTTTCTCAATGACTGCCAATTTTATTTTCTTAAGACTTCCACTAACCTTCTTTATGTATGCATGACTTGTTTTCTTATAATTCCCAAAGAAAAATATACATGCTCTTATTTTATTCAAATATTTCAAATTACATCTTAAAATACAATAATTTTCGGTAACCTCTATCACTTTTATTCCTGCAAAGCATAAATCCAAAATTCCGAACAATGTAGTAAATATTTCTAAAAGTTGTTTTTCAAAGTTTTCTTTGTCTTGCTTTTCTAAAAACTCTATTAAAATATATCTACGTTTTATTCTCATAAGTTAGAAAACTTTCAGGTAATGTTATCAAACTTTTATTAATATAACCTTCTAAATTCAAACAACTAAAGAATCCAAGAATTTCTCTAGGAGCTTTTATTTGGTTTGAATATTCAGCACCAGAAGAAATTATTATAGGTTTTTCTTTTCTTATACAGTATTTAATTATTTCGCTTAATTTTTTTATTAATTTTATGTTCTTAAAAATATTTATATCTAAATAATCACTATATAAAATCTCAAAATATACGTTTCTTTGAGAAATAAAATTTATTAATTTTTCATCGATATTTATTATATCATAGCTTCTTACAGTTAATAAATTTATTTTATATCTTTTTATAATATTTATTACTTCTTGTTTATTAGTAAAATAAATAAACTTTAAAACATTTTTTTCTTTTATATTATATTCTTTAGTTCTAATAATATATTTTACATTTAATTCTTCGCAAATTTTTTTCTTATTTTCATCATTTTCAAATCCTATATATTCACATCCAAATTTTTTTATATTATATACGATCTTTTTAAATTCTTCTTGATTATTTGTTTTAATCAATAGATCACAATATTTTTCCATTTTAAATTATTAAACCTATCTTTTTATAAAAATCTATCGTATCTGTTCTATTGCTTTGAGGTATAATAATTGTAACTTTTATTATGTCATCTCCTCTGCTGATTTTAAAGATGTTTTTAAATGCTTTTTGTTTATCGAATCTAATATGTAATCTGTTTCTTTCATCCAAATGCAGGTCAATATTATCGCCTAGATATTTTTTGTCTTCTTCGCATAAAATACTGGTAAGTCTCATTAAAAAATCAAATGCTTCCTTTTCATAAAATGTGGTGAAAATATGAATTATCTCATTACCCCAGTGTCCATAGAGTTTTTTATATTGGTAATTTTTCATTTCTAAACCAATTAATCTGTTCATAGCCTGAATTACCTTTTCTATATCCTCAGTTACATGAGAAAATGTCTCAATTTTAATCTCAAAATTTTTTCATAATTATATAAATAGGAGAGCTGTAATAAATAATGGTATAGAAAAATGTTTTCGCCACCTAGTATGGGTTATGATAGGGCAATAACAATCTTTTCACCAGACGGAAGATTATATCAGGTAGAATACGCACAGGAAGCTGTAAAAAGAGGATTAACCACAATTGGAATTGTATGTGAGGATGGCGGAGTATTAATTGCTGAAAGAAGGAAATTTTCACCTCTTATAGATGAAAAAACTTTAGAAAAAATAGTAAAAATAGATGAGCATATAGGAACAGCATATGCAGGACTGGGTCCTGATGCAAGAGTTTTAATGGATGCAGCGAGAACAACATGTCAAATCCATAGATTATTATATGATGAAGATATACCTGTGGAAACTCTTGTTAAAAGGATTTGTGATATAAAACAAAGTTATACTTTATATGCTGGAGCTAGACCATTTGGGGTATCTTTTCTTTTCTTAGGAGTGGATGGTGATAAAGTTTATTTATTTGGTACAGAACCTGGTGGTTCCTATGCAGGTTACAAAGCTCATACTGTAGGTATGGGAGCTCAAGCTGTTCAGGAAATACTTGAAAAAGAATTGGCAGACAGACAAATAAAATTAGAAGAAGGCATCAGATTGGCTATAAGAATTTTAAAGAAAATATCCGAAAAAGAAATCACACCTGATCAAGTGGAAATAGGTGTTGTTGAGTTAAAAACCAGGAAATTTAGAAAATTAACACAAGAGGAAATAGAAAAATATTTTAAAACGTTATAAACATAAAAATTCATAATTTTTATAGAAAGGGTGTTTAAAAGTGACAAATATAATAGCAAGGTATGTTTCTAAAGGTGAAAAATTCGAAATAATAGTAGATTCTGAATTAGCTTGGGAATATAGATTAGGTAAAAGGTCAAGTCTGGAGAATGTCTTGATTTCTGATACAGTATATAAAGATGCTAATAAAGGCGAAAGAGCAACAACATCTTCGTTACAAAAAGTATTTGGGACTACTGATATTATGAAAATCGCTGATATAATAATTAAAAAGGGAGATCTTCCGATAACTGCTGAGAGGAGGAATAAATTAATAGAGGAAAATAGGAAAAAGATAATTACTATAATATCTAGGAATTGTATAGATACCAGAACCAATGCGCCTTTACCTCCTTCAAGGGTAGAAAATTTATTAAAAGAATTAAAAGTTAAAATAGATCCTTTTAAAGACGCTGAGGAGCAAGCTGCTGAAATAATTAAGGAAATTAAAAAGGTTATACCTATAAAAATAGCCAAAGCTAATATTCAATTAAAAATTCCAGTCGAATATGCAAGTAAAGTTTATAACCAAGTTATTCTTAAAATGAGCACAGTAGTTAAGTCAAACTGGAATAATGACGGATCTTGGGAAGGAGAAGTTGAAATACCTGCAGGTACACAGGAAGCTTTTATCCAAAAGGTTAATGAATTATCGAATAATAAAACAATAATTAAAAATATAAGGATTATATGAAAAGAGAAATAGTTTTGCCGGGTTCTTTGTTAATAACAGGAAATAATTTAAAGGCTGGCTTATATACCTTTAAAGAAGACTCATCAATATATGCTGGATTATTAGGTTTGTTTGAAAGAGATTCAATAAAAGATAAAGGAGTGGTTAACATTATACCTTTAAAGGGTAAATACTATCCTAAAGAAGGGGATAATGTGATAGGAATAATAGTTAAAACTCATTTATTTTCTTGGCTCGTTGATATTAATTCTTTCGTATATGCAATTTTACCCTTTGCCAACGCGGTTAAAGCTAAAGGAAAAAAGAAAGTAAAGAAGTTTGAATTAAATTTGGCAAATTATTTATCAATAGGGGATGTGATATATGCAAAAATAGTAAGTTTTGATAGAAATTCTCCACCAATTCTTTCTTTGAAAGAAAAAAAAGGATTAGGTAAAGTAACCAGTGGCTTTCTTTTAAATATAAGTCCCGCTAAAATACCTAGATTTATAGGTAAAAAGCTTTCTATGATTAATATGATAAGAGAAAAATTGGGGATAAAGATTATAGTAGGAAGGAACGGAAGAATTATAGCTTTTACTGATGATGAAAATAAAATAGAAATACTTAAAAAAATAATAGAAAAAATAGAACTAGAATCCCATACTTCAGGGTTAACTGATCGAATAAAAATGTTTTTAGAGAGTGTCAAAAATGTCTGAGTTTAAAAGAAAAGATGGTAGAGCATATAATGAGATAAGACCCTTAAAGGCTGAAGTAGGGATTTTGAAAAATGCAGATGGTTCAGCGTATTTTGAAATAGGTAATACAAAAGTTCTTGCCGCAGTTTTTGGTCCCCGTGAATATCATCCTAAACATGAAGCATCATTACAAGAAGGAATTGTAAGAGCTAGATATCATATGACACCTTTTTCTGTAAAAGAAAGGAAAGCTCCGACTCTGAGTAGAAGAGAAATAGAAATATCTAAATTGATTAAAGAAGTATTTAATACCTGCATAAAACGTGATTTATTTCCCCGAACAGCCATTGATGTTTACATAGAAGTTTTAAATGCTGATGGAAGCACAAGAGTAGCTAGTATAAATGCTGTCACTTTAGCTTTGGTTGACGCAGGAATTTTCTTATATGATTTAGTTTCTGCTGTTTCGGTAGGTAAAGTAAATGGTCAATTAGTTGTAGATTTAACAGGAGAAGAGGATCAAATTAGCGAAGCTGATATGCCAATTGCTATGATGCCTTCTAAGAAAAGGTTTGTTTTACTTCAATTAGACGGAGAATTAACCTATGAGGAATTCAATTCTCTGTTAAAAATGGGAATGGAGGCTATAAACAAAATATATGAATTTCAAAGAAATTGTTTAAAAAGTAAACTTGAGGAATATTTGAAATTCTATGGTCAAATATGAGCGAAGAAAGATTTAGTTTAATTGTTCCTAAAATTAAACAGCAGTACATTTATAATTTGTTAAAAAAAGGCAAAAGACTGGATAATAGGAAATTCGATGAAATGAGACCAATAAAGATTAAAACTGGTATAATACCTAATGCTGAAGGTTCTGCTGAGGTACATTTAGGCGATACAATAGTTTTAACAGGAGTTAAAATAAGTGTTACGAATCCTTATCCTGATCAGCCCGATAAAGGAACTTTAATCGTAAATTCAGAATTTCCTCCAGTTGCTTCTCCAGACTTTGAACCTGGTCCTCCTGATGAAAATGCTATTGAGCTTGCTAGAATAATAGATAGGGGTTTAAGAAAACCTGAAGCTATAGATTTTTCTTCTTTATGTATTATTCCTGGTAAAAAAGTTTATGGAGTTTGGGTCGATATTTACGTTTTAAATCATAATGGTAATTTAGTAGATGCAGCAGGAATTTCAACATTGGCAGCCTTATTAAATACAAAGTATAGAAAGGCCGAAGTGAACCAACAGGGGGAAGTGGTTTTAAAAGAAGAGCTAATAAATCTCAAAGTAATAAATTATCCCATTTATTTGACTTTTGGTAAAATTCTCGATTATATTCTATTTGATATGAATCTAGAAGAGGAAGCTATGTCGCAATGTAAATTAACTACGATAATATCAGGAGGAGGCAAAATTTGTGGTTTACAAAAGAGCGGCATAGGGTATTTTACTCCAGAGGAGTTAGATTACATAATTAAGAAATCCTTATCGATGTATCAAAGTGTAAAGGATTTAATATTGAAAAATGTAAATATATAAAATGAAAAAACTAAAGACACCTTTTGGTGCAAGATATGGTTCAACTTTAAGAAAAAGATATGCTGAAATAATGAAAGAATATAAAAAGCCTAAAGAATGTCCAAATTGCGGTAAATTAGGAAAAATAAAAAGAATTAAAATTGGAATATGGCAATGTCCCAAATGTGGAGTTAAATTTACAGGAGCTGCCTATACTATTTCAAGTGCAATTGGAAAAGTAATTAAATATCAAGCAATTATTCAACAACCTCAACAGCAAAAGGTTGGTGAGTGAAATATATAATCACAACTTCTAGAAAACCACCAACTAAAGTAAGAAGTTTTGCTAAAGATCTTGCTTTTATATTATCAACTAAGCCTTTAACTAGAGGAAAACTTTCAATAGAAGAATTAATTAAAAAATTAGGTGATGAAGATAAATTGTTAATAGTTGATTGTAAGAAAGGAAATCCTAGTAGAATAAGAGTAATGGATAAAAAAGGAAAAATATCCCAAATATTATTAAAGGGAGTAAAACATATTAGAGAGTTGAAGGAAAAACCTATATTTAAAAAGAATCTTCCTTTAGTATTAGCTGAAAATGAATTTTCTGAAAAATTCTCGAAAATTTTAGGTTTAAATACCATTAAAAGTATCGATGAAGCAAATCCTAATTGTTATATCGTTAAATTCATTAATGAAAATAATCTTTTTTCCTTATACCTGATAGATCCTATAAGCAGAAAAATGTTTGGAAAGTTTTTTACAATAAGAAAGATTATTGAGTAATAACAAATTTTTTTGTAAAAATTTATGTTAAATTTTATAAAAATAGAAATATGGTTATTCAGGAAGTAATCGCTAAAATGGAATATGAATTTAAAGACGAAAATGAAGCTTTCATATATTATCAATCCCTTTCGCCTGAATTTAAAAAAGGTTTTCCGGGGGTAACGAAATCCAGTATTGATTTGATCGGTAATAAAATAATAATTGAAATTCGTTCTTTAAGTGTATCAAGGTTAAGGGCAATATTGAATTCTATTAACAGATGGTTAATAAGTATGTCAGAAGTAATTAAATATACAGAGGTTGAAAAAATTGGCGCAACAAATTCCTCCTGAAATTCAAAATTTAGCATTAAAATTAAAACAAATAGAAGAACAGCTAAGACTAGTTATTACTAGAAGACAACAAATCAAAGCAGAGTTGATGGAAATTGAAATAGTCAAAGAAGAGCTGGAGAAAATAGCCGATGATGCTTTTGTTCACAAAATGGTAGGCAACATATTAATTAAAATACCGAAGAAAACTGCTCTTGAGGAAATAAATGAGAAAAAGGAAACTTTACAATTGCAAGATATGACATTAGATAAGCAAGAAAATATATTAAGAAAGCAATATGAATCAACATCAAAAGAGCTTGAAGAAATGATTAAAAAATCCCAATTAGGAGGTCAGCTGGGAAGCATATCATAAAATTATTAATGAAGGAAGTAATAGTAATTAAAAATTTCAGTTTTCGTTATGAAGGAACAAATTTTTTTTCATTGAAAGATATTAATTTGAAAATTTTTGAAGGAGACTTTGTAATACTAGCAGGTCCTAGTGGGTGTGGTAAAACTACTTTAATTAGATTATTAAATGGCTTAATTCCACATTTTTACAAAGGAGAATATAAAGGAGAAGTTTCAGTTTATGGTCTTATTGTTAAGGATAGAAAAACTTATGAGATGGCAAAATATGTTGGCTTAGTTTTCCAGGATCCAGAAGACCAACTTTTGTCTATGACAGTTGAAAAAGAAATAGCCTTTGGATTGGAAAACTTAGGTTATAAAAAAGACGAAATGGTAAGAATAGTGAACGAGATAATTAAATTACTAAATATAGAACATATTAGGTATAAATCTCCATTCTTACTTAGTGGAGGAGAACAACAAAAAGTAGCCATTGGCTCAGTTTTGGCTCTAAAACCTAAGATTCTAGCTTTAGATGAACCCTTTAGTAATTTAGATCTTAAATCTTCATATAATCTTGCCGAGTTATTGAATTATTTAAATAAAAATTTAAAGTATACTATTATAATTGCGGAACATAGATTGGATTTGCTTATAAATTATGCCAGTAGGATAATAGTTATGAACGAGGGAAGAATAATTTTAGACGGTCCTCCAAGAGAAATTCTTTCTTATAACCTTGAAGAATTTGGTATAATGGAACCTAAAATAAGTAAAATAAGTAAACTTTTAAGAAAAAAATATAATTTTGATATATGTTTAACATTAGAAGAATTTGTTAATAATTTCAAGAAAATATATGAAATTAATAGAAATTAAAGATCTTTATTTTAGGTATCCTTTTGAAGAAAAATATACTTTAAACAATATAAACTTAACCATAGATTCAGGAGAGAGTACAGCTATATTAGGCCCGAACGGGTCAGGAAAAACTACTTTAATAAAACATTTGAATGGAATTTTAAAACCGACCAAGGGAGACGTTATAATAGAAGGAAAAAATACTAAAGAGAAAAGTATAGCTGAACTTTCTCGAACGGTTGGAATCGTTTTCCAAAATCCAGACCATCAATTATTTTCCAATACTGTATTTGAAGAAATATCCTTTGCATTAATTAACTTTGGTTTTAATAAAGAGGAAATTTTAAAGAGAGTAAGAAGTATGTTAAAGTTATTTGATTTGGAAAAGTATGAAACCCATTCTCCTTTGCTCCTAAGCGGAGGAGAAAAAAAGAGAGTTGCTATAGCGTCTATATTATGTTATGACCCTAAGATAATAGTATTGGACGAACCTACTATAGGTTTGGATTACTATCAAAGAAAAACTTTGATTAACATAATAAAGAATCTTAAAAAGGAAGGCAAAACTATAATAACCGTCACTCACGACTTTGATTTCGCTTTGGAAGTAGCTGAAAGGGGTATAATTTTAAAAAATGGGGAAATAATAAGGGATGGTTCTTTAATCGACATAATTTACGATTCAGATATTTTAGAAAAAGCTAATCTAATTCAACCTACATTAGCTAAAATAATAATAGAACTTGAAAAGAACGGTATTAAATTAGATAGAAAGGTTGCAACTGTTGAGGAATTTATTCAATTAGTAATAAAATGATAAGACCAGAACTACTTTTTTTCGTGAAGAAAAAGTCTTTAATACATAAACTAGATCCTAGGACAAAATTGATTTATGCAGTAGCAATGTTATTTTTGGCATTGGTAAGCAGTTCGTTGACATATTTATTTCAATTATTTATAATTTCTATAATTCCTTTAATTTTTTCTAAATTATATAAAGAATTATTGTCTATTTTAAAATTCATTTCATTGTTTGCTTTCCTCGTTTTTTTCTTTAATTATATTTTTACCTTTAACGTTGATATATCGATTGCTATGGTTCTTAGATTATTAATTTTAGTCTTTTCATTTTTAATTTTTTCTTTAACTACGTCACCTGACGAAATAGTTTTAATGCTTTATAAATTAAGATTTCCTTTTTATTTGGTTTTCTCCCTGTCTTTATCTATAAGGTTTATTCCTACATTAATGAAAGATGCGATGAATATTATAGATGCACAAAGGTCAAGGGGATTAGAAACACAGAAGGGTAATTTAATTAAAAGAATTAAAAATTATACACCTGTATTTATTCCATTGCTTGCAATATCTATTAATAGAGCAATTAATGTTGCTGAAGCTATGGAATCAAGATGTTTTGGAGCAGTGAAAAGACCTACGATGTTCTACGAAATTAAATTTTCAAAATTCGATTTTATTTTTCTTTTTTTATTTTTCATTTTTGTTTTTTTCTTAATAATCAGTAATTTTAATCTACATTTTTTAAACTTAAAAATTTAATAAATTTTTATCAAAACTTAGTTATTTTTAATAAGAATGAATACTAAAATGGTTTTTGTTGCACGTTTTCTTTATCTTAATAACAGGTTTTTCTAAATTTTTCCAGTTATAAAAGATTTTCTTTGCGGAGAACTCACTCTTTAAGACAAGAAGAACTCAGCGTAATTACTAGATAAATTTTTAAATTATTAAAATGTTGTATTACTAAATGAAACCACTACATCAGGTTTCAATAATAGGTTATGGGGGTTATATTCCTATCAGAAGAATTAAAGCGAAGGAAATAGCTCGAATATGGGGTAAAAGTGATAAAGCTTTGCCACTTGAAGAAAAATCCGTAGCTGCTTATGATGAGGATACAGCTACAATGTCTGTAGAAGCCGCATATAATGCGTTGAAGAGAGCAAAAATTTCTCCTTCACTGATCGGAGCTGTATATGTAGGAACAGAATCTAAAATTTATACCGTTAAACCAACTTCTACTGTAGTTGCAGAAGCCTTAGGTATAACACCAAATGTTCTTGCATCTGATTACGAATTTGCCTGTAAAGCAGGTACAGAAGCTATGCAAACATGTATTGGTCTAGTTTCTTCAGGTATGGTAAAATCTGCTTTAGCTATAGGTGCAGATATAGCAAGAGGAAGACCCGGTGATGAACTAGAATATACTGCAGGTGCTGCGGCAGCAGCTTTTTTACTTGCAAAAGCTGGGGAATTTGAAGATATTGCTATTCTTGAAGGAAGTTTTTCCTATGTAACCGATACTCCTGATTTTTGGAGAAGAGAAGGACAAATATATCCTATGCATTATTATAGATTCACCGGAGAACCTGCATACTTTCATCATATAAGGGAAGCTGCTTCTAACCTTATGAAGGAATTAAATCTTAAACCATCAGATTTTAAATACGCAGTTTTTCATCAACCTAATTCAAAGTTTCCGCAGGAAGTAGCAACATCTTTGGGCTTCAAATCAGAACAATATAAGCCAGGTCTTTTGGTTCCTTTAATAGGTAACTCATATGCAGCTTCTTCTTTGTTGGGTTTTGCAGCTGTATTAGATATAGCTAAACCTGGTGATAGAATTCTCTTAGCTTCCTTTGGTTCAGGTGCAGGTAGTGATGCATTTTCCTTTGTGGTATGCGATGGAATAGAATCTAAGAGGAATTTAGCACCGTTAATAATGGATTATGTAAGTAAGAGAAAATACGTAGATTATGCAATATATGCTAAACATAGGAATAAATATAATAAATAAACATGAACGAAGTATACATAACTGGTATAGGTTTAACAAAAGTATCCGAACATTGGAATAAATCTTTAAAACATCTTACCTATGAATCGGTACAAAATTGTTTAAAAGATTGTAATTATAAAAAACCCGATCTAATAGTTGTTTCTAACGCGCTCGGAGGTTTTATACAATACCAAGAATCTTTAAGTAATTTAATAGCCGAAAATTTATCTTTAAATAAAATACCTAACCTTCGAATAGAAACTGGTGAGGCTTCCGGTGCTTCGGCTTTAATGGTTGGTTATATGGCTATAGCATCAGGTATGTTTAAAAATGTTTTAATCATAGGTGTGGAGAAAATATCTGATGCATTACCCCATCAATTTATTTCATATGTTTCTTCATTTTTAGATTATGAATATTTTGTATATAACGGAATAACTCCTGCTTCAATTTTTGCAATATTATATAAATTATATTTAAAAAGATATAATGCAAAACAAGAAAATATAGCTCAATTTGCTTCTCATGATCATAAAATGGCAATAAATGTTGAGCATGCACAATATAGATTTAATTTACCTGTTGAAAGAATACTATCTTCACCTATTCTTGTTGACCCTATAAGATTATTTGAAAGTTATCCTGTATCTGACGGTGCAGCGAGTATTATGCTATCCAGTAAAGATCAAGTTGAAAATAAAGATTATAGTGTTAAATTAGAAATGATAAGTGCTTCAACAGATGTAAACGTTTTATATCGAGAAGACATGCTATTATTTGCATCTTTAAGAGATTCTTTTTCACAAATTAGGAAACATGCAAAAATAGAATTAAAGGATATTGATTTCCTTGAAATATATGATCCTTATACAATTGCTTCACCGATAATATTGGAAAGTCTAGGTTTATTAAATAAAGGAGAAGGGTATAAATTGTTACTCGAAGGTCAACATGAAAAAGATGGCGATTTGCCTTTAAATACTCATGGCGGGTTAAAAGCCAGAGGACATCCCATAGGAGCTACTACTTTATATCAAGTATGCGAGAGTGTTTTACAATTAAGAGATAAGGCATATAATCAAGTACCTAATGCCTATATAGGATTAGTACATTCTATGAATAATATAGGTGATCAGTCATTCCTCATATTATTAAAGAGGTTATAATATGACAGCTCCTTCATATTGGAGAGAAAGAAAATATAGGTATAGACTAATTGCAAAATATTGTAGAAATTGCGATAAAAAGTATTATCCTCCTAGATTGGTATGTTTAAGATGCGGTAACGATAAACTGGAAGAGGTTGAACTGCCTAGGAAAGGTACTCTGATAACTTATACATGGGTTACCCAACCCCCCAACGAATTTGCTGCCTATGCACCTTATGCAATAGGATTAATTAAATTAGACGATGGCACATTAATTTTTGCTCAATTAACAGATGTAGATTATGAAGAGTTACGTGAAGGATTAAGAGTAGAGGCGGTATTTAGAAAAAATGTTTGAGGAGGATGAAAAAGGTCTAATTTATTACGGAATAAAATTCAGACCAGCTTACTTCGAATCAAATCCTCCCCCTTAAAGGCTGAGAAAAGCCAGTTTTATGATTATTATTGTAAAGGAATAATATAACCTTTTTCATCTACGTTTATAATCTTTCCTTCATTTGTTATTTCTATTTCACCTTTTATTTTAGCCAAATCTCCTTTTTTTAAAAATTCTACGTATCTTTGCCTATAAGTTATTATTGAATATTCTTCTCCATTTTTCAAAGATTTTATAACATATTTAGCAGGCCATAAATAGGCTTCAGATGAATCTATTGTATTTACGTAATCTTCAATTATGTTTTTTCTTTCAATTATTTTCAGATATCTTTTTTTTACTATTTTTATCGAAAATGGAAATTTTTTATCATATATTCCTTCCATTTTTTTATTTTTTTCAATTTTTTTAAAAATTTTATAATCTATAATTTTTCTAAAGTTTCTTTCTATATATAAATTTTTTAACAAATTACCTTTAAATGGTGAAAATTTTCTTTTTCTAAATAATCTTACCAAAGAATCGTATATTGCTTTATAATTGTTTCCGTAATAAAAAATGTCAATATCAGATTTTTCGTTTTGTAAATTTACTAAAATAGATCCGGAAATACCGAAATTTTGGGCTTTTTCATTACTTTCTTTAATAATCTCCAATATGATGTTTCTTGCGACTTTTTCATAAATATTTGTAGGTCTATCTAAAATTTGTAAACATTTTGCTATCGGATTATAATATTTACTAATATGTTCTATAGGGAAAATGTATGTATATTTTTTTAAATAGTTTGAATATTTATAAATATTATATTTTAAATATTTTTGTAATAGATATGGTGATTTATTTTCAGAAATTTTATAATATTTAGATGATTTATATAGATATTTAGGCTTCACATATATTTCATCATCAATATCATTGTAAAAAATAACGTAAAAAATATTTTTATTTTCGTCTTCTATTGCACTTCCTTCTAAAAACATTACTTTTTAAAAAATGGCGGTTCTATAATCTTGGCTTCAAACATATTATCTCTTATTTTTATTTTTACACTCCCACCCAAGAAAAAGAATTTAGGCTCTACGTAACCCATTGCGATACCTTTATCTAAGGTTGGCGAATAACCTCCGCTGGTAATATATCCTATTTTTTTATTACCTGAATAAATTTCGTTTCCTTTTCTAGGTAAAGGCCCCTTATCCTTCATTACAAGCCCTATTCTTATCTTATTAATTCCCTCCTCCAACAAACTCTCCAGTTTTTTTCTACCTATATATTCTCCTTTATTAAAACTGAATATCCAATATCTCGCTTCCAAAGGATTTATTTCTTCGCTTATTTCATTTCCGTATAATAAGAACCCTGCTTCAAGTCTTAAAGAATCCCTTGCTACTATTCCACAAGGTTTTATTCCTATAGTTAGCAACTTTTTCCAAATTTTTTTCCCTTCTTCTATTTCTAAAATTAGTTCATAACCATTTTCTCCAGTCCAACCGCTTTTACTTAAAATTTCCACTTTACAATCTAAGATTTTTATGTTTTTTAAGAAACTATCTCTTTCGATATTTAGATTCAATTCCCTTTCTTCGAAATCTTTAATTTTTCTCCCTTGTAAAGCCAGCATGCAAGTTTTAAAAGTTATATCTATAATTTCCACTGAATAATTTTTTTCTTTAGCTATACAATTTAACCATTGAATATTTTTTTCTCTATTTATAGCATTACATACAATCAAATACTCTTTTTCATCCAGCATAAATAAGGATATGTCATCTACAAATCCTGCTTCGTAATTCAGCATTGCCGTTGGAATTGATATTTTTCCTGGAGATAACTTTAGAACATTTTTTGTTGTAACATAATCTAAGAATTGAGTAGAATCTTTACCTTTAACTATAATTCTACCCATATGAGAAACATCAAATAAACCTATGCCATTTCTTACAGCTAGATGTTCTTCTATACTACTAGTATAATTTGTTACCACTTCCCATCCTGCAAATTCTCCCATATTTGCACCCATTTCAATATGGATCTGTTTAAGAGGTGTTACAAACATTAATAAAAATAACTCATCTATGAATAAATGTTTAAAATAACTGGGTTTATTCTAATAACTAAAACCTGTCTTCCTTCAGTCTTAAAAGGCGAGGCTTTAAGTCATCGTAATATATTTTACTGTCTTCATGTAGTCTAAAGGGTTAGGCTTAAGTTTATTGCAAAAGAAGAAAAGGACGTTTTCCTTGATTTATTGTGCAAAAATTTTAAAAAGCGATAAAAGTATTTTAATAATAGTTAGCGCCGTGGTGTAGCTGGCCAAGCATGCAGGGCTTTGGACCCTGAGACCCAGGTTCGAATCCTGGCGGCGCTATTTTTTATTATTTTATTATTTATATTTTTCCCTTAATTCAGATACCAAAGAGTCTATCTTTCCTTTATAATTTCGAATAGTTCTATTTCTTTCATCATAAATTTTTTTGAATTTATCTGAAGGAATTTTCTTTATCTCATACAGTTTATTCGCTTCTTTTAATTCTTTAATTTCCTTAACCAAAGTACTATAATATTCTTCTAATTCATTCAAGCTTTTTGTCAATTCAGGATATTTTTGTTTTATTATACGAGATAAACTTCTTATTTCTCGCTCTTTACTGTCTATGTCTTTTCTTAAAATATTCATTCGAATATTGAATTCATTTTTATTTATCAAGCCTTTTTTAAGTTTTTCTTCTAATTTATCCATTTCTTCGTAATCTAGTAATATACTCTCCATTGCAGATAAATAATCATCAAGCAATGGAACTTTTCTTTCAGCTATCATTGGTTTACCTAAATAAAAGTATCTGAAATAAATTAGTGAGATTGCAGATATTAAAAATACGATAACTAAAATTTGTACAAATAAAGTTAGGCTACCGTAATAAGTAACTTGTTTCCCTTCAAGTTTTAACATTAAGCTTATTTCGGAAAATACTCTGGTCCTAATATATTTATAATCAATTCCGTCTTTAGTTTGAACTATTTCATCAGGTTGAGGATCTAAAATTAAGTTTGATATGAAACTGTTGCTAACTGTTACTTCAAAATAATCTATTAAAAACGGATTACCCTCAAGAACATCTATTTTAAAATTAAAATTACCGCTATTAGAATCGTAATAACCCAGCTCGCTTAGTTTAATTTCGCTGCTTATAAATAATGTAACTTTTAAAGTTCCGCTTTCAAAAATAGGTATTAGCGGATTTCTTAATTTAATTGCTCCTTTTAAAGTATCTATTTCTAAATCACCCAAACTATCTTTAGCTGATATTAATTTTGATTTTGGTAAAATGTTAGGTATCCATTTTTCAATTTTCTCTCCTCTTCCTGCATATTTTAATAATATCTCGTCTTCTATGCGCAGCTTTTCTCCTTCAATGGTTAGTTTTCGACCCATTTTCTCTATTTTTACCCACGGTACTTCCGTAGGATCTTTTAAATTAAAATAAAAGATTAAATTAGTCGTATTAGCCAATTCTTCCATTCCTTTTATATTTTTAAAACTATAAGTTATAGAAAATGTTTGGTCAGCGTATTGTGTTCTATTTGCTCCTGGAGGAGATTTAACGTCAACTGAAGATACTTTTAACGGAGAAGAAACTTTAACCGAACCTTCTACGACATTATATTCTGTTAAAAAGTATGCAGGGATTTGTATTTTTAAGCTATTATTTTCCTCTAAAAATATTTTATCATCGTATATTCTATACAATGTAATGTTGCTATTTGCTTCAAAATCTCCTATTATGTAAAATCCATATTTTCTTTCATAGAATAAACCCCATTGAATAGGTTTTTGTGGGACAATCCAAATTGTATATAAGCTAACATATTCATATTCTGAAAGATATACGGGTATTTTATCAGTTTTATTTAATACTGTTATTTCATCTTTGACAATTAAATGAGCTGGATTTAGGGTTATTTCACGTTTTACCTTTAAAAATATTTCATCATTCGCATTTACATTACTTAAATTAACTATTAAAAAGGAAAAAATAAGTAAGACTATCGATATAGCTAGTTTTTTTTGTTTCATATGAATTAATATCGTTATTTTTTCATTAATAAATATTTATTGTTGAAAAAATGTTTTCATAATATGCAAAAACAGGAATACCTTGACCCCATTCCTGAAAAAATAAAACTTAACAGGCGATTAAATATTCCTTCACCATTAGGTGAATTTGGAGCATTAAATTTTATATCTAAAGAATTAAGCAAAAATATTCTCATTGATGTTAAATACTGCTTTGTAGCTGAATATCCATATTTTAGTTATTTTCCTGCAGCTGTAGATTATGTTTCTTTATCATCCGAACTTTTAACTTCCTATACACCTTATCAAGCAGAAGCTTCTCAAGGAAATCTGCAAATATTATTTGAATTTCAAAGTTTAATTTGTGAGCTAACAGGTTTGGATATTGCCAATGCTTCCATGTACGATCATTCTACTGCTTTAGCTGAAGCTTTACTTATGGCAATAAAATATACAGGAAGAAAAAAAGTTTTAATTCCTTATTTTATGCGTAAGAAAAGAAAAGAAGTAATATATACTTATCTAAAGCCTCATGATATAGAAATATATGAATATAATTTCAAGGAAGGAAAAATAGATATTTCTGATATTGAACTAAATGCTAAAAATTCAGCTGCAGTTTATGTGGAAAATCCTAATTATTTTGGAATAATAGATACTAACGCTTTCAAAATATCAGAAATTGTACACAATGAAGGTTCTTTATTAATAGCAGGTATAGAGCCAGTCTCTTTAGGTATAATAAGAGAGCCTGCATCCTATGGAGCAGATATAGCAGTGGGAGAAGCACAACACTTAGCTATAAATCCCTTTTTTGGAGGTCCTTCGTTAGGAATATTGGCAATAAAGAATGATCAAAAATTGTTAAGATTATTACCTGGTAGATTGGTAGGAGCCACCACAACTATTCATGGAGATAAAATCGGTTTTGTATTAGCTTTACAAACGAGGGAACAACATGTTAAGCGAGAAAAAGCTACTTCAAATATATGTACTAATGAGAGCTGGTTAGCAGTAAGAGTAGCAATCCATTTATGTTTACTTGGAAGAGAAGGATTAAAAAGACTAGCAACACGTATTTTATTAAATACAAAGACATTTATTGAAAAATTATCCAAAATTGATGGAATTATTTCTCCATTATTTGATTCATATTATTTCAGGAATTTTGTAATTAAATTGGAGAATTTCGATTCAGTTTTATTAAGGAAGGAACTGTTAAAAAGAGGAATACTTTTTGGTAAATCTTTAAATGAATTTAAGAATTTTGAAAAATGTATACTTTTAGGAGTAAATGAACTTCAAAACTATGATGACTATGAAAAGGTATGTAACGAAATATTTGATATTATAAATAAACATGTTTAGACAACCAAGATATTCTGAGAGGATAATTTTTGAGTATAATGACATTAAAACTGATCATGATTATTGGGCTAATGAAGAAGAAGTAAAAAAAGTTTTTGAACTATTACCCGAAGAAGCTATAAGGAAAAATGAACCAAAAATACCAAATCTCCCTGAATCAGTTGTTGTAAGACATTTTACACGGTTATCTAGAATGAATTACGCAATAGACATCGGACCCTATCCTTTGGGCTCATGTACTATGAAATATAACTTTAAAATCATGGAAAGACTTGCAAATCTTAAAGAATTAGCCTATTTACACGAAGAATTACCAGAAGAAAATATTCAAGGACTACTTTCCTTACTTTATACTTTTGAAAGATTTCTTTGCGAAATTACCGGAATGGATAAGTTTTCTTTCCAACCTGCAGCAGGTGCACATGCTGAATTCGCAGGTGTCTTAATAATTAGAAAATATCATGAGATAAATAATGAATTAGATTATCGTAAAGAGATCATAGTACCTGATTCATCCCATGGAACAAATCCTGCAAGTGCATCTATGGCAGGTTTCAAGGTAATAACAGTTCGGTCCAATAAAGAGGGTACTGTGGATATAGAGGAATTAAAATCTCTTTTATCCAAAAGAACTGCAGGGTTGATGCTTACTAATCCGAATACTCTTGGATTATTTGAAAAAGATATTTTGGAAATTGCAAAAATGGTTCATGAAGTAGGAGGTCTTCTTTATTATGATGGGGCAAATCTAAACGGTATAATGACTTATGTTAGACCTGGTGATATGGGTTTTGATATTGTACATTTAAATTTGCATAAAACTTTTGGTACTCCGCATGGAGGCGGAGGTCCTGGAGCTGGTCCACTTGGTGTTAAAGAATTTTTGAAAGAATTTTTACCTGTTCCTGTAATAGAATTCGATGGTAAAAAGTACTATTTAAATTACAATTTGCCAAAAACAATAGGAAGAATAAAAGAAAATTTTGGAAATACCCTAGTATTAATTAAGGCATTAGCTTATATTCTATTAAAAGGATATGAAGGTTTAAAGGAAGCTAGGGAAAAAGCTGTAGCAAATACTAAATATTTCATAGAATTAATGAAAGATGTTTCAGAGATTAGCTTAACTCATGATAAAAATATAATGCGTTTTCATGAATGCTTGCTTTCAGCTAAAACATTAAAAGATAAAACAGGTGTGGATGCCAAGGATGTTGCAAAAAGACTTTTAGATTATGGATTGCATCCTAGCATGATATATTTCCCTTTAATAGTGGATGAAGCTTTATTAGTAGAATTCACTGAAGATGAAACTAAAGAAAATATTGAACTTTTCGCTAATGCTTTGAAACAAATAATAAAAGAATCATATGAGAATCCTCAACTCGTTAAAAATGCTCCTTATAATGCTACAATAGAAAGATTGGATGAAGTAAAAGCTTCGCATCCAAGAACCATGGCTTTATCGTGGAAAATTTTAAAAACAAAGATAAACGAATTAATAAAAATTAGTTAAGAATTGAAGCAATTAAATAATGCGGTGTCACATCCTTTACTTCCACATCTATAAATTTCTTTATTAAACTTTTATCTTCAGATTTAACTATAACACATCTATAATCATATGCTCTTCCTTCCAAATATCCTTTCTCTCCTTCTCCTATTATTAAAACATTAAGTTTCTTACCCAAAAATCTTTCATTTCTTTTTAAAGAGATTTCATCTACAATTTTAGTTAAAATTCTACTCCTTTGTTTTTTAACAGAATCTGGCAATTGGGTATAAAATGCGGCTTTTGTAAAGGGTCTAGGTGAATATTGTGCAACATGAACTTTATCAAATTCCAATTTTTTTACAAGTTTTACAGTATTTTCAAAAGCCTCCTCATCTTCTGTTGGAAATCCTACTATTATATCTGTTGCAATGTAAAGGTCTGGATGTTCGCTTCTTAATTCATTAATAAATTCTACGAATTCATTGACTGTATGAGGTCTTTGCATATCTCTTAAAACTCTATCATCACCACTTTGAACAGGGACATGACAGAATTTATAAACTCTTTTATTATGGTAAATTTTCTTAAGTTTATTAACTAACCTGAAGGCGAGCCATGGTGTAAACATACCAATTCTTATCCTATATTCCTTATCTGTATTATACTCTAACAATCCTTCAATTAGTTCGCATAAATCTGTATGAATATCTAAGCCATAACAAGCATTATCTTGAGAAGTAATATAAATTTCTTTAGCCCCCCTTTCTATTGCATCAATAAAAGCCTTTTTTATTTCTGAAGGTCTATAGCTATATAATGAACCTCTTGTATATTTTACTGAGCAAAAAGTACAACTACCCAAGCATCCTGAGGCTATTGGCAATATGTAAGTTACCCCTCCTTCATACCTAGGTATTACGTCATAAAGTCTATCACTTCCGCCTATTATTAAATTATTTTCTAATTCTTCGTTTATTATTTTTGGGATTTCTTTTATTAATGAAGGAGTTACATATATTGCATCTTTTTTTATTTCATATAATTTATAAGGATTTAATTTTACCATGCATCCTGTTACTAGAATTCTTGCACCTTTTTGTTCAGCTAATTTGCTATATCTTTTTAAAGCTTCTATAGCTTTATTCTCTGATTCTGCTCTAACTGAACATGTATTAATTATTATTATATCAGCTTCAGTAGGATTCCTAACTTCGTTATAATTTAATTCCTTCAAGGAATTAGAGATAAACCTACTATCAGCTTCATTAAATGTACATCCAAATGTTTCAATGTAAAATTTTTTAGCCATACACTATTATTTCAGTTGCCTAGGTTTTAAAGTTTTTGATAAAGAAAGCTGACCTTCTTACCTTCCTAAAGGACGAGGTTTTAGATATTTTTGTAAAGACAAACTTATAGTTTTTTTAATTGAATAATTCTCATTAATTAAATTTTATGCTTTTTATATACTAGTTCACCAAATGGTATGAGCTTCCTTATTGATTTAAGTTACAAAATATTGAAAGTCTTATACTTTATAGTGGAAGGAAGTTAGACATTTATTCCTATTCTTAAAGGAATACCGTATTAATAAGAATTGTCAAAGAAGTGGTAAATTGGTAAGAAGTTATATTGGATAAGAAGTTCTATTCTATTTCTACTTTAGCTATTCCTTGAATGAAGAGAAACCTTAGGAAATTTGAAAATTTATCTTTATTATAAGGAGCCCTTATTAATTTGCTTTTCTAACTTCTTTTAATTTTTCAAGTATAAATTCCTTCGAAATTTTTCTAAAGAGTATTTCAGGTTCGTTAATTTTAATCCCTTTTATCTCCTTGTATGCATCATCCCATTTAATTTTCTCGCTTAAGTTTAGTTGATTCCTTATTCTTAATGAGGTTTTAGGAATGAATGGAAATAGTACAACACTTAAGGCATTGATAAATTGGACAGCTACATAAATTATATTTTTAGCTAACATGAGATCGTTTTTTATAGCATCCCATGGTTTTCTTTCATTTAAATATCTATTTCCTTCTCTTGCAATTTCAATTGCAAAGTTTAATGCTTCTCTTAATTTAACTTCACTTAAAGCTTTATCTACTTTATCTATTAAATTATTCCTTATCTCTATTTCCTTTATTTCTTCTTCTTGAAGGCTAGATGGTTCTGGGATAATATAATTAAAGTTATTTTTTATGAAAGAAGTAACACGGTAGATAAAATTGCCCAAAGTGTCGTTCAAATGCGAGTTAACAACGTCTACAAAATTATTTATAGTAAATTCTGTATCTCTTTCTTCTGGTCTTATGTAAATTAAATAGTATCTCCAATAATCAACATCTAAAATCTTTAAAGCTTCATCTATCCATATACCTATTCCTTGACTTTTTGAGAATTTCTTTCCTTCAAACGTTAGAAATTCGGTAGCAGATATTATATGCGGTAAATTGTATCCTTCACCACTAGCAATTAACAAGGCTGGAAATATTATCGAATGAAAGGGAATATTATCCTTTCCTATGAAATAGTAAGTTAAGGTAGAATTATCAAACCAGAATTTTTTCCATTCATCACTACCTTTTAAATATTCTATCGTAGCGGAAATATATCCTAATACTGCTTCAAACCAGACATAAATTGTTTTATTTTCAAAACCTTCGAAAGGCGAGCTTATACCCCAGTTATTATCCCTAGTTAAAGCTCTTGCTTTAAATTCATCTTTTATATAGTTTAAACTGATCGTTTTAATTCTTTTATCAAAATACGGATTTCCTTGTATGTATTCAATAACTTTATCTCTTAATTTAGGAAAGTCTATGAAAAAATGTTCAGTATCTTTATTTAATGGTTTATTACCGCAGATTGCACATTTAGGATTTATTAATTGTGTGGGTTCCAGTAAGTTTCCGCATTCTTCACATTGATCTCCTCTAGCTTTTTCATAGCCGCAATAAGGACATGTTCCTATTATAAATCTATCAGGTAAATACCTCTTGCAATTTTCACAATACGGTTGAACTATTTGCTTTTTATATAAAAATCCATTTTGATAAAGTTTATAATAAAACTCTTGAACAAATTTTTTATGGTATTCGCTTTCTGTTCTTGTATAGTTATCAAAGGATATCCACCAATCTTCGAATAACTTTTTAATTATTGCATGGTTTTGATCTGTTAATTTTTTAGGATGTATTCCCTGTTTTATTGCTTCAACTTCTATAGGAGTTCCATGCTCGTCTGAACCACTTACAAATATAACTTCTCTTCCTTTTAATCTATGATATCTGGCTATAACATCAGCTGAAAGTATTGAACCTATCAAATTTCCTAAATGAGGAATAGTATAGATATATGGCCAAGCACAAGTAACCAATACTCTTTGAAATTCTTTCATACAGACTTATTTATTCATAGTCTTTATTAATATTAATAATTAAATATTCATAAATTTATCCCTTGAAGATATGAACTATGTCGCCCTAAAAGAGTTGTTTTCTTGAGATTTAAAGATAAAAAGAGCTACGATCTTACTATTTATGAATAGAGGTTAAGCTATTATCTTTAGGCAGCAACTACAAACTAAATCTAAACTGATTGGAGTAAGTAGTACTAAATTTATTCAACTCGATCCGTTTCATTTATAAGTTTAAATTTTATTTATTTTAAACATAAACCATCCAAGTATTTCTATGGTAAGTAGTTACTATGAAATCTTTTTATTCTGACTTCTTATTTGCTCTGAAGAGTGAGGCTTTAGTTAAAAAAATCGCAATTATTTCTTTTGCGAGCTACGGGTCCTAAAATTCTTACAGTCTTTTTCCTCTGATGCCCGCCTTGGAAGGTAAGAATTCTCCATCGATTCGTAGCTACATCTCTCACATTAAAACAGTCAAGAGGCTCAAATAACACCATTTGATTGGCGATCTTCATTTTTCTGATCGCTTTCTTTTTATTAAGAATATTTTCGTAAATATTTAAATTTTTAGGGTTACCCTAATTTTTGAAATAAGCAAGGAGGTTAGATTTAACAGTTACACTTCCTTTCATCAGGTATCTCCTTTATCACTTCCTCTAAAAGATTTAGAAGTTTATTTTCGACAGATTTATAAACTTGTATAACTTCTTCCAAAGATACCCTTTCTTGCATTCCTGCAGCATAATTAGTAATTACAGAAATTGAAGCATAACATAAACCTAATTCTCTAGCGAGAATAATTTCAGGTACTAAGGTCATTCCCACGTAGTCACAACCTATCATTCTAAAGAAATTTATCTCTGCTGGAGTTTCAAGTCTTGGCCCCTCAGTGCACACATAACAACCGCCTAAATATACTTCATTTTTTTCTTTGGCTTTATTATAAATTATGCTTATAAGTTCGTTACAAAAGGGAGAAGTAACATCTATATGCTTTACTTTACTTAAATCTTTTAAAATTTCATCATCACCATAGTATTTTGATTCAAAAAAGGTATAGTCTCTTTTTTTGGTAAAATCTATGAATTGTGTAGGTAAAGCTAAAGATGATATTTTAAATTCTTTTCTTAAAGCACCCACGGAATTTATAGCTATTATTCTTTTAACTCCAAGCTTAGCTAAAGAATATATCATTGCTCTATAATTTATTAAATGCGGTGGTACAACATGGGCAAATTCAAAGGAACCTGGTAAGGAATGCCTATTGGTATAAACTATTCGTACGTTTCCCACTTTACTTATTGCTAAAGGCTGGGAAACTCCGAAGGGAGTTAAAATATGCTTAATTTCTTCAATTTCTTTAAAAATTTTAGTAAGCCCTGAACCACCTATTATTGCCAATTTTATTTTATCCATAAAAATTTAATAAAATATATTATAGATATAAAGACGGTGGACAAAAAACAATTAAGTATAATTCATTATGAAAAAATGTTGGAGAGAGCATTATCACAAGTTAAGTTTAGAGCTGAAAGATCTAGTAGATTTGTGTTTCCTGTAGCTATGGTTAATAACGTAAAGAATAGGACAATAATTACAAATTTTAAAGAAATTGTAGAAAAATTAAATAGGGATAAACAACATCTTGCTAGTTTCTTCTTTAAAGAATTTGCCGTTAACGGAATAATTGAAGATGATACTTTAGTTCTTTTCGGAAAATTCCCATTTGAAAAGGTTAACATGAGTTTAAAATATTATATTAAAAAATACGTTCTATGTCCTGTATGTAACTCTAACGATACTGTAATAGAAAAAGAAAGGAAAAATATATTTCTGAAATGCTTGGCTTGTGGTGCTATTAGCACGGTTTTAGAATAATGCAAGGAAATTGTATTTTATGCGGCAAATATTCAAATAAAATATCTTTCTCAAAAGGAATTTGTTTAGATTGTTTTATAAATGAAAATTTAATTGAGAAAATCAAAGAAATAAAGCTTACCATTTGTCCTTCATGTTTTTCCTATTGGAATAACGGATGGAAAAAAAATAAAAAAGGTTGAAGAATTAGTTAATTTTATTTCTAAGCAAATAGAAAGAGGGATTTACCTAAAGGAAGGTCTGGAATTGGATGAATTAAATATTCTTATCGACTTCAATAACCTAAAAAAAGGTACAATGTTTTTAAAACTCTATTTAATGGAATACAATGAATTTTATGATGTCACTAAAGAATTTGACATTAAGCTTAGAAAAAAATTATGCAATTCTTGCTTAAAGTATAAGATTGAGGATTATGATGCAATTATTCAGTTAAGAAGTCATAATCCTAATTTAATAAGCGATTTTTATTCAGAAATCGAATCAAGATATCAACATACTAATATGGTTATAAAGAAGGAAATTTATGAATATGGTGTAGATGTTTACTTTATAGATTTAAATGAAGCTAGAAAATTTGCGAGAAGCTTTAGCAAAAAGTACGATTTAAAGTTAAAAGAGAGTTTTTCAACTAAAAAAAGGATCAAAAGACGGTATACAATTTTATTATCAACCGCATGAATATTTATATTTCCTTTTTAGAATAAGTATATAAGTGAGCAAGGAAGAAGAAAGTAAATCAGTTAGGATACCTAGGGAAGGAGAATTATTAGGGGAAGTAATCCAAGCATTAGGTTATGATAGAGTAAAAGTAAGGTGTGAAGATAATGAAATTAGAATTTGCAGAATACCTGGAAAATTTAAGAAAAAAGAATGGCTTAAGGAAGGGGACATAGTTTTAGTTTTACCCTGGTATGGGATGCAGGAAAAAACAAGGGGAGATTTGATTCATATCTATAAAAGATCAGAATTGAAGGAATTAGAAAGACTAAACTATTTAAGTAGGTTAAAACAAGAAAGTTAACCAACTATTTTATTAAACAATTGTAAATCATCTATAATTTGAACTTTTTTCTGTTTAAAAAATTTGTTTATATTTTTAATATCTCTTAAAAGAAAGATAAGAGCATTGGGATGAGTTTTTTTAACAGATTGACCAAAATCTATTATGTATGGTTCATTATTATGTATAAGAATGTTATATTCTGATAAGTCTGAATGAATAATTCCTACTTTGTAAAGAATTTCAATGTAACTGATTATCTTATTATATATTTCAGTATAATCAGGTAATTCTACTTCAAATAATAAAGGTGCGGGTTTCCCTTCATTTCCAATAAATTCTAACACTAGTATGTTATTAATATATGCTATAGGTTTGGGTACTTTAACCCCTGCTTCATAGGCTATTTTAAGATGGGAATATTCTTTTTTGCACCATTCAAATACTGCTAACCTAAAACTCCTTTTATAAATCTTAAGTTCTTCCAAATCCAAGTATTTTTGCATTCCTTTTTTAAATTCTGCGGATGTTGTTAAATATATTTTAACAGCATAAGGAACTTCATTTTTATCAAAAGCTAAATAAATTCTAGATTCTTTTCCTGTAGAAATTACACCGTTAAATCTATCTAGAATTCTCTTCCTTATTAACTTATAAGCAGATAATGCTGTTGAATGGTCAAATACTTCTTCTACCGTAGCAAATCTTTCCGAATCCTTCTCTTTTATTTTCACAATATTAAAATATAGGCTGACGTTATATTATATTATATCCCATGCAAATTAATTTGGTGGTTTCATTAAATGAAAAATTTTTTAATTATTTAAAGAAAAATCCTGAACTTGTTAAAGAAGCCATGGAATTGACCAATACTGAAGTAATATTCAATCAGGAAAATTTAAACGCGGTTATAATATCCAAAGGTAAAGGAAGTGATGTAATAAAAATGAGGGACTTCTTAATATCTTTAACTTTAGGCGTAAACGAAATAGATGCCAAAAAATTACTTACAGATGAATACATGCTATATGTGATTGATCTTAAAACTATAGTAGATAATAAAGAGGATATAACTCGTATTCTTGGAAGGATAATAGGCGAGGAAGGAAAAATAAAAAAAAGAATAAGCGAGGCTACAGGCTGCAGCATTTATATAACTGATTCGAAAATAGCTTTGATAGGAAGTTTTGATGAAGTTGAATATGCAAAAAATGCAATACAGATAATAGTTGATGGTTCTCCTCATGCAAGGTTGTTTAAATATCTCGAAAAAGTTATTAGGGAAAGGAAAATGAAGCAATTCACTGAGTTGTAAGTTTATTAATTTTTTTATAAAATATTTCTATGTTAAAATTTGAAGAAATATCTCCTTCAGAATTTTTCTATAGAAATAAAGAAATAGCAGGATTTGAGAATCCTACAAAGGCATGTTATACAATAGTAAGAGAATTGGTGGAAAATTCTCTAGACGCATGTGAAATATGTGGAATATTACCAGATATAAAAGTTGTAATTAATGAAACAGGCGAAGGGGACGGAATAAATAAAATTATTAAAATTAAAGTAAAAGATAATGGTATAGGTATTCCTAAGGAAAATGTGCCTTATGCTTTTGGTAAAGTTCTTTATGGTTCAAAGTTTACATTAAGACAGCACAGAGGTATATTTGGCTTAGGAGGAAAAATGGCTATACTTTATGGTCAGATAACTACAAATAATCCAGTTAAAATAATCACATCTACGATCGGCAGTAAATTATTGCATTTTTTTGTAATGCAAATCGATATACTTAAAAATGAACCAAATATACTAAGATATGAAGAGTTCGAGAATAAGGAAGGCTGGCATGGTTTAATCATAGAATTTACTTTTTTGGGTAATTATTATAATTCTAGGAAAAAAATATTAGAATACTTATTCCAAACTTCAATACTTCTTCCCTATATGAACTTAGTTTTCATGGATAACTATGGAATGCTGGTTTTTAAAAGAAAATCCTCTCTATTGCCTAAAATTCCTGAAGAAACTCTTCTTCATCCTAAGGGTATAGATTTGGAAATGCTAAAAAGGTTAATTTCAATTAATAAAAAAGAAACTTTAAAGTGCTTTTTAGTTAAAAATTTTCAAAGAATAGGTAATAAAATTGCCGAGGATATAATTAAACAACTAAATTTAAATCCTGACTTCCCCGTGAGAAAACTAAAAGACGAAGATATAATAAAGCTTTATAATATTTTTAAAAACTATAATTTTAAAAAACCCTCTTCAAAGTCCTTATCTCCTGTTGGAGAAAACTTAATTATAGGAATAAAAGAAATTTTTAAGCCTGAATTTATAGCTTTTAATACAAGAAAACCATCAAGTTATGAAGGGCATCCATTCATAGTAGAAACAGCTATAGCTTACGGAGGAAACATACCTATTCCAAGTGATAATGAAATAAACCTATTCAGATTTGCCAATAAGATACCTCTAATTTATGATAGTTACAACGATGTTTCTATGAAGGTAATAAAAGACATAAATTGGAATCTGTATAAAATAGATATTTATAAAGAACCCATAGCTTTCTTCGTTCATATTTGTTCCACTAAAATACCTTATAAGACTTTAGGGAAAGAATATATAGCTAACGTTCCTGAATTGTATAAAGAAATAGAATTATCTCTAAGGAAAAATGCAAGAAAATTATCTGCTTATTTGAATAAAAAAAGATTATATGAATATCAAAAAAAACGGTATAGCTATTTAAAGGAATATTTAGAGAAAATATTCGATTTCGCATGTAAGTTAAGTGAAGCAAAGATAAAAATAAAGAAGGAAATTCTTGAAGGCATAGTTAGCAATGAATAAAGAAGAAATCTTAGAAAAATTTAAAGAACTAGGTAAAAAAATACTTGAAGATATAACCAATAATAACTATCCCAGTATTACTTTACCCCAAAGAACTGTGAGAAATATCATATACGATAAAAATTCCAGAGTAGTAAGGTTAGGCGAGAAAAAAATAACACGTAAAGCATCCAGCCTAAGACAAGCTAAAGTATTTGCCCAATTGCTCTGGGTTGCATATTTTTCTAAGGAAAATCTAATTAAAAAAGGAAAATCCTGTAGTCTTAGAGACTTATATTATAATTCATTTAATGATATTAAAATTAAATTTGACGAACAAGATGAATCGGATAAAATAGTTGTTGAAATTGAAACAATTCTAGGTTATCCAAGGGAATATTTTCATATAATACCTGAAGAAAAGAGTTCTATTTTCGGTGATTTAACAATAGAATATACTATGCCTGAAACTCATAAAGGTCAAAGGGTTAATTTACAAACAGATCCTGATGGCAAAAATATAGGTCTATCCATAGCTACTGCAAAATTTATAGAATGCAATGCAAAGATGGTAATTGCGATTGAAAAAGGTGCTATATTTAGAAGATTTGTAGAAGAACAGGTTTACAAAAGATTAAATGCTATATTAATAGATACAGGTGGTCAAGCTCCTAGATTTACTAGAATGTTGATCAGAAGACTAAATAAGGAATTAAACTTACCTGTTTTTATATTAACAGACGCTGACCCATGGGGGATGCATATAGCAAGAGTAATAATTTCTGGTTCAGCTCTTTCAGCGCATATTAACGATTTAGCAACACCAGAAGCTAAATGGTTAGGGATTTGGGCTTCTGATATTAAAAAATACAATCTACCTTCAATTCCTTTAAATCAGTTGGATCTTCATAGGCTAGAAACAATGAAAAGAGATCCTAGATATGAAGAAGATTTTTGGTCTGAACAAATTAATTGGTTTTTAAAGCTAAAATGCAAAGCTGAACTTGAGGCTTTTAGTAAATATGGTTTGACAGCAATTATAGATAAGTACTTAATTAAAAAATTAAGTGAGTTAAAAAATTAAATTTTTAAGCTTTTAATATGTAGAGTTTTATAATGAAAACAAACTATGATGTAATAATTGTAGGTGCAGGACCGGCTGGTGCGTCAGCTGCCAAATTTGCATCGAAATTTAATGCTGAGACATTAATAATTGAAAAATACCCTACCATTCAAGCTAACAAGCCTTGTGGAGAAGCTACTGGATCAAAGATATTTGAAACTGCTGAAATGCCTATAAAAGATGAAATAATTGTTAATGTAGCCTATGCTCAAATTTATTCTCCTTCTTTGAAAAGAATAGATATTAAGGAAAAAGGCTATTTGATAAACAAATCTAGGTTTATTCAAGAATTAGTTATTCATGCTTGTGATTACGGTGCACATGTTAGAGTAAGGGAAGAAGTTAAAGACGTTATGTTTGATAAAGAGAAAAAAATAGTAAAGGTAAAAACTACCCAAGGTGAATACACTTGTAAAGTTTTAATAGGCGCAGATGGATTTAATTCCACTGTAGCTAGATGTTTAGGAATCAATGAAAAATCCGAACCAATACCTACAGTTCAATACATAATGGTCAGTAAAAAATTTAGGGATGTGGATGCTGTAAGATTTTATATTTCAAATAAGTGGGCTCCTAAAGGTTATGCTTGGATATTTCCAAAAAATGAAAAAATGGCAGAAGTAGGTGTAGGCGTTAGAGGTGCTCCTGCAAAAATTTTTTTAGATAAATTCATAAGTGATTTCAAAGAAGAACTGGGTCATGCACAGATAATAGACTATAGAGGAGCTCCTGTTCCTATAGGAGGTATGATAAGTAATGATGTATTAGACGGTGTAATTTTAATAGGGGATGCTGCAGGTACAGTAATTCCGTTGACTGGTGCTGGGATACATAGTAGTGTTGCTGCAGGAAAAATAGCTGGAGAAGTTGCAGCAAAAGCTTCATTGGAAAATGATAATTCAAAAGAAAGATTAATGGAATATAGAAAAAGGTATGATGAATATTGGGGTTCAAGGATTAAGAAAAGTTTAAAGGCATTAAGAGTATTGGAGAATCTACCTGACGAAGACTTGGATGAACTTGCTGATATACTATCAGCAGAAGATATTCTGGATCTGGCCAACGGTTTAGATATAAAAAAGGTTGCTTTAAAACTTCTATCCCATCCTAAATTGGCTTTAAAAATTGCTAAGGCTCTTTTATAAATAGCATTTTATATTTTTATAAATATTCTCAAAACATGGGTGAAAGAAAATTGAAAATTATAGGAAAAATTACGCATTATTATCCAAAAATAAGTGTAGCTATAGTGGAATTAAACGATGAAATTTTTGTAGGGGATCGAATATTAATAAAAGGAACAACCACCAATTTTGAACAAGTAGTTGAATCTATACAAATCGAAAAAAGAAATGTTGATAAAGCTTCAGCTGGTCAAAAAATAGGATTAAAAGTAAAGGATAGAGTTAGAGAAAAAGACATTGTTTATAAAGTTTTATAATGGAAAAAAGAGGAGCGATTTGTCTAGTTAGCGGAGGAGTAGATAGTGTAACCGCTTTATACTACGTATACCATAGAATTAAACCAAAGGATATAAAGATTATATTTTGTAACTATGGTCAAAGAACATTTGAAGAGGAAAAATATTGTATAACCAAAATCTCGAACTTATTAAATTTAGAAATGAAAATAATCGACATATCTTGGTTAGGAGAAATAAGCACTTCTTTATTAACTAAGAAAAATTTAGAAATTCCTGAAACGAAATTTGAAGATTTGTTTGATGCAGAAAAAGCAAAGTCTAGAATATTGAGATGGTGGGATCCATGCAGAAATGCGATACTTATATTAATTGCTTTGGCACATGCTGAAAGTTTGGATATTAGATATANTATTAAATATGATGTTTATATTGGAATAAGGCGTGAAACTCCTGTTGCAATGAAAGATAATACTCCTGAATTTATTGAAATAATGAATAAATTAGTAGATCATGCAACTCATTATGGTGGTTATAAAGTTTATGCTCCTTTAATAACTTATGATAAAGATAAAGTAGTAAGATTGGGAGAGGAATTAGGTATTCCATGGAAATATACCTATAGCTGTTATAGAGGAGGTCTTGGTTATAAAGAAGTTAACGGAGAAAAAATTCCCATACATTGCGGCTGGTGTAGTAATTGTAGAAGGCGGATCTTAGCGTTTAAGGAGGCAAATATAAAGGATCCTTCTATATATTTAAAATTAGATTAACTATAATCATTAATTTGCACCGAAAGAATAGTTTTCTTAAGTTCAAGTTTTTGTTTTAAAATTATTAGGATGGTTAATTATTTATTTGTAGTAAATGAAATAAGAAACAATGAAGATTAAGGATATACTTTTACTTTATAAGTTTAGAGTTTGGACACTGCTAATATTCACAGGAATATTTTCCTATTTAATAGCTACTAAGGCAGGCTATGAATTTAAATTGGATATTTTGATCATTTTATTTATTGCAGGTTCTCTTGCAATATGGGGCAACGGAGCATTAAATAACTATTTTGAAGTCGAAACTGACAAACTTATGTTACGTACTTCAAAAAGACCTTTGGTTACAAATTCTATTAATAAGAATTTTGCACTTTATTCAGGAATAACATTTATAATTACCGGTACAATTTTGGCTTTGGTTTTTATAAACTTATTAACAGCGTTTTTCATTATTTTGGCTTCCATAATTTATTATATTTATACAGTTTTCTTAAAAAAACGAACTTCTTTAAACGTTATAATAGGTGGTTTTGCTGGTAATTGTACTGCATGGGGAGGATGGGCTGCTGCTACAGGAAGCTTTAATTTATTCGCTTTTCTATTAGGCATGTTAATATATTTTTGGACTAATCCACATTTTTGGGCTCTAGCTTTTAAATATAGAGAAGATTATAAAAGGGCAAATTTACCTATGTTAACTGTAATTATGGATGAAAAGAAATCTTCAAGAATAATAGCAATTTCAAGCTTACCTTTACCTTTGATAACTGCTTTATTGGGATTTGTAGGAAATTTAAGTATGTATTTTTTAATTTTTAGTTTTATTATGAATTTAATTTTTATCTTTTTAGCAATTTGGCTTTATTTAAATCCTACAGAAAAAAATTCTTGGATATTGTTTAAGTTTTCTTCACCTTTTTTAGCGATAATTTATATAGCAATATATTTAGATCCTTCAAAAATAGAGTTTAAATTTTAAAAATTAATAACTTTATCGCTACTTATTAAAGTTGACATGATATCATGTATTGTTGTTAGTTCAAAAATATCCTCAATATTTCTATTATCTCCTATATATTCTGAGATATTATAAATTATTGTAGAAATGTTACATACTTTTAAAAATAAATAGTATTTATTTTTTAACAAATTTAATAAATCATAAACTGTGTTTAAGTTATTTAAATAAAACCCGGTTTGTGCTTCGATTATATTTCTTATATTTTGTTTTATTTTTATTTTTTTTAAAATATTCTTTTGAGTAATTTTAACACCATCATTAATAAATATACAATTTAATTCGTTTCCTTTAATTAAAAAAATTATATAAGTTAAGGGAATAAAAATTGTTTCTTCGTTATAAAAGTTTGTTATCAAAAAACATATTTTCATGATTCTTTTTCATATTGTACATGTTTCCCTTTAACAAATGCCCTATAATAAATTAATAACGCCGCACCAAATAATGCAACTATAATTCCTATTATAACTCCTGCATTCCTTTGTGCTTCTGAAGCAGCAAAACCAAATACTGTATAATATGTGATTTTTGCGGCTGTTGTTGCGATTGTCGTTGTGATAATTTTTGTTTCGTTACTTCCTGTGATTGTTGTTGGAAATATATAAGTAGTAGAGTATCTGGTAATGGTTGGAATAACTTCTTGTTTTTGTGTTTCAAAGAATATAAAAGGCAATAATGCAAATTGTATTATTACTATTACTAAAATGACTCTTACAGCTATTACTTCTCTCATTTTTTATTACCTATTTTGGTAATAATTAATAATATAATATATAAAATAAATGATGCAATTATCGATAATACAAGTGTAAGTATTAATACTACTATATTTAAGTTATTGCTTATTAAAATTATGCGAATTAGTGAAGTCAAATTAAACAATACAAATATGAATATGGCATTTAATAGAGTTAAACCCAAATAGACTTTAAATTCTCTTCTCATATCCATCCCTTCTTTTTATATAATAAATACATTATAATAGCAATCATAGCAGCTAAAATTGTACTGCTTAGCACTGTTAAAAAGAATGAAGTAGAGATTGCTAGTGATATCACTCCTCTTTCAAATAGGAAAACAAAGACTGATAATAATATTACTTCTGCAAACATGATTGAACCTATTGTCACATGAATAAATCTTTTAGATATAGCTACTTCTTTTTTCCTATCTATGAAAGGTATTAAAATTAAATATAATGAAGCTATAGTTACTACTAGTATGGTTATAAAAGTAGCTACGTCTGCTATACCAAATGATCTAATAAAATTCACTAATTCTTGCGGGTATGAAATTCTTACTATCTGGTACATCCAATAAAAGTACCATTCAGGTAAAGGTAATTCTTCAGGAATAGGTTTTGCAGGATCAAAATAATCGCCAATCCTGTTAGGAAATAGTGAAGCAAATATGATTAAAATACCTGTATAAATCAATGCGATTGGGGAAATAAAGTAAAAACCTTCTGGAAACCATTTGTAATATCTTATTTTACTCCTTCTTGTATCTCTATGGGGATCAAATGCTCCATGATTTTCAAACATATACATTTTTATTAATAAAAGAATTAAAATAGAGCCAGGAACTATAAATACGTGAAGCATGTAAAATCTTTGTATTATATCTTGAGTACCTATTCCTTCAACTAAGTATGCTAAAAAATCTCCGATAAAAGGAACTGAACGGGCAACATTATAACCTACTTTTGTAGCATATACTGATTGATCTGTATAAGGTAAAAGGTAACCCGTGAAACCTTGTACTAAAACTAATCCTCCTAAAATTATGCTTATTATCCACATTATTTCTCTAGGTTTTTTATAAGCTCCTGTTATGAATTGTCTTATTAAATGTATAAAGGCTGAACCTATCATTCCATATGTAGCATATAAGTGCAAAGTCCTTATTGTATGACCAAATGGAACGTTTTCATCTATGAATTTTGTACTTGCATAGGCCCATGGTATTCCATCGTAATTTAAAGCAGAAGTAGGAACATAATAAAAAGCAAGCATTGCCCCAGTTATTATTAATATAACGAAATTTGTTACAACTATAGCTCCTAACCAATAGGTTACATTAAAGGCATATTCTGGTATAGGTTTTAAGAAAGTGTTGGAGAAACCTATTCTTTCATCAATATAGTTAATTATTTTTCTTAAACTCGACATTATCTACCACCGCAAGTTAAAGCGTCATATTGATCCTTAACTAATCTACCTGCACCAAATCCTCCTTTAAGGTTCTCCTTCAAATTTACTCCTTCAAGTCCTTCAGGGCCTAGACCTTTTATTACAGGTCCCTCCATTCCTACTGCATATATATCTCCATTTTCATCCATTTCTAAAATTACCCTAGGTACCCTTCTTGGTGGAGGCCCATATACTACTTGGGCATCATTTTCTACATCATAAGTTCCAGCATGACAGGGGCACCAAAGTACTTGTTTTGTTTTTGTAGTAAACTTTGAAGAAATTTCCTTATAATAAATTACTCTACAGCCTAAATGTTGGCAAATCGTGTTAAATGCAATAATATCCTTTTCAGGACCAATTCCGTTTTTAACTGGAACTCCAGCTTTAATCAAAATGCATGTTATACCAGTTAATGGGTAACAGAAAGGTATACTTTTGCCTATTATACCTCTTTCATCTTTTCTTTCATCGACTTTATCAAAATCTTTTATATTAGCTATTTTTATTCTAGGGTATTTTGCTGTTTCGGTTCCTGTTGAAGGAGAAAGAATATAAGTACTTACTGGTACTATAGAGGCTATCGTAGCTATGGTAGAAGCAGTCAACAAACCTTTGATAAAATTCCTTCTTTTTTCATCTACTTGGTATTCCATAATTTTTAGTATTAAATTTTATTTAAATTATTTTTCTAAAAAGTATATGCGTTTATATAAAATTATATAATTTCGGAAATAAGATTGGCTACTTTGGATATGAACCATTCATCGTTGGAATCAAAAGCATTTAATTTATAACTATCTATGTCTATTTCTCCTATTACTATTCCGTCTTTAAAAATAGGCACAACCAATTCAGATTTTGTTTCAGGAAAGCATTCTAAGTAATAAGGATTTAAGGAAACGTCGGATACGTTTATGATCCTTTTTTCTCTTGCAGCTAATCCGCATAATCCTTTATCTAATGAAATAACTTTATGCTGTGTTTCTCTATTCCCTTCATATTCGTATAAAAAGAGTTTATCTCCTTGAAGCAAATATATCCCTATCCAGTTATACTTTTCAAAATTTTTCCTTAAAAATTTAAGGATTTCCTTAACTTTACCTCTTGAATCCAAGTTAGTTGTATTTACAATTTTTTCTATTTCTTTTAAGGTTAAAATGAACTTCCTTTTAATACTCATTATAATATTATTATATCGTTTGTTTTATAATAATTTCATGGAAATTTATAAAGTAAAATTTAAGAATATAAATGATCTTATTTGCCATATAATAGCTAGTACAACAATATTACTTCCTTTTTATACTTTGAACTATTATAAAGGCTATGTATACTTTGTTGAATTTATTGGAGAATGTGCAGTTATATATTATACCAAGTCAGAAATTACCCCTTCAGTATATATTTTCGATGCTACTAATTTTTCTCTTAAAAAACATCAAGGAATTCCTAAGTTTACCGAGCAAAACCAATATGTAATATATGTTAATGAAATTGAGAAGGATGAAGTATTTGAACAAGAAATTGAAAACTTAATCGAATAAAAAATTTTTATATAAAAGAACAGCAAACAGTAATTCTTAAAAGAGGATATAAGGTTTTTATCTATTATAAATCAAATCTAATTTTTAAATCATGATAAGCTTTAAATAATTTTTATTAATTTTTCACACATAAGGACAAACAAAATTTAGAACGCCAGTTACAATGAAGATCGCCCTTATAAAATTTTCACCTAGTTTTCTAAAGCATTTTTATGTTTGCAATTAAATGCTCTTATGATTATAAAAATGATAGAGAGAAATAAATTTACAATAAATTTACAATTAATAAGATTTTACCGAGTCCAGATTGTTTTTATTTGAGAGATATGATCAAGAATCGATGAGGGACTCATTATTGTGAAGAAGTCAGTACGTTTAGGACAGCTAATTTAGAAACATTTTTCCCTTTAGCTAATTAAAAGAAAACGAATTATGCATAAATTGATATATGTCTTTCAACAATTATTAATATGGTACGTCTATCTGAGCTAGATATAGAAAAAAGTTACGCTTTCAGTTTTGATGATTTTATTCTATTACCTGGCTATATAGACATAGAACCTAATGAAATATCCTTAGCAACAAAATTCTCGTTAAACATCAATCTAAACATACCTTTTGTTTCTGCTCCTATGGATACTGTTACAGAAGCGGAAATGGCAATAACGTTGGCAAGAAATGGTGGAATAGGAGTAATTCATAGAAACAATTCTATAGAGGAACAGATAGAACAGGTTAAGAAAGTAAAAAGGGCAGAATCTTTCATTATAAGAGACGTTATAACTATAAGTCCAGATATGACTGTAGGTGAAGCTGCAAGAGTGATGCAAGAGCATGGAATTTCAGGTTTACCTGTCGTTGATGAAAATAATAAACTACTCGGTATAATAACTGGCAGAGATGTAAGATTTGCTTCACCAGAAATTAAAGTCAGAGAAGCTATGACCACTGATGTAATTACTGCTCATGAAAAAATTACACCAGAGGAGTCTATAGAATTAATGAAAAAATATAGGATAGAAAAGTTACCCGTTGTAGATAAGGATGGTAAACTCGTAGGATTAATTACATATAAAGATGTTAGTTTAAGAGGTAAGTTTAAATACGCTACAAGGGATGAAAATGGAAGATTAAGGGTAGCGGCTGCTGTTTCACCTTTCGATTTAGAAAGAGCAATTAAATTATCCAAGTATGCTGATGCTTTGGTCATTGATGTTGCACATTTTCATAATCAGAATGTAATTTCTGCTACTTATAAAATAATTAAAAACGTAGATGTCGATGTCATAATAGGAAATCTAGGTACAAAAGAAGGAGTTTTAGATTCTGTAAGTAAATTAGAAAAAGTAGCTGGGCTAAGGGTAGGTATAGGAAGTGGATCGGTATGCACAACTACTCAAATAACTAAAGCTGGTTCACCAACTTTATACGCTGTAGCTTTAGCTAGAGAAGCATTGGAGGAACTTGGTGCTGATATACCGATAATTGCTGATGGAGGAATAAGAAATGCAGGAGATATTGTATTGGCAATAGCCTTTGGTGCTTCTTCAGCTATGATGGGATACATATTTGCAGGTTGCAAAGAAAGTCCATCACCTATGATGATGATAGGAGGTAGATATTACAAGCTTCATAGAGGAATGGGCAGTGCCAGCGCAAGACAAAAGAGAATGGCTGTAGATAGATATGCAAAGTTATCTAAAGAAATAGCCGAAGGTACGGAAGCTTGGTTACCTTACAAAGGAGAAGCTACTACTGTGATACAAGAATTAGTTGCAGGATTGAAAGCAGCTATGGGCTATGCTGGTGTAAAAAACATTAAAGAGTTACAAACAAAGGCTAAAGTAAGAAGGGTTTCTATTTCAGCTTTTGCAAAAGCTCCAGATTTATTATTCCCAGGAGAATCAAAATATTAAACCTTCTTTTTCTTCAAAATTTTTATTTATGATTTCAATTATTTTTCTTGCTTTTGCTAATCCTATTATTTTGGATAATTGTGTTTCATTTGTATTAATAAAATTTTTTATATTTTTATATTCCTTTAAAATTTTAAAAGCTGTTTTTTGTCCGATGTAAGGAAAACTACTGATAATGTTTAACTGAATTTGTCTAATATCTTTAGTTTTAGGTTTTGCCTTTAAAAAAGGAAGGAAAAATTCCTTTTTTTTCATTTCCTGTTTAGCCATAAGAGATATATAATCTGCTGTTTCTTCTTCATCTAATGAAAAGAAAATCTTTGTGTTGTTAAATAATACTAAAGATATTAAAGCTCCCCTAAAAACGTTAGGATTATCAACAAATAAAATTAAATCATTTAAATCACCTTCTACTACTATTACAGGTATTTCAAATTTTTCCTTTAACCTTGATATTTGATCAAAAATTCTACCATCATATATCGATTTTATAAAATCTTTTATGGTTTTCCTCTCCACACCAATTCTTTGAGAAATTATATAATCCCCAACTTCTATTACTCTGAATTTAATACTTACTCCTTTCTTAACCAATAATTCTGGAACTTTGGAATTCCTTTCTCTTTCATCTATTATTACGATGGGTTTCTCCATTATAATTCTATAAAGTTTTTAATTATAATCCTTCCAAATTCTGTTTCATTAACTTCTGGATGAAATTGAACACCATAAATCTTTTTATATCTATGTTTTATTACTTCTGCTTTATTTCTTTCTGAATATGCTAAAATGACAAAATTTTTTGGAATTTTAGTAATAGTATCATTATGACTTTCCCACGCAATAAATTTATCAGGAATTCCTTCAAAAATTTTATCTCTTCTTTTGATGTAAATTGTCTGGGGGCCAAAACTAGGATATTCTTCGATTTTTCCTTTAAAGGCTAGACTAATTAATTGATAACCCAGACAAATTCCTAAAATGGGTTTATTAAGTTTAACTATTTCCTTTACATAATTAACTTCCTCACTATTTTCATTTACCCTGGCAGGTCCTCCTCCTATTATTATCGCATCAAAATCCTCTATTCTTTCACCAAATTTCTTTAAAATTCCTATATAGCCCAATTCATTTACCCTTCTTAATATTAAATGATTGTACTGACCCCCAGGACCTAAAATTAAAACTTTTTTACTCATACTCAATAGTTGCAGGGGGCTTGGGCGTAATGTCATAATATACCTGTGTTATTCTTTTATCCTTTAAAATTATGGAAGTTATTTCTTGTAATATATTAAAATCCACTTCAGCTACTTTAGCAGTCATAAAATCTTCAGTTACAACAGCCCTTATTACTATAGCATACTTACCTGCAGGTCTTGGCTCAGAAATCATAACAGCAAGCCTTGTATAATCGGGAAGAATTTTGGAAAATTGTTGAATTATTTCATCCTTCTTCTCTATTATTTTTTCATACTCCTTATAATATATTCCAAGCATTTTAGAATAAACTCTGCTGTCACCTTTAACGCCTGTAACATATTCGTAAAATTCATAGGTCTTAAATCCTCTTCCGCCTATTTTTAGTATATTTTTAATTTCTTTTATAAACTCAACTATTGCAGCTGAGGTAGCCATTCTCGGTTTTCTAAATATAGCTAAAAAAGCTTGTGAAGATTTAATTTTATTAAGTAAACCTTCTGTTTGTGCAGTTGCGCTTCTCAATGCATTTAATTTATCTAAATCAAATTCTCCTACACATCTTATAAGCAAGCCTGGTCCAGGAAAGGGTTGTCTGTTTATAATCTTTTCGCTAATATTCAAATATTTGGCAAGCTTTCTAACTTGATCTTTATATAAATCAGCCAACGGCTCTAATACTTTGAAACCATATTTTTCTTCAGGCTTAATTCCAATTTGAACAAGTACATTATGCTGTGTTTTTATTTTCCCAACAGTTTCAATCCAATCTGGCGCAATAGTACCTTGAACTAAATAACTTGCCTTATATTCTTTTACTATCCTGCGTAAAATTTCATAAAACTTTTCTCTGAAAATAATTCTTTTTTCTTCTGCATCTTTTTTACCTATTAAAGCTTCATAAAATTCATTACTTACATCTATTACATTTATTTTTATACCCATTTCTTCTAAAATTCTCTTGTTTTCTTCTACTTCATTTTCTCTCATAAAACCAGTATCAATGATAATAGCTTCCATTTTATCTCCTACTGCCAACCATGTTAAGTAAGCAGCTACAGTACTATCCACTCCTCCTGATACTGCAGCTATAACCTTTTCTCCATTAACTACTCTTTTAATTTCCTTAATTGTTAAATTAATAAACTCATCAATATTTTTACCAAAAATTTTCATTTAATTTAATCAATCAATGAATTAAAATATTTGTTTAATTGTTTTTTGGACTCACAAGGAGATATGGATTTAAGTTAAAGATGAATTGCAATAATTTGCAGTTATTTATAATTAAGGATTTCCCAGTTCAATAAAGGCTATATATATAGCTCATATGTTAACGATGTATGACATAGAGTGCTTTGAATTTCACGAAAACAACAAATAATGCTAGCCAAAAATCTACTTCAAACTCTGAAGTTCATCCTTAAATGTCAAAGTTCATCAGTCGATTTTAGTAGTTATTATCACCTCATTTGTAAGAACAATTATAGTATGTTCTTCTTGTACAACAATTCCTTTACTTTCTTCTACTAATACCGGATATCCTATTATGAGTTTTTTCCTATTCAGCATTTCTATTTCATTTTTCAATTTTTCATAACTTATCTTATCTTTATACCACCTAAGACAAAAAGGTAATGAATAACGTGTTTTCCATATTTCATCGAATAAAGATTTTAATTCAGTTTTAATTTTTATGGGTTGTCTTAACGAAAATATTTTAACTGAATTAATTTCTTTAACGTAACCTTTTCCGGTTGTTAAAAATGGTTCTATAGCAAATACTTCATTTTCTTTTATTAATTCATTACTCCCATCATCATAATTCGGTATACTTTTTCCTGCATGAAGTAAATATCTTTTCATTAAATGTCCAGCTAAATTTTTGATTGTATTAAAACCGTAATTTTTAGCTACATTTTCTACTATTTTACCTATGTATGATACTGGAATATTAGCTCTAACATTTTCTATAGCAGTCATTAAAGCCTTTTCTGCAGCCATAGAAATTTTTTTATATTTTTCATCAAACGTAACAGTTTTTGCTGTATCTGCAATGTAACCTTTTACATGAGCTCCTACATCTATTTTTACGATTGCTTTTTTAGGTATTTCAGTTGTTTCGTTTACTTCTGCTGTATCATGAGCTGCAACATAGTTTAATGATATGTTACAAGGAAAAGCTGGCTCCGCACCATTTGAAATTATGTAATTTTCCACCAATTCACATAGTTCAATTATAGGCATTCCTTCATGAATTTTATCCAATGCCAATTTTAAAGCTGAAGCTGCAATTCTTCCTGCGTTTAAATAATTCTTAATTTCCTCTTCTAACATAAAATTTAAATCTAATTAAATTATTTATTTAAACATTTATGAATTTTGAACTGATCGAAAAAAAAGGACTATACATAAAATTTAAAATTAGTGGTATAAATCCTCAATTAGCCAATTTGATTAGAAGAGTATTAATAGCTAGAACTCCTACTTTAGCGATAGATGACGTTTTAATTATAGATAATACTTCTGTTATGTATGATGAAATGCTTGCACATAGAATCGGTTTAATACCTATAAAGACTGATATATTATCATTAAAGGAAGATACAACTGTGAACTTTAGGTTGGAGGTTACTGCTGAAAAGGATGATGTAATGGTTTATTCTGGTGATTTAAAGTCCTTAGATCCTAATTATAAAATAGCCTTTGAAAATATTCCAATTTGTAAATTAGCCAAGGGTCAAAGAATTTTCTTAGAAGCAATAGCGCGAGTAAAAACGGGGAACATTCATGCGAGATTTCAACCTGTAGCTGCTTGTGCTTATAAACAAGTCAACGAAGATACTTTTATTTTTTCCTTTGAATCTACAGGAATAGATGAACCCGAAAAAATTTTACTGAAGGCAATCGATGTTATTATTTCTACTTACAATGAAATTAATAAAGAACTGCAAAATAAGATAAAACATGGTTAAAATAAGGAGAACAAACCCAATACTTAGAAAACAAATAAGATATTTATATAAAGCTTATAAAACGTATGGGGCTCCAATATGGAAAGCTGTTGCGGAAAAATTAAATGTTAGGAGAAGAGATATGGTTGAAGTAAACCTGATGAAAATTAACAAACTTACAAAAGAAAACGATCAAATAGTCGTTCCAGGTAAAGTTTTAGGATATGGTTTTTTAGAACATCCAGTAATAATAGCTGCATATGCTTTTTCAAAAAGTGCAAAGAATAAAATTGAAAAAGTAAACGGTAAATGTTTAACTTATGAAGAATTGATAAATTTAAATCCTAAAGGAACAAATGTTAAAATAATAATTTAAAATGTCGGAGGTAATTTATGTTAATGCTGAAAATCAGATATTAGGTAGGTTAGCTTCTCATGTAGCAAAAATGTTATTGAATGGATATAGAGTGGTAATCTTTAACGCTGAAAAAGCTATTTTATCAGGAGATAAACATAGAATTATCGAAAAATTTAAAAAGAGATTTTCTAGAAGAACGATAAAAAATCCTGAAAAATTAGGTCATAGAAATCCAAGAACGCCTGATGGTATATTAAGGAGAAGTATAAGAGGTATGTTACCTTATAAAAAATACAGAGGAAGAATGGCTTATAAAAGATTAAGGGTATATTGTGGCGAAATAGAACTACCTAAAAATGTAAAGCCTATAAAGTTTGAGGATGCCGATGTTTCTAGGTTAGGAAATGGATATGTTTTTTTGGGAGAAATATGTAAATTATTTGGTTGGAAGGGATGAAGTCCCAAGTTATAATAGCTACAGGTAAAAGAAAATGTGCAATAGCAAGGGCATATTTAAAGTATCCTGGCAAAGGAAGAGTTAGGATTAATGGAAAACCTTTGGAAATAATTGAACCATGGATTGTAAGAAATACGATTGAAGAGCCTCTTTTATTTATAAGTGACGAATTAAGGAATAGCATAGATATTGATTTAAACGTAAAAGGGGGAGGGTTTATGGGTCAAGCTCAAGCAATTAGAATGGCAATAGCTAGGGCTTTGGTTGAATTCACAAAGAGTGAAGAATTGAAAAAAGCTTATCTAAGTTATAACAAAACAATGATAAGTGGTGATCCTAGAACTATAGAACCAAAAAAACCGAGGGGTACTAAAGCAAGAGCTAAAAGACAAAAATCATATAGATAAAAATGTTGGTACCTGTAAGATGTTTTACTTGCGGTTTTCCAATATCAATTTACTGGGAAGAATACAAATCTAGATTAAGCAAGGGTGAAGATCCTGAATCGATTCTGAATAGTCTAAACATTACAAGGTATTGTTGTAGAAGAATGTTTATCTCAACTTTTGAATATATCGATGAATTATTACAATATGTAAAAGTTAAGGAGAAAGTTGAAACAAAACTTACGCATTCATTTGAAACGGAAGTTCCTAAAAAAAGAAGAGGCAGAAGAAAGATTAAATAAATGGATTTGACAATTATTCAAGGAATTAATAATAGAATAATTTTTGATAGCCGAGGAGACCAAACAGTTGAAACGAAAATAGAAACCAAAGTAGCTAAAGGAGTATCTTCTTGTCCTGCAGGCGCAAGTAAGAGTTCTTATGAAGTACAAAACATTCCAACCATTGGTTTACGTAAAGCTTTAGATAATTTTAATGAGATTAAAAAGAAACTTATAGGAATGGATTCTTTAAATCAAAAGGAAGTTGATGAATTTCTTTTAAAAGCGGATGGAACACAAAACCTTTCAAATTTAGGTGCAGCAATTGTTTTATCTACCTCAATAGCAAACTTAAAAGCTGCAGCTAATTCTTTAAAAATTCCTTATTTTAAAAAAATTAAAGATAAGGATTTTTATAAACTTCCTGTACCTTTAGGGAATATTATAGGAGGTGGTAAACATGCAAAAGGAAAATCCATAGATATTCAGGAAATATTGGTATTTTGTACAAATGCAAATGATATTTTCGAAGCTATTTTAGCCAATATTTTGGTGTATAAAAAAGTTGCAGAAATATTAGCTTCTAAAGATCCTAACTTCGGAGGAAAAAATGATGAAAATGCTTGGATAACTACGATAGGAATAAAAAAATCTTTAGAAGTAATAAAAGAAGCCATAAAATATGTAAGAGACAAGGAAGGTTTTAACTTTAAAATTGGTCTAGACATAGCTGCTTCTTCTCTTTGGAATGAAAAGAAAAAGGTTTATGAATATAGAACAGAAGCTATAGTTTTAAATGAGGAACAACAATTAAAGTTTATATCCGATTTAATAGAAGAATACGATATTTGGTACATAGAAGATCCTTTTCATGAAAATTCTTTCTCTTATTTTTCAGAGCTATTAAATCGATATAAAGAAAGATTAATTGTAGGGGATGATCTATACGCTTCTAACGTTTTAAGATTAAAGGAGGGAATAAAAAATAAAAGTACTAACGGAATAATAATAAAGCCTAATCAGGTAGGTTGTTTAACTAAATTATTTGAAACCATTGAGTATGCTCAGAATAATAACATAATACCCATTGTTTCCCATAGATCAGGAGAAACCGAGGATACATTTATTGCCCATTTGGCAACAGCTATAGAATCTCCTTTATTAAAAACAGGTACGGTAGGAGGTGAAAGAATTTCAAAGTTAAATGAATTGATAAGGATATCAGAATTTCTTAAAGAAAAAGCAAATATAAATGATTTAATAAGAAAATTTAATTAAAATGTCGGAAGAAAAAATACCTGCTCTTAACGATTTAGAAGCATTAAGTGATCTTTATACGAAGTCTGCATTAATTATAGGAACAAGGTTTAAATCCAAATATATGCGCAGATTTATTTCTAGGACTAGACCTGAAGGCGTTAATATAATAAATTATCAAAGTATAGATGAAAGAATAAGAATTGCTGCTAGATTTTTATCATATTTTGAAGGAGAAAAAATCCTAGTTGTCGCTTCAAGACCATACGCTATTAAACCTGCCACAAAATTTTCGGAATACATTGGTGCCCAATGTATAACATCTAGATTTCTACCAGGTACATTAACAAATCCGATGCTTAAAAGTTATAAAAGTGTGGAAGTTTTGTTTGTAAACGACCCTTTAAATGATGCTCAAGCTGTAAAAGAAGCTTCAGAGGTAGGTATTCCAATAGTTGCTTTATGTGATACTGAACATACTTGTGCTAATGTTGATCTAGTTATACCTTGTAATAATAAAGGAAGAAGAGCGTTAGCTACTGTTTATTGGTTATTAACCGTTCATGTTTTAAGGAATAAGGGTATTATTGGTCTTGGGGAAATACCTAAATTTACTATAGATGACTTTGAAACAGAATTAATTGAAGAATTGGAATAAATTCGATTTGAAATTAAAGAAAGTCCTTATAAAATTTCTACTAATTCATTAAAACTGGAAATTGTCGAAATATTTCTTGAATAATGTTTTAAGATAATTTGATAAGGTTTAAATTAAAAGTTTATACCCCTTCCTAAAGGTCTATGTTTTGGTTTACAATAAACTAAAATCCTCGCCCTTTAGGGCAGGCTCGTGTTAAAATTTTCATTTAAAACTAATTTAAATCTTTAAATAAATTAAAGGTATATGATTAGAAGAGCAGCTGTTGCGGGTTATTTTTACGAATCAGATCCTATTAAATTAAAAAAACAAATAGAAAAATGTTTTGAACATCCGATAGGTCCAGGAAAACCTACTAGAATTGCAGAAAAATACAATGGTAAGTTTCCCGCTTTCATCGTTCCTCATGCAGGTTATATTTATAGTGGTCCCGTAGCTGCTCATGCGTATAAGGTATTGGTCGAAAATGAAAAGCCAGATACCATAGTTATTTTAGGTCCTAACCATACAGGAATGGGTTCCCTTGTTTCTATAATGACTGAAGGAGAATGGGAAACACCTTTGGGAAGAGTTAGGATAAACAAGGATTTGGCATTAAAAATACTAAAGGAATATAAAATTGCAACATCAGATTATCTTGCCCATTTAAATGAACATTCAATAGAAGTTCAATTGCCTTTTATCCAATATTTTTTAAAAGACTTTGAATTTGTTCCGATATGTATTTTATTACAAACATTAGACGTAGCTTTAGGTTTGGCTAATGCATTATATAAAGTATTAAAAGGAACAAATACGGTCGTTTTAGCTTCAACGGATTTAAATCATTATGAGGACTATTATACTACCTATAAAAAGGATAATTATGTAATAGAAGCTATAAAACAACTTGATGCTGAATATTTAATAAAAGTAATAGAGGAAAAAAACGTTTCTATGTGTGGTCCTTGTCCTACAGCAACTGTATTAGCTTATTGTAAAAAGCTCGGTATTTCCAAAATACATGTGCTAAAACATGCAAATTCTGGAGATACAGAATCGTCTAAGGATAGTGTAGTAGGTTATTTATCTGTCGCATTTGAGTTTTAAACTAAATAATTTTTACTCCATCTTCTGCAATCGATGTAATAAATAATTTTTTTACTCTTTTTTCCAATGAAGATTTTACTTTTTCTAATCTGCTTTCATCTACCAATGCAATTATCGATCCACCACCTCCAGCACCTGTAAGCTTAGCTCCGTAGGCTCCTTTTTTTCTCGCAATATTTACTATTATATCTAATTTAGGAATAGATACACCAATCGCTGATAATAACTCGTGATTTATATTTAATAGCAATCCCGCTGTATGCAAATCTCTATTTTTTAATGCTTCAACTAATCTTATTGTTAAATTTCCTGCTGAAGTATATATTGGATTAATTATCGATGGGATTTCTTTTTTAAGTTTTAAAACTTTTTCTACCAATTTTCCTGTTTTTGCCCTTTTATTTATAAAACCTACTATAAAAATCGGTTTATAATTCAATTTTATAAAAGTAGGTCTCTCTCCTTTTTTATAAAGTATTAACCCTCCAAATGTACTTACAGTAACATCAATTCCTGAAGGATTTTTATGTATAATTCTTTCAGCTTCAAAGGCAGCTTTCCATATTATTTCTTTATCTATATTTCCTTTAATTTCACCTAACACAGATGCCGATGCAGCAACAGCTACAGCAGCAGAGGAACCCAGTCCTGCGGATGGAGGTATATCAGATTCAATGTAAACATCTAAACCTCTTTTTGTTTCGCAAAACTCTAATGTTTTTAGAACAGCAATCAAAATCGGTCTTAATATTTTTTTTGTAGTTTTATCTCCTGCATAATCAACTATTTTATTTTTTGAATATTTAATTACATGGATTTTTCCAAAATAATCTTTACTTTCTATTCTTATATCATCATCCAATCTTTCTTCAACTATACATTTAGCATAAATATCTATAGCAGCTACAAGAGCAGGTTCTCCTTCTACTACGAAATGTTCTCCACTCAGTATTATCTTTGAAGGAGCTATTGCTTTAGCCACCATATTTATTATTGAATTTAAAAATTTATTAGTATGTGGAGAATTTGGTTATAAAACTTGGGGGTTCTGTAATAACTTACAAAGATCAACCGTTAAAAACACGAATTCATGATATAAATAGATTATCAAGGGAAATTTCAGAGTTTGTAAATGATTTTAATATTGTAATAGTTCATGGAGGTGGTTCTTTTGGGCATTATATAGCTAAAAAATACGCTATACATATGGGATTACCTAGGATAAAGTTAGGCTTATCTATTTTAGAAAAAGAAATGAGAAAATTAAATTTAATAATAGTAGAATCTATGATTAATCACGGTATCCCTGTAATACCTTTTTCTCCTTCTAATATGCTAATAACTAAAAATAAAAATATTCAGACTTTTTTCTATGAAACGATAATTGAAGCGATCAAAAGAGGATATGTTCCTTTGGTATACGGAGATTTTGTTTTTGATGAAGACCATGGCTGTTCAATAATTTCCGGAGATCAACTTTGTTTAGAAATTGCCAAAATCATAGGCGCTAAACGAATAATATTTTGTTTAGATGTTACAGGAGTTTATGATAAAGATCCTAAAAAATATAATGATGCAAAATTTATAAGAAATCTGGATCATAGGAAAATACCAGAATTAGTTCAAAATTTTTCTTTGAGCGAAGATGTAACAGGTGGTTTAGTTAATAAACTATTGGTAGCTTATGAGGCTGCAAAAATTGGAATTCAATGTATTTTCATAAATGGATTACAGCATAATTTAATAAAAAAGGTTGTTAAAAATGAGGATTTTATAGGTACCATAATATTTTAATAGCATGGAAATATACGATAAAATTAAAGTTTATGCAGATTTTTTTAATCACGAAATAATCAAATTTTTATCTAAAATAGAACCTGGAATATTAAGAGAAGCTTCTTTGCATTTAATAAAGAGTGGTGGAAAAAGGCTAAGACCTTTCATTTTATCCAAAATAGCTGAATATTATGGGGTAGATATTAAGGACTCAATTCCTGCTGCAATAGCTGTAGAGCTTATACATAACTTTAGTTTAATTCATGATGATATAATGGACAATGACCAGTTTAGACATGGGGTTAAAACTGTTCATGTTGAATATGGAATTCCTTATGCTATCTTAGCTGGCGATACCTTATTTTCCTTGGCTTTCAATTCTTTATTAAATTTAAGAAGAAAATTTCCAGAAAGAATTGTGAGAAAAGCTGTTCAAGAATTGGCTGAAACAACTTATAAATTATCTGTAGGTCAAGGTTATGATATGTTTCTTCCTTCCACAAACTTTTTTAATTATAAGCTTTACTATAAAACGATAATAAATAAAACTGCTTCTTTATATGAAGCCAGTTGTGTAATAGGGGCAGTTTTAGGTAAAGCCAGTTCTAAAGATATTAAGAACATAAGAATGTTTGCAAGAAATTCAGGTTTAGCTTTTCAAATTTATGATGATATTTTAGGTGTTTTCGGTGATGAAAAATTGACAGGAAAACCTGTGGGTAATGATATACGTGAAGGTAAGAGAACTTTGATAGTCATCTATGCCATAAAAAAATCGAATTCGCAGTTAAAAGAAAAAATTCTAAAGGTTTTAGGTAATAAAAATGCCAGTGAAGAAGAAATTAGAGAAGTTATCGATTATTTGAAAAAAATAAATTCTTATGATTATGCTTTAAAAAAAGCTATTTATTACAACGAAAAAGCTAAAAAGTATGCGGAAAAACTACCCAAGGACCTTGCAAAGTTTTTATTTGAGTTTTCAGACTTTTTAGTTAAGAGAAGATTTTAATGGAGGATATAAAGGAATTAATATACAAAAAAGCTTTAGTAAATGCTTATAAACATAACGGAAAAGCAAATTTGGAAGCTGTCATAAGGAAGATTGTTTTCTTTAGGCCTGAGATAAAAAAAGAAATTAAAAAATATATAGAAATAGCAAAGGAAATAATTGATGAAATTAACTCTTTGAACACGGAACAACAGTATAGTATTTTGTTGTTAAAATATCCTGAGGAATTAAAAGAGGAAAAAGTTGAAAAGAAATTTGATTTTCCAATTTTACATGACCCAAGTAAAAAAGTTGTTACTAGATTTGCACCAAATCCAGATGGCCCTTTACATATAGGTAATATAAGGTCAGCTTTGCTTTCTTATGAATATTCTAAAAAATATAATGGAAAATTTATCCTAAGATTTGAGGATACTGACCCTAAGACTAAAAAACCAATTCTTCACTTAAATCAAATGGAAAAATTGGATTATCAATATATTTTAGAGGATTTAGAATGGCTTGGAATAATTCCTGATGAAATTTACATTCAATCCGATAGATTAAACATATATTATAAATATATTGAAGAATTATTAAAAAAGGGTTTTGCTTATGTTTGTCAGTGTTTAGATAATGAAATAAAGATTAATAGACTTAAAGGTATTGAATGTAGTCATAGAAGTATAGAGCCAGAACAAAATTTAGAATTATTTTACAAAATGCTTACTGGTGATGCTAACGGTGTAATTAGAATAAAAACGGATATGAAACATAAAGACCCTAGCGTAAGAGATTGGATAGCCTTTAGAGTTATCGATCCTAAAAAATATATTCATCCTAGAATTGAAAAAATAAAATCTTATTTAGGTTACGAACCTTATTTATGGCCAACATATAATTTTTCCGTAAGTATAGATGATCATCTTATGGGTGTTAATCTTATATTTAGAGCTAAAGAACATTTGAATAATACAATAAAGCAAAGTTACATTTTTAAATATTTTAATTGGGATGAACCTAAAGTGATACATTATGGTAGAATAAAAGTTTCAGGTTTAACTTTATCAAAATCTAAAATAGTTAAGGATTATAAGGATTTTAGTAATCCGGATTTAGCAACAATAATAGCTTTTAGAAAGAGAGGTTTTCTTCCCGAATCTATAAAAACTGTAATATTAGAATTAGGTATAAAACCGAGCGAAGCTATTATTAGCTTAGAAAACTTATACGCTATAAATAGAAAACTTATAGATTACGCTACTGATAGATACTTTTTTGTTTATAATCCAATACCTGTTAAGTTAAATATACCAGAAAAAATTATTATAAAAAGACAACTACATCCTTCTAGAAAAGATTTCTTTGAATTTGAATTGGAACCAAATCCTGAAATTTTAATTTGTAAAAATGACTTAGATTCTGAAGTTAGATTGATAAACCTAGGAAACATCAAAATTAAAAAAATAAATGGTAATTATATAGGTGAATTTTCTGAAGACCAAAGCTTGGAATATGCAAAAGAGAAATTGAAATTTATCCAATGGGTTCCTTCAAATAGGAAAGTAAAGTGCAAAATAAAGGTTCCTTCGATAATAAATAAAAATCAATTAATTGAAGGATATGCCGAACCTGAAATTAGTAAGTTAAAAATTAATACTATAATACAATTTGTAAGATTTGGTTTTGTAAAGTTGGATGAAATAAAGGATAATGAATGTATATTTTACTATCTTCATGATTAGCTTTGGACTAAGTCAATAACTTTAAATACTCTATAATTTCTTAAAATATAATACATTAACATGGCATCAAAAAAACCGATGTATGTGAGGTTTGAAGTACCTGCAGAATTACATGAAAAAATTTATGAATTCGTAAGAATAGCCAGAGAAACTGGAAAAATAAAAAGAGGAGTAAACGAGACAACAAAAGCGGTAGAAAGAGGTCAAGCAAAGTTTGTAATCATAGCTGAAAATGTTGATCCTCCAGAAATAGTAGCCCATTTACCTTTATTATGTGAGGAAAAAAATGTACCATATTTATATGTTCCAGATAAGAAGAAGCTGGGCGAAGTAGCTGGAATAAACACTATCGCTTCTTCTTCAGCAATAATAGAAATAGGAGAAGCAAAAGCTTTATATGATGAACTTGTAAGTAAATTTTCAGAATTGAGGGCTAAGATTTCTCCTAAAGAGGCCAAACAAGAAACTAAGAAATAAATATGAGTTCTCACCAAGATACAGCCACGCCTGCTGAAGTTTTAGAAATAATAGGAAGAACAGGAGTGGGAGGAGAAGTTATACAAGTAAGAGTTAGAATACTTGAAGGAAAAGATAAGGGAAGAGTTTTAACCAGGAATGTCATAGGTCCTGTAAGAGTAGGTGATATATTAATGTTAAGGGAGACTGAAAGAGAAGCTAAGAAACTTGTTCCTAGATAATGGTAACACAATATACATGCAGTTTTTGTGGAAAAAATTTTCCTAAGGGTAAAGGATCTTTGTATGTTAAAAATGATGGTTCTGTTTTATACTTTTGTTCCAGTAAATGCAGAAAAAATATGCTTAAACTTGGCAGAAATCCTAAAAAATATAAGTGGACTTCTTTTTATACTAAGCAAAAAGTAAAAGCAGAATAATATAATTTAAGTTTTATTTTTATTCATATGAAGTTAAGACAGCCTATATTAACTGTATTAGGTCATGTTAATGTAGGTAAAACTACTTTGCTAGATAAAATTAGAGGGACAGCTGTTCAACTTAAAGAAGCTGGAGGCATGACTCAACATATTGGTGCTTCTTTTTTACCTATTCAGGTTATTTATAATATCGCTAAGAATTTAATCGAGAAATATAAAATTCATTTGAATATTTCAGGCATTCTATTAATCGACACGCCAGGTCATGAAGTATTTACCAATCTTAGAATGCGAGGTGGTTCTGTAGCTGATATGGCTATTCTTGTTGTAGATATAAATAAAGGGCTGGAAAGGCAAACATACGAAAGTATAGATATATTAAAATCTAGGAACGTTCCGTTCATAATAGCATTAAATAAGCTTGATAAACTTGAAGGATGGGTTCCAACTAATACCTATTCTTTCCTTGAATCCTTATCTTTACAAGATGAAAGAACTAAAGAAAGATTAGATTACAGAATTTATGATTTAGTAAGCAAACTTTTAAGATTGGGAATAAATGCAGAAAGATTCGATAGAATTAGGGATTTCTCTAAGTATACTGCAATAATTCCTACCAGTGCGATATATGGTATAGGTATAGCTGAATTACTTTTATTAGTAGCAGGTATATGCCAGAATTATCTTAAGTCAAGGATAGCATATACTGAAGGTCCCGCTTCAGGAGTTATACTTGATGTTAAACAAGAAACAGGTCTAGGTACAACTGTAAATGCTATAATATTTAATGGAATAATAAGGAAAAATGATATTATAGCATTTGCTACCAAGACAGGAGTTATAACTACTAAAGTTCGTGCTTTACTTATGCCAAAACCTTTGGAAGAAATGAGGGCTCCTGAAGATAAATTTTTATCAGTAGAAGAAGTTGTAGCTTCTGCAGGTGTAAAAATTGTTGCAGACAATTTAGATGAAGCTTTAGGTGGTTCTCCTTTATTTGTTGTTACAGAAGAAAATAAAGAGGCGATTTTAAATAAAATAAAGGAGGAGATATCCGTATTTAAGTTTAAAATGGATAAGGAAGGTTTGATAATAAAAGCTTACAGGTGCTGGAGGTGGTGGATCGATAATTGCATTGGTAGATGAAAGCAGATTAGAAAAAGTAAAATCTTCATTGGAAAAAAGAGTAAA